>JAKIZT010000004.1:0-171380 GCA_022707885.1 Caldisericales bacterium | reverse complement strand
ATGATTGGTTATGAATGCGAGAATGCCCGAGCCGGTTTTTTCGATCTTCCACTGTGCCCAGCGGATGAAACGGACATAGTCGTCATTGAGCCATTTTGGGTTTCTCTCCCCAAGGTCCTTGCCATCCACCTGGAAATAATTGGCCGTTTTCTTGACGCCGTCGCTTGTGTCCTCGCCTTTTAAGAGCCTGTTTATCCATTCAATGTCGCTATTGGCGGAGTGGCCCGAATATGGCGGGTTTCCAAGCACGACCATTATTGGCTTTACTTTTTTGACCTCGGAGGCGCTGTTGACCTCGTCAGAAACGGCCTTTCCAAAAAGGCTCCCCGGCGGGTCCTGCTTGAAGGCTGGTGGCTCGAGGGTGTTCGTGAGAAATATGTTCAGCCTTCGGTCATTGCTGAACGTGTAGCCATGCTCCTTGAGAAGGAGGCCAAGTTTCAGGTGGGCAATGGAATAGGGGGCCATCATCAGCTCAAACCCGTATATCCTCTCCAGAATGTCCCTCTGGACTTCGTCATCTTTCAGTTTTCCAAACTTGTCTGTCCTGAGTCTTTTGTAAATGGTGTTCAAGACTTCATATAAAAATGTTCCGGTGCCTGTTGCAGGGTCAAGGATGAGCAATTGAGGAATATCCTCTGTAACCCTTTCCTTTGTGGCGAGGCCGTTTTTGAGCCCGAATTTTTCCTCAAGCAGGATGTCAACCGATTTGACAATCCAGGAAACTACTGGCTCAGGCGTGTAATATACACCGCGCTTTTCACGGAGCCCCGGATTGTATGCAGAAAGAAACGGCTCGTAAAAATAAAATATTGGATCTTTGGCAAAACCGGTCTTTTTTTCAGGCTTGAGAATTGCCTCTATGTCAGATTTGTTGAGAAGATTGATGAGGGTGCCGGTTGCCCATGTGACGTTTTCCTTCAGTATCTCTCGGAATTCCTTGAATACCCTTCTGAGAAATGGATTTGTGAGTGGGATGTGGTCGGAGGCACTTGCCCAGTCTATTTCCCTGCCTGCCTCAATGCGCGCCGCGAACAGCCCGTAGCAGATGGTTTGGGCATACATGTCGGCAAACTGGTCCTCGGTTATTGTGTGAAGAAGGTCTGTTCTTATGGCCTTCAATTCGTTGTGAAGATCACCTTCCAGATGTTCATCTTTCATTGCTTTCAGGAGAGAGTCCCGGATGTCACATGCAATTGAGGCCATCCGTTCTGCCAATTCGGTCGGGTTTGAAACGGTTTTGACTTTAGCATTTATAAAGTGGTCGACCAGCTTTGCAAAATTATCTTCTGCTTGTGGGTCGGGCTTGAGTTTTCCCTGCCCGAGATCAGTTGCCAGATGGAATATTGTTCTGGGTTCAATTATCTCGTCTTTTTCACTTGGTTTGTCTTCAAGTCTTGCATACCACCTGAATTCCAGATAATCAGTCAGAATAACATTCGACATGCTGTTGTAGTAGCGCTTCAGCTGGCCAAGGTCTGATTTTGAAGAGGCCAGTTTTTTGCCAACATCCTTTGTCTCTATGATTCCGAAGGGAACATTGTCTTTCATGACAATAAAATCCGGTTTGCCTTCTTCTCTTCCTGCCGGTTCCTGTTTTATTGTGAAACCTTTTGGCAAAATTGCCTTGAAGAGATTTTCGAAATGGGTCCTGTAGGACAATTCCGAGCTATTGCCCTCTTTCAGGTTTTTACTGACCTCATGCAGATATTGTTTTAATTGCTCCACAAAAAATGATTATATGAAAATGAAAATAGTTTTCCAGAATGGTGTAAACATATAAATATTAAAAACCCCTGGATGAACCAGGGGTTTTTAAGTTGTTTGAGAAGATGCTAATTTATTAGTCTGCCAGCTCCAGAAGTGCTTTTTCGGCCTCTACCTGATTTGGGGCTTTGCCGTGCCACTCGGCGTTGTTTTCCATGAAGGAAACACCCTTGCCTTTTACCGTGTGGGCGATGATTGCCTGCGGTTTCCCCTTTGTTTGTTTTGCCTGGTCAAAGGCATAGAGTATCTGGCCATAGTCGTGGCCATCGCACTCGATGACGTGCCACCCGAACGCTTCCAGCTTTTTTTCAAGCGGGTCAATGTCCATGACATCTTTGGTGGTACCGTCAATCTCCAGGCCATTCTTGTCGATGATCGCAGTCAGGTTGTCTGCCTTGTAGTGAGCCGCGGCCATGAATGCTTCCCAAACCTGGCCTTCCTGCAGTTCGCCATCACCCATCAGGCAGTAGACCCTCCATGGCGCCCTGTCCATTTTTCCGGCGATTGCGGTGCCCAGGGCTATGGATATGCCCTGGCCGAGTGATCCGCCTGACATTTCTATTCCGGGCACGCAGTGGATGTGCGGGTGGCCCTGAAGGGGTGAACCGAGTTTTCTGAAAGTTTTGAGAAGTTCTGGATCGAAAAATCCCCTTCTTGCAAGTACCGAGTAAATTAGCGGGGTCACATGGGCCTTGGAATAGATAACTCTGTCCCTGTCTTCTTTCATGGGGTCGGATGGGTCCACGTTTGCTATTTCGAAGTAAAGTGCTGCCATCAAGTCAGTGGCGGAGAGGGATCCGCCTGGATGGCCGGACCCTGCCAGTGTGGTCATCTGGATGATGTCCCTTCTTATCTGTCTTCCAACCTTCTCAAGCTGGGCGATGTCGCGCATCACTTTCCTCCGTTTGTTTTATTTTGTATTGCTTTTGGGTTTTTTATTCCCTCTTTTTGCCAGAAGTTCCCTTGTAGAATGGTTTTTTGATGATTTCGGCTGCCAGTTTTCTTCCCCTTATTTCAACGCTTACCTTTGTCCCAACCTTGTATGTTGTTGGAACATAGGCCATTGCGCCCACATAGCCTGCAGTCGGAAGCATTCCGCCTGATGTCACAAAACCGATCTCTGTGCTTCCATCAAACACCTTGAAGTGGCTCCTTGGAATTCCGCCTTCTTCGAGCATTTTCAGGCAAACGAGTTTTCTCTTGATTCCATCAGCTTCAGCCTTGAGAAGCGCTGCTTTCCCGATGAAATCTTTTTCGAATTTTACAACAAATTTCTGGCCAGCTTCGAGAGGATTGATTGTCTCGTCAAGCTCGTTGCCATAGAGCCAGTAGCAAACCTCGAACCTCAGGGTATCTCTTGCACCAAGACCTATCGGTTTGATTCCAAATTCTTTGCCAACCCTCAGGAGTTCGTCCCAGATATATGGGGCGTCCTGGTTGCTTGTATAGATTTCAAAGCCGTCTTCACCGGTATAGCCAGTCCTTGCCACCATGACTTCCCTGCCTGCCACTTTCCCATAACCAAAATGGAAGTATGGGAGATCCCACACTGGGAATTCAGCAACTTTTCTGATGATGTCTTCTGCTTTTGGACCCTGGAGGGCGATTTCAGCATACTGGTCGGAAAGGTTTGTCACCTGTGCTCCCGGGCGTTCGTGGGACTTTATCCAGGCAAAATCCTTGTCGACATTGGATGCGTTGACTACCAGGAAGATATGATCTTTGCTGACATAATGAATAAACAGGTCATCAATGATTCCGCCATCTTCCTTGCACATTACAGTGTATTCCGCTGTGCCAGGTTTCATGTCGGCGACATTGTTTGACATGATCTGGTCAGTCAGGGCAACAGCTTCCGGGCCCTTTATCTCAATCTCACCCATGTGCGATACATCAAACAGGCCTGCATTTTCCCTTACAGTTTTGTGTTCGTCAAGAATTGACGTGTACTGGATTGGCATCTCATAACCTGCGAACGGGACAATCTGTGCCCCTAGTGCTACATGTTTTTCATAAAGCGGTGTTCTTTTCATTTTTCCTCCGAAGCGAGTCTAGTTGTGGGCTGGAAAATTTCAACTTACTTGACGAGTTTTTTGCGCAAAGCTTTGGAGAGCAGTTTTCCTGCAGCCTGTGCATCAGAAACTGAAGAAACCGAGCCAAACATGCCAAACCTTCTGGTTGGTATGCCGATTGTTACAATCGACACTGAAGAAACAAGTCGTGCGATACGCATATCATGCATATCGTAGACATCTTTCACGGTCCGTTGGGTCTGGATTCCAGAGGCCTCTGCCACTTCCTCGAAAATAGAGATGGCGTGCATGTCTCTTGGAACAATATTGCCTTTTACAACAAGGACGGGACCGGCGTCCAGATCAATTTTTGCCTTGTCCGGACAGTTTGGCGTGTCTGTGGCTGGTGTTGAATCTATTGTGACAATGATGTCCGGATTTTCTCTTGTTATGATGGCTGCAGCGCCCCTGCCACCAAGTCTTCCCTGTGCAGTGAAGGCGTATACAAGATTGGCATCGCCATCATATTCGTTTGCAAGCCATGTCAATACCGCAACTGGAACCTTACAGTTTGAAGCTCCGATGACTCTTCCGCCTTCAAGTCTGGATTCCGTGTGGAAGGATGCGTGGTCCCCAATCTGGACCATCTTCATTGCGGTTTTTTTGTCGTGCGCCCCAATATCTACGAACATTTTGTCAAAACCAAGCACGGTCCCTTCTGCTACTTCTTCAGCTCCGATGTAGCCACAGGCCCCGCTTGGGAAAATGACCTGGCGGTTCAGGATGTCTGCTTCTTTCATTGCAGTTGACGGATAGAACCTGACAAAACCATTTTTATCGACGTGGTTTACTATTATGGAGTCTTCATCCATCTGGGCCTCAACGAGGATTTTGGGACCCTTCCCAGGGTGCTTGACCACGAGGTTGCCCATGAAATCAACTTCCCCTATTTTACCCTCTAGGAGTTTTGTGACCTGTTCCCTGAGTTTTTCCTCGAAACCCGATGGAGATGGGATTGAAATCAGCTTCTGGATTATATCTTTCATTGCGGAAGTCCTTCCTTGTCAATTCTTTGTATGAATGCCTTTGAAAGTTCGACCATTGCTTCAAGGTCTGATTTTGCGGCCAGTGAAACTGGAGAATGGATGTACCTGCAAGGTGCTGCGATGACCACACATGGGGTGCCACCGTTTTCGAATTGCATCCTTCCCGCATTTGTTCCACCAGTTACTGTTCCCTTATATTGGTACTGGATGCTGTTTTTCTGGGCAGTGTCTTCCAGCAGGAGGCGGTAATTCCTTGGGATGATCACGCTGCGGTCTTCAAATGTTATTACCGGGCCGCACCTGAACCTTGCACAGTTCTGGTGTTCTGGGACCTCTGGCATGTCACCAGCAGATGTTCCCTCGAGCGAAACAACCAGGTCGGGCATGAATCTTCTAACTGCAAAGACGGCGCCTTTCATGCCTATCTCCTCGCCAAAGGTGAATGATCCGACAAGCGTGCATTCCGTTTCCATTTCCATTGTCTTGCATACGGCCCAGCACCCGGCTCTGTCATCAAAAGACTTTGCTTTTACAACCTCACCCCAGTCTTCGAACTCGGTATCAAAAACTATTGTGGTTCCAAGTGGGGCCATTCTTTCAGCTTCTGCCTTATCCTTGCAACCTATATCAACAACGAGAGCGTTTGTTGGTGTTACAACGTCCCATTCCTCATGTTTCTGGTTGTGGATTGGTTTTAGACCTATAACACCTCTTGTTTTTTCTTTTCCAACAAGGACGTGCTTGGATGCCAGCACCCTGTCGTCAATCCCGCCAAGCTGGGCAACTTTCAACTCACCTTCGGAAGTATGTCCTGTGACCTGGAGGGCAACCTCATCCATGTGCGCGTCAAGCATGATTATTGGCTTGCCTGGTTTCCCTTCTTTTACAAAGAAAATATTGCCAACGTGATCTGTTGTTGGTGCGATGCCCATTTGGGAATAGAAATCGGTCAATATCTGTCTTATCTCGCTCTCGTCGCCAGGCGCACCGGAAGCATTGCAAAGTTTTTTCAGGAGCTCCATCAGATCACCCCTTCCAGGCTTGCCGGCAGCCCCATTAGAAATTCGCATATCAGGTCGACGCCACTTTCTGCGACCGAGAGATCAACTGTCTCTACCGGCTGGTGGAGGTACCTGACTGGTATCGAGACAACAGATATTGGTCTTCCTAGCTCTGCTTCCCATGCCGAATCGGCCTCCGTCATGCTGGTTGATGAAAAAATGTATTCTGAAGTTTTTATGTTTAGCTTCTCGGCAGCATTCATAAATGCTGACCTGATTTTTGGGTTGATTATCGGCCCGTTATCAAGGCAAACCTTGTCAAATGGCAAGTATGATTTGCCGGACTCCCCATGCTGTTCTGCGGTTGTTGTGTCAACAGCTATGGCAAGGTCAGGTTTTACATCCATTGCAGCGGAAAATCCTCCGTATCCGCCGATTTCTTCCTGCGTGGTGCACACCAGGACAACATCGACATCAAGTTTTACCCTTTTCAGCTTTTTCGCCAGTTCAATCAACATTGTTACACTTAACCTGTTGTCCAGTGCACAACCTGCAACACGGCCATTCTTCAGCTCGGAAAAGCGTTTTTTGAATGTAACCTGGTCGCCTATTTTTACCTTGCCGGTCACCCAGTCTGCCGGCATGCCGGTGTCGGCGTAGAGTTTTGTTATTGGAACAGCTTTTTTGTCGCCCGGTTTTGTCAGGTGCGGGGGCAGAATTCCTATTATGGCAGGAATCTCGCAAGTGCCGTGTATTACGACTTCCTGACCTGGGAGCACTTTGTGGTCGACTCCCGACCAGTCCCATATTCTTACAAAACCATCTTCCGTAAACCCCTGGACTGCCAGTGCAGGCTCGTCGCTGTGGGCGGTGATCATGATTTTTTTTGCCCCATCAACACCACAGGAGATTTCTGCATAAACATTTCCCATTCTGTCGATTCTTGTCTCGTAGCCTGCTTCAGATATCATCTGCCGGAAAAGCTCTGCCACTTTCTCCTCGTGGCATGATGAAGAGCTTATCCGAACGAATTTTTCAAGCGTTTCCTTCATTTAGGTAGCCTTTCGATTTTATTAGCTCCTTGGCTTGCGCTTTTGTAGTTATCTGTCCGAGTGCCTGTGCTTCGGCAAGATAACTGACAGCAAGACCTACTTCTGGCCCGGGGTCAATTCCAAGGAGCTTCATGATTTCGTCTCCGGTGAGCAGTGGTTTTGGTTTGCCCATTTGCTGGTTCTCGGCAACCATCGATTTGACAAATTCGTGGTATGCGTCCAAAGACCCGTATGGCATCATCTGGGTTGCGTAAGCATCTGCAACAGCAACCAGAAGGGTTGGTATGGCTATCTGCTCGAGATCCCTGAAATATTTGAAAACAGCTTTGGGGCTCACACTGTCCAGTTTTTGGAGATTGTGTGGCCTCATGTGGTTTAAAACTATTCCGGAAACTGTTTTGGTTTCTGCGGATGAGAACTTCAATTCCTCCATCCTTTTTGAAACCATTTCAGAACCGACCCTGTCATGTTCAAGGAAATGCACTTCTTCCTCATAGGTTATTGTTTGTGGCTTGCCTATGTCATGAAGGAGGCCTGCCAATTTTGTGCAAATGAATATTCTTCTGTCGGAGGCCATAACCGTTGAAAGCAATTCCCTTGCGTTGTCGGCATAATCGCCAAGCATTGAGTCGAGATCTTCCAGGATGTCTTCAAGGTACTTGTATGTCCAGAGAAGGTGCTCGGTCAGGCCAAGTGCATGTGGTTTGTGGGCTATTACCTGTGACACGGAAGCAAATTCTGGCAGTATTCTTCCCAGAATGCCCGTTCTTGTGAGTTCTTCTATGACCGGGTATGACCTTGGGGCCTCGATTGTCCAGCAAATCTCGTCCCTTATTCTTTCCTTGCTTGGCCTGTTTATCAGGTGGGCATGTTTTGTTATGAAGCGCTTTGTGACGGGATCTATGGAGAAGGAGAGGTCCGCGGCTATCCTGAATGCCCTTATCAGCCTGAGCGGGTCTTCAAGGAACCTGTCTTCTGAAAGCGCCCTTACGAGGCCTTTGGAGAGATCTTTCATTCCGCCTTGCGGGTCCAGGATTTCCTCTGTGCTTATCACAAGACCGATGGAGTTGATGGTGAAGTCCCTTCCGATCAGGTCATGGATATGGTCATGGTGAAGTGGCGTGATGTCTATGTGTACGCCATTCCCAACCATCCTGTGGATGTCGCGCTGTTCATCCAGCAGGACATGGGTGAATCCCTTGTCGACAAAGCCCTGGACAAGTTCGGCAGTTTTCGGGGTTGCAATGTCAATGTCCTTTGGCGTTCTTCCAAGGAGTATGTCCCTGATGGTTCCGCCAACCATCATTGCATCATCGTGGAGCTTTATGCCCCGAAAATGATTGGCCAGGGTTTCCCTGGCCTTTCTTATCATTGTTTCCTTTGACAGAATTACGTTCACAAGTATATACTACATAAAATGTATGAATTGTGAAGACACCAAAACAGCTTATTGGATTATTGCCGTACTGGGCTTTGTTTTTGCCACTCTTGGATTTGCAAGCTCAAAAGCAGTGGCGGTTTATATCGGCCAGGAACTCCATGTGGGAGTTACTTTTCAAAAAACTATAAGTGGCGCCCTGCAAGAGATGGGGCTTAAGATTGACCCCTCAGACAGGGTCGTAATAAAACCAGCGGGATTTGTTGTTTCAGATATGGACAGCACATTCAGGTCTGGCGAAAAAATAGAGTTCGAAAAGGCAAACCCGGTCATCATCCAGTTTGATGGCATGCGCAAGCAGATACTCTGCACTCGCAAAAATCTGCGAAATGCTGTTTCGAAGATTGGCATAAAGCTTGGCCCACTGGACAGGATCCAGGTCTCCGAAGACCCCTATAGGCCAGGCACAATGCTTACGAGAGTGGTAAGAGTGGAACACAAACTTGTAAGAAGGAAAGAAAGAATACCTTACGAGATTGATTATGTTCCGAACAACCAGGTCCATCAGGGCAAGGTTGCGGTGTGGAAACTTGGATCAGGCGGGGAGAGGGAAGACCTTTACAGGGAAATTTATGAGGATGGAAAACTTGTTACCTCCACCTTTATTTCAACGAGAATCTCCCATAGGCCAATCCACGAAGAAATGGCAATAGGAGAGGCCGAGATGCCTGGTGGGGCAATAGAGAAGATCCTTGTGGAAGCTACTGCTTATTCTCCAACTGTGGCAGAGTGCGATGCTGACCCATGGACAACGGCAACCGGAATGAGGTCAGGATATGGGATTATTGCGGTTGATCCAGCAGTTATCCCTTATTTTACTAAAGTCTATGTTGAAGGTTATGGGTATGCCATTGCTGGCGATTGTGGCGGGGCAATAAAAAACAACATTATTGACGTCTTCTTCTACAAGCCCGAAGAGGCTATGAGATGGGGCAGAAGAAAGGTAAACATGTATGTCCTCGAATGGCCTAAAAGATCTCAAAGATGACCTTCAAAGGTTTGAGATAAGGCTCAAAAAAAGTTTTGGTCAGAATTTTCTTCATGACCCTGTTGCGATAGACAGAATCATGGATGCTTGCAATATCAAGCACTCTGACTGGGTGGTGGAAATTGGTGCAGGATCTGGCTATCTCACCTCTACTCTAGCCATGAATGCTCACCAGGTAATTGCCATTGAAATAGACACTGACCTCCGCCCGCTTCTACTCAAAACAACTGGCCTCACTTCAAATATAAGACTCATTTTTGGCGATGTTCTCGAGATGGATCTGTCATTGCTCAAACCAACCGTTGTTGTTGGAAATCTCCCCTATTACTGCTCTTCGGCCATACTTAGGAGATGGGCAAACCAGACACCGGATGTTCCGGCTTTTTTCATGTTGCCGGAGGATGTTGTCAAACACCTGCTGGCATCGCCAGGGGATTCTTCATACACGGCTTTCTCCGTTTATGCCCAGTATGCTTTTTCGTTCAAAAAACTTTTTGAAGTGCATCCATCATCATTTTTTCCAAGGCCAAATGTTGGTTCTGCGTTTGTTTCATTCAACCAGCCAAAAACACCAAGGTTGCCAAAACAGGCCGAGGACCATTTTATCAGTGTGGTAGAAGGCGCTTTTATGCTTAGGAGAAAAACGATGGTTAACTCGCTTTCTGAAGCAGGGTTTGACGCGGATGATGTGAAGAGCGCAATGTCATTCATTGGGCTGGAACCCAATGTGAGGGGTGAAACATTAAATGTCGATCAATTCAAGAGACTTGCCGGTTTCATTCCACGTTAGGGCATACGCAAAAATAAACTGGGACCTGCATGTTCTGGCCAGAAGGCCTGATGGTTATCATGAAATCGATTCCCTTGTTGTCAGAATAGACCTTTATGATGAAATAGACATTTCAATAAGTAATGGCAAAGGAATCATTGTGGATTGTGAAATATCACCAGGAAAAGATAATCTGGCATACAAAGCCGCATCTCTCTTGCTCGAATCTTTTGGTGCAGACCTTTCGCTTGAAATAAAGATAAAAAAGAACATACCACATGGAGCAGGGCTTGGCGGTGGCTCATCAGACGCAGCCGCGGTAATCTCCTGTCTTGGCTCTTTTATTGGCATGAAAGAAAGCCTTTTGTTTGAAACTGCCGCCAAGGCTGGTTCTGATGTACCATCGTTTCTGCTTGAGGGATGGAGAAGGATGACCGGCAGGGGTGAAATCGTTGAGCCATTGAAAGGTTTTGAAGGAGAAATCTTGCTTGTTTGCCCAGACTGTCATGTTTCCACACCAAAAGTGTATTCAAACTGGGACCAGAAACCTGTTTCGTCAAAACCGGCCAGTATTCCAGACCGGTTGGAATTGCCGCAAAATGACCTTTTTGAGGCGGCCAATCTGGTATGCCCCGAAATTGGCCAGGCGATAAATTCACTTCTGGATCATGGTGCAAATATTGCCAGCATGAGCGGTTCAGGCAGTTCGGTTTTTGCACTTTTTAAACAAAAAGCCGCCCTCTTTGAGGCGGCCCAGGAACTTGGTAAAAAATATACTTGCCACAAAGTCAGGATTTTTTGAATTCTGCTATTTCAACCATCAGTTTTTCAGTCAATCCCTGAAGGATTTTTCTTGAAATATCGACTGTGAGATGTTTTTCCAGATTGGTGACAAACTCTTCAATGTTGTTTATATCGGCTGCGTTCTCGTCAAGTGCCCTGTCGAAATCGACGCTCTTGCCTTTTAGTTCATCTCCTGCAATTTTGCTCAAAGCATCCTTGAGTATCAGCAGGCTTTTGGTTGTCTTGAATGTTACGCCATATTCAAAAGAAGTCAGGTCTGAATAAAGATTTTCAGGCATTTCGTATATGTCGATGCCTGCCCTCTCGTCGCTCATCAGGGCGACTGCTTTTGCCATGTCTTTTGTAACTGGAGATTCGTCGATTGGGTAGCGGCTGGTTATCTTGCCCTCTTCCCACTCAAGGATCATGCCATCATGAACAAAAAGCAAAACCTGGTCAGACAGTGTTGAAATATATATGCACCCGGTAAATTTCTCTTGCACCATTCTTGAAAAAAGCTCATCAATAACAAGCATTTGAGGGTAGAAATTCCTGAATATTGGATATGGGGAAAGCAGTGAGCAAAAACATTTTAAAATATCCGGATCGATGTCGCTTGTGGAGTAGCAGTTCCTGGATGATCCCTGGTCCTTTGTGGCAAAGTCTATGGCTTTCTGCCCAAATTCGAACCAGTCTTTGGACTGGTATATCGTGAATATTGGCCTTCCCTTGTAAAAGTAGATGCCTAATTTTGAGTTTCCAAAATTGCCCTCAAGATAACCTGAGAACATGGACGTTCTCATTGTATAAATGGCGTCTTTTGGTGAAGATGTGAATTCTTGGGCCAGTGGTTTTGGTTTTGCTCCTTTTGGCAATCTGTCAAAAATGAAATTCATTCTGCCCTCCCCATACATTCCCTTGCCATTTCGAGGATTTTGGCTGGTGATGTGGGTCTGTTGAAGAAATAGGTAACGCCCATGCACCTTGTGATATATTTGAAAACTCCCAGTGTTGGTGGGGTGAGTGCCATTATTGGAACATTTGCTGTAGAAGGATCCGAAGTGAGCCTGTTGATGAGTTCAAACCCGTTCAATTCAGGCATTGTCAGGTCGACCACGGCCAGACAGGCCTGCCCGAGGGACATTTTTTTGATGAGCTCTTCACCACTCATGCATGTAAGGATTGAATATCCTTCCGCATATAATGGAGAAAGGGCGTTTAATACGCCCTTTCTCGCATCAGCTGTTTCTTGAGCAACAAGGATCAGCTTTTTCACTCAGGCCTCCCTGAATAGTATTTTCAAATCCTAACGTCTTTTGTTGGATTTTTTCTTTGGCGGGCCTTTTTTGGCCGGCGGCTTACCAGCAAGATTATCTTTAATTGCTGGCTTGTTAATCTGTGGCTGTGTTTCTTTTACTGCTACCTTAATGCCCTCTGGAGTTGATAGTTGATAGGTTTTTCTAGGCTGATTGGTGCTTACTCTGTTTTCAAAGTTCTTCCAGACAACGAGTAGCGGGGCGGCAATATAGATTGAGCTCCATGTTCCAGCAGTCAAACCGAAGAGGAAGATGAGGGAGAAATCTAGGATTGTTTTTCCGCCAAGGAAGAGGATGACCAAGATACCAATCATAGTGGTGAAAGATGTGTTAAATGATCTCATAAAAGTCTGGGTTATAGACATATTGATGAGCTTATCGTAAGGCATCTTGCCGAGATATAGCTTTGTGTTCTCTCTGACACGGTCCATAACAACGACGGTGTCTTGTACATCGTATGAGATAAGTGCAAGCAAAGCTGCTACTGCTGCTGAATTTATTTCAACCCAAGCAAGAGAAAGGACGCCGAGTGTGAGCGCAAGGTCATGAATAAGGCAAGCAATAGCTGCAACTCCAGCTCTTGGCTGGAACCTGAACGCAATATAGATGAAAATAACTGCTAGCGCGATAACGAGTGCAAGAACAGCTGATCTTTTGAGCTCCTGACCCACAACTGGACCAATTGTATCAATCTTTCTGTTGGCGACATCTTCTTCGCCAAATGTTGAGATGAGATCGGTAATTACTGATTTAAGTTTGGTATCAGATGATTCTTGTGTACGAATAAGGATAGAATTGGCTATATCCTTTCCTTGCTCAGCTTCCATTGCAAGACGTTGAACCTGAACAACTGTCAGTGAAACGCCATTTTTTGCAAAAGCTGTTCTGACCTTGCCAATCACCTCTTCGTCTGCCATGGCCTTGCCTGTATTGTCCACAAAAGGATTCTTGAAGGTCATTTCAAGGATTGTTCCACCAGTGAAATCAAGGCCCCAGTTGAATGGCTGTCCTGAAAGAGAGGTAGTTTCAATTGCCGGATCTTTTGCAAGTTTGCCATATTCTGTGGAAAGCCTTTCACCAATCTTTTTTACCTCATCATTGGTGAGTTTGTCTGCTTTGATGTTCAATCTGACTTGCTCTTTATAATTGGCATCTGGTGCAGGAACTTCGATTGAGAAGTTTGAGAGCTTCTGTATCTCTTCGAACTGATAGACTGTTTTTGCAATCTCGGTTACCTGTCCTGGAATGGCTTTTTCGAAAATGAAATACGCGGTATCAATTTTTGAACCTGTAGTTACCCATCTGAAACCGATTACCAATACTCCAAAACAAATAACTGCTATAAAACTCACAATAAGCCATTTGAGTTTTCCGATGATGTCCCAGTGTGTTGGATTGAGGAATTTCATGCAGCACCTCCGTTGCCATAGAAGAACTTAAACATTGGCGAGCCTGGCTCTGGTTTCCAGAACCTTATTATCATGTCCATGATGAATCTTGTCACGAACACCGCTGTAAAGAATGAGGTGAAGATTCCAAATGAAAGGGTTAAAGCAAAACCCTTTACGGCACCGGTTCCGAGCCAGTATAGGACACCACAACCAACGAGGGTTGTTATGTTGGAGTCGAGAACTGTCCTGAATGCTTTGCCAAATCCCTGTGCAACTGATGATGTTGGGGTTTTGCCTTCGTTTATTTCATCTCTGATACGCTCAAAAATGATGACATTTGAGTCAACCGCCATACCCACAGAGATGATTGCAGCTCCAATTGCCGGGAGTGAGAAAACTGCTCCGACGATGAGAAGTGCGGCAAGGTAAATTGTTGCGTATACAGCAAGAGCCACGATTGATACAAGACCCATTCCCTTGTAATAGAGAAGCATGTAGATACCGACAAGCATCAGTGCGAGGATTGCCGCGAGGTATACATTATTGACTGTGTCTTGACCAAGTGAAGCACCAACAACACGAAGTTCTGCTGGATCTGAGCTGAGCTTGATTGGAAGTGCGCCGCCAGCGATAAGAAGTGCGTACTGTTGCGACCAGGCCTGTTTTTCTGTTGGATCACCTGAACCTGAGGTAATCGAAACTGTATCAGAGTCTATTTCTTCTTTGACGGAAGGCTTCATTAGAAGTTCTTCGTCAAGATAGACTGCAATGATTCGCTTCTTCTCGTCAGTTTGTGCAACAGCAGCTTTTGTAGCTTGTTTGAAAGCATCCCTGCCTTCTGGAGTCATGGTCATGACGATGTGCCATTCCTGACCCAGGCCGTTGCCTGCCTGTCCGTAAACTGCCTGTGCATCCTTGATTTTGTCGCCCGTCATTATGAGCTTTCCGTCAGCGTCCTTGAACTGGAGGAGAGCGGTCTTGCCAAGGATTGCCATTGCCTCATCCTTGTTCTGGTAACCGGGCAGATCGATGGAAATACGATTGAGGTTGCCTTGACGCTGTATTGTTGTTTCTGAAACACCCAGCTTGTTAACACGACTTTCGAGCACTGCAATTGCGCGCTCTATCTTTTCGTCAGTTACCGGTTGCTCCGGGGTATCAACAGCATCAAGTACGACGTGAATTCCACCCTTGAGATCAAGACCGAGCCTGTAAGGGAAAGCAGGACCTGTTACTGTTTTTGGGGTTCCCTTGCTGTCGACGATCGTAGCCTCTTTTGTAAAAACTGTCGGGAAAAATGCAATCAACGCCGAGAAAGCCACAATCAACAAAATCAAAACTAGCTTCACATAGTCGTTACTTCTCATTACTCACCTCATTAACGTGTTTGATCATTAACCCTTAAGGGTTAATGATCCCCTTGTTTTTCAGTCTCCAGTATTTTCCAACCGCTAATAAAAGCCTTGCCAGGTCGGACAAATATGGTTACACAACTTAACTATATTAGTGGAAGGTGTTTCTGATTGTCAAGGATAAATCAGCTATGAACGAGACTTTATTGACTGGATTCAACTATATTGTATTATTGAAAATTCGGAATATGCCAAACACTCCATTTTTAACCGTAAACACTAAAAAGATTGAGCAAAATGCCAAAAAGATGGCCACCCTCGTTCATGAGCATGGGGCCAGGCTTTGGGGTGTTACCAAAGTCGTTTTGGGTGATGTTGCTGTTGCAAAATCGATGCTCCAGGGCGGGTGTGATGGTTTGGCTGATTCCAGGATTGAAAGCCTCAAAAAGTTGAGGCAGGCTTTCCCTAAAACCCCGCTTCTTCTCATTCGTCCGCCTTCGATGAGCAGACTTAAAGAGCTTGTACAAGTTGATTGCGTCAGTCTCCAAAGCGATCTTGAAACGATAAAAATCCTTGGTGAAGTTTCATCATCCATGGGCAGGACCCAGAAGATCGTTTTGATGGTTGAGCTTGGTGATTTGCGCGAAGGTGTTACAGAAGAAGAGCTTTTTCCTTATGTTTTTGAGGTGCTAAGGACACCTGGGATCGAACTTGAAGGATTGGGGGCAGTATTGACGTGTTTTGCCGGTGTTGTCCCGGATCAAAATATGGTCTCAAAGTTCATTGAGCTCGCTTCAAAAATATCTTCCGAGTACAAAGTGGAAATCAAATATCTTGCTCCTGCAGCAACAAATTTTGTTCCAATGCTGATGGCTGGCAAGCTCCCCAGGGCCATAAATGATTTCAGGATTGGCGAGGGGATTATTTTGGGTATGAATGTCCTTGACAGGACACCACTACCCGGTTTTGATGTTGATACTGTGGAACTTTCATGCGAGATAATCGAGCTCAAATCCAAACCATCCAAACCCACAGGGATTGTCTCACAGGACGCATACGGCTCACACCCGGTTTTTGAAGATAGAGGAACAAGGAGACGTGCCATCATCAATATTGGAAGAGGAGATTGCATCCCGGAGCTCCTCACGCCGCTTGATGAAGGTGTTGTTGTTCTTGGTGGTTCTTCGGACCATGTCGTATGTGATGTTGAAGATGCAACAGGTCTGAGTGTTGGAGACATGCTCAGGTTCAGGCCTGGTTACGGTGCACTTTTGTCGCTTGTAACTTCGCCTTTTGTTGAAAAAGTTTTTGTATAGGAGGATATCATGGCACACAAAAAAGCAGGTGGATCCGGTCATAACGGAAGAGATTCCAACCCGAAATACAGGGGCGTAAAAGTCGCCGACGGGCAGGAAGTTTTACCAGGTGGAGTAATCATCAGGCAGTGCGGGACCCATTTTCATCCAGGTGAAGGCACTGATATTGGAAGGGACTACACGATCTTTGCAATCACACAGGGAGTAGTCAAGTTCCAGAGAGTCGGAAAAACCGGCAAGCGTGTGGTGGTTCTTCCAAAAGCCAACTGATGTTTGTAGATGAAGTGACGATCAAGGTCGCTGCTGGAAAAGGTGGCGATGGTGTCGTTACTTTCAGACGAGAGAAATTTGTCCCCAGAGGCGGCCCTTCCGGAGGGAAGGGCGGTCATGGGGGTGACGTATATCTTGTTGCAGACTCCAATCTAAGAGACCTCTCCTATCTTGTTGACCGTGTAAACTGGAAAGCTGAAGATGGTGTAAACGGTTCTTCGGAAAATTGCACCGGTGCCGATGGCGATGATGTTTACATCAAGGTCCCGGTTGGTGTCGCCATTTATCTGGAAGACAAAGACAATCTGATTGCGGAACTTTTGGAAGACAAACAGGAGCTTCTTGTTGCAAAGGGTGGAAGAGGTGGCCTTGGGAATGCCAACTTTGCCAATGCGAGAAGACAGGCGCCCCATATTGCCACGGCTGGCGAGAGGGGCGAAAAATCCAAACTCATCATCGAGCTGAAAATACTTGCCGATGTCGGGCTTGTTGGAATGCCCAATGCAGGCAAGTCAACATTGCTCGGTGCAATTTCAAGGGCTTCACCAAAAGTTGGCGACTATCCTTTTACTACCCTCGAACCATCGCTTGGGGTCATAACGACCAAAGACTGGAACAGATTCACTGTCGCCGATATTCCTGGCCTCATTGAGGGCGCATCGCAGGGCAAGGGGCTTGGGTTCGAATTTTTGCGTCATGTAGAAAGATGCAGAGTTTTGCTTTATCTTATTGACCTGGCTTCGGATGATCCATGTGCAACACTGGAGATGCTCTGGAGAGAGGTCAAGCTTTATTCGGAAGAAACTTTTTTAAAACCCGCTTTTGTTGTTGGAAACAAGATTGATCTTATGGATGGAAAACCAGATCCTCTGGAGGATTTTATCTCAAAGAGAGATATCCCGTATCTGAAAATCTCTGCAAAAGAGAGGATTGGCACAGAAGATCTGATTGATGCACTCTGGCAAAAAGTGAAAGCTGTTCCTCTGCCACAGGCCAAGAAGTCTGAAGAAGTGATCATTGTTTCGAAAGTCCAGACCGATACGAAAATTGAACGTAGCGATGGTGGAGAATTCCTCGTCAAAAATTCATATCTGGAGAGAATTGTCGCAAAAACCGATCTTGAAAGCCTCGATGGGCTGGCATTTGTTTATAAACAAATGAACCGTTTTGGAATTGAGAAAAAATTGAAGCAGATGGGCATAAAAGAAGGCGACAAGGTGACCATCGCCGGAAAGCGCTTCACTTTTGAGTAGGATTGGGATATTGGGCGGAACCTTCAATCCACCCCACAACGCGCACCTCTTGCTTGGCGTTTTTGCCAGGGAGCAATACCAGCTTGACGAGATTGTTGTTATTCCGGGTTCGACTTTTTCCCCAAATAAGAATAGACCGCAGATAGATGGTTCCCACAGATTAAATATGACCCGCATCGCCTGTGAAGATAATCTATTTTTTAGGGTCAGCGACAGGGAGATTGGCCCGAAGACTGTTTATACAGTGGAAACCCTGTCTGCTTTGAAGTCAGAAAATCTTGAAAATGAGTTCTTTTTTATTGCCGGTTCAGATTTGGTGGTCACTTTCAAAAACTGGCGTGAGCCGGAAAAAATTGCCAAACTTACCAATTTTATTGTTGCCCCAAGATTTGGAACAAGTTTTGAAGAGGCCAGATCTGTTTTGATGGGGTGTGGTGCAATTGACAAAACAGTATTAATGCTCGATTTTCCAAGAATTGACATTTCTTCGACCCTTGTCAGGGAAAGGCTCGAAGCAGGCTTAGACTGCAGATATCTGGTTCCGGACAAGGTTTTGATGTATATTGAAGAAAATAAACTCTACAAGGAGGCCAAAGCTGGAACCCCTTGAATTGGCAAAAAAAGTCGTAGAAATTCTCGATGAGCTGAAGGCGGAAAACATTGTGCTGCTTGATGTCAGTGGAATGACGCCAATGTGTGATTATTTTGTCGTCGCAACAATCATTTCTCCGCTCCAGAGCCAGGCCATCGTTGACAGGCTGGAACAATTTGGCAAAAAGCAAAAAGTGCCAAGAAATTTTGAGGGCGGGGCTTCTTCGAGATGGATACTTGTCGACCTTGGTGATTTGATAGTCCACCTGTTTGGCAAGGAAGAGAGGATTTATTACAATCTGGAGGAACTATGGAAAAGAAAATCTTGATGGTGCTTGTTTGTCTTGCAATCGCTTTTACGACAGTTTCATGCGGTGGTCAATCCAAACAGGGTCAGGACAGCGGCTCGGTGTATGAAGTAATGGGGAAAGAGTTTCAAGTCAGGGGTTGCACCTTCAATGTCACAAAACTGACAAAATCGGTTGATATCAGGGCAATCAAAAAGGACGGGACGACCGATTCTCCATTGTGGCCAGAACAGGGATTTTTCTACCTCCTGGAAATGGAAATCAAGCCGGGTGAAACACCAACTTTCCAGCCAAAATTCACCAGGTATGAAATCGTCGATGTCGATGGCAACAGGTATTACGAAACCAAAAACGAGATGGCCATCCAGGCCACCGAAAAGAACCTTGGTGTAAAATCCCTGACCAAAATCAAGGACGATGTCACAAAACCAGTAAAATGCTTCCTTCTGATGGATTGCCAGCAGAACATGAAGGGCGTAACGCTCGAAATTATCTCGACAGCTTCCGATCCGGAGCAGCGCCTCGCGGTTGTTGATCTGAAAGAATGAAGAAATCTTTATTGCTGGTTCTTGGCGGGCTCCTTGTTGTTGCAGGTTGCGGAGCAAAGGGCCTCCCTTCTGTTGCTCCCGATGTTGAGAGGATAAACACTCCCAGGTCAGCAGATTTTGCTTATGTTGGCCCACAGAGTGATTTCCAGCTCCTGCCGGGCCTCCAGGCTAAAATTGTCTCCGCAAAGGACCACTACAGCCTTGTCAATCCGGACAAGCAGAGCCCTTTCCCGGAGATTTATTCTCCAAAGGGCAGATTTCTTATTGTGACCCTTGAAGCAAAAGAGGTTGGCGAGATAGCACAAAAGACCCTTCCGCCGATGGAATCAATCGCTGTTGTTGGGTGGGACAATCCGTTGTGCAATGATGAGAGTATAAACAGGCAGATTGAAATGATAACCGGTTTGAAACGCCTGGAACCGGCAATTGTCACATCCGGACCCAAAAAGTACTTTCTTGCTTTTGTGGTTGAGGGTGCCTCTTACGGCTGGGTCATAAACGCCTACCGCGACAACCCGGCTGGCGACAAGGAGCTTTATCTGACTGTTGACACGGGGATATAACCATTAATTACATTGTAGAGTTATACCTTGTACCCAATTACTATATGTGAGACTTCCTGTATTTAGATAATGTTTTCCCCCTCTATGGGTTTATCTGAAGTCAAACAGATTATTGAATTTCAATATAAAATGCCCATAAATCCTTGATTGCAATGATGTTGCATGAAATTTATGTGGGTAGTTATTTGAAAGAATCATTCAGGTCTGTGTCTGTCTTATAAAATTAAAAAAGCCGCCCTTTTGGGGCGGCTTTTTTAATTGGTTGGCAATTCTAGTTATATGTGCTCTATGGTTTTGGGTAAGTAAGTGTTATCTTCTTGGTTTTTGTATCATACTCGACAAGTGCACCGAGGGCATCACCAACAAATCTGAGTGGAAGAAGGGTTTTGCCAGAAAGGATTGTTGGATAAAGAACCTTTTTTGCATCAATCCAGACATCCTTGCCGTCGATCTTTGCCTGTTTCTTGTTTATCCAGAGCTGGATGACTTTCTTGGTGCCGTTTTCGAGAGTTTGGGTGAGTGTGACCATCTTGGTTTTTTGATCCCATTTAACTTCTACACCAAGGGCTTTCGCAACATCAGCGATAGGCATGAATGTTGTTCCTGCAAATACTTTTGGAAGTGGTGGAGACTTTATTGTTGGTGCTGTGGCAAGACTTGGCATATTCTCACCATTAACTACGAAATCTGTTTTTTCGAGCCAGAGTTCGATAACTGTAGCACCCTTGAACGTTAAGTAGGTTGTTGCTGTGTTGCCTGCCACATCTGTGGAGGTGATTTCAACCTTGTTTTCGCCCTTGACGACATCCCAGCCAGCTTCAAAGATGGCCGTTTTCCCATCGGGAAGCTCTTCTATCTTCTGGGCAATCTGGCCATTAATGAACACTGAAGCATCGGTCTCCGACTTGACCTGGATGGCGATGTTTTCACCTGGTTTCTGGAGCTCTTTTGGATCTGGCTTGACGACCACGATCTCTGGTGCCTTTGTGTCGAGAATGATGATTTTCTTGATTGTTCTTTCGTTTCCTGCCTGGTCAATACCCTTTATTTCGACAACATTCTCCCCTTCTTTAAGGTCGACTGTTGCCTCAAAGGTCATTTTAATGCTGTCCCTGTTTGCTGTTTCGAATATTTCCGGGGAGAGGAGCTGTTTGCCGTTTATATAAACGCCATCAACAACCTGGTATTTCTCATTGTCGCCATCGGTGAGCATTTCAGTTGGCTGACGTTCGCCTTTGATGGTATAAGTTTTTTTATTGGTGATGGTTTTTTCCATATCTGGCTGTATGACTGAGAATGATGGCAGAATTGTATCAAGACAAAGTTTCATTGGTTTTGGCTCTTCCTTCACATCTCCAACCTGGGCGTAGTACCAGATTGTTGTGCGCTGTGAAGCAGGGCTTAGCCTCTTCTCACCAGTATACTGGACGATTGAATCTGTTTTGTTGTCGTACCACATGAAGATCTTTGCGTATGGGTTGCAGCTTGTGATTGAAAGCACCGGCGGCGTCTTGTACCAGAGACAGCCTTCAAATTCGAGGCCATCCGGCTGTGCCGGGTCCTTGAATGCGAGCTGTGAGGTCACCTTTGGCATTGTGATTGTGAACTGCGGTGACGAAATTGGTTCGTCCTTGTTTGTCGACACCTTGAGTGAATATCCGCCTGGATAATTGGTGTTTATGACGCCAGCGTCTTTTGTAATGTCTACCAGTGCTCCGCCGTTTGCTGCCTTGACCTCTGTGTCTACTGTTATGACGAGTTTGAGGCCATCAATTTCAACTGCCTGGGATGGTTTGCCGCCGATGGTTACCTTGTCCCCTGATACTGCCTGCGGAAGTCTGGTATTTTCCGGGAACTCCACTGTCAGTTTGTCACCTGGGTTAAGGTCGCCTGCAAATGACGGTATGTAGGTGAACTTGTATCCGGATTGCTCACAACCCTGTTCCTCGGTTATATCAACATTGGCGATTATCGGTTTGGATTTGATGATCTCGAACTTCTCGAATGTGAATGATTTTCCACCGGTTGTGAAAGTGAGTTCGTATGTTCCTGGTGCGGTGTTCTTGATGCCTGAACTTACAAGGAACCTCACCTTCAATGCGCCGACAATATCAGATGGGGCGACAAGAGAAATTGTCTCCGAGCCAGTGTTAACAGTGCCTTTGTACGGCTGGCCATTGATTATGACCGATGATGGCTGGATTGTTTTTGGAATGCTGGTCCCCTTTGGGAAGTTGACCGTGAATTCCTGGCCAGATTTGATTGGTGAATCTGCCGGAAGGATGCCGACTGCGTAATATTCAGCAGTGTTGTATTCCATGTTTGGATTTACTTCGACTACTGGAACAGTGGCCACTTTGAATGGTTCTGATTCGATTGTTTCTGGCTCTGAGTCAGTCTTTACTTTGAGGGTATAGTCAGCGATCTTTACCGGGTTCTTCATTCCGATTTTATCGGAGAAAACTACTGCAACTTCGCTGAGGTTATTGATTGCAACAGGGGAAGTGATTGTTACCTGGTTCAGTGTTTTGACGACTTGTGGCGGTTTGTTGAGTGGAGTCCCGTTGACAGTGATCATTTTTGGTTTGATGGATCCAGGGAGCACATAGTCATTCGGGAACTGGATCATTATGTTGGAGGTGTCGGCATCAAGTGCACCGCCTTCACCTGTATTGAATTTTATCTTCATTTCAGTGACAGTGTCGGTGTCTGGTGGCTTAAGCGTTACTTTTGGTTTTGAAATTTCAGAACATGGAAGAACAAAATATTCTGATTCAACAGGTGTTGGTTCTGGAGCAGTTGCGATTGTCAATCTGTATCTTCCAGGCGTCATTGGTGCAATGATTCCAGTGCCCTTTGAGGTGTTGAAATCGATTGGGTTGTATCCCTTGCGCCAAGCTTCTACTTCAAGTGGAGAGTTGACCTGATATGATCTTTCTTTTGCAGTGTTGATGAGATATGGAAGACCCTGGCAGGCCGTGCAGGGAGTGTATCCAATTGATGTTGTGACGATTATCTGGGCAAGCCTTTTGTATCTTTCAGCTTCGTCTCTTGGGAGAGCTGGCAGAACAGAACCTGTCACCCAGCAGCCAAGGCCTGTGGGATCGGAGATGACCCTGCATTTGCCTTCCTGGGCACAATTGCCATAATCTTTTGCGGCAGCAGAACACTCGCACTTGTCGAACCTTGTGAGTCCCTTGCGATCATCAAGAACTTCATAGAGCTTTCCAACGTCTGACTCGTCCTTGTTCTGGTATTTTGCAAAGTATGCTTCATTTGGAACAAATCTTGGGCTTTCCTTAGCCCCGGTTACCTGGGGGATCCCGTCGCAGATGTCCTTCAGGTCGCATGAATTTTCGTCAATCGGGAACCATATCTTGATCCAGTCGTGGACCTTGATGTTTACATTGAATCTGATGTGGATTTTGAATGCGGTCACCTGGCCTGCTCTTACTCCAGATGGACGTTCGCCCATTACGTTCAGTTCGATATGGACCGGGCCAAGAAGTGCGTAAGCTGTCCCGCTTGTTGTGAAAAACATCCCAAGCACAAGCAACAGGGCCATAAGCTTGATAAACTTGTTCCTCATGATAAGCTCCTTTCGATTCCGCAAGACTACCGAATCATTCTAGCCTTTTAAAATACCTGTTCAACAAAGGTTAAAGTGATTATTAATAGAAGATAGCGGAATTCCTTCATCTCTTTAGTTGTATTTGGAGTAACGATTAGTTAACCATGGATTAAGTTTGTTCATTGAAACGTTTTTGCCATCAAATAAACTTCAACCGCTAGGAGGTTGTATGAACAAGAGAATTATTGCTTTGCTTATTACGCTGGCCATTGTTCCTTTTGGCTTTGTGGCCTGTGGTGAAAAAAAGGAAAAGGCTTTTATGAGCGGTGTTGTATATGAAGAGTCAACAAAAACACCACTTTCAGGAGCAACTGTATATCTCAATGATGCAAGATTGGATACTGGTGCCGATGCGCAATTTACCTTTTCTGAACTGGAACCTGGTGCGACATACAAACTGAAGGTGACCAAGGAATATTTTGAACCCTTCGAGGAAGATATTGTTGCTGTTTATCCAACCACTACCAAAGAAGTAAACCTCAAGCTCAAAAAGGTTGCTGAAGGATTTGCTTCGCCAATAAAAGAAGTCAGTATCGCAAAACTAAAATCGTATGACTTCGATATAGCCTTTGGCAGTGATAGCAAGGATGTTGCCCTTACAATGACGGGATCTTTTGTCGCCCCAGGCAGCTATAGTTTCGAAATGAAATCCAAAGAGCGCAGCAATACACCCGAGATAAACAACGGGAAACCCGAAGAACCACAAGAAAGAGTAAAAAAGGCAGTCCAGATTGGAAATAAACAGTGGATTGATGATGGGTCCGGATATAAGCCCAGCAACGAGTGGTTTCCTGGGTTCAATGACATATTCTCTATCATCAATTTGGATGTGAGTCGGTTAACAAAATCTTTTAGTGCCCCACAAGCTTTTGTCGACAATGGATTGGTCCAGATTGGTGATAAGCAATGCAGACAGCTCAGGGGAGTATCAGTAATAGAAGAGCAGCTGGACAGCAAAAGCAATAAAACCCAGAAGCTTTTTGTTGAATTCAATGTTGCCATTATAGAGAGCGGTGAACTTGCTGGTGTTCCGGTGCAAGCAGAGCTTATCACCTATCAGAGTGCCAGAGAGGTAAAAACCTGGTCAAAAACTACCCTTTCAAACTTCAATATACCCTCAGAGATAAAGCCACCGATCAAGTAGCAATAAAAAATCCTATTTCTACCACAAATAAATAAAAAAGACCTCCTGAAAAAGGAGGTCTTTTTTATTTTATAGTCGGAAATTGTCTTGATTGCTACTTTGGGAATGTCAACGTAATCATCTTTGTTTTGCCGTCCCACTCGACTTTTGCACCGAGAGCTTCTCCAACAAACCTCAATGGCAACATTGTTTTGCCCTGGACTATTGTTGGGTAAAGTTTTCCCTGGGAGTCAATGTTTATTTCCTTGCCATCAATCTTGGCCAGCTTTTTGCCAATCCAGAGTTCGATAATTTTTGTCTTCCCGTCAGGTGTTTTCTGGGTGAGGGTCACTTTTTGTTCTTTGGCATCCCAGCCAACTGATGCGAAGAGTGCTTCCGCGACTTCCCTGATTGGCATGTAGGTTGATCCTGCAAGTTGTTTTGGAAGTGGTGGAGATGACGTTGTCGGAGCAACTGCAAGCTTGATTGCTTTGCCGTTTATTGTCATATCCTGTTTATCAACCCATAGCTTAATTACCACTGTTTGCACCTGGGTTGCATCTTCAAATTTGGTGAACCCTTCAAGTTTTGAGATGTTGCCGACCAAGTCAGTTGCCTTGATAATGATGGAGTTCAAACCTGGCTTCAGTTCCACCTTTGTGTTGAATGTGAAATCGGTTTTGCTGACTTCAACAGGGTTATCATTGACCGTGAGCATGCAATACTCAGAAAGTTTCCCTTTTATGTCGACAGTTTTTTCCTTTGAAACGGCAGGGATTGTGGATTCTATGAGAGGTGGTGTTTTATCAAAAAGCACATCAAAGCTTGCATTTGTTGATTGACCATTTTCGGCCATAACCTGAAGTATGATTCTGAACCGGCCTTCTTCTTCAAGTGCTACTGTTATCGAGAATTTTCCATCTTGACCTGCTGTTACTGGATCGGTAGGCTTCCCACCAAGAATTATTGCTGCAATCGAAGCACCAGCCTCGGTTTGCCCTGTAATTGTTATATTTGGATTATTTGTAAGAATGGGAGATTTTTGATCGAGGATGAGCTTGAGTTCTATTGTGGCAACCAATACCTTACGTTCAATGTTGGTTACGTTTCCAGCAAGATCCTCTGCTGTTATGGTTATTGTTTGCTCTCCCTGTTCCAGATCTTCAATGACAGCTTCAAATTCGCCATTGTCTTTTACTTCAACAGGGATCCCATTCACTTTGACTTTTGCGTTTTTCTCGGTCTGGCCAGAAATTGTGAATGGAAATTTCTTTATTGTGTCGCCATCTTTAAGAGATGTGTTGAGTTGAGGCTTTTTGTCATCAAAGATAACAGTTCTGGCCGCGCTTGCAACGTTCCCTTTTGAATCCTTGGCTTCGAAAGTGAGTTTATTAGGGCCCTGTTCAAGTGGGATTTCTTCTGCAAAAGAACCATCAGATGCAACATTTGCTGGCCTTCCGCTTATCGTCAGCTTTGCACCTGGGACCGTCTGGCCTGTCACCTTAAACGGATTTTTGTTTGTGTAAGTAGGATCCTCCAGGTTTACCTCAAGTTTGATTGGTGGTTTTGGAACAACAGTCATCTCAACTGGTATTGACAGTTTGCCAACCGAGGCATCAACATCTATTGAACCTTTGTATACTCCAGGCTCCAGCCCTTCTGTTGAAAGTGTTACTTCATAGGTTTGTGATGCTGTGGAGTAGTCATTTGCACTAAGTTTTATCCATGGTTGTGAGGCTGCAATAGTGCCTTTAATCTCAGCTTGTGCGTTATAAACAAGCTTCAATTTAAGCGTCTTTGTTTGCCCTGCTTCAATATCGAGTTTTATTCTGTCTGGATCGGATGAGAGACCTATGATTTTTTCTCCATAACATATCAATTTGTCACCAGCAACAAAAACCTTGTCGCCGCTCACGATTGGGTAAGAAAGGACCATGTCGCCGCCCATCATTCCAAACCCAGATTTCATCCCTGTGTCTTCCTGAAAGACAATTTTACCATCGCTAAGATTAATGACCGAGATTTTACTCTGTCTTGTGCTTATTACCTGTTCACCATTACATACGTACTGGATCCCAAAGCACATTCCACCCGGTGTTTTTTCCTGATTCCATTTGACGGTCCCCTCTTTGAGGTCAAGGCACATCGTCGAGCTCATTGTGCACTGCACAACAAGGCCATATTTTGTTACTGCCATGATGCCAGTTGTCATGAAGTCGCCTTCTATTTTGCGAATCCATTTTAGGGTGCCATCCGAAGCACTGAATGCAGAAACATTTGATTCTGGCATGGTGAATCTGCCACCACCACCGCCGGTCAAGTCTATCTTTGTGAGGCATGTATAGAGGGTCCCGTCCGCATAGCTTATGATCCCCATCAGGTTCTCTTCAAACTCACCCTTTTTCCATAATATTTTGCCATTTGATTCGTCGAGGCAAAGTATTTCCGGGTCCTTCATTTCTGGTGTCTGGTTAACTGGGTCATCTTCTTGCGGGATTTTTATTGTCATTGCGCCAATAAAAATTTTTCCCTCTGCAATAGTGGGCATGCTTGAAGCCATGGATTTCGCATAATCTATTGCCCAGATTTGGGAACCGTCAATTATCGAGTAGGCAATGAGTTTTGATTCTATTGAGCCATTGGTCCTCATAATGGAAAATGGTATTATTATCTTGTTCCCACTGATGCAGCCCTGGCCAATTGAGAGTCCAGACTCTGGCTCTTTTTTCCATAATTCTTTGCCAGTCTTGAGATCAATGACACCAAAATACATTTTTTGTGTTTCATCTTCCCTGATTGAATTTGGGAATTGGGTGAATTGGTTGATTACAGATAGCGGTGGTGGTCCACCTCCTCCACCGCCGCCACGGCCACCCCTTCTCCTGCCACTGACCATCATCACTGAAGCAGTGGCGAAAGCAAGCTTGTCACCTGATCCAGCAACCATGGTTTGGGCTTCAAAACCAATATCATAACTCCATTTGGGCTGGCCAGTTTTTCTGTCCAGAGAGACTATATAACCCATAGTGTCTGAGACGATTATTGAATCGCCGATAGTTATTGGCATCCCAAGAGAATCACCTTCCGGATAGTATGCCCAGGATTTCTGTAACGGGATTGGTACGGCAGGCCCATTGGAATTATTTGCATGGGTTTGGTTGTAAAAAGGTTCTGGCCAATCCGTTGTTTCGGAGAATGCCGGGAGTACTACAGTAGGCATCACCATTGTTAAGGCCAAAAGCGCAATAAAAAATTTTTTCATTACCTCTCCTTTTCGGGCAGGCCATAGATGGCTGATTGCCCAAGTTCTTCTTCGATCCTCAGGAGTTCATTGTATTTCTCGACCCTTTCAGATCTGCATGGGGCACCTGTTTTTATCTGGCCTGAAGATGATGCCACAGCCAAATGGGCGATGAAAGAATCGGCTGTTTCACCTGATCTGTGCGAGATCATGTAACCATAGCCATTCCTTCTGGCCAATTCAATCGTGTCCCAAGTCTCTTTGACACTTCCAACCTGATTGAGTTTTATCAAAATAGCATTGGCGATGCCATTTTTTATTCCTTCAGCAAAGATCGCTGGATTTGTCACAAATACATCGTCGCCAACCAGCTGGATTTTTCCTCCGAGTGATTCGGTGTGCATCTTCCAACCATCCCTGTCCTCTTCTGCCATGCCGTCTTCAATAGAAATGATCGGATATTTTGAAACCATTTCCATATACCATGAATTCAGTTCTGCATTGCTCAGCTGCTTGCCCTCGAATCCATACTTGCCATCTTTGTAGATTGAAGATGAAGCAGCATCCATTGCTATCGAGCAATCTTTGCCGGGAACATAGCCTGCTTCCGTGATGGCCTGGACCAGCACTTTTAGTGCTTCCTCATGATTTTTGAGATTTGGCGCGAAACCACCCTCATCACCAACAGCTGTTGAAAGGCCGTTCTTCTTGAGGATCGCTTTCAAGGTATGATAGATTTCAGTGCCCATTCTGAGTGCCTCTGAGAAGCTTGTGGCACCGGAAGGGGCAATCATGAATTCCTGCAGATCAAGATTGTTGTCTGCGTGTACGCCACCATTTATCACGTTCATGAATGGAACGGGGAGCCTGTTGGCCATCGCACCACCAAGGTAGCGGTAAAGAGGGACATCACATGTTGCGGCTCCAGCCCTTGCCACTGCCATCGAAACTGCCAGTATGGCGTTTGCACCCATGTCACTTTTGTTGTCTGTCCCATCCAGTTCGTTCATGAGGGAATCTACCCCCCTCTGGTCGAGGACATCATGGTCATAAAGTTCTGCCGAGATTGTTTCATTGACATTCAAAACAGCTTTCTCGACTGATTTGCCTTTGTAGTTTTTCGGGTCCTGGTCACGAAGCTCCAGCGCCTCCCTGATTCCGGTTGAAGCACCGGATGGTACGGCCGCTCTGGCGAGGATACCATCATCTGTCTTGCAGTCTACTTCAACTGTCGGGTTGCCCCTGGAATCGAGTATTTGCCTTGCATATACATCTTCAATCCTGTTCATTTTTTACTCTCCTTTGTTTTTACACAAACAATATTGCAGGAGTTCCCAAAAAACTCAACTTTGAGTACGCAAAACACCACTCAAAAAGTCAGTTTTTGCTACTGGCATGAATCAGAGCCATTGCACGATAAAAAAACCAAGGTTCTCCTTGACTTGACAGATGTGGTTTTGTATAACCTCATAAAGGTTGCCGAAGTGGCGGAATTGGCAGACGCGCATGGTTCAGGTCCATGTCCTGGCAACGGGGTGGGGGTTCAAGTCCCTTCTTCGGCACCATCTTTTTTCTCCAGTCACGATTGTCCCACAAAAATGGTTTTCCCGCCGGCAGATTTTACTTTTAATGCAATCTCGCAAGCTTTTTCCACTGCCTCAATGATATTTGTTGCCCCAAGAAGGTTTTCAGCGATGGCCACTATTCCATGGCAAGCCCATGCGACACATGTTTTTCCCTGTTTGATTTTTTCCAGCGTTGCCTGTGCTATCTCGACTGAGCCAGGGGTGATCACAGGCACAAGACCTATTCCACCAGGGACAAGAAGGGGCATTTCGGTATGGCAAAAGACAGCTTCATTGAGCTCCTGCTCTGATCTGAAAACATGTGTTGCGGCAACAAGGTTTGTCAGATGGGCGTGTATGATCGCCAGACTGTTTTTGTCGGCAAAATGACTTTGTAGAAGAAGGTGCGTAGAGAGTTCGCTGGTTGGTTTCCCATGTTTGAAATCATGGGCTATGCTTTGCCCGTCCTCGCCCACCACAACTGATGATACGTCATCTTCAGCCATCAATCTGAAGTTTGAGCCTGACCTTGTGGCATAAATTGCCAAACTGGGCTTTGCCGGATAGTTGATCGGTATTGCGTTTGTGTTGTGAATGCCAATTTGTTTTGTTCTGATGCTTATATTTCCTGCACCAGCTTCTGCCCATCCCCTTGAGGCCAGATATCTGGCACATTCCAGAATGTCCCTTTGTCCTTCTTCCATGGTTTCAAATATATGGGTTTTTGCCAGTTTTTGAAACTATTGGCGCAAAATTAGGTCTGATTGGAGTTTATTTTTTTTGAAAGAGAGGTTGCATCTGTTTTACTCAAGACATGCAACCTCTCTTTTTGATACCGTTTAGTTTCAGTTCAAATTTTCTGGAGCATTGATTGTTTTCGGTGTTGTATTCCCTTCGAACAGATTGCCCTCAACTATGATGTAGTAGATTGCTGCAAGTGCGACAAGGATTTCAAAAAGGACTGTTATTGTAAGGAAAACCATTATATTGCCGATCTCGCCATCCATCATATTGGTGACTGCTCCAATTGAAGACAGTTTTATGATACCCGAAAGAATCATTGCCCAGCCTAACCAGCTTGCCGTTTTTGATTCCTGCTTCAAGATTGCAAAGGCAAAAAAGATGTAGCTTATTCCAATAATGAAACCCATAATTTCAGAAAGCCCACTCTGCATTGGGAATGTTTGGACCATTGCTCCAATTGTTCCTAGTACCAAACCAATTGCTGCGAGTCCAGGCTCTGACCTTGAGATGGAAAAAAAGAAGAAAGTCATTACCATTCCTGTCCCAACCGTCAACATCCTTATTATTGGGGATAGCACACCAGCATTGATGTCCAGAATGGAAAACATAAAACTACAAATCATTATCAATACCCACACGCATGCCACAATAAAAAATCCCCACGCATTAAACTTGCTCTTCAGAATCTGGTTCATGAAATATCCTCCTGTATTGTATTTTTTTCAAAAATGATGATCAGCAGAATGCTTGATGCCACCAAAAGCATCAGCAGGCTGAAGAAGAATGCAATTATGTCAAATGGTGGAAGATCTGATCCGGCATTTGCCAGAAAAACATGGAAAGACCAAAGCAAGAAAGAACACAGCAGAAGAGGCCATCCGAAATATGTCAGGGGTTTTTCTCTCTGGAAAATGCAATGCATTGAAAAACAAAGATATGAGAGTGAATATGAAACCGCCTGTCCGGCAATGCCTCTTCCTGTCCAGATCAAACCAAAAACAGGGCCCGAAATTCCAATTACCAGCCCAAGCAATGGCAATACATGCAATTTGTTCCTGGAAAATGCCGCAAAGCAGGCAATAAGCACAAATAAATTTCCGAACCCCAGAATTTGCCAGAGATTCTCGCCGTTTCCCGAATAAAACAGGGCAACAATTATTTGTGCGACAACTGTTCCCGCTCCCAGGACAACCAAAAGTAGAAGTTTTTTCCTCAACAATTCAACGATAATCTTTGGGACACTCTTGTCAATCTGTTGTTAAGCCGGTGAGAAACTGACTTGAAACTATGTTCGGTTTTTTGACGTATTTGAAGTGTGAAGAAAATTTCATTTTTGGTTGCCCTGACATTTATTTTTTCTTTTCAGGCTGTTCTGCCTGTTTCTGGCGATGCAAAATCATCTGCCACACCACCTTTTCAGGTTGCATCAAAATGTTCTGTTGGTGGGAGCTACCTTTCAGTCTATCCACCTGCGCCGTTTGATTCCGGCTACCTTGTTGGAAATGCCAGCGGGAAACTTGTCTATATCAAAGCAGGCATGAAAAAATTCGAGCTTGAAATTGATGGTGCCGATATTGCAAGCTCGCCGCTCGTTTATAATGCCAGCTGTTTTGTCGGGACCAAAGCTGGAACACTCGCGCTTGTTGATTTGCTTGGCAAAAAAATTGTCTGGAGCTTCAGGGCTGGCAATGCGATATACGGAATGCCAGTGCTTTTTGACGGAAAGATCATTTTTGGGTGTTCTGATGGCAATCTCTATTGCCTGAACGCCACAGATGGTTCTCTTGTTTTCAGGTTTGATTCAAAATCCCCCATCTGGGGAACGCCTGCGATTTATGCCGGATCAGTTGTTTTTGGTGGTGATGACAATAGAATCAGGCGCATTTCCGTTCCGGAAGGAAAAACAATCTGGTCTTTTGAAACTGGTGGCTGGGTTGAGACACAACCTCTGGTTTCTGGACAAAAAATCATTGCTGGTTCCCTGGATCATGTTCTGTATTGTCTCAATGCTGAAGATGGATCGTTGCTCTGGCGTTACATTGCAGAGGCGCCTATCCGCTCAAACCCAGTATTGATTGAGGGCAAATGTATCTTTGCAGATGAATCAGGCATTTTGTATTCAGTTGATGTCGAAACTGGCAGGCAGGAATGGAAGAAGGAAGGTTTTGGCCCGGTTTCCTGGCCATTGGCAACTGATGGCCGAAGCATTTATTTTATTGATGGAAGCAAAATCTTTTGGGGAATTGATCCTGAAGGCTCCGTGGTGTGGAAAAGAAAGCTGATCCATGCAACAAGATCGTCTGTCTTGATAGAAGATGGCAGGATCTCTTATGTGACCTCTGATGGCCAGTTGTTTTGCTGGGATGAGTGTCCGTATGTGGAAGTCCTTGAAAACAGGGACCTCGGAACAATTGTCGCATCAGATGGCACAAGAAGGTTCTCATTTACACTTCTTTTTGGAAGAAAAGACGGCAGGTTGCCACCGCCAAAATTTGAGGGGATGCCCTTTGAAGCTGGCAGCAGATGCAAATCGGTAAGTTTTATTGGTGGGAAGACATTTTCTGAAGGCATGAGAAGGGGTTATAAATATACAATGATCATCGATCCTTCTGATCCTTCTTTTTGTGATGGCAAGCAAAAGTTTGGCGTTGCAATTGAGCCCGGTTGTCCTGTCATGGGGGGTGACGGGCAATATGATGAACCGGGAATATCCGGGTGGGTTCTGGTTTTTTTCACGGTGGATGTTGTGAGCCAACAAAAAAAATGCCAGACCTGTGAGCCATGTTTTGATGTTGTGGTCAATCCATCTGATGCACCATATTTCCCACGCTCCTCTCAGGGTCAGTTTGAAGTTCGGGTCAATTCAACCGATGGCGAAGACAGATACATCAGACTGGATATAGACAAACCAGACTGGTTGAAGGTTGATGGCCAGAGCGGAAAATATCAGGAGAATGGAACAACCTCCTTTTCTTTCAGCTTTAACTGCATGGACCTCCCTGGAGGCTCTGATTTTTCTGTGCCGATAAAGATAACGTGCAACACATGCCCGGAAAGAAACGGGGGTATGTCGTCATGGGAAGATGAGCTTTCACTTGATTTTGTGACTGATCCCAGGCTCCGGATACAGATGGAGCCTGGTTCAAATGAAGCATTAATAAATAATGGCAAGGTCACGCTTGATGTGCCTGCGGAAGTTTATAAAGGGAGAACACTTGTCCCGATTAGATTTATTGCAGAAACCTTCGGATGCAAGGTAGACTGGAATGCGACAGAGAAAAAAGTGGAGATAAGCCGCAAGGGGAAAATCCTGAAATACTGGATTGGAGAAGATAAGGCAGAATTTGACAACAAGGTGGTCAAAATAGATGTTGGCCCACTGATAAGAAATGGGAGAACGCTCGTACCGCTCCGCTCTGTTGCAGAATCACTTGGGGCAACAGTGAGGTGGATTTCTGTTGCAAAATCAATAATTATTGATATGGAGTTTTAACCGATTCTGACTCAATTTTTTGGCGTCTTCTCCATTTGATTTTAGAAAGAAACAGCGAAATTTCAAAAAGAATGACAACCGGCAAAGCTATTATTAACATTGATAGCCCATCATTTGGTGCAATGGCAGCAGCAGCGATCAGAATCCCTAGCCACACGCCTTTTCTGCCTTTTGCCAGCGTATATGGTGAAACAAAGCCTATTGAAGTAATGAACATCACAACGACAGGGAGCAGAAAGACAATCCCCATTCCAAGAGTGAGCAATGTTACAAAATCGATATAGGAAGATACTGTGATAATTGGGACCATGTTTTGGCCGCCATAATCGACGAAGAATTTTCTTGCGATGGGAACTATTGGCCAAATGGCAAATGCTGCACCAGCAATAAAGAGCAAGATCATTGATGGGAGATATGCAAAAAAGGCTTTCCGTTCATTTTTTTTCATTCCAGGGAGGATGTACATGCACACGTGGTATATCAGGAATGGGAAAGCAATTATGATGCCACCAATGACCGAGATCATGAATTTAGCGCCGAAAGCTTCTGTGACATCTGTGAAGTGGAGCTGGATTGGTGGGACATCAAGAAAAGGTACCGGGCCAGTCAACCAGGCAATTATTTGGTCCGAATATATCCAGCAGACAACTGAAAAAATCAACACAAAGAGCAAAGAGTAGATGAGCCTCTTCCTGAGCTCCTCAATATGCTCAAGGACAGGTTTTGGCTTGTCGTTCAACAAGTGCGCCTACTTTTTGGCTTGCTCGTCGTTTTTTGTTTCAATCCCTTTTGATAATTCTTCGCCGGTTTTCTTGAATTCTTCAATTCCTTTTCGCAAGGATCTTGCAAACTCCGGTATTTTGCTTGATCCAAAAAGGATCAATCCGACGATCAGTATTACTATAATTTCTTTGGCACCAAAGCTCATGTTTCACCACCTCACCAAGAGAGCATATTGATGGGAAAAGGCCATTTCAAGAATTATTCCCTTATATTTTGCGATTTTTGGGCTGCTTGCCAGTAATTTCTTCGATTTGTATTCTTACCCACAATCTCGTATCAGGCGTTTTTTTCATTTGTTGTGCTTGTGCACGAGTTTATGTCATCAATACTGGATTTAACCTTTTTTCATATATATAATGTTGGTTGTCAACAAGCACCTGAAAGGAGCCACATGAGACAGCAGTTTGTATCTGAACCGTATCTTCTTAATTTGTCCAACCCCGAACAGAAAAAAATGATGCAAGATGCTATTGATTTTGTTGGTAAAAATCTTGGCAAGCATTATGACATCATAATCGGTGGAAGGAACATCAAGACCAGCGATGTGATTAAATCAAACAATCCATCAAAGCACAACGAGATTGTGGGAACGGCAAGCAAAGGTACCAGCCAATTAGCTGAGGAGGCTTTACAGACCGCTCACAAGACTTTTATGGAGTATTGGCGTTTTACCGACCCGCATGAACGTGCCAGATACCTTTACAGAGCCGCCAGCATCATGAGAAGAAGGAAACTGGAGCTTTCTGCATGGATGGTTTATGAAGTTGGCAAGAGCTGGATTGAGGCCATCGCTGATACTGCAGAGGCAATAGATTTCCTGGAATATTATGGAAGACTGATGGAAAATATCTCTGTTCCATATAATATCCCTTCAATCCCTGGTGAGGACAATCAATACTGGCATATCCCGCTTGGTGTTGGTGTTGTGATACCACCGTGGAATTTCCCGCTTGCAATTTTGACTGGAATGACTGTTGCAGCTGTTGTCACAGGAAATACAGTTGTCCTGAAACCGGCTTCAGTCACCCCAATCATCGGTGCGAAATTCATGGAGGTAATGAAAGAAGCTGGTATTCCAGATGGCGTCATCAATTTCCTTCCAGGACCAGGCAGTGAAGTTGGAGACTATCTTGTTGACCATCCACTCACCCGTTTCATCAGCTTTACTGGGTCCATGGATGTTGGCAAAAGGATTTACGAGAGGGCTTCAAAAGTCAACAAGGGCCAGATTTGGCTCAAGAGGGTCGTTGCCGAGATGGGTGGCAAAGACTGTATGATCATAGATGACAACTACAGCAAGCCTTATTTTGCAGCCGCAGAAACTGTCGCTGCAGCATTTGGTTTCCAGGGTCAAAAGTGTTCTGCCTGCTCAAGGCTTATCATAGTCGGTGACCAGTATGACGATATAGTTGGCCGGATTGTGGAAAAAGCAAAGACAATAAAGGTCGGAGACACCAGAGATGCCTCTTTTGGCATGGGACCAGTTTCCTCGGCACAGGCATTCTCTACAATCAAGGGGTATATCGAAATAGGCAAGGGCGAAGGCAAACTGCTTACCGGTGGTACCTGTGATGACAGCACTGGATATTTTATCCAGCCAACGGTTTTTGGTGATGTAAGCCCAACAGCCAGGATTTCCCAGGAAGAAATTTTTGGGCCAGTGCTTTCGATCTCGAGAGCAAAATCATTTGACGAAGCACTTGATTATGCAAACGGAACAATATATGGACTCACTGGTGCTCTTCTGTCTGATTCTGGCAAAAATCTTGAGAGAGCCAGAAGAGAATTCCATGTTGGCAACCTTTATCTCAACAGGAAGTGCACTGGAGCCCTTGTTGGTTCACAACCGTTTGGTGGTTTCAATATGTCAGGTACTGATTCAAAAGCTGGTGCATTCGACTACCTCTACCTCTTTATGCAGGGCAAGTCCTGCTCGGAAAGGCTCGATTCTGACCAGTTTGCCAAATATCTTGGAATAAAATAGCAAGGAACAACAATCATTTTAAAAGCCCCCACTTAGAAGTGGGGGCTTTTTATATTTTGATAATATTTTTCTTTCTTTTCGCCTTTTTAACAACTTGATTTAACATGATTAAATTTTAGATTAGTTTTCATATAATAGAGAGTATTGGGAAGGTGGTTATATGAACCATATCAAGGTTATTGTCCTGATTGCTATCATGGCTTTATGCTCCTGTTCAACTGCCCAAACAGCGGGTTTGATTGATAAAAAAGATATCATCTCTCCTCCGACAAATGATGGCGGATTATGGAACAACAGAACTCAGATGATTGCTGTTTCTGGTGGTGACACTGAGTACCTTTCGACTCAGACAAAGTGGCTTCTCAATAAGAGCTGGGATGCCGAACAGTGGATGTATGGTTCTTGGGAGAGTGTGAAGTTTGTTGATGGCAAAGAAGCAAGCTATGCCATCAATAGACCAGTAATGCCGTGGTTAAAGCTTTATGAAAGAGGAGCACAATGGGTTTATGGGTGCAATCCATATTATTCCTGGAACAATCCTCCGCCAACAAAGCTCAACGCACCAGATATAATAAAACCCGGAAAACCCCTTCCACCAGAACGTACAGTTCAAACTCTGCCCAGTTACTACAGGCATTTTTTTAAGGTCAGCAGTAAATCCTCCGGTTTTTTGACTATCTGGGTTTCTGGAGAAGTTGATGTCTACCTTGATCCACCAGTGGGAACCCGCCTTGTTAAGAACTCAACTTCCAAGAGCTACCTTGGAAGCTACTCCGGGATTGATAAAGAATCTGGAAATGTGGTAAATTTGCCCCTTATAAATCCTGGTGCCCATTGCGTTTATTTTGTGCACAGATCAGATCCTTATTCAAATTTCTTTGGAATGATTTTTGGGCTTGAAACGTTCTCCCTGCCTGGCCAAAAATCTGCATGTGGATGGGACATTACAAATGGAGATTGTGCCTGTGCTGTCAGCAATGAGACGGCAGAATATCTTGTTCATAATGATTCTGGCAATAACCCAGCAAGCAATAAATGGGAAATTCTTGGGTTACCAAAGGGCACTGAGTGGGTAAGCGGCAATTGGGCACCTGTCACTGTTATCCCATGGGAGAGAGCAGACAACGATGCCTGGGGTGTTGATGTTCAGGGGGCACCATGGAGAAAGCTTTATGATATGGGTGCCAACTGGATAACTCATATTCCCTCTGGTGGTGTGGCCGGGATGTTCCCTCCTGGCAATATAGGCTGGAACAGCTGTCCAAAAAACGTAACCAATATCTACAGGCAGGCATTTACTGTTGACAAGCACTGCACTGCTGAACTTACAGTCTACACAAATGATGATGTGGACATATACATTGACCCATTCATCAGCATTGCCAATCCGGGGCAATCAACCAAACTCGTGCTCCAGTCGCCAACTTTCGGTTTGGGCAACCCTCCTCATTCGAACCAGCCAGAAACCTCGTATTACTATATTGGCAGAGCAGACAAGCAGAGGAGAGGAATGATTGTCAATTTGCAAATAGTCTTGACCCCTGGAACACATACGATCTATTTTGTGCACAGAAACAGTTTTGATCCCAAACCAGGCAAAACGAGGGATTATTATGGATTGTTGTATGCCTTGTCGTGCAAAGGAAGTTTCTGCAAGTAAATGATAAAGTGACGAAAAATAGTGACCCCTTGGTTTTCCAAGGGGGTTTTAGTTTGGAATTGCGAAAATAGTTACAGAAAGTATTTTTTTGTGCGCCAAGAATTAAAATTTCAGCATTGGATCACCAATTCGTGGCATTGGGTATGTAGTAAAAGCCATCTTTGACAAAAATGATAAAAGAAACATCCCTGATGCTTGAATAGTCATTATCCGAATTGTAATAGTCACCATCTATAATATTCTCTCTAGAATCATGGAAAGGCTCGACATTGCATTCTTTAAAATCTATGGTGTCACTATTTCCATTTTCTTTTGTGAAGAGATGAAAGCATTTTATCCTATAAGTGTTGTTTTCTTCATACCCATAAAGATAGTAACCCCCAGGATCAGGAGGCCACCAATTACCAGAATATCCAGTAATGGGATACATCTTTCTATCATCAACATGTCTTAAGACAAGTTTGCTGGAATCTTTTTTATTGATTTCTACCATGCATAGGCCATTTTTGTATGGGTATAGAAAAAGATTGATACCTTTTTCCAGGTTCTCTATTTCAAGAGGACCTCTAATATACATATTATCTAAATTATTTAATTGAGTTTGTATTCTCCATAGATTCTTACCATCATACAAGTCAATATATCTAGTGTAGAATCTGGTCATTTGGAAAAAAGCATTATCAATCGGTGAAGGTTCTTTGATCTTCTCCCTGATTTCATCAACAATGTTATCATGGTTGCCATCTGTTTGGAATATCAAATCCTGTCCATCGAAACCGATATTTACAAAGCCATCAAAATTAGAGAGCCACCAGATTGTAGGTTTGGGATATTTGATGTTTTTTATCAGATTGCCCTTTTCGTAGAGATATAGGATAGTTTTATCTTCTGATTGTGTAATGATGGTAGTTTCATGTGATAAAACACCAATAATTTGTGACGATCGTGTTTTGACCTCAAATTTTTTGCGCAATTCTAGCTTGTGAAGAGTATCATCATATGAGAAACAAACCAAGAAGTTGCTGTTTTGAGATTTACAAATCACATAATAATCATATCCTGCATCATAGCTTGATATGACTGCTCCAGGAAGCTTTAATTCCGAGAAGACAAGAGATCTTGTTCTCCTGTCGCATATCTTTAGCGTATTACCATCTGCAATTATGCTGTAGGAGCTTTGTGAATTATCATCTACAATATTGCCAATATATTTTCCGTTTATCGGTTTTGTATTGTATGTTTTTGTTTGAAGTTTAAAGGGTTGGGAACAACTACAACTTATGACCACTAACAACACTAGAAGATAAGATAAAAACCTCCTCATTTGGCACCTCCCCAATATTTTGGTTTTATTTATGGTGTATTTTTTGCCCTCTGTTCAAGTGATCCCAAAAGGTCAACCGGACAAACCCTTGAAGCCTGTTTCCTGAAGTCGCCTGGCATTGCCGAGAGGAAGTATTCTGACATGGCGAGGCAATCTGCGTTTCCATTTTCATCAAGCCCGATATTCTCTGGCAGGTATTTTTTCTCAACCATCCTCAATCTTATTGCAAGGATGGCCTGTTCTATTTTTTCTAGTGCTCCTTCAGCCGAGTGGCTTTCAATTGCTGATGTTACAAGCTGGTGTATTTCTTCCATCCTTTGGAGCTGGCTATGCATTTCAAGCAGGAGCGTCCTTCTGGGAGAATATTTCCTTGCGGCAAGAAAACTCAACCTTATCGTCCACTCAACGTACCTTGAAACCATTATTTTCGCAGTCATTTTGTCATCATCTTCGATTGCGAGTTGAACGAGTTTCCTGTTTTCAAGATTTTTGAGCACCCAGTGGTGTCTCCAGTACCACACTTCTTGTGGCATGTGGTCCCACTGGAGTTGTGCTCTCCGGAGCTCATAGCTGGGGTCCCAGAAGATCGTACCGGAGAGCAGCGCATAAAATTGGGCCTCCGAAACTTTGGCGTAGGAGATTGGGTCGATCGGTCTCCTTCGAAGACCCAGAATGTATTCTGTAAAATCAGGCCAGAACCATACCCATACACCATTTTCATCTGAAAACGGGACATCCCTTCCCTTGTATGTTTTTGGTAATTTTGTGTTTAAAGCGTCACTTATTTTATTTTGTAGGCTTTCATCTTGTTCAAACATGAAAACCTGGAACTTGGCAATTTGTTTGGGATCATCAAAAATGTATTCGCCGTTTATTAGTCCGATGCTGATGTTTTGCAATACACCGGGGCCTATTTTTTCAATTATTGACTTGCCCTCAGACTCGAAAAGTTCTTTCGACAGGTCGATACTCTTCATTATGTGGCTCCTTGACGTTTTTGTTTTGTATTTTGTATTATAACATAAAATCATAGGAGCAAAAATGTCGAAAATAACAAGATTAATCTTTATCAGGCATGGCGAGAGTGAAGGAAACAGCGAGGGAATTTTGTGCGGATGGCACGATTCCAGCCTTACGGAAAAGGGAATTGCTCAAGCAGAGCGGGTTGCCTTGGCTCTGAAAGATGCCAGCATAAATGTCATAATCAGCTCTGATCTCAAGAGGGCAAAACAAACGGCTCTCATCATTTCGAAACATCTCGAATTGGGTGTTTGTTTTAATGAGAGATTTAGAGAACGCTCATGTGGCATATTTGATGGCAAGAAGATCGATGATTTGAAAAACCATGAATCTTGGGAAAGCTTTGTGAATGATTCAAATTTCACATTGGAAGGCGGGGAGAGTATTGTTAATTTCTCAAAGAGAATTTCTGAATCCTGCGAGATGATTATGCGCGAATATGAGGGGAAAAATGTCTTGCTTGTTTCCCATGGTGGCGTACTTTGGGCAATGGTACCGTATGTTCTTGGTTTCCCTGTTGCCTCCTATGGTGGTTTGATTGGGATGGACAATTGCTCGATAAGCGTTTTCTCAAAACATGATGAAAATTGGGTCTTGCAAGCGCTTAACTCGACACAACACCTGGGTGGCCCCTTTCTGGATGCGCATTCGTGGAGGTTATGACTTTACATTGCCATTTGAACTTGGTGTATAATAAAATGGTAAGTGTTACAGGAGGTAACATGGCTGTTTGGAAAAAAATTGCTGTCTTGCTCGTTCTGCCCTTGTGTTTTGCTTCTTTGTCCGGGGCCGTTTACTCCGCCGAAGAGAGATATACTCCAGTAAAGGCAATTGGCTACGGGCCTCTTGCGGGTGAATTGATCAGACCAACTGCAATAGGTATCGATGAATCATCCGGTGCCTGGATATATGTTGTCGATTCCGCAAGCAAAACCTGTTCTATATACATGCAAAATGGCATTTTGAATAAATCTTTTGCAATTCCAGATTATATTGATGTAAGCAGAATAAGATCAAACATCTCTGCTTCAGAAGGTGTTGTTTGTTATATAACCGGAAGCGAAATTGTAAAAGCAAACCGTACAGGAGAGATTCTTGCCAAGATACCAATTGGTAGCGAGAGCATTGTCAATCCTCTTATTGCAAGATTGAATTCTGACCAGTCAATATGGGTTATAGATTCAATATCGGGTTTGCTCAAGATTTCAGACAAAGGGAAACTTTTATCGAGATTTATCGATGTTGGCAAAGATGTTGCGACAATTGATGGTGGTGATATAAACAAAGATGGATCAGTAGTCATACTCACTATAACCCCTCCAACAGTTGGCGAGGAACCTGTGGACAAGGTGCCGTTCAATTCAATAAAAATGACTATTTTTGACAAGGATGGGCAGAAAAAACTTGAGTTCCCGATAGAAACCAGTCAAAGTTTCAATCCATCTGCTGGACAAGTACGATTTGACCCAAAAGGCAATGTCTGTTTTATGGGCGACAATTCTTCCCTGTTGCAAGTCTATGACAAAACAGGCAGCAAAATTTCGGAATTTGCAATTGCAGGATTTGGTTCTATGCCTTTAGCCTTTTGCATTGCTTTTAACGGGAATATCTATGCAGTTGATGGCTCCAAATTTTTTGCAACCAATTCCCAAGGCAAATCTCTTGGCGAATTTGGTGCATTTGGTGGCAAACCGATGCAGTTTGGGAACCCCACCGACCTTGCGGTTTGTGGACAAAATGGTTTTGCAGTTTTTGACTCCCACAGAAACGACATGCAATTTTTTGGCCAGAATGGTGTTACTGGAACAAGACAGTATGGGCAGAATACTGTCAAAATGACACTTTCAACTTCCCAGGAAGGAAATGTACTTGCATATAATTCTTCAAATAGCACCCTTAGAACCTATGATTGCTCTGGAAATCCCTCCACGGACGTGGTAAATGTCGACAAAGTATCTCAAAATATTGCTTCATTCTCCCAGTCAAAAGATGGCGAGATTCTTGCCGTTGACCGTGAAAAAGCCACGGTAATAAGGTTCAACAAGATAGGTAAATTTGTTTACCAGTTTGGATCGCAAGGTGTGAGGGAAGGCCAGCTTGCCGAACCGTCCGATGTTTTTGTTGGGCCAGATGGCAATGTGTATGTGCTTGAAGCGGTCAATTCGAGGATACAGGTTTTCAAGCCGGATGGAACATTTGTCAGGATGTTTGGCGAGAAATTACTTTCAAGGCCGGAAAGTTTCACTTTGACGAGTGATTACCAGATTGTTGTTGCAGATACTGGCAATGACAGACTTGCTGTTTTTGGCCTTGATGGAGTTTTCACCTATTCAATAGGTTCGACAAGTCCTTCGAAATCCAGAGACACCATCAAAGATTACTGGTCCGATCTCGGCACGTTTAGAAAGCCCACGAAAGTAAGATCAGCAAATGGTGTGCTATATGTGCTAGACCATGGGAACCTCAGAGTGCAGGTTTTTCAGAAAGAAAAGATTTCTCCAAAAATTTCTTCAGATCAAAAGTCTCTTGATTTTGGAGTGGTAAAACAAGGAGAAAGCCAAACAAAACAGATAACTATAAAGAATTCTGGGAGTGGTGTTCTTGACGGAACAATTGAACTTCAGGGTAACTGGATTGAAATTTCCAGAAACAAATTAACCGGCAACGAAACTGTGTTCACAGTGAAAGTGCTTTCAGAAAAGATGGAGTACTGGGGATCGACTGCCAAAATCATCATAAGGAGCAACGGTGGCAATATTGAAATCGAGTGCAAGGGTACAAAAAAAGGAAAGCTCATAACTTTGCAAGTAAATTCACCAACGGCCGTTGTTGATGATAAAAAAATTTCAATGGCCAACCCACCATCAATCATTGGTGGTTCAACATTTGTTCCACTTCGTTTCATCGGCGAGGCACTTGGTGCAAAGGTTGACTGGGATGCAAATGAGAAAAAAGTGACGTATGTTCTTGCAAACAGGACAGTTGTTCTCTGGATCGGGCGTAAAACAGCACTTGTCAACAACAAGGAAGTTGAGTTCACAGCAGCACCAGTAATTGTCAAGGGAAGCACAATGGTCCCATTGAGGGCAGTTGGTGAAGCACTTGGGGCAACCGTTGAATGGATAGCTCAGTCAAAAACGATCAACATATATTATCCACCAAACCCAAAAATTGGATGATCTAGATTAGATTAACTTGAACAAAAAAGGGCCGCGCACAAAGCGGCCCTTTTTTGTTTTTATGTTTTGCGCATGTGTTTTCGCCAGACGATTGAATAGAAACTTGATGCAATAACATAGGCGAGGCCTGTTATATAGAAACTCCACTGGTGTTTGCCACTTTCCAGAAAACTGCCGCCAATCCTTGTTCCTGTGGCATTGAGTGTGTTCCATCCAACAGTTATAAAGCTTGAAACAGTGCTAAGCTCCTTTGGTTTGAGCATGCCCATGTAGAAGCTTGCCCAGATCGGCTCTGTCATGTTCATAAGGGCATGCCTTATTGCAAACCCAAAACCTGCCACAGCTATGTTTGGTGCAAAAAGCGTCAGCAAGAGGAATGGTATTGAAAGGTATTGACAGAATACAACAGTTTTCAGGCTGCCAAATTTCCTGGCGATTTTTGGGGATATCATTACGCCAAAAAACATTGGCAATTTGGCTATGGAACTTATTGTTCCCCACTGGTCCGCTGTGGCATGATAAACTTTTTTGAAGAAAAGGGAGAAGAGTGGAACAGTGAATCCTGCTCCAAATCCAATGAGCATCTGTCCCAGAAGCAGTTTCCAGATAAAACCAAAACTCTCCAGGTTGCCGAAAAGCCTTTTGAAAAAATGGCTGTTTGTTCTTGTGTCCAGGTGGTCCGCGCTTATCGGTATATGCTTTAGTCTCAAATAACAGCTCATGGCTATTCCGGAGAGAAGTGAGGTACAAAAAAGTGCTGCCCTGTAAGCCCATGGAGATTCAGCAGGCAAGGAGAATATTTGTGTTGCAAGATAAGTTAATTTTCCACCAAAGAAATTCCCGGAGATTACGGCAACCAGGGATGTCATGGTCACAAGAGAAAAAACATTCACCCTCTTGTCCTCTTCGGTCGATTCAATGAGGAGTGGTCTTTCTGAAAGACCCTGCATTGTCGAGACCAGTGAGCTGACTACGGAAGCACCCAGGATTATTGGAGAAATTGGCAACAAGACTTGTAGTAGAAACAATGGCCATGAAATCAGCTGGTTAACCACAATTGCATTTCTTCTACCTATTCTATTGACAAGAAAGCTCATTGGTATGGAAGCAATTGCCGCTGTCAGTGTTGCAAGCGAGGTGAGTGTTGCGATGAAAATTTCATTGTAGCCGAGAGACAATAGATAATAATTGAAGTTGACTTCGTTTATCCCTGCACCAAGACCCGCAAAGAAAGTAGCCATTAAAATAAGCCTTGTGTTTATTGGATATGTCTTAAAAAAAGTAAAAATTTGGTTTTGGCGATATTGTCCATTGAACTTAAATTGCGTTGGATTTATCTGCATTTTGTGGCTTGGCAAATGTTAACAAAGTAAAGAAACAAAGTCAAGAATGGGGTTATGTTTTGAAAACCTTAACAGGCTTAAGGTTGTACTTGTGAAAAGCTAAAATAGTCTGTAATCAAGCTTTTCAAGGAGGCATTTATGATAAAGAGAACTTCTACGTTCCTGGCAATCCTGGCAATAATCCTCTCATTGTTTGCCAATGTCCCGTCACCCTCTTATGCAAGGACTGAAAAAATATCGAATTTCAATATCTGGTATTTCAAGCCGTCGCAGGTTTCAACGTCGGCAACATATAAGGTTCTCATCGATATCAATGAAACAGTCGGAATCCATGGCTGGCTCAAAGTTACCTTTCCACCAGAGTGGACCATGCCTGATGTCCCGCCAAAAGGTGGCTATTCCGAGTATTGGGACCATGAGCTTGAGAGAATACTGACCTCCATTTACATTGGAACCTCTCCTTGCACGAAATGTCAGGGCCTTCCAGAAATAAAGACAAACAAGCGCAAAAACCCTGAATTTATTGAGAAATTTGGGCTTGACAACGAAAATTCGATCCTTTTCAGAACTCACATCCAGCTTGATCCAAATGGCCCCTATGATCCAGTTCCGATAACGATTGCTGACAGAGCTGGTTTTACAAATGCCCCTGAACCGGGATATTACAAGGTTGGCATATCAACAGAGGCTGAACCTGATGTTGTTTTCTCAAATGCTCTTAAAGTCGTGCGCTCCCAGGTTTCACCTGCCAATGTCACAGTTACGAATCCGGCAATTGGAGAAGCTTCTGGATATAATATTTCGTTCAATGTTGGTGAAGGTGGCTCGATTGATGCCAGAGAATCCCGTGTTACCGTTGTTTTCCCAAAGACGACAAAGCTTCCCGTTACAATTGACCCATCACTTGTAAAGGTCAATGGGATGCCTCTTAGCGTTGATGTAAACATTCACCAGTTATCAAGCACCATGTCTTTCATTACCCCTGTCTCAATAGAAAATAGCGGCAAGGTTGATGTTCAGATCTCTGAAAAAGCCGGGATAATCAACCCTCCAACAAGAGGGAGCTATCAGGTAAAGATATATACCAATTTTGAGCCAACGATTGTTGACTCAAATCCTTATGAAATAAAAAGAGCTGGTCAGAGGCCGGTTGTTGATCCTCCTTATGCCTCACAGATCGCAGATTACAAATTCTCCGTGGAGATTGGAAACAAGCTACAAGAGAATGATATAATCGAAGTTTCTTTCCCAAAAGGAACAACAGTTAATCAATTCATCCAGGCTGATTCAGTATTGGTTGATGGAACACCGTGCAAGCTAAAACCAAGGGTTGTCGTTGATGAACTCAAGGTTCAGCTCTATGCACCAAAAGTAATCCAGCCAGGCGGAGTAATGATTGAATTCACGAAAACCTCGAAGATAAGAAACCCTGAACAGCCAGGTTCTTATGCTATCAAGTTCACATCACAGGGTTCTGACGGCGTCCTCACAACAGATGAATATTCAATCATCATCAAGCGCATCACCATTGACAATGTTTCTGTGAAGCCAATCAATGCAAAGGCCATAGCTACCTGGGTTATTGAGGGAAGTCTTGCTTTCACAGGTGATCTTGATGCCGGATCATCCTTTACCCTTACCTTCCCGAACACAACCGTCATACCAGAAAATATCCCTTCTGACAGCATAACCATTAATGGTGTCCAGGTGCAGTCTGCAACTGGTTCTGGCAATGTGCTCACAATCCAGATACCTTCAAAAATCAAGAGTGGCGGGGCCTTCAAAATTGTGATCAACCCAACTTCTGGTATTGTCTCTCCGGAGGTCAGTTCAACAGATTACAAGATCACCATGATAACCAGCAAAGACCAGCAGGGTGGAGAATCGGTGACTTTCTTTATTGCTCCTCCAATTCCAGAAACAACACTTTTGATAAAACCACCACAACCAGACGGCAAAAATGGCTGGTTTATCCATCCACCATCAATTGATTTTGTCTGCACCTCCAAAACCGCAACAATAAAGGTTTGGTGGAACTGGAAAAAGGACCAGTACATCAAATGGGAACCTGGGAACTGGTCACCGCTTGCTGATGCGCAGCGTATTGACACCCTTTACTGGTACGCTGAGGATACATACGGAACCGAAGAGCTCAAATCTTATGACTTCAAGATTGACACGATTGCTCCGACTTTCAATGTAACTTATCCAGTTGGCGATACTGTCCTTACAAGGGAAAATACCTACAAAATCGCAGGCATTGGCGATTCAACTGAACTTGCGATGTATGAGGACACTGAAAAGCTCCGCTTTGTTGTCCCGAACATCCTCATCAATGGCAAGCAGGTTCCAATTGTCCAGCCAGATCCGAAAGGTGACACAACAAAAGTTCCGAATGCCGGTTATTTTGAAAGCATCGTTACTTTGAACGAAGGCAAGAATGTATTCACAGTCGTTGCAGAAGATGATGCGGGTAACAGCCAGACAAAACAGGTCACCATCATTAAGGATACAATTGCACCACAGGCCAGCATAATCAAACCAGGCCCGGCAGAACCATCACACTGCAATACAATCGAGATTCAGGGAAAAACAGAACCGGAGGCACTGGTTTCTGTTGGTTCCCAGATAATCCAGGTCGAGCCTGATGGCATGTTCTACTACGATTACCAGCCAAAGAAGTTTGGGGCCAACGAAGTATCGTTTGAAATCGTTGACCAGGCTGGCAACAAGACAACGCTTAAGTACACAATATGGTGGGGCACTGAAGCCAGGCTCTGGGTAACTGGTGATGGCAAACAGCCAAATATCAATGGAGCGGAACCAGATCCGCCACTTTCCACGGCTCCGTATGTTTCAAAAGGCAATACACTCGTCCCATTGAGATATCTTGCAGAAAAGATGATGGGTGGTGTGGTAAAGTATGATGCAACGACAAAACTGGTAACAATCACATTGTCAAATGGTACCGTAATCAAGCACACTGCGGAAAAAGACACTTTCACAAAAACGGAAAAAGGGAAAAAACCGGTGGTGATTACGATGCCAATAAAATCAGAAAATAAAAATGGCTCGCTTTTCCTTCCAATGAGAAAGTTCATTGAAGACGGGCTTGGACAGAAAGTCGAATGGAATGGTGCGCTCAAGCAGATAACGGTAATCATTCCGCCCGATTCGACAAAGTGTAAGAAGTAATTGTAGATTAAAAAAGTACCACGACAGCGCCGGCAGTTTTGTCGGTGTGACTGACTGAAACAAGAGCCGGGACCCTCTCACCGCAGATGGTGACAAAGGGGGTCCCGGTTTTTTCATGTCCCATCTCTATTTGTTTCAGCACCTGGCCATTGATTCCAGTACCCAATGCTTTCAGGTAAGCCTCTTTGACCGCAAAGCACGCGCAAAGGTGGACTGTCGGGTCCGAATATTTGTTCGCATAGGCAATTTCTTCCGCGGAAAATAGCCTTTCAATCAGGGTCGGCCTTTTTTGGGCCATGGCCCTGAATCTGTCACAATCTACTAGATCAAAACCTATTCCTTTAATGGTGGACATCTGGTTCCCCTATATTATAATTGGTTTCGAAAGGAAGTGTAAATGCTTTGTCAGATTTGCAAACAAAAGGAAGCGACTGGGCACTATGTTCAGGTGATAGGCTCAACGAAAGTCCTTGAATTATACATATGCGACGATTGCGCAAAAAAAATGCTGGAGTCAAGGAGGGCCCAGGCCACTTTTGGTCAAAGGGGTGTTTCTGACTGGCTCTCAAGCGTTGTTGCACAGGCAAGAGAACAGAAGGATATTGATCTGGCCTGTCCCAATTGTGGCAAAAAATACCTTGCTTTTGTAAAAGACAATTATGTTGGTTGCCCGGCCTGCTATATCGCCTTCAAGGAGAGGCTTGGCGCAATCATAAACGAGTTTTCACTCTCCAAGGAAAGCACCGAATCACTCAGGAGCGACCTCGAGAGGGCCATCCAGGAAGAGCGTTTCGAAGACGCCGCAAAGATAAGGGACTACTTGAAATCCCAGTCCAGGGAAGCCAAAAACAGCAAACAGGGTGACTGAACAACCCGACAGGCAAATCCTATTTGATGAGTGGTCGGCCCGATATGATAATTGCACAGAGAGCAATGAATTTCCCTTTATTGATTTCAGGGACGTGCTTTTTTCTGTTTTAAACCACTCGGATATTAATGAGAATTGTTCCGTACTTGAACTTGGCATTGGCACTGGAATGCTTGCCACGATGTATGCCGATATAGCAAAAGATATTACTGGTGTTGATTTTTCGCCAAAAATGGTTGAAAGATGCAAAACCAACGTTCCAGAGGCCAGGATATTCCAGGCTGATGTCACAAAACCATTTGATTTTCTGGATGAACAGAAGTTTGACAGAGTGGTTTCGAACTATCTTTTTCATGAATTTTGTGATGAGGCAAAACTCCAGATAATCGAAAGATGCTTTGGTGATCACATAAAAGAAGCTGGATTCATGGTTATTGGTGACATCTCATTTGAGGATAGAACCGGGCTTGATGAATGCAGAAACAGAAACCTTGATCTCTGGGACGATGACGAGTTTTACTGGGATATAGACACGCCATATGGACCAGCCCCTAAAACATGTGAATATCCGATTTTGATTGCAATTACGGGTTTTTTAATTTTTTTTACGTTAGAATGTCCAGCCCTCCTGCTCTGCCAGTTCAATCACATTAAGACATGGAATGCTGTATGCTGCACATATCTGCGGTATTTTCTTCTGCGAGTTCTTGTTCTCTTCCGTAATCACGGTAATCTGATATTTCATCGCGGTGGCAATGATAAAAGCATCACCGGATGACTTCGTATTTGAAAAATCAAGCAATCTTGGATGCTCATTTACGATTTTCGTCACGTTCTGCTGGACAACTGTATCTATAGGCAGAACCTCGCACTCGTTCTGTTGAAGCCACTGCTTCAACTCATCATCTTCGACCTCATCCTCTATCTCTGAGCAGATGACTATCGCTTTTGATTTTACCATTTCGTCGATGTTTTGCCACAGGGTGCTGTACACATTGCGGCGGTGAGGTTCGTCCGACTTTTGCGAAAGAATCGAGCAAGTATCAATTATGTAGCGATATGGAGGTGGGAACAATGTGTCTTGCTCTCCATAAGCAGGTGTCACCATTTCGCAACCTCCGTCAAGAATTTAGATATGTTTTTTTCTTTGATTCCGAGAAGCCCAGATACCTCTTGTTTACTAAAGTAACCATTACTGTATCCAATAAGTAAAACCTTGCAAATAGCAGGGCTAGTCTTGTCAACGGCGTATTGGCTCATATTTGTGAAACCCTGATTCCCTCTGCCCTCCTGACGAGCTATTTTCTTGGCTTCCTCTTCCTGCAGGAAGTTCTGGCGAATTTCGTTTGTATAGGTGTCGTACTCATCTTTTGAAATCCGACTCGTGTCATACAGTCTGCGAGTAATTACTTCTTTACTGACGTTGTACCTTTTGGCAATGGCTTCAATGGTATCTAAGCTGATGCTGGTTATATTCTGCGTGGTTAAAACGGTGTTGAGTGAAGCCTCTGGCACAAGCACTTCACCAGCAACAGCATTACAAAATACTTCCTCGTCCTGAGAGGAGAACGAAGCAAACATCTCATTGCACAGTGTGGACTGCTTTTTCAGGATATGAACTAATTCGTGAATGATGGAAAATGTCTTGGCCGGATATCTGTCTTTATCGTTGATTCCGATTATGGGAGCGGACTCATTGAAAATGGAGATACCACGAGCTACCTCAACGTCTACGCCAGTAAAGCAATGAACGAAGACGCCCTTTCTTTCAATCTGCTGGCGAACATATAAGTAAAACTGACGGGCGGACTGCAACCTAAATTGGTCGTTCAATTCCAATCCGAAAAAAGTTCTGATATGCCCTGCATACTCCGCTTTGCTTGCTGTATCAGGAATAGAAGGCAGAGCTAACGGTGGGGCGGTGACTTCCAACTCTGATTCAGTCGATGTCAGGAAATCGTGATAACGGATTAACTCGACAACCGCCAGATTCAACGAACTGTCATCGGATAATGGTTCGGGCAATCTTCGCAGATTGCGTAGCGAAGGTAACTGCTTAATTGGAAGGTTGCCTTTATGCATATACAAGCCGGCAAACGGCACCTTCAGGACTTTTGCGATGGTCTTTGCCTGATTTAAGGTCGGGTAAGCATCACTTGAAACGTCAAGCCACGAGCCAACTTTATCCTCGGCAAGCCCAGTTTTCTGTGCGAGAAAAGCGGTTGATACGCTTATCTGCGTGCAGATGAAGCTGACGGTTTCTTTATTAATATTTGCGTCAATTCTTGCCGTCATGAAAGGACCTCCCTTCTGAAATTAATCTACGATTTATTGTATGATATACGTCTTCTCTATTCCACGCCCAAAACCTTAACATGACTTCTTGTGGGGTGTTGTAAAATATCAGATTGAGCGCGTTGATGAGGTCTGCCGGAACGGTGCCGAGTTCGGGAGCGGTTGTTATTGGTATCGGCCCCTTTTTGTGTAGCTGTCGATGTAGATTTTCTTGTAAAAAGAATTTCTGATTTGGGCTATTTGGTGTCCTATTCTCAAATTTCCGAATGTGCCGGGGTGTATGTCATAAAAAGAAAGCGCGCCCAAGGGGATTCGAACCCCTAACCTGCGGCTCCGGAGGCCACCGCTCTGTCCAGTTGAGCTATGGGCGCGTGCCGGATTATGTTAAAATCCGGCACGCTTGTTGTCAACCGGTTTTACCAGATTGGAACACAGGAGAGCTTCACATCAAATGTGGAATTTTCAGTGGGACATGTGCATCCCTGGCAAAGAAGTATGTATGGACCTTCAACTGGATTGTTTATGAGTATCCTCTCCTGGCAGGTTGGCCCGTTTGAGACGCCGATTTGCTCGTCCTCTGCCGGTTTGCCGTCGCCATTCTTGTCCAGGTAGAGGAACACATCAAGATCAAGCCCTGGCGACTGGCTGTCTGTTTTTATCATCAGGTATCTCTCACCCTTTGGAATCCTGAATGACTGGAGCTTCCATGAAGAGCCTTCGAGCTGGTTTGGCGGGTCCTGGAACACTGGCTGGTTTTTGAACTCGTTTGTTGGAAGAAGCTCAACCTCGAACGTCTTTGTTACCTCCTGGATTGCATCCTTGAAAAGCGCCACGGCCTTGAGGTTTATTGTTTTCTTGCCGGGACTTGGGGCACCACCCAGCCCTGTTTCAATTGTTGCACCTTCCTTGTCCAGTTTGTTCCAGTTTTTGCTGTCCCATGACCAATAGAAGCCAACAACTGGCGTTGTGCTCTCAATAGATGCTTCAAGTTTGAACGGGCTGCCACTGTTTACTTTTATTCCTTCCTTTGGCGTCTTGATGTCCAGCTTGAACTCTTTTGCCGAGAAGGTGAAGCGGATTTTGATTTTTTTCCAGGTTTTATCTGAATCGTTCACCAGCCTCAGGGGTTTTTGCGGATCGAGAAATACTGTATTGCCCATGGTGTAATTTTTGCTGTTTGCAGAAACCTTTATTGGAGTCGCTTCAACTTTGACCTTCGAGAAGAACGTGCCCATATAGCTGTACTTTTCAAAAGTGTAACTCCCGGGAGTGTATCCTCCACCGCTTATGAAGTTTGGTGGTCTCAATTCGTCTGAATTTTCCAGCACTTCCAGTTTTATGCTGGTTTCTTTTGATGAGAATACTTCTGGGGTTTGGCTCTGTTTCCCAATGCGCCCAGGAACAGAGAGTTTTACATTATAGGAGGAGCCTTCATTGACCACGAAGCGTGAAAGTCCTGTAAAACCATATTTTGTTACGCAGTCAATGATGTAATAGGGCTCGTAGCCAAGATCAAATGTGCATTTTCCCTCAGCGTTTGTGTACCTCCAGAACGATATCATGTTTCTTGCCTGCCAGCCTGACCTGGCAACGATCATTGCACCCTCGACCGGCTGATTGTCGGCGTCGGTAACTGTGAATACGACCTTTGCCGTGTCAGTGTAACCAGAGCCTTTCTGGGTGTATTTCTTGTCTTTCTGGTTGTGTACCGTGGTTGTGACGTCAAAGTAAGAATCATCACCACGCCAGCCCATCACTGTCGATGTGGTCTTTGCCTTGTGGTCAAATCCCTCCGAGGAACCCCATGGTTCGTCCATGAAGTTGGTGTCGCCAGCGCTTGGCTCAAAGTGTGTCCAGCCTTGCGGGAGCCAGACCTCGTTCCACTGGTGGTCTTCACCCCTGTCGGCAACGACATAGCATGGGATGAGTGCTGTTCTGGCAATTGCACAGAACACGATCGACTGCTCTCCGCATGAGCCATAGCGTTTCCTGAATATGTGCCATGGGTAAAGATCCTGTGTCAGGTAGCCGAAAGTGTTTCTGGAGTCCTTTTTGCCTGGATTAACGAGAACATGGAGGTTCGTTATGGCTTCTTCAAGCGTTTTTCCTTTTGATGCGGTGTTTATCATTGAATCGCCGTATGATTTTGTATCTGTGGCCATGCCCTCTCTCCAGAAAACGCCGTTCCCCTCGAATATGTTTTCTTGGTGCTGCCACCATGCCTCTTTTGTGATCCCGTAGTCATCGGGCCCTTTTTCCCACCATGACGCATTGACGGCAATTGGCATTTCGTAGTACACGCGTGGATGGACGACAAACCAGTAATAATCGTACTTTGAAAGCTCAATCCTTCCCTCAGATGTCTGGTAGGCGCATGTTGTCCAGTCACCCTTTTCAATGATTTCGACATATCCGAGCTTCTTGTCCGTTTCATAGATTGAAACTGCGTTTCTCAGGAACACACTCTGCTGCCCCATTCTTGTAACAAGCCTCAAAACTTCCGGGTTTGTGTTTGCAACGGAGAACGCAACTTCATCGAGATATTTTTCGGGGCATTCCTGCAGCAGTTTCTTGTATGCCTCAACAGCTGGCTTGTCATCGTCCCAGGGCAGTATTGAAGACTCCCTGTAATATTTTGTGAAATAATCTGACCTTGTCATGAAAGGTGGTGTCGGGATGAATGACCATGACCTGAACTCCTGGAGTTCCCCGGCGTTGTACTTGTAGACAATCACCCTTCCATCGACATTTGCGATTGCCAGTTCAACCTTGCCGTCCTGGTCAACATCGGCAATGCAGGGATTTGAATAATCGCCAACATCGATGCCATCGGTAAGGGATGTTTTCTTGAAATCAGGGCCTTTGAGGAAGCAAATCAGGCCTTTTTCATTGCCAAGGACTATGTCTGCCTTGCCATCAGCATCAAGGTCGCCGATCGAAGGTGAAACATACTCCCCGCATTCAGCGTTTGGCTGGTTGCCAAGCGGATTGAAGCCTGGCCCAGTCAATATTTTAATGGACGATTTCTCAGTGGTGACAATGTCTGGTTTTTTATCGCCATTCAGGTCACCCACAGCAATTGGCCCTGCAGATGTAACAGAGAGCTTCGTTTTTTTGACAAAATCCGGCCCATCTGAGACGTATACGCCTGTGCTGTCCCTCCAGACCAGATCCAGCTTTCCATCACCATTCATATCGGCAAGGCAAGGGCTGAGGTCTCTTCCAAAAGCGAGTTTTGTGCCAAGCTCTTTTTTCTGGAAGGTAAAGTCTGTTCCATTTCTTTCCATTGAAAGAAGGATGCCGTCATTGTTGCCTGCGATGAGAAGATTGCCCGAGATGGCCAATCTTACTTCATCATCAAATGATGGCATTATTGTATCGGTTGAGGATGAATACCCTGAAGGTGTGCCATTTTTTGACTCTACAAGACGAATCACTCCAAACTGGTCAACATAAATCATGCCTTTTGAACAAAGTGTTGCAAAGGTGTTTGGGAGCATCGTTGTAAAGTTTGTCTGGTCCAGTTTTTTTATTTCTGTTCCGTCGTAATAGATCATGCCCTTTGATGTGTCGGTATTTTTTGCAAAAACCACCTTGTCTGGCGCGGATGGAGTTGTCATTGGGGAAAGCCATTCCCTGTCGTCTGCCTGCTCTGATTGGGCAGGCACAGAAAAGCTTGGGCCTTTAAAATAGTACCATCCACCATTTTGGGGGCATACTACAAGGTCGGAATTTCCATCACCGTCAACGTCTGCAATTGCGAGTCTGGCGCCATTATCGATTGAATCTGGCAGGATTGGCATTTTTTCAAAATCGCCCACCCTTATGACCTCTGGCTTTCTTCCAGATGACGAGATGACAAGTACCTCGATTTTGTCTGGCAGGAGTGTTGCTGCCTGAACAAATGTTGATGGAGAAAGCCTTGTTGATGTTTTTGAAAGTTTCTCGAAGGCAAGTACCAAGTCCTCCCTGATCCACTCCGGACACCTCAGCTCAGCCCATTTGTTGTTTTTTCCATTAACAACAGGAAGTCCGTCTTTTATGTCGATTGAGATTTCGGATTGCGGTGGTATCTCAATCTCAACATCTTTCTGGTACCAGCCCTCCTGTGCACTACTGTTTTTTGGGAGGGGTTGCAGGACAAATAAAACAGCTATCAAAATTACAATTGTTTTTCTCATCATTCATGCTCCTTTGCAAAAGCCAGACCTATAAGTGATATTGCAAAACAAAAGACTGAAACTGCAATCATTGTGGCTGGCCAACTTTGTGTTGCATCCCTTATTGTTCCAACAAGGGGTGTTGATGCTATGAGACCTATTGTCCCAAAAAGATTTATTATTGAAAGCGAGTATGCCATGTTGTGTCTGGGCTCGAACTTTCCTGGCGAAGAAAAAACCACTGGCGGAATAAGTGATGCTGACAAACCAAGCAAAATTGAGCCAACAAACCAGAGTGGTTTTCCTATTGGCAATATCAGGATGGATAATGTCATTGCCAGTCCTGCAACAATAAGCATATTTCCTCTCCTTGTTTTTTTGTCCAGCATTGAACCTACCCAGGGGCTTATGAAAAAAGATGGAACCATCAGAAACAATGGCCCAAGAGATGCAACTGGTCTTGCAAGTCCATCAAAAATCCCGATTTCAGTAGATGTATTTATAAAAGCACCTGCTGTGGCACCAGAAAAAAGCGCCCAAATTATTGCCATCAACATGGTTTTTACTGAGGGCAAAAAAACCTTTTTTTGCGCGGGTTTTTCTATTTCTGGAAGCTTTGCACCCCATAGTTTGATGGCAAAAATGATGGCAATAAAACTAAAGAGCAAAGGGACAATGTAAACAAGTGTATGTCCAAACCTGGAAGCGATCATCCCGCCAGTTTGAGTGGCAAGTATTGTTCCAATCGGTGAGGCAAGTGTCTGGATGGCTGAAAACCTGTTTCTGTGCTCTGGCTGGAAAGCAACCAGCGGAAGCTGTGATCCAATGATATACGCTGGTGCTGTTGCCAGCCCGCCTAGAAACCTGAGGGACAGCATGAATGGATAGCTTGCCATGAAAAGGAGCAATGCTGAGACCAATGCAAGCAATATACTGACTGAAAGGGACCATCTGATAGGGTTTCTTGTGTTTAAAAATCTTCCAACGGGCAGCATTATAAACAGGCTCGTAAAAGCCGGTGCGTTTGCCAATAACATGGCCTGTGTGAAATTAAGGAGGTTAAGCTCCCTTATGATTCCCATAACCGTAGAGGGCGCAACCTGAAAGCTCATTGCGGCAATTACAATCGAAAAAGAAAGGCCTAAAATCTGCAAGTTTGGTTTTTGCATTGATCCTTGGGTGATTGTAACAAAGTGCCAATCTTTGTCTATAAATGTTTTTTGTCACTGGTCAAGTTGACAAAACCAACTCCTATATTAAACTTGACTTGAATAATTCGACTTTGGAGGGCCTATGGCGCTTGTCGGAGATATAAAAAGTTTCAAATTGAACTCGCTGCTCCAGCTGATCACCATGGAGGGCAAATCTGGTGCCCTGAAGATTGATGATGGAGAAAGACAGGCCAAATGCTATTTTCAGGCTGGCAGGCTTTATCATTGTTCCATTGCAAAGCTGACTGGCAGTGCGGCATTTTTTGAGCTTTTGATATGGGAAGAGGGAGAATTTATGTTCGATGAGCGCGGAAGGATAGATCTCAGAACGATCTATGAGCCAATAGACTCCCTTCTCATCCAGGGCTCGAGACTCCTTGAAGAATGGAAAGTAATAAAATCACAAGGTTTTTTCGAGGACGAAGTTTTTGAGGTACAGGACAATATACAGGAGGCCTCATCAGATTTTACCATGAAGCCTGATGACTGGAAGACGCTCAGGCTTGTTGATGGAAAACTCAATGCCAGGCAGATTGCAGAAAAATCTGGCCTTGGCTACCTCTCGACTTACAGGATACTGTTTGCATTAAAATCGGCGGGGATAATTACTTCCCTGAAATATAAACTTATTGATTTGACGCTGATCCCGCAACCACACAGGGGGCAATCGCTTTTTGTGCCAAAAAACAGGATAGTTTCGCCAAAAGTTGGCGTAGAGACCGCGATGCAGGATCTTGTGTACCAGCAAATCGACGGCCACAATACGCTTGAAAGAATCACCGCGAGGCTTCATCTTGATCAGAAGCGCATTTCTATTGTAATAACACAACTCTACAGACAGGGGTTGATATCACTGGTTGATGCCAAGGGAAATAATATTCCTTTGGAAAAAGCATCAATCGGGGATTCAAAATGAATCAACTCTCGTATACTCTCCTGACAGCAGTATGTTTTGCGGTAACCTCAATTTTTGCCGTCTTCCTTGCCCAGGATTGTCTCAGAAAGTATTTCTACAGGAGGAATGATTTTGCCATTTTTGCATGGTTTCTCGCTTTTTGTAATTTGCTGTTTGGCTCCATCATGTTTCTGCTTTGGGCAATCACAAAGCACGATGCTTACATGATTGTAGGTTTCGTGGCTCTTGCCAGCTTCAGTATCGGTATTATCCATGCGATGGCGTTTGACAACTCCAACCCTTCTTCCTCAAAAAGGGCCACATCAGCTGTTATTTTTGTAATACCATTTTTGTCTGGACTTACTTTTCTTGTTCCCTCGTCAACTGATATTGTGATTGGCAGTAGTTTGATAAACAATGTTTTTCTAATTCTAAATTCATTTGCCTCGACAGGGATTTTTCTCTCGTTTTTGCTTGGTTTTATAAATTCAAGGGTCAAACTATACGAGGCTTATAGCTCAGTTTCTTTTTCTTTTATTGTTTTAGGTTCCCTCATGCTTCTTTTTGGCCAGGGGAACTCTGCGGTGTCCGGGTCATCGTTTCTCTACCTGATCGGCATCGCCACATTCTCATATACATGGGTGAACTATGACTAGAGAACTGGAGTTGTTGAAATATGGTTGTGCCGAGATTATCCCCGAAGACGGCCTTGAGCAAAAGCTTAAACTTGGCAGACCCCTCATAATCAAGCTTGGAGCTGATCCAACTGCTCCACATCTTCACCTTGGACATGCTGTAGTACTAAAAAAGCTTCGTCAGTTCCAGGACATGGGACACAAGGTTATTTTTGTCATCGGTGATTACACAGCAATGATAGGCGATCCATCCGGTCGCAAAGAAACCAGGAAGCCTCTTTCTGAAGAACAGATAAAAGACAGTGCAAGGACGTATATTGATCAAGTGATCAGAGTTCTTGAACCACAGAGTGGAATGGTCAGGTTTAACTCCGAGTGGCTTAGCAAGCTTGAAGGAAGGGACATAGTAAAACTCCTTGCAAAATTCACTGTTGCCAGGGTTCTGGAACGTGATGATTTTACAAAAAGAATGAAAGCCGAAGCGCCGATATATCTCCACGAACTGTTGTATGTTGTTTTCCAGGCGTTTGATTCTGTGGCAATAAAGGCAGATGTGGAAATTGGTGGTACGGACCAGAAATTCAATTTCCTGGCCGCGAGGGAACTTCAGAAAGAAATGGGCATGGAGCCTCAGGTTATGATGACCATGCCAATATTGCCCGGCACTGATGGCGTGATAAAAATGAGCAAATCTATCGGAAACACGGTTGATCTGCTTGATGAGCCCACGAACATGTTTGGCAAGCTGATGAGCATTCCGGACAGCCTTATAATCAATTATTTTCAGTATGCCGCATTTGCCGATCCTTCCATAATACAGCAGGCGACAAAAGATTTTGAAGGTGGTGTTGTCAATCCCAGAGACATAAAATTGATGATGGCTGAAAAAGTTGTTGATATCTGGCATGGTGAAGGTGCCGGGAAATCCTGCAGGGAAGAATTTTTGAGGGTCTTCTCTGAACATTCCCTGCCTTCCGATATCCCGGATGTGGCGCTTGAACGCGATGATTACCCGATACAGATTGCAAAGCTTTTGACAAAACTTGAGCTTGTTCCCTCAACCTCTGAAGCCAGAAGGCTGGTGCAGTCAAACGCAGTCAAGTTTGATGAAGAGCTGGTCGATGACCCCACAAAAGAAATACATGAACCCAAAAAACCCGTTCTGATAAAAGTTGGCAAGAGAAGATATGTGAGGCTGGTCAGGAGGGATTGATGAAAAAAATTCTGGCGGTTTGCCTATTTGTGGCACTTCTTGCCACAATTCCTTCCGCCCTTGCCAAACCCAGCCTTGTTATCGACTCGGTTGATACATCTTCATGGCCCTCTGTTAATATCAAATGCACAGTTTTTAATCTGGACCAGCAACAACCAGCATTCAGCCTCCAGTATGACAACCAGGTTTATTCGTCTTCGGAAACCAGAGCGTTTGAATCTGAAGGGCCAAGAATAAATGTCATGTTCTGTGTTGATATTTCGGGTTCTCTTGATTACAACTTCCCGGCCATGCAGACTCAGCTATCAAAAATAGCTGGTCTGTTCACGAAAAATGATACTTTTTCACTTGTGGCTTTTGCAGAAAACATTGAGCCACTAATAAAATTCTCCAGCAATCCGGCTGAGGCTGCCTTGCAGATGGGTAAACTGAAAGCTCAAGGGCAGATAAGCAGAATCAATGATGCAATAATTGAATGCAATGACCTGTTGCACTCAAGGCCTGATTCAGAGAAGGGGATAATTTTTCTCATATCTGACGGGAATGACATTGAAAGCATCAACAAGCCAACAAAGCCGGATTTTCCAGTTGTGACCGTTGCTCCCGCTGGTGGGATCGACATTGTTTATCTGAGAAACCTCGCCCAGCAGACAAATGGTCTCTTTCTCCCGGATTTTGACACGGTGAAAATCGTTCCTTTTATTGGACAGATCAGGGGTGACCTTGGGAATTCATACCTTGTAACTTTCAGGAGTCTGCCGGAAGCAAAACCCGGCTCGATGGTTGACTTGACCCTGAAATGCATTGTCGGCCCAGATGTTCTTGAACAGAAAAAACAGGTTGAAATAAAGGGTTCTGTCAATCTCCTCTGGGTGTGGGTCTTGCTTGGCATCCTGCTTGTTTTTGCGCTGGTCTTTGTTTTGATGTGGGCACTGAGACACAAAGTCAAACCCGGGGAAAAGGTCGTCAAGAAGCGCAAGGAAGGTGAAGTCCACTACATAGCGTGGATAAACCTCTATGGATCAGACACTGAGCATTACAGGATCAGAAACAGCTCGGTTGTGCTTGGAACAAAAAAAGATGCCGACTTCATGATTGATGATGAGACTGTCTCACCTGAACATGCCAGAATAAGTGAAACTGGAGATGGTTTTGTTATCGTCGACCTGAAATCCGATTCCGGCACATTTGTAAATGACAAAAAAATCAGTGGCCCGGTATTGCTGAAAAATGGTGACATCATTGTCCTTGGTAACACAAAAATTGAATTCACTCAAAGCGATTTTGCTTATGTATGCAAAAAGAAGGTGATTTAATAATGCCGCAATATAATATTTCCTACGAAAAAGACGCACCCGCCGAACAAATAAAGGCAAGAAGGGGAAAAGAGCTTGTATGTAAGGGCTGGATCCAGGAAGCTGCATTGAGGATGCTCCAGAACAACCTGGAACAGACCACAAAGTGGAGAGAGCTCATTGTCTATGGCGGGACCGGAAGGGCGGCAAGGGGCTGGCAGGCCTACGACGCAATCGTAGAGGCCCTCATGCGCCTTGAGAATGATGAAACATTGCTTGTCCAGTCCGGAAAGCCGGTTGGCATATTCAAAACACATGAGGATGTACCAAGAGTTCTCATCTCCAATTCGATGATTGTTCCATTCTGGAGCACACAGGAAAAATTTGACGAGCTTGAAAGAAAAGGTCTGATGATGTACGGCCAGATGACCGCAGGCTCGTGGATTTACATAGGTACCCAGGGAATACTGCAGGGTACTTATAATACTCTTGCTGCCGTTGCCGAGAAACATTTTGGTGGGACACTCAAAGGTACAATAACGGTGACTGGTGGATGCGGACAGATGGGTGGCGCCCAGCCGCTTGCTGTTACTATGAACGAGGGCGTCTGCCTCATTGTTGATGTTGACGAGGGGATGATAGACCAGCGCATCAGTGAAGGTTACCTTGACTGCAAGACCAACAGTCTTGATGAGGCTGTTGCAATGGCCAAAAAGGCAAAGGAAGAAAGAAAGGCTGTTTCCATTGGTCTTGTTGCAAATTGTGCCGATGTCCTGCCTGAATTCGTCAAAAGAAATTTTATCCCAGAAGTGCTTACAGACCAGACTTCTGCACATGATATGCTTGGAGGATATGTACCGAATGGCATGCCTTACAGCGAAGCATTAAAGCTGAGAGCTTCCGATCCGAAGAAATATCTTGAGCTTTCCTACCAGACCGCCAGAAAGCATGTTGAGGCAATGACTGATCTCATGAAAATGGGATCGATAACTTTCGATTATGGAAACAACATAAGACAGCAGGCTGTAAAAGCTGGCCTTGCATATGAAAAAGCTTTTTCTTTTAAAGGTTTTGTCCCAGCCTATATCAGGCCGTTATTTTGTGAAGGCAAGGGCCCGTTCAGGTGGGCCGCGCTTTCAGGAGACCCTGAAGACATCTATAGGACGGATGAGCTCGTTCTTGATATGTACAAAGATGACAAGTCACTTGCCAGATGGATAAAAATGGTCAGGGAAAAGCTCAATTTCAAAAACATCCCCGGTCTCCCTTCAAGAATATGCTGGCTTGGATATGGGGAGAGAAACAGGTTTGGTGTTGCAGTCAACGAGATGGTTAAAAAAGGCACCATCTCGGCCCCGATAGTTTTTGGAAGGGACCATCTGGATTGTGGCTCGGTAGCCTCTCCGAACAGAGAAACTGAGGGAATGAAGGATGGCAGCGATGCAATCGCCGACTGGGCAATCCTCAACGCATTGACAAGCACGTCCTGCGGTGCCTCATGGGTTTCTGTTCATGGCGGTGGAGGTGTTGGTATAGGTTTCTCTGTCCATGCCGGGCAGGTGACTGTCGCTGATGGAACTGATGCCGCCGCAAAGAGATTGAACAGAGTTTTGACTGCTGATCCTGGGATGGGTGTAATCAGGCATGTTGATGCCGGGTACGAAGAAGCAATCGAGGTAGCAAAGAAAAAGGGTGTCAGGATACCTATGTGGGAAGCCTGATAAAAGATTAGTCTATAAAAAAGGCTCCTTTTAAGGAGCCTTTTTTATTTGCTGGCTTGTTTTCTTACCTCAGCAAGTTTTTTCTCAATCCATGAAAACCATTCCAAAAGGCCGTCGCCCTTTTTTATCGACATTGTAATGAATTCCAGAGACGGATTAACAGACAGGGCATCTTTCTTCAAGGATTCAAGATCAAAGTCGCAGTATGGGGCAAGATCCATCTTGTTTATGAGCACAAGGTCAGATTCCCTGAAGGCCACCGGGTATTTTGCCGGTTTGTCACAGCCTTCCGGCACTGAAAACAACAAAACTTTGTGGTGTTCTCCGAGATCGTAGGCGGCAGGACAGACAAGGTTTCCTACATTCTCGATAAAAATTATGTCTGGTGGTGGTGTTTCAAGGAGGAGATCATCTACTGCCTGCTCAATTTCGGCTGGGGAAAGGTGACAGGATGCTCCGGTTCCGGATGTATTGATCAGTATTACCGGTACATGGAGTTTTTCCAACCTTCTTGCGTCCCTGTCTGTCTCAGGATCACCCTCGATGACTGCCAGATTGTATGTTTCCTTGAGTGCATCGAGCGTTCTCTCAAGCAGTGAGGTCTTTCCTGAACCAGGAGAACTTATGAAATTGAGGCAGAGAGTGCCATTTTTATAGAGCTTTTCTTTTATCCTTGAAGCTATTTCTTCATGCCTGAAGTCAACTTTTCTTGATAGTTCAAGATCCATTGTCGCCCTCCAGTGTAATTGTTTCTATAACGAGATCTTTGCCCTCGATAGTTTCACAGTCGCCACCCCCGCATTTGGGGCAATAGAATGAGAGCTCCTCTACGGTGAATTTCTCGCCGCATGACTTGCAAACCATCACTGGTTTGACGATATCGATTTTTACCTCGAGGCCCTCCGCCGGAGTTCCTTCAGAAAGGCATTTTATGAGAAACTCGAGTGATTCGGGGACAATACCGGATATCTGTCCAACCCTCAAAAGGACAGATTTTGCCCTGCCACCTCTCTGGTCGGCTTCGCCTATTATTATTTCGAGAACGTTTCTTGCTATACCAAGTTCATGCACAATTTCATTATATAGAAACATTCTTCTCTAATCCAGACATGAAAAAATCACAAACTGAAAACACTCTTTTAACATTACCTTTTTCGGGTTCCTTGCTAGCATCGCCCAAACTGCATAAAATTTCTCTCTATTATGGACCCAAGCCACGACCTCACCGAAGGCAGTATCTTCAAAAACCTGATAAAATTGTCATGGCCAGGTGCACTTGGGAGGCTCTTCGAAAACCTTTATGATGTAGTAGACATGTTCTGGATAGGCACTCTTGGTGGAGTGTTGGCCACACAGGCCCAGGCAGGGATACTCTTTTTTAACGTCGCCAATTCGTTCATGCAGATGCTGAATTCGATTTTTGGTCCCGGATCTATAACGGTTATTTCGAGGTTCTGGGGAGCCAGGGACTATGAAAAGGCTGCATGGGCTTCTGAACAAACAATCCTTTATAAATTTTTGGCTGGTTTGGCCGGTACGATTATAAGCCTGTTTACTCTTCCGTATCTGGTGAGATTTGCTGGTGCACGAACTGATCTTGTTGTAGGTTGCACTTATAGTACCTTTGATTTGGCCTTGTTGTATGGGTGGTTTATTGTAGCTGCGTTGCCATTAATCTTCGTCTATTACACGATAAATACGATTTTCAGATGTTGTTCTGATGCTGAATCAAGTATGTTTGTTATTGCCACATCTTCCCTTGTCAACATCGTAATCGATCCCTTTTTTATTCATGGTTTTGGCCCGATACCCAAAATGGGGATTGTTGGTGCTGCACTGGCAACAGTTCTTGCGTATATCTATGCCGTTGTAATTGGGCTATATATGCTTTGCAATGGCTTAAAATTCAAAATATCGAGATTTACATTCCTCGCGTTGCCGTACAGGAAAGGTGATTACTACAAATATTTGATCAGGATACCATATTGGAAGTTCCATTTTGAAAAAGGTGGAATAAAAATTGTTTTTGGGAGATTATTCAAACCAGACCTCCAGATATTGATTAATTATCTAAGGATTGGTTTTACACCTACTATTACACAGTTTGTTGGTTCAAGCTCGCAGATAATTTTCATGAACCTTATTTCAAATTTTGGCCAGAGTGTGGTTACCGCTTTTGGAATAGGTGGAAAAGTTGCAGGACTCGTAAATCTTCCATTGCTTGGTCTCCAGCAGGCGACTTCCGCCCTGGTTGGCCAGAACCTTGGCGCAAAAAAGCCGGAAAGATCGGAAAAGACTGGCTGGTATTCTGTGCTAATAGGGGTTTGCCTTGGTTTTGTAATGGTTGTTGTCGGGTATTTTTTCGCCCCGCAGATCTTCTGGGTATTCAATAAAGATCCCGCAGTAATTGCAGTTGGAAAGAGTGTTTTTGCACTTTCTATGATTGGGAATATGATAAATGCCGCACAGTGGATGTTGTGGGCGGTATTTGAAGGATCAGGATATACAATGTGGCCATCGATACTTGGTCAGGTGAACAACTGGCTATTCAATATTCTTCTTGTTTATCTGGCGGTAAAAGTTTTTGATCAGGGTTATGTATGGATATTCTATATTGGAATATTTTCTGCAATCATGTCTACAGCTGTTAACACTTTTCTGGTTCGAAAAGGCAGCTGGAAAAAAGCAAAAGTCTAAGAAACATTGGAGCTATTGCATTATTGAACTCCAGCATCTAAAATTGGTAGTTAAATGCCATCCTGTAATCGCTATTTAAGTAACAGGCCGGCCTTGTGCTGGCTCATTTTCTTTTTGATGGCAATTTTAATTTCTCCTCATGATTTCTGGATAATACCAAACTCTAATGCTGGAATTATGAAGAGGATGATATATTCAAATTTTCAACCCAAAAAACTCACCAACTACGAGCATACCCAAAATGCCCCCTTGCTGCACGGTGGTTATATGAGTTGGCTAGATACCAGGTTGCATGACCGTGAAGGCAAAATAATGCCACGCATCTACATGATGGATCTGGCCCGTGGGGAAGAAAAAGCAACACCAAATTATGCAAAAAAATCCGGGGCCAGGGCACAGTACAGAAACAAGCTTGTCTGGGCGGAGAACACTGACAGGCTGAGGACCGACAACTATGACATAAAGATTTTTGATTTCAAGAAGGGTGCTACTGATTATGTGTGCAAGGAAAAAAACAAGCAGGACAATCCGCAGATTTCAGAAAACTTTGTTGTCTGGAGGGACTGGAGGGATGTTCCCAAGGGTAAAGAAGATCCGATGTTGTTCGCCATTTATGGTTTGCCATCCGATGGTGGCGAGGAGTTCCTCGTAAAACAGTTTGATACCCCTGGAACTGGTGAACTCTTTGGCAATTTTGTTGCGATGACCGTAAAGAATTCAAGAGGTGACTGGGATGTTCAGCTTTTTAACTGCTCGAATAAAAAAATAATCCCGATCTGTAATGATTTTGGCGACCAAATCACTCCCAAAATGGTAAGAGACGTTGTTATGTGGTTGGATAACAGAAATTCACAGGACAACCCTGATTCGAGGCAGACCGATATTTACGGTTACAACATAGCGACGAAAAAGACCCTTACAATCTCTACAAATCTGAACAGAGAGTATGGCCTTGTGATTGGTGCTGACCGGTATGTTTTCTGGTATGAGGATACTGAACCCAATTTTGCTGGCGTATCCAGGCCGATCATCAAAGGTTATGACGTGTTGACTAGCAAGATGATAACGGTAACAACGGAGCCAGGCAATTACAGGAATGTCTGTGCGGACGGGCAGTATGTTATTTATGAAGTGGTTACGGGATCTGACAGGTTTGGTTCTGACATAATGGCATATAATTTAAATACAGGGCAAACATATTGTGTTGCAAAAGGCATAGGTGATCAAAGGAACCCCAGAATTTATGGTGATTTTGTTGTGTGGGAAGACCAGTTGTCTCAAGATGACGAGGAAGTATCAATATGGGGTACTTGCCTCAGTTTTTCACAGGAATCACCAGAGCAGGTTTTTTATGGTTATCAGGAGAAAAAAGTCTGGACGATGTTCCGGGGAGACCAGAAACATAATGGAACATCAACCATTGACATTAAGCCCATTGACAAATTCCCATTTATTCTCCAGTGGCAGGTTGAATTGAAAGAGGCCGTATATTCAACGCCATGTTTTTCAAAAAATGGCTATGCCTATGTTGGTTGTGATGATGGCAGCATGTACAAGATAGCTGTGAGCGACGGTTCTCTGATATGGAAATTCAAAACATCTGGTAAAATAAGGTCATCACCGGCAATTTATATGGAAAGGCTGTTTTTTGGCGACCAGAATGGCAAGTTCTATTGTCTGGACACCGACACGGGTCAAGCGATATGGGAATACCAGACAGCAGGTCCAATTGATGGTTCGCCAACAGTTTTTCAGTCAGATACCGACCATTACGGTTGTGTTGTAATAGGTTCTGGAGACAGAAAACTCTACATGTTTAACGCTTTGTCTCTTACGCCCGTGGTAAAGTGGACAATTGATCTTGGCGGATGGTCTTATGGCGCACCAACTGTAGACTACAACCAATTTATAAGATACAGCGACCAGGAACCAGTGCAAAAAGTGCTGTATGTTGGCATTTCAAATAACAGAATCCTGTGCGTGCAATGTTCGACGGGACAAATACTGTCAGAATTCAAAACTGGATCATCAATTGAAGCCACCCCTGTTTGTGATGGAGCAACAGTTATGGCTGGTGCAAAGGATGGCAATTTTTATGGTTTGCACTTTTTTGCCTGGGGGCAAAAGCCATACGTTTTTTTCAAACAGAACACCGAACACCAGCTTACTTCATCAGCCATTCTTGACCAGACTGGTTGCAGGGTCATTTATGAAGGAAAACAAGGTTGGATATATTCTTTCAAGAACAGTCTCCAGTGGAGCCTGAAGATTGACGAATCAATGAGATCAAGTCCCATACTCATAAATTGCTCCCAATCACAGATGATCTTCGCAGGTTCTGATTCCGGGATATTTTCCATGATTGATGCCAAAACAGGCAAGCTACTCTGGTCTGAAAAACTCACAGGGTCGGTGGTTGCATCGCCATCTGTTTTTGATAATGGTTTTGTATGTGTTTTGGTCGCAACAACAGACCACAGATTGAGTTGTTTTGGCCAACGCCCAAAATATCCCGACGACTGGTAAATAGTCAAACCTTTTTTCTTGACAAGAATTACCTATCAGATAGCCTTATTAAGTTGGAACTATTGAAATGGAGGACCCCATGTACGCAATTGTTAAAACAGGTGGAAAACAGTATAAAGTCGCTGCAGGCGACACAATAAAGGTCGAGCATCTGGATGCCAAAGTTGGCGAGGATTACGCCCTCGATCAGGTAACGCTCATCGAAAACAATGGCAACATAAATGTTGGCAAGCCGTTCATCAAGAATGCCAAGGTTGTTGCCCAAGTGATGAGCCATGGTAAAGGAAGAAAGCTCGTCGTGTTTTTCTATAGGCACAAGACCAATCATCGCAGGAGGAAAGGCCATCGCCAGGAATACACGCAGCTTAAAATCAAAGAAATAGTGGAGGCATAACAACAATGGCTAGAAAAGTAATCATCATGGGTGCTGCTGGAAGAGATTTCCACAACTTTAATATGCTCTTTAGAGACAATCCGGATTATGAAATTGTTGCTTTTACGGCCACACAAATCCCGGACATAGCTGGAAGAAAATATCCAGTTGAACTTACAGGCAAGCTTTATCCAAATGGAATACCGATTTATGACGAATCGGAGCTCCCACGTCTCATAAAGGATCTCAAGGCCGATGAAGTCATGTTCGCGTATTCGGACCAGCCACACGAAGTTGTCATGAACAAGGGTTCGATGGTTATCGCCAATGGAGCAGATTTTGTGCTCGCTGGATGGCAAAAGACCGCCCTCAAATCTTCGAAACCGGTCATCTCGGTTACTGCTGTCAGGACTGGTTGCGGCAAGAGCCAGACCACCAGAGCTGTCATTGAAGTCCTCCGTGGTATGGGCAAAAAGGTTGTTTCCATAAGACATCCAATGCCTTATGGCGACCTTGCAAAACAGGCTGTACAGAGATTTGCAACTTATGCTGACCTTGACACCCACAAATGCACCATTGAAGAGAGAGAAGAATACGAGCCACACATTGATCTTGGAGCAGTAATCTATTCTGGCGTTGATTATGGCGCCATTCTCAAGGAAGCAGAAAAAGAAGCTGATATCATTATCTGGGATGGTGGAAACAATGACCTGCCATTCATTATGCCTAATCTTGCCATCGTGGTAGTTGATCCACTCAGGCCAGGTCATGAAATATCTTATCATCCTGGAGAGGCAAACCTTCTGATTGCCGATGCTGTCGTAATCAACAAGATCGACTCGGCATACCCAGAGGATGTTGAAATTGTGAGAAGCAATATCTTCCAGCGCAATCCAAAGGCCATGATTGTTGAAGCAACCTCACCAGTTTTTGTTGAAAAACCAGAATTGATCAAGGGCAAGAGGGTTTTGGTTGTTGAAGATGGCCCAACACTCACCCATGGCGAAATGACTTTCGGCGCAGGTTTCGTTGCCGCAAGGAAAGCAGGGGCTGGAGAAATAATTGCACCGAAGCCATTTGCAGTTGGTTCTATCGCTGCAACATTTGAAAAGTACTGCCACGTTGAAAATGTGCTTCCGGCAATGGGTTATTCACCAGAGCAGATCAAGGACCTCAAAGAGACCATCGATGCAGTGCCGTGCGATGTTGTTGTCTCTGCAACACCAATTGATATAACCAGAGTTCTCAAGACCAACAAACCAATTGTCAGAGTCGGTTACGAACTTGGCGTGTTCGGAAAGCCAACCCTCGAAGACATCATCAAGGGGAAATTCTGATGGCAATAAACATGAAAGGAAAGTCAGTTCTTTCCATTCACGATCTCACCATCGAAGAAGTCGAGCAGATATTTGATGTTGCCCGCACACTCAAGCTTGAAAGAATGGTTGGAAAGCTCATCAATCCAATCCTTGCAGGCAAAACGCTTGCAATGATTTTTGAAAAGCCCTCCACACGTACCAGATTGTCTTTTGACATTGCCATGCATGAGCTCGGTGGCCACCCTATTTACCTCTCCTCAAATGACCTTCAGCTTGCCCGTGGCGAATCTATTGCTGACACTGCGAAAGTTCTTTCAAGATATGTTCATGGAATTATGGCCAGAGTTTTCCAGCACCAGAAACTTGTTGATCTTGCAAGATATGGCTCGGTTCCAGTAGTCAACGGTCTTTCTGACCTCCTCCACCCATGCCAGGTGCTTGCTGATCTTTTCACGGTAAGGGAAAAATTTGGCTCGTTCTGTGGCAGAAAACTTGTGTATATGGGTGATGGCGCCAACAATATGGCAAACAGCCTTATTGAAGGTTGCGCAAAAGTTGGAATGGATTGCGCTATTTGCACGCCAAAAGGTGATCTTCCAGACAAAACTATCTGGGACAACGCACTTCAGGATGCAGAGCTCACCGGTGCAACCATCGAAGTCAGCCATGATCCAATCGAAGCCGTCCAGAATTCTGATGTCATTTACTCTGATGTCTGGGCCTCAATGGGTCAGGAAGCCGAGCATGCCGAGAGAGTCAAGAGGATGATGCCATATCAGGTAACACCGAAACTCATGGAAGTAAGCGGTGGAGCCCTCTTCATGCATTGCCTGCCAGCGCACAGGGGCGAAGAAGTTGTTGATGAAGTTGTTGATGCTCCATACTCAATCGTTTTTGATGAGGCAGAAAACAGGTTGCATGTTCAAAAAGCAGTTCTGGCGCTTGTTCTCTAATAAACACTTTCAACAAAAAGGCCCCTTTTTAGGGGCCTTTTTTTATATGTGTTCCCGTTTAATCCTTGACAAAAATTTCAAGGAGGATAAAAAATTAAATATGAAAAAGTGGTTGTCATTTGTTATAATGTTTTCCTTAATTATGATGCCTATACCCACCATGGGTATATCATCCCAACCACTAGACTCAAGTTGTGACGCCTACGGAAACACCTTTGTTCTGGATATTTCAGGTCAAAAGGTCCTGAAATTTGATAAAAGCCTTAATTACCAGCAAACTGTCATCTCGCAATCACAGCTACAGCAAATGAAGACAAACTCAATTACTGTCTGCTGGTGTGCTGGCGAAATTTCTTTTGCCTCGTCTTCAACATCCCAAACCAAGATGTTTGAGATTGACCCCAAAAATAACTATGTTTTTAAAAGAAATATATTGCCAATAGGTATGGGTAAGGGACAAACAAAAAATCCTTCAGAAATTGTTTATTTGCGCTCAAATGATGATTATTGGGTAGCCGTTGTTGATCCCCAACTTGGGAAGATCGCTATTGTCGACGACTATGGAAAGTTCAGATACGAAATAACGGGTCTCTCCTCGCCCAAAGCATGCTATTTTTCAACATCAAAGCAAATTTATGCTGCAGATTTGCAAGGTGTCAAAAAATATTCCACTTCAGGTTCGTACTTTTCGAGCTTTCAGAATGGCGTGTTAAATTCACCAGTAGCAATAGATGCTTCAAAAAATGAAGACCTCTTCTTTGTTCTGGACGGCCAAAACATCAAAGTGTTCGACAAAGACGGAAACTATCTGAGGAAATTTGCCGTTGGCGCTTCCTCCAGTTCGCTTTGTGTCAACCAGGACAAGGATTGGGTGATCGTCTCTTCATCATCCGATGGTGGAACACTGTCTGCATACGACTATTCAGGCAAACTCCAGAAAAAAGTTATAAATGCTGCCAATCCAAAAAAGGAAAAGATCATCATTTTTACAATTGGCAGTTATGTTGGATACGTGGATGGAGTTGGCACAAAACTGCGTTGTCCTGCTAAGATTGAGAATGGCAGAACAATCGTTCCTGTGAAGGAAATAGTTGAGCCGCTTGGAGGCAAGGCCTCCTGGGATGCGGTTAAAAGGAAGGTCACCATCTCCTACACAGGGCCAAAAGTGATTGAAATGATCATAGGCGATCCTTATGCCACCGTTGATGGGAAAAGAAAACTTATGCCTTCCTCTGTGCCTCCACAAATAATGTGCAATGGTGTAACAATGGTGCCCTTGAGGTTTGTTTCCGAAATGCTTGGCGCACAAATATCTTACGATGATAGAACAAAAACAATTGAGGTGAAAAAATGAGAAAAAATATAGCTATAATGATCGCCCTTTTTGTGGTGATCTTTTTTGCTGCCTCTTGCGGTCCGCAGAGGGAGATTGTTGTAGATGAAATGCCAGCACAGGAAGAACAACAGCTTCCTGCAAACAACCAGGAAGAAAAACAGCCAACCAAGAGTCAAATAGATATGGATAAAGACCAGGGTTTAAATCCGAAGGAGATACTCGATCTTGCAAAACCATCAGGCACTAAAACTCAAAATTCATACTGGTTTTCTCCAGTATCACTGGCAAAAACTGATGGTTTATCGAAAAGCGTGGTCTGGTTTGACGAGAAGGGTTTTGAAAAGGAACTGACTTCACTTGGTGGGAAAATTTATCTCATAGATGTCTGGGCCCAGTGGTGTCCACCATGCCGTGCTTCAACCCCTGTGCTTCTTGACTGGCAGAAGAAATATGGCGACAAGGGACTTGTAATCATTGGAATCAATATAGATTCAGAAGAAAATCTTGAACAGGCAAGGACTTTTGCCACAGAAGAAGGAATAGGATACAACGTTTTCTGGGACAACAGTGGTGGGAAAGTCGGTGGTGTTTTTGTCCAACAGGGTATCCCCAATTTTACCTTGCTTGACAGTAAAGGGAACCAGATTGTTGAGAAAGTTGGCATGCTTGGTGCGTCCGATCCTGAAACGAACACACTTGAAAAGACGATAAAAGAACGCTTAGGCTTATAGACTTGAAATTAAACATTAGGCAATTATAATTCTTTTCTTGTTGCGGAACTTTGCAACCGGGACATCGGGGCGTGGCGTAGTTTGGTAGCGCGTTTGGTTTGGGACCAAAAGGTCAGAGGTTCGAATCCTCTCGCCCCGACCATTTATGTATGCGCCCGTAGCTCAGCTGGATAGAGCACCTGCCTTCTAAGCAGGTGGTCGGGCGTTCGAGTCGCCCCGGGCGCGGTTGAAAATTGTACAAACGGGCCTATAGCTCAGTTGGATAGAGCGACGGTTTCCTAAACCGTAGGTCACAGGTTCAAATCCTGTTAGGCCCACTTATTGCGCCTATAGCTCAACTGGATAGAGCGACGGACTTCGGATCCGAAGGTTGCGGGTTCGACTCCTGCTAGGCGCGAGAACCAAAACGGGATGCTAGCTCAATTGGTAGAGCATCTGACTCTTAATCAGGCGGTTACAGGTTCGAGTCCTGTGCATCCCACCAAAAATTAGATGAAACAAACACAAATATCAGTTTGGGACGGGAATAAAAGAAGGATTCTCGATTTTGCCCACAGGGAACTTTCAGATCTTCCATTTTCGGGTGAAATAAACGAGATAATCGAGCAAAATATCCGCGAGCCAATCAAATCCGTTGATATCATAATAACTGCAATACAAGGCCCAAAACTTGTTGGATATATGTGTGTTGGCAGGAAAGAAACGGTTGGTTCCATTGTTTCAACGCTGATCATGAACGAACCTGAGAGAGGATCAATTGTAAGTGAAATGGTCCGTGAGTGTTATCGCGAGCTTGTCAAACAATCCCCCCTTGAAGTGATTGAATTCAAATCGATTTGTTTTGGCAAAGAAGATTATATTTCCAGGCCGTTGATTTCTCTTGGTTTTATGGTTCAGCCACAGATTGAAATGATATGGACAAAAGGTGAACTTCCTCAAGTTCCAAATATAGATGGAATAACAATCTCCCCCTGGAGAGAAGAGTTCGAAAATGAGGCTTCCCAGGTCATTGCAACATCAGATCTCGGAGATTTGGAAATAGTCAAGGAGCTTCCTGAGAGGGAACCACGATACAGGTGGCTTCTGGAGCAAAAAGAGGCCTCTGGTGGCAAGGTTGATGGTTCAGTTTCATTTATGGCATTAAGGGGTAACAGACTTGCTGGTGCAGTTCTTGCAATTGATAGAGGAGAGTATGGGGAAATTCTTGCACTCGGTTGCATGCCAATTCCCAAATCTGCCGAAATAATGGCAAAACTTGTCCATTCGTCATTGTCTGGTTTTATTAAAAAAGAAGTAAAAACAATAAGAACAACAGTCCCAATGTTCAAGGGCGAAGAAATAAGGATTTTTAATAACCTTGGGTTGGTTCAGGCTTTCTTCAAACCAGACGCAATCTTGCTTGCCAGCGATGATGCCTGGTCCTCTCTTTCCGAGAAAGTTGCATCAAGCACCCCTTGATTCGTTAACTTTTGTTGCTATACTACCAAACTCGTAGTTTGAAAGTAAGGTTCGTGCGCGAGGGTGGCGGAATGGCAGACGCGCTGGACTTAGGATCCAGTAGGGTTAAACCTGTGCGGGTTCAAGTCCCGCCCTTCGCACCAAAAAAATAACGGCGCGGAAGTAGCTCAGCGGTAGAGCGCCACCTTGCCAAGGTGGATGTCGCGGGTTCAAGTCCCGTCTTCCGCTCCAAATTTTTAGGTGAACATGCAAATAACAACAAATCCAGAGGGCCGGACAACTCTAGTTGGAAAGGCCACCTTCACCCCTGATGAGGTGAGTCAAGGGTTTGAACAGGTATACAAAGATAATGTCTCAAGGATAAAGATCCCCGGATTCAGACCTGGCAAAGCCCCTTTTAAAATTTTTGCCACACACGTTGGCATCGAGTCAATGAAAGAAGATTTCACGGAGATTGCCGCAAGGCAAGCTCTCAAGGAAATGCTTTCAGGAAAAACAATCAGAGTTGTTGGAAGCCCAACTTTCGAAGTTGATTCTTTCGAAGGTGATGGCCCGCTCAATCTTACAATAAAAATCTTTTTTATCCCGGATTACGAGCTTGCAGACCCTTCTAAAGTTGCTATTGAAGTTCCAAAATTTGACGTCACCGATGCAGATATGGCGAAAGCCATCGACAACATCAGAGGCAGATATGCTTCAATGGCACCTGTGGACAGAAAAGCCAAAAAGGGTGATTTTGTCTATTTTAAATGGTCTGTTATCACAGATGGAAGAGCATCTGACAGGAAAAAAGAAGAACTTGTAGAAGTTGGGATGGAAGATTTTGTCAAAGATTTTGACAAAAATCTCGTTGGTGTAAAATCAGGCGATATAAAAATAGTAATGGCCGAGATTTCTTCCGGGCAGGAGCCCGTTGAAATTGAGATTAATATAGGCGAAATAAAAGAAAGAATATTGCCCAATCTTGATGATGATTTCGCCAAGACACTGCATGTTGAAAACGTTGAGGCCTTAAAGGACATCGTAAAAAATGAACTTCTCGAACAGGCAAAGGATGCCAAAGAGGAGTATATTGAGTCCATGATAGCCAAGGCCTTACTTGAAAAGACAAATATTGAGTTGCCAGAAAACCTCGTTGAATCATCTGTTGATGATGAAATTGAAAAACTCGCCAGAGACCTTTCAAAAAAGAATATCACACTTGAAATGTACATGGAAAAAAGAGGTATCAATGAGGAGCAGCTCAGGGCTGAACTAACCCCAAAAGCAACAAACCAAGCCAAGTTGGACGTTATACTCGACGACTATTCAAAAGAAAATTCCATTGAAGTTTCAAAAGAAGAGATTGATCAGGAAATTGCAGCGATCTCAAAGGCAATGAAGGATGCGAGAAGGCCAGCTATCGACCAAAACGATGGGCAGGTCAGGAACAATCTTGCAAGGATTATCAAAAGAAGAAAAACCGTCGAGTATTTGATGGGGAAGGTTCAGCTCACAGAAAAACAGTGAGGTGAACCATGAATCTTGTTCCGTGGGTTATTGAGCAAACCGGCTACGGTGAGCGCCAGTATGACATTTACAGCAGGCTCCTTAAAGACCGCATAATTTTCCTTGGCGGTGAGATGATTGAGGATGCGACAGCCAATTCTGTAGTGGCCCAGTTGCTCTATCTCGATGCCGAAGACCCTAAAAAGGAAATCAGTCTTTATATCAACTCTCCTGGTGGTGTAATAACGTCCGGCCTTGCCATTTATGATACCATGCAATACATTTCTGCGCCGGTATCAACAATCTGCATTGGCCAGGCTGCTTCGATGGGTGCCATTCTTCTGGCTTCAGGTGCCAAAGGGAAACGTTTTTCCCTTCCACATGCCAGAATAATGATCCATCAGCCCGCAGGTGGTGCGCAGGGTCAGGCAACAGACATTGAAATCCAGGCAAAAGAAATGCTCAGGATGAAGAAAGCCGTCAACGAAATTCTTGCCAGACATACAGGCCAGCCGCTGGATAAAATCCAGGCAGACACTGAAAGGGACTTCTTTATGGAGTCACAGGAAGCCGTAGAGTACGGGCTTGTTGACAAGGTCATAGAGTCAGTTGGCAAGCAAAATGTCTGAAGAAGAAAAAGACAAGCAACAAATCTGTTCTTTTTGTGGACAGCCGTTGTCTGTTGGTGTTCGTGGGATGGAGGGCAATGGTGCCCTTATATGTGAAAACTGCATCAATCTTGGCTCAAAGCTTTTGCAGGATGAATCAACCCGCAAAGTAAAAAGGCGCATTGGCCATGTTCCTCCTCCGGAGGAGATACACAAGAAACTCGACAGCCACATCATTGGCCAGGACCAGGCCAAAAAGGTCATATCTGTTGGTGTTTACAAACATTATCGTTCCGTGCTTGGCTTCAAGTCGACCGGTGTTGAGGTTGAAAAGTCCAACATTATGCTCATTGGCCCAACTGGTTCAGGAAAGACCTTGATAGCAAAAACACTTGCAAAAATTCTCAATGTTCCTTTTGCAATTGCAGATGCAACAACACTCACCGAAGCTGGTTATGTTGGTGAAGATGTAGAGAATGTGCTTCTAGGACTTCTCAGATCGGCAGACTGGGATGTCGATGCCGCGCAAGTCGGCATCGTTTACATAGACGAGATAGACAAGATAGGAAGAAAATCTGAGAACCCTTCAATAACAAGAGACGTTTCTGGCGAAGGCGTCCAGCAGGCGCTTTTGAAAATGGTTGAAGGGACCGTTTGCAATGTTCCGCCGCAGGGTGGAAGAAAACACCCCCAACAGCAGTTCATACAGGTGGACACAACAAAAATACTCTTCATTGTCGGCGGGATGTTCGAATCACTCCCGAAGATAATTGCCAACAGACTTGGCAAAAGACAGGTTGGATACAACAGGCAGCCGGTTGAGCAAATTGAGGAATCATCCCTGCTTTCCCAGGTCACCCCGGATGATTTGATCAAGTTTGGCATGATACCGGAATTTGTCGGCCGTTTTCCGATTGTGACAAGTGTTTCTGATCTCAGCGTTGATGAGCTTGCAAGGATACTTGTCGAGCCAAAAAACTCCCTTGTAAAACAGTATGAGACGATTCTTGCCGCAGAGGGTGCCCAGCTTGTTGTTACTCCGGATGCCTTGCTGGCAATTGCCGAGAGGGCAAAAAAACTTGGAACCGGTGCCAGGGCGCTGAGGGGGATATTTGAAAATATCATGCTTGACGTGCTCTATTCCCTTCCCTCAATGAAAACAGTCGCAAAATGTATTGTTGATGCCGATGCAGCAAAAGGAATAAAATCGCCTATCCTAATTGATTCTGATGGAGCAGAGATGTCTCTGGAGAGGACAGCCTGATGCCCGGATCAAAATGGGAGCTTGTTGAAGCTCCTTTTGTGCCATTGAGAAACCTCGTCATGTTCCCCGGAATGACTGTCCCTTTGATTATTGGGAGGGAAAGATCGGTAGCCGCGGTTGAAGAGGCCTATGCCAATGACAGGATGATTGTGGTCTGTACGCAAAAATCTGAAATGGTTGACGAACCTGGCGCCAGCGATCTTTATGATGTTGGTGTTGGCTGTGAGATATTGCAGCTCCAGCAAAAAATGCCGGATGGAAATCTCAGGGTCATTGCAGAAGGCATTAGAAGAGTAAAAATTAAGAAATTTGTTGATGGCGAGAAATTCACCAAAGCAGTGGTCGAGCCATTTGTCGAAACTTTTGAAATGGACCCGGAGATCAAGGCGCTCATGAGAGTGCTTACCGGAAAATTTGATGAATATTTCAGGATAAACAAGAGACTCCTTCCGGAGATGCTCCTCGGTCTCTCCGAAATTGAAGAACCAAACCAGATGGCTGACATAGTTGCCGCCAACATCGGGCTTTCAATATCAGAGAAACAGGAAGTCCTCTCCATAGTTCCAGTCAGAGAGAGGCTCTCCAGACTCATCGATCTTGTCAGCTCGGAACTTGAGGTTCTCAATATCCAGAACAAGATAGAGTCTGAGGTACGCAACAAAATAGACAAGACCCAAAAGGAATTTTACCTGCGGGAACAGCTCAAAGCTATCCAGAAAGAGCTTGGAGAATCCAGCTCCGAGTTTTCAAATGATATATCCGAACTCAAGAAGAAGCTTGAAGGAAGACCAAATCTTCCTGTTTATGTTGTAGAAGCCATAAACGAGCAGTTGGACAAGCTTGAAAAAATGCCATCAATGGCGGCAGAAGCGGCCGTTGTAAGGAACTATCTGGACTGGATCTTCTCGCTTCCATGGGAAATAAAAACCGAGGACTGCATAGACATCAAGCAGGCAAAACAGATACTTGACGAGGACCACTATGATCTTGATGAGGTCAAGGAAAGGATTCTTGAGTATCTTGCAGTCAGAAAGTTGTCCCCAAAAGCAAAAAGTCCCATCCTTTGCCTCGTTGGTCCTCCAGGTGTCGGGAAAACCTCGCTTGGTAAATCAATTGCCAGGGCAATGGGCAGGAAATTTGTAAGGGTTTCGCTTGGCGGAATAAAAGACGAAGCCGAGATAAGAGGACACAGGCGCACTTACGTTGGTGCCTTGCCTGGCAGGATAATCCAGGGAATGAAACTTGCTGGCTCTTCGAACCCCGTTTTTTTGCTGGACGAGATTGACAAGGTGGGGCTGGATTTCAGGGGAGACCCTACGGCGGCATTGCTTGAAGCGCTTGACCCTGAACAGAACACCGCATTCTCTGACCATTACTTGGAAATTCCCTATGATTTGTCAGGCGTGCTTTTTATTACAACTGCCAATGTTGCCCATACCATTCCAAGGGCGCTTTTTGACAGGATGGAGCTCATAACAATCCCGGGCTATACCCAGTATGACAAAATCCACATAGCAAAGAAGTTCCTCATACCAAAACAGTTGAAGGAAAATGGCCTCACTGCGGGTGATGTGGAATTGCCGGATGAAACAATAGATGGTGTGATAAGACTTTACACCAGAGAAGCTGGTCTCAGGACCCTGGAACGCAGGATCGCTTCGATCATGCGCAAGGTGGCCAAAAACAAGGTTGAAACTGGCAAGCTGGAGAAAATAACAATACTCCCGGAAAATCTTTCAGATTATCTTGATGTTCCGATATTCAAATCTGATGTGCAGCTCAAAAAAGATGAGGTTGGAATTGCCACTGGGCTGGCCGTTACGGAAAATGGCGGTGAGGTTCTCTTTATTGAGTGCACCCTGATGGAGGGCTCAGGAAAGCTGATACTCACTGGTCAGCTTGGCGATGTAATGAAGGAATCAGCCACGGCTGCCATGTCATTTGTCAGGAGCCACAGAAAAGAACTTGGCCTTCCGGAATCTTACAGCGCTGACAAAACCGACATACACATACATTTCCCTGAAGGTGCAATCCCCAAGGATGGCCCATCCGCAGGAATTGGGATAATAACCTCTCTTGTTTCTGTAATTTCCGGTCTGCCTGTCAGATCAGATATCGCAATGACCGGAGAGATAACCCTGAGGGGTTCTGTCCTTCCAATTGGTGGGGTAAAAGAGAAAGTCCTGGCCGCACACCGCTATGGTGTAAAAACTGTCATTTTACCAAAGGACAATGAGGCTGACAGCAAGAAAATCCCGGCAGATGTGCTCTCCGAGATAAAAATAGTTTTTGTGGAGAATGTTTTTGACGTCATCAAGATTGCCATAAAACACCAATCCTCGCGGAGGAAGAAGTGACGAGGGTTGGGCTTGTCAGTCTTGGCTGCCCGAAAGCCCTGGTGGATTCCGAACAGATGATGGCCTCTCTTGCAAAAGAAGGCTATGAGATAGTTCTTGGCGATCAGGATTGTGACATTCTTTTCATAAACACGTGCTCTTTTATTGGAGATGCAAGGGAAGAGTCTGAGCAGACCATTAAAAATGCTATCAAGCTCAAAAGGGCCGGCAAAATAAAGCGCATTGTTGTGACTGGCTGTCTCCCCCAGCTTGTCGGGGAACAGATAAAGGAAAAGTATAAGGGAGTTGATGCTTTTCTCGGCACTGGCAAAAATGACCTTGCTGCACTGGCGGCCAATGGATCGCTTGCATTTGAAAGGTCTGATGTCCATGCGCCGCAGGGCTCACCGCTCCCGAGGCTCCAGCTGACACTCCCCCATGTGGCATATCTAAGGGTTGCCGAGGGTTGCTCCCATAAATGCTCTTTTTGTACCATTCCCTCAATAAGGGGCCCCTACCACAGTTTTGAGCTCAAAGACCTTGTTCTTGAGGCAAAAGCGCTTGCTTCAATTGGTGTCAAGGAAATCATCATCATTGCACAAGACACTTCCATTGTAGGACTTGATGCGAAAGCCCCTTATGATTTGAAGAAATTGATGGAGGAGCTCTCGCAGATTGATGGCATTGAGTGGATAAGGGTGATGTACCTGAACCCGATGCACCTTATGGAGAATGTCCTTGCGGCCTTTACTGTTAAAAAGGTGCTTCCATATTTTGATATCCCGTTCCAGCACATAAGCGACAAGATTCTTTCTGCAATGGGGAGACCCAGCCCAGGAAGAGATGACATCCGTCTTCTCGTTAAAACGATCAGAGGTTCATTCAAGAACGCCATTTTGAGGTCATCGATCATTGTCGGCTTCCCCGGCGAAGACAGGCAGGATTTTGATGAGCTCATCTCTTTTGTTAGAGAAACAATGTTTGACAGGCTAGGGGTTTTCAGATATTCGCCAGAAGAAAATACCCTGTCCTACAAAATGAAACAGGTTTCCTCAAGGGTCGCAAACTACCGCTGGAACACCCTGATGACCCTTCAAAGCGAAATATCGCTTGAAAACAACTCAAGGCTCAAGGGACAGATATTGCCTGTAATCATTGATGGCATCGGCAAAGATACGGCAATCGGACGTTCAATGGCTGATGCCCCGGAAATTGACGGAACAGTTTCAGTAAAAGGTGCAAACATCAAGAGGGGTGATATTGTAAACGTCAAGGTAAATTCTTTCTCGCCCTATGACCTTGGAGGGGTGAAAGTTGGCCATTAGAACATTTATTGCCCTAGGGCTTGATGCCTCCACCCTGAGATATTTTGATGAGATAACACCTGTTCTCAAAAGTTCTGGTGCGAGTGCAAGCTGGACAAGAAAAGGAAATTTCCATCTTACATTGAAATTTCTTGGGGATACTGAAGAAAATATTGCACAAAAAATATCTGGTGAACTTGAAGGAATGGTTTTTCAAAAAATTCCATACAAGCTTTCCAGATTTGGTGGTTTTCCAAACCTCAGAAAGCCCAGAGTCCTCTGGGTTGGTCTCGAAAGCCCAATGTGCATTGAGGTTGCGCAAAAAATAGATGCTGTTTGCAACAAATTTGGTTTTCCGCTTGAAGACAGGCCGTTTGTTCCCCATCTGACTTTGGGCAGGATCAAAGAACCATTTGACTTTGTGAAAATTGTTGCGGAATTGCCACCACAATCAAAAGACGAGCTTTTTTTTAAAAATGTGGTATTTTTTAAGTCAATTCTTTCAAATTCGGGGCCAACATACGAGCCCCTATGGTCAAAGGAGCTGGGATGAGCGAAAAGATACCTGAAAAAACCGAAAGGGACAAGGCTTTAGACTCGGCAATAGCCTCCATAGAAAAACAGTTTGGAAAAGGCACTGTAATGAAGCTGGGTGATGGCCATGGAAGGATGGCTGTGGAGGCTATTCCAACCGGTATTTTGTCGATGGATATTGCCCTTGGTGTTGGCGGGCTCCCGAGAGGAAGGATAGTTGAAATATATGGCGCGGAAGGCTCAGGAAAAACAACCGTAGCGCTAACTACCATAGCTTCAGTACAGAAGATGGGTGGCAAGGCTGTGTTCATTGATGCAGAACATGCACTTGATCCTTCCTATGCGGAGCGCCTTGGCGTAAACCTTCAGGACCTCATCATATCCCAGCCAGATTCAGGCGAGCAGGCACTTGAGATAGCAGAGATACTTACAAGATCAGGAGCAATTGACCTGTTTGTGGTGGATTCTGTCGCAGCGCTTGTGCCAAGGGCAGAACTCGAAGGTGAAATGGGCGATTCTGTTATGGGTCTTCAGGCAAGACTCATGTCACAGGCCATGAGGAAACTGGCCGGTGTGATGGGCAAAAGCAAGACTTGTGGCATATTCATCAACCAGCTCAGGGAAAAGATAGGCGTAATGTTTGGAAATCCTGAAACAACAACTGGTGGAAGAGCATTGAAGTTTTATTCCTCTGTCAGGATAGAAGTGAGGAAAGGCGAGAGCCAGAAAGATGGTGATCGCATTGTTGGTACGCAGGTAAAGTGCAAGATCGTCAAGAACAAGGTTGCCCCTCCATATCTTTCGGCAGAGTTTGAGATCGTGTTTGGCCAGGGTGTTTCAAGGGAATCCCAGTTGCTTGATATGGGAGTCAATCTGGACATTGTTGAAAAATCCGGAACGTGGTTCTCGTTTGACGGCGAAAGGCTTGGCCAGGGGCGCGACAACGCAAAGGCCGCCATAGCCCAGAAACCGGAAATGATGTCCGAGATCGAAAAGAGGATCAGGAGCGCTTATGGAATGGTCCCACAGGGACAGCCCCATAGCGAAGAAAAATAACAGCAAGGCTTTTACCTACTCACTCAGGTTACTTGCGGCAAGAGACAGGGCAGAGCTTGAAATAAGGGAAAAGCTTGCAAAGAAAGGATTTTTAAAAGAAGAGACCGAAGAGGTTATTGCAAAACTCAAAAAACTCGGCCTTCTTGATGAGAAAAAATTTATTAAAGAATATGTCAGGGCCAAAAGAGCCAGGCATTGGGGACCTTTTAAGGTCAAACTCGGGCTTGTGGCCCTGGGAATACAAAAAAGTGATGCCGACGCAGAAATCAGGCAAACAGACTGGAGAGAGCCTTTGAAAAAGCTTGTAAGTTCAAACAAAGGTCTCGAAAAAAGAAAGCTGTATTCAAAACTTTCCAGGCTTGGTTTCCCGTCAGACCTAATAAAATCGGAAATGAAGTGCGAGGAACAAGATGATTGAAACCATTGTTGGATTGTTAGGGTTGGCACTCGGTGCCGCAGTGGCTTTTTTCTATGCCATGAACGCTTCCGCCAAATCGGCGGACGGCAAGATACGAAGGGCCGAAGAAGAATGCAAGAGGATTACCTCACAGGCCAGGGACGAAGCAGAAACACAGAAAAAAGAGATCCTTGTCAATGCCAAGGACGAGGCGATGAGGCTTGTTGCAGAGAGGGAAAAGGAATTCAGGCAACAGCGCCAGGAGCTGGTGGATATTGAAAGAAGAATAGCCCAGAGGGAAGAGAAGATTGAACAGAGATCTGAAGCTGTGGGCAAGCGTGAAAATACAATAACAGTCAGGGAAAAGGAACTTGACGAAAAGCACGAGCAAGCCGACCAGATTGTCGAAAAACAGAGGAAAGAACTCGAGAGAATTGCTGGATTGAACCAGGAAACTGCAAAACAGATCATCCTTGATGAGCTGAGGCAGAAAATGAGTTACGAGCTTGCCCAAAAGGCAAAGAATATGGAAGAGGAAGCAAAGGACAAGGCGTTGCAGAAGGCCAGAGAGGTTATTCTTGGCTCGGTGCAAAGGATTGCTTCTGAATATACGGCAGAGGTGACCGTTTCTGCTGTTCCGCTCCCATCCGAGGAGATAAAAGGAAAAATCATTGGAAGGGAAGGACGCAACATAAGGACTTTTGAAACTGCAACAGGCGTTGACCTTCTCGTTGATGACACCCCGGAGGTTGTCACCATATCATGCTTTGATCCTGTCAGACGCGAGATTGGAAAACTGGCACTGGAGAAATTGATAACAGATGGCAGGATACATCCAGGCAGGATTGAAGAGGTTGTGGAGCAGGCCACAAGGGAATTTGAGGACAGATTGAAACTGGAGGGTGACCAGGCGTTGCTTGAGGTTGGTCTCCAGCAGGCCAAACCAGAGCTGGTAAAACTCCTCGGAAGACTCCGTTTCAGGACATCTTATGGCCAGAATGTCCTTGCCCACTCGATTGAAGTTGCAATGCTGTCGGCCCACATGGCTAATGAGTTGGGCCTTGATGCCAGGAAAGCCAAAAGAGCAGGCATTTTCCACGACATCGGCAAAGCTGTTGACAGGGAAAGGGAAGGCTCGCATGACGAGCTTGGCGCCGAAATCCTGAGGAAGAATGGCGAGCCGATAGAAGTGGTTGAAGCTGCCAGGCTTCATCACAGCGATATTGCCCCAACATCCGTCTACGCCGTTCTTGTGCAGGCAGCTGATGCCATTTCTGCATCAAGGCCTGGTGCAAGACGCGAAAGTTTTGAGGCCTACATCCAGCGACTTGAATCACTTGAAACAATTGCAAAGAGCTTCAGGGGCGTTGAAAAAACTTACGCAATACAGGCCGGCAGGGAAATAAGGGTAATAGTTAAGCCAAAAGATATTGATGATGTCCTTGCCTATCAGATGGCCCGCGACATTGCAGCAAGGATTGAAAACGAGCTCACATATCCGGGGACCATAAAGGTCACGGTCATAAGGGAAGTCAGATACACTGAGAACGCAAAATGATAGTCCTCTTCATCGGAGACATTGTTGGCAAACCAGGAAGAAAGGCCATTGAAGCTGTTGTTCCGGGCCTGGTAAAGCAATACAGTGTCGATTTTGTTGTGGCAAATGGTGAAAATGCGGCCGGTGGGTTTGGCCTCACCCCTGACATTTCAGACAAGCTCAGGGCTGCTGGCATCCATGGAATAACACTTGGCAATCATCTTTATGACCAGAAGGAAGCTGACGAATTACTTGAAAACGAGCGTCTTCTGGCAAGACCGGCCAATTTCCCCCCAGGAAATCCTGGTAATGGTTACTTTGTGCTTGAGGGACTTTCCGGAACACTTGCGGTGGTGAGCCTTCAGGGCAGGGTCTTCATGACGCCTATTGATTGCCCGTTCAGAGTCGCTGACAGAATTGTTGAAGAGCTAAGGAGTACAACAAAAGCCATCCTAATCGATTTCCATGCCGAAGCAACGAGCGAAAAACAGGCCCTTGGCATTTACCTTGATGGGAGGGTTTCTGCGGTTTTGGGTACCCACACGCACGTCCAGACGGCTGATGAGAGAATACTCAAGGGAGGAACAGGTTTTATTACCGATGTAGGAATGACTGGCCCCCATGAATCAATTATTGGTATGGAACCCAGCGCGCCGATCTCCAAAATGATTAGTGCAAGACGGGCAAGATTTGAGGTTGCAGAAGGTGATGTAAGATTATGTGCCGTTTTGCTCGATATTGATAGAGAAACGGGGCAGTGCAGGAAGATTGAAAGAATGATGATAAGTGTTCCGTGAATATTCTTTAAACAAAATGACAAAAGCCCTCCAAATGGAGGGCTTTTTTGTTTTTAGTTGGTTTGGGATTTACGGTTCCGGGTTTGGTTTTTTTGCCACAAACTGGATTGTTGGAGCCATGCCAAGGATTGATCTTTCCTGGGCAAGCCTGAATTCCAACTCCAAAAAGTCTTCAAAGAAGCCCTCGTCCCAGTCTGTTGCGGAAAGCTTTTCGCCAGGCAGTTTTGTCAGGGCGTGCTCCCATCCATAAAAGTCGACAACCTCAAAACCGATGGCCTCGAGCTCACAAGCAATATCATTTGGGGTAAAAAGTTCTTTGGTACCCCACCACTGGATTTCATCTATGCCGTTTGCAATGCTTGACGCATTGCTTGTTGATTGAGGGACACAGTCGACTGCGGCCGCAAACCTTCCCGGTACACTGCCAAAGAAGAGACCACCCTGAACCAGAAGTCTCATTGCCTCTCTTGATATTTCCTCAGGATCATCATTGTCGGAGAGCCAGCCAGGACAGATCACAACTCCAAAACTTTCTCCTTCTATTTCCTCAGTTGTTGAGGCTATACATGTTGGGTCATCATCCTTTTGCGGGCATATCCTGGCCACCTTATAGCCGGCATTTTCAAGAATGAGTGACATCTGGGTCTGTTTTGGCCCATCGAGAACAAGAACATTGCAGATTTCTTCTGGAAGATAGCCGAGAATTCCATAAAGAAGGGACCTGTTGATGACCTCTGATGCGAATGTGCCCTCATTCATCGAGGGGGATGGGTTAAATTTTGACATGGTTTTTACAGAAAAAGCCTATTGAACGGTCGTAGGTTTTTTCTTCCTCTGCAGTGAAATAACATGCCGGGAGCTCATTTTGTGATTTGTGGAATGACAGACACTCGCAGCATTTGTATTTGCGCTCGCATGGTTCATAGGTGCAATTGCACCTGTTGCTATTTGTTTTTTTGCAACTCACACCGGCATTCTAAACTTTTTAAGGTGGTTTTTCAAGGCAGGAAATTCAGAGAGAAATTCCTATTGATGGTCTTTTTTGGCCTTATTCCAGATTTCATCCATTTCCCCCAAAGTCATCTGGCCAATCGGTTTTCCGGTTTCTTTTGAATGGCTCTCTATCTTTTCAAATCTTTTTATGAATTTGTCCAGTGTTCTTGAAAGCGCTACTTCAGGGCCAATATCAAGAAATCTGGCCACATTTAGCAGAACAAAGAAAACATCCCCAAGTTCATTTTCAATCTCGTTTTTGTCTTTGGTCTGGATGGCTTCCTTGAGCTCACCGACTTCCTCATCTAGCTTTTCCAGGACCCCTTCGGTTTTGTCCCAGTCAAACCCGAGGCCTTTTGCATGGGCCATTATTCTTTCGGCCCTGCCAAGTGGTGGGAGATTTGATGGGATATCCCTTATTGATCCATTGTTTTTATTCTGTTTTTTGAGGCTGTTCCATTGGCCAAGAACAGAGTCAGCCGTTTTTGTCTTGCTTTCACCAAAAACGTGTGGATGCCTGTAGACAAGTTTTTCCTGCATTGTAGCAATTACATCTTCAACGCTGAATGGTTGCTCTTCCGAGAGCATTCTTGAAACCATCAACACCTGGAGCAGGATATCTCCGAGTTCTTCCTTTACGTGAGCAACATCTTTCTGTTTGACTGCTTCCCAGACCTCATAAGTCTCCTCGAGGAGGTTTTGCATCATGCTGTCAGGGGTTTGCTCCCTGTCCCAGGGGCAAAGTCTTCTAAGCAGATCAATGAGGAGCTTTGCCTCATAGAAAGAGGTGTCAGAAGCGTTTATTAAAAGTGGTTTCACATACTCGCACTCGTTGACAAATCCCTGATTGTGGAGAAACGCAATCGAGTTGTCACCTCTTATTGCACGCACTTCCTCGATTGCCTGGTTTGTCGTCATGTTCGTAAACACTACAAGATAGCATGCCGCCAGTGTTGCTGAACGTTCATAACCTTCCTGGCAATGAATCAGTATAGGCAATCCGTGTTTTTTCATAAATCCAGCCCAGAAAATGAATTCTCTCAACTGTTCAAGCGTTGGTGGTTTATCTTCCGGAATCTGGAGTTTGAGATTGAAAATCCCCAATTCTTCAAAATCTTTGTCGGTGAATGGTACTCTGGATAATGAAACTACAGCTTTTATGCCGGTGTCCCTGAGCCTTGAAAGCATTTGCATGTTCTCTGGAGCAGATGAGATCATCAATTCTTTTTCTATTATCCAGGAAAAGTTCATCCTTTAGTCCTCGCAGGCAAGCTCGATGAATTCCCTTGCCAGCTTTACGGGGTTGTCTCTCTGCTTCCTGATCCTGATCATGTTTGGTCTGACAGTAGTTCTCTCGCCAAACCTTGCCACCAGTCTGTCCAGGAAGTCTTCTCTGAGTTTTACATTTGGCCCAAAATGGAAATTTAGCGTCAGGTTGTCCTCGACGATGGAGTTGATTCCCATTGATTGTGCAAGGACCCTTATTTTTACAAGCTCATAGAGTGACTCAACCTCTGGGGGTGGCCTTCCGAACCTGTCCTGGAGCTCGTGTTCGATTGATTTCACCTGGTTGGTTGTTTCGGCACTCACCAGTCTTTGATAGCAATCAATCCTCAATGCTTCGTCCGGAACATAGTGCTCTGGTATGAAGCCTGAAACTCTTAGATCAACATTGCATTCCTGTGGTGGCGCCTCTGGTCTTATAGGTTTTCCATCATGTGATTTCTGGAGCTGTTTTTTTGCGTCCTCAAGCAACCTCAGGTACAGATCGTAGCCAACTGCGGCGATATGGCCGGACTGTTCTGCACCAAGCATGTTGCCGGCGCCCCTTATTTCGAGGTCCCTCATAGCTATCTTGAGGCCCGCTCCGAGATCAACAAAATCCCTTATAGCTTCGAGTCTCATTCTGGCTGTTTCTGTCAGAGCCTCCTCAGAGTTGTAGAAGAAATATGCGTAGGCCCTCTTTTCTGACCTTCCAACCCTTCCCCTGAGCTGGTACATCTGTGCCAGACCAAGATTTTGCGCATTTTCCACAATTATTGTGTTGGCAGTGGGAATGTCCAGGCCTGATTCAATGATTGTCGTACACAAGAGGATATCGATTTCACCCTTGTAGAAACTGAGCATTATGTCTTCCAGCTCATCGCTGTCCATTTGCCCATGAGCTATGGCAATCCTGGCATTTGGGACAATCTTTTTGAGCTTCCACATGATTGAACCGAGGCCCTGTATCCTGTTGTTGACATAGTAGACCTGGCCACCTCTTGCAAGCTCGATTTCAATGGCCTCTTTTGCGGCAGTTTCAGAATATGCCTGAACGTATGTCTTTACTGGTTTTCTTCCTTCCGGAGAAGAATTGATCTGCGAAATCTCCCTTACCCCGGTCAGTGCCATTTCGAGCGTCCTTGGGATTGGAGTTGCGGTGAGGGTCAGTACATCAATATTTTCTTTGAGTTTTTTGATTTTCTCTTTGTCCTCGACACCAAATCTTTGTTCTTCGTCAATTATCAGCAATCCCAGGTCCTTGAATTTGATGTCGCTTTGCAGGAGGCGATGAGTACCAATGACCATTTCAATTGATCCATCGGTGATGCCTTCCACAACCTTTTTCTGGCTGGTTTTCCCCTTGAATCGCGATAGTTGTTCCACCTTTATCGGGAACGGGGCAAAACGTTCTTTGAAAGTATTGTAATGCTGGAGCGCGAGTATTGTTGTAGGGACGAGTATCGCTACCTGTTTCCCGGCCACAATTACCTTGAATGCGGCCCTTATTGCGACCTCGGTCTTGCCGTAGCCGACATCACCACAAACAAGCCTGTCCATTGGTTTCGACCGTTCAAGGTCGTGCTTGACTTCCATGATTGCCTTGAGCTGGTCGGTTGTTTCCTCATACGGGAAAGCTGACTCCATTTCTTGTTGCCAGATAGTGTCTTCCTCGAATGAGTAACCTTTGGACATCTCTCTTCTGGCGTAAAGTCTTATCAATTCTGCGGCAATGTCTTTTGTGCCTCTTGCCACTCTTGCAAGGGCCTCCGGCCATTCCCTTCCGCCAAGCTTGTTGATTGTTACTGTTTCAGGGTTGCCAAGGTATTTGTGGATCAGTGGGAGTCTTTCAGGAGGTATGTAGAGCTTGTCCCCTTTCGCATATTCCACCTGGAGATATTCTTTTGTGATCCCTGCCGCGGTTACGGTTTTGAGCCCCCTGTAAATGCCGATCCCAAAGGTCAGATGGACCAGAAGGTCGCCCGGATGGAGTTCATCAACAGATTTGATTGGTGAACCACCCCTGTATCTTTTTGTGGCGCCAATCCTTCTTCTCCACCCAAAGAGTTCATTGTCAGTAAGGAGTAGAATTTTCCTTCTTCTGTCCTCAAACCCCCTCTCCAGTGACATGTTGACTATGTCAAAGAAGGGTGCTGATTCTTCGTCCAGCTTTTCAGGTTTGGAGGGAACAAGTCCATCCTGGAGTTCTATAAGCTCCTTTACTCTGCCGGGCTGTTTTGTTGCGATAACGATCTTGTAGCCGCCCTGCACTTTTCCGGAAATGAACGATGCCACATCCTGGAGTTTTCCGACCATCGGGTCTGGCTGTGAATGCTGGATTGTGACAACTTTATTTTTTTGGGGCGAGTCAGGAGCCTTCATGCTATAAATCAGCATTGATGGGTTATGCCTGGTGATGTGAGGAAATTCAAGTCTTTCAATGTCATCAAGTTCTTTTTGCGGGAGCAGTTCACCTTTCTTGATACCATTCACATAAACATCCATCGTGTCACGTCTGAACCGCTCATAGGTATCAGATATCCTGTCAGGCTCCACCCAGGCAATCATGTAATCTTTTATATAATCAAGCAACCTTGTCGCCTTGCCGTAGAAGAATGGTATATAATGCTCCATCCCTGTAAAACGCACGAGGTTGTTTATGTGATCCTTGTCTTTTTTAAGGGTCTCACGCATCTCGCTGTTTTGAATGCTGACAGTCAGCATGAACATGTCGATCCTCGAGACTGCCTCTTGGGATATCTGCTCATCCAGGAATATATGGGACACAGGCAGGAGCAGACAGGATTCAACCTGCTTTACTGACAACTGGGTTTCGGGGTCTACCTGCCTGATTGTGTCTATTACGTCAACATCAAACTCGATTCTGTAGGGGAGATCAGAGGAGGGGCTGAAGAAATCTATTATTCCACCTCTGAGTGCTGCATCTCCGACTTTCTCAACCTGGGCTTCTATCTTGTACCCAAGCTCTACGAGTTTCTGTTTGAGTTTTGGAACCGAAAGCAAATCACCCCTAGAAATGATCATTGCCTGATTTTGCAGTACGTCTGGCGGGATAATACAGTCATAAAGGGCCTGCAAGCTTGTAACAAGGATTGTTGCGCCAGGGTTTATAAGTACTTGGTACAGTGTTGAAATCTGCCAGCTTATGCTTGATATTGACGGTGATGTTTTGTCCAGTGGCGGTGCGTCACTTGCTGGGAAAAACAGTCTGTTTATGGGTGCATCCTCTAGGACTGAGTCGAGTTCCTGGAAAAATCTCAACGCGGTTTGTTCATCAGGGCAGACTATGGCATACTTGTCCTCTATGGAGGATATATTTGCCAGGTTTATTGAGAGATCGGAGCCAGAGAGTCCCTCAGCTAGAATAGATTTCACCTTGCCCTCTTTGAGGGCCTGGGTGGCAATTTGAAACTTCTTCGAAGACAGGAGTGGTATATACTCTCTCATTCAACCAGAAATATGATATTATAACGCAGTATAAGACAAGTCAATATTTTATACGGAGTTGGCATGAAAAAAATAAGGGCAGATGAACTTTTATCCAAGGATGGCACGATTACTCGTTCACAGGCCAGACTTTTGATAATGGAGGGCAAGGTAAGCGTCAAGGGCAGGACCGTCATGAAACCGGGTGAGCTTGTTCCTGAGGATTCGTGCTTGGAAATTGCTGCTCCACCAAAATTTGTAGGTAGGGGTGGCCACAAACTTGAGCATGCACTAGAAAAATTTGGGTTGAACGTTGAGGGGTTGATCGCAGTTGATGTTGGTGCTTCAACTGGTGGTTTTACCGATTGTCTTTTGCAAAGAGGAGCAAAAAAAGTTTATGCTGTTGATGTTGGCAGATCACAGCTTGCGCAAAAAGTAGCATGTGATCCAAGAGTTGTCATAATGGATGAAACAAATGCCAGAAATCTTGTGCCTGAGATGTTCCCAGAAAAACCTCAGTTTGCATGTGTTGATTGTTCGTTTATTAGCGGAGATAAAGTAATCGCACCACTTAAAAACCTTCTTGGGGAACCAGGTTTTATAGTATGGCTCCTAAAACCCCAGTTTGAAGCTGGACCGGGCAAAGTAGGCAAGGGTGGAGTAATAAGGAAAGACGATGTTCTTGAAATGGCAATCACTGAAGCACTGGACAGAATTCATATAATTGGTGCCTCGGTGATTGATTGTTGTGAATCTCCCATAAGAGGTGCTGATGGAAACAGAGAATATCTCGTACTGCTTAGGTTTAGCGGCGCGGGTATTTCTATTGCTGATTGTCTTGCTCGAATGTTGAAACAGGATCAGAATGAGGAACCACAAAACTAGGTTGCATAAACTGGGTTGGTGGGTTTTTCATGATCCAAGGAGTTTGTTTGGTCAGGCCAAGCAGGATCAACGATATAACGGAATAAACTGATGCTAACGGCGATCCTGTCACCCAGGTTGTGACGCCGTACCCCCATAACTGTACGATTCCTCCAAGGGTTACGTAGCCAGTGCTCAGTGCTGTTATCACGGCAAATGGCGCCATCAGCAGAAATCTTGATGGCGCAAGAAAGAATATCACAGCCAATGACGTTGCAAGGCCCTCGCCACCCCTGAATGACAGAAATATCGAAAAATCATGGCCAAACACAGCTGCAATGCCACACACCGAAGTCACCCACATTGGTTGTTTAAGGATATAATGGGTAACAAACATCGGCAAAAGACCTTTTAACAGGTCAAGCGATAATGAAAGCGCTCCAACCTTTATCCCGAGCTGTCTGGTTACGTTTGCGGCACCTATTTGTCTTGAACCAACGCGCCTTATGTCTACTTTCCCAAAAAGCCAGCCAACGATGTAGCCTGACGGGAAAGAGCCTGCCAGGTAGGACAAAATGATGAGTAGAGCAATGCTCCTCATTACTTATCTTTTGGGCCTTCCTGGGCTTCTACAAATTTTGGGATGTCGCAGGTTGCGTCTTCTGCAAAGGAAACCTTGGATTTTCCCTCAAGAAACTCGTCGATTGACTGCTCAATCATGAACCTCTGGGACCCTGGTATGAGCTTTGCCGATTTTTCCTGCAAACCAGTGACCCTGCGTATCAAATAAATGGTGGCAAGGTATTTGTTACCGTCCATATTTTTGATAAATTGCTCAATTTTTGCCCTGTCTATCATATTTCCTCCTATAACTGCACCATTTTATGATGCTTGCGACATCATGGGTCGCTTGGGCTATCGTGTGATTTACCACAGAGTAATCATAATTCAACAAAGATTTTAGCTCTGATTTTGCGTTTTCAAGTCTTATTTTTACCTGCTCGTCATCATCCGATTTCCTCCCCGAAAGCCTTGATTTCAATTCATCCAGGCTGGGTGGGAGGAGAAAAATCAGTATTGATGAAAGTGGCATTCTTTCTCTCACCTGACAGGCACCCTGAACATCTATCACAAGAAGCACATCTTTACCATTTGCGAGTTTTTCTTCAATTGGTTTTGTTGGGGTGCCGTAGCAATTCCCATGGACATTCGCCCATTCGAAAAACCCGTTTTCTGAGAGCATTGCATCAAATTTTTCTTTGCCCAAAAATAAATAATCCCTACCATTCACCTCATCCGGTCTTTTCTGCCTGGTTGTTGCAGACACCGAGACGAAAAGTTCGGGAATCATTTTTGCGAGTTCCTGCCTTATTGTGGTTTTACCAACTCCAGACGGGCCGGACAACACAAAAAGGCTACTTTGCATAGCGCCTCAGGAACAGCTTGCTGATGTCAACAAATAATGGTGGTATAAGTGCCATGAGGACTATTATTCCAAGGTCTACCATGTTTATGCCAGTTGTTTTGAAGATTGGCTGGAGTGACGGTATGAATGTTATAAAGAACATCGCAAATGATAGCGCCATGGCACCAAGAAGCTGTGGATTACCCCAGAGTTTCATTTCAAAAACCGTTTTTGTAAACGATCTGCAAGTGTATCCGACAAGGAGCTCGGTGATGACGGTTGTTGCAAAAGCGTAGGTGGATCCCAGGACATGCCCACCTCTTGCAGAACCAATTAGATATGAGCCGTAAACAGCCATGCCAAAGGCTATGGCTCTAAAAACAATTCCCCAAAGCACTTTGCCACTGAGGAACTTCTGTTTTGGGTCTCTCGGCATGCGCTTCATTATTCCTGGCTCCGGTGGTTCAACACCGAGAGCAAGTGCTGGGAGACCATCTGTAAGCAGATTAATCCAGAGTAATTGTATTGGAGCAAGAGGAGAACCGGTCATAAATATCAATGAGAATGCTATTGCCAGTACCTCTCCAATGTTTGCACCAAGCATGTACCATATAAATTTGAGGATATTGTCGTAGATGACCCTTCCTTCGTGCACCGCTTTAACTATAGTTCCGAAGCTATCATCAACGAGGATCAAAGATGCGGCATCTTTGGCTACTTCCGACCCTGACTTGCCCATTGAGACGCCTATATCGGCTTTTTTGAGGGCAGGTGCATCATTGACGCCATCGCCGGTCATTGCCACGACCTGTGAATTTTTTTGTAAAACTTCAACTATCCTCAGCTTGTCTTGAGGAGATACCCTGGCAAAGACTTTTGTTTTTGGGATTAGCTCATCGAGTCCCGGTTTATTTTCTGCAAAGTCTTTTCCTGTAATGGGCTTGTCATCCTCGGTTGCGATACCGAGTTTTCTGGCATAGATTATTGCTGTCTCAGGATGATCACCAGTTACCATGACTGGTACAATTCCTGCATCTTTGCAGTCCTGAACGGCCTGTGGAACCTCGGCCCTTATTGGATCATACAGGCCGATATAACCAACAAGAACCAGACTGTGTTCTTCAACCTTATCACCAGGTTCTGGTACAGGAGCGACCTTGAATGCAAAACCAAGCGTCCTGTAACCTTCCTTTGTCAGCTTGGAGCCTTCTTCGGAGAGTTTTTTCCTGGTTTCATTATCGAGATCAACAATTTTTCCGTTCAGGTACAGTCTGTTGGACATGTGAAGAACGACCTCAAATGCGCCCTTCGTGTATGCAACAGTTTGTTCCTTTTCTTTGTGGACAGTTGTCATGGCTTTTCTGTCGGAATCAAATGGTATCTCATCGACCCTTGGGCTTACAGAATTTGCATCCAGACCAACTTCTTCTGCAAATTCAATCAGGGCTGTTTCTGTAGGATCTCCGGTTAGATTTCCATCTGCATTGTAGGCAGCATCATTGCAATGGAGGGCAACTTTTGCCAGAGGACCTAATTCTTCTTTTGGAGCATTGGACATATCAAAATGCTTCATGCCATAGAAGACCTTGACGGCCTTCATCCTGTTTTCTGTGAGCGTGCCTGTTTTGTCGGTGCAGATATAGGTTGTGCAGCCAAGCGTCTCCACGGAAGAGAGCCTTCTGATAATGGCACCCTGCTTGCTCATCCTTGTGGTCCCTATTGAAAGAACGATTGTTACAACTGCTGGGAGGCCCTCAGGAATTGCGGCAACGGCAAGTGAAACTGCCATGAGGAGCTGTTCTCCCGGGTTTCCCATTTCCAGCCAGCCAAGGACAAATACTGCAGCGCATACAATCAGGAATACGATTGATAACACTTTGCCAAGATGATTGAGCTGGATCTCAAGGGGCGTTTTTTCCCTTTTGACCTGCGAAAGGCTTGTAGCTATCATGCCCATCGAGGTTTCTTTGCCAGTAGCAACAGCAATTCCCTTGCCTCGGCCGGTTGTTACGACCGTTCCCATGAAGGCCATATTCACTCTGTCGCCGACGGTTGCTTGCTCGTGAACTGTCATACACCAGTCTTTGAGGACTGGATTTGATTCTCCGGTCAGGATCGCTTCATTACATGCGAGGTTGATAGTTTCAACAAGTCTTAGATCGGCGGGAACGAGATCTCCTGCTGAAAGTATCACGAGATCGCCGGGGACTACCTCAGATGATGGTATCTCATGGATTGAGCCGTCTCTGAAAACGTGGGCTTTTGGAGCGGACATTTTTTTGAGTGCTTCCAGTGCACCTTCGGATTTGTATTGCTGGATTATTCCAAGGGTCGCATTTGCCACCAGAACAGTTATGATTGCTATGGCATCGACCCACTCGCCCTGGATGATTGAAAAAATACATGCAGCCAAAAGAATCAGGATGAGCGGCGACACGAATTGCTCAATGACCATCTGGAGAATTGATGAACGTTCTTTTGCAGATATTTCATTGGGGCCATACTTTTCAAGCCTGTTTTTTGAGTCCTTTGAGCTGAGACCTTGAAGAGTTGCATTGATTGTCTTTAGGGTTTCGTCCAGTGGAATACTGTGCCAGTTCATGTTTTACTTCTCCTTGAGGATTTCGATAGCTTTTTGGATAAAGGGGTCTTCCTTTGGATCAAGTGGATAGAAGTTGTCAACACCTTCCGAAACCTCTACATCGGGCTTGATTCCGACAACATCAACCTCGTTCCTGTTTGGGGTCAGATAGCTTTGTATCGTCAGTTTTATGACCCCAAATGGGGGAACTGGTATGATGTTTTGTATGAGCCCTTTTCCAAAAGTCCTTGTGCCTACGACTGTTGCAACACCTCTGTCTTGAAGCGCTCCGGTAAGAACTTCAGAGGCTGATGCCGTAAAATGATCAACAAGCACAACAAGTGGTTTCTCGAATCTGATGCCACTCGTTTTGATTTCCTCCGTTCTTCCCGCCTGGTCTTTGGTAAATGCGAGTGTTCCTGGCTCCAGGAAGAGGTTTGATATGTCAATGCACGATTTTACAAAACCTCCAGGGTTTCTGCGCAAATCAAGTATCAGACCCTTAGAACCTGAAAGCTCAAAATTGTTTATGACATTTTTCATTTCCTCAAAGCTTTGTGGCATGAAGTTGCTGAGCCTTGTGTATGTGTATTTATCTATGTTTTTTGAGGAAACAGTATTGATCGTTATCTGTTCTCTGACGATTGTTTTATCAACAAACAGGCCATCGTGCTGGAAAGTTAGGTTTATGCTTGTATTTTCCTTGCCTTTCAACAGGCTTGAGACGTAATCAATATCGGTACTTTTCAGTTTTGAGCCGTTTATTTTTACTATCTCCCAGCCTTCTTCGACACCAGCCCTAAGGGCAGGGGATTTGTCGAAGACCTGAAGGACTATGACATGTCTTTTTGACTGGTCATTGCCTATTGTCACACCAATTCCAACATAATTGCCAACCGTTGAATCCTGAAAAAGTTTATATTCGTCCTTGTTAAAAAACGTGGAGTATGGGTCAAGGCCAAAAAGCATTGCTTTTGCAAGGTTTTCCTCTGTTACCAGATCTGCCCTGTAGTAATTGTCCATGACAACCTGGACAGTTTTGCTGAGCAAGGGCATGTTGTTTATATCAATTTTTGTCTGTGTTGATCTTGCCGCCCTGGAACCTACAAGTACTCCACAAAATATTCCCAGACCAAAAACGATTATCAGGAATGTCGAGATTGTTACCCAAAATGTATATCTGTTTTCTCTCATCATCTCACCTTGGCAAGTAATTCAAAGGATTCATGGGTTTATCATTGACCCTATATTCAAAATGAAGGTGTGGGCCGGTGCTCCAGCCTGTGGAACCGATATATCCAATAACCTGGCCTTTTTTGACCTGTTGTCCCTTTGAGCACCCGAACCTTGACATGTGGGCGTAAAATGTCGTTATGCCGTTTCCATGGCTTAGAATAACAAGGTTACCATACCCACCAAGCTGACCAACAAATCCAACAAAGCCATCTCCAGCAGCCATAATTGGCGCACCCATCTTTGCATCAATATCAATTCCAGTGTGCATCCTTACATCGCCAAAGATTGGGTGCTTTCTCATACCGAAATGACCAATGGGACCGTTTACCGGTATCGGCCACATGTAAGCACCTTTGTAGGCCGCCCTTTTTCGTCTTTCTTCCTCTTCAGCAATTTTTTTGAGGATGATTTTTACTTGGGCCTGATCGTTATCAAGTTGCCGTTGTATCCTTATCAGTTCATCTTTTGTCCACTGTTTCTGGTTTTTGATATCGTTTAAAACCTGATCATTCTTTTTTTTGAGACTTCCATATCTTTCAACCTGGGTTTTGTATTCGGTTTTTAACTCTGCAAGTTTTTGCTTGTCTTTTTCGAGGTTTTGTCTCGCGGTTTCTATTCTTAGCGATTCGAGGTGAAGATCCATTATCGCTTTCACAGTACCATTGAGAATTTTGTTGGTAAATCTGGCCCTTCCGGTCAGTTCGGAGAAACTTTCGGCAGAAAAAACGTAGTCTATAAATCTATTTTGGGAGAACTTGTGGACAAAAGTCAGCAATTTTCCGACTTCATCACGCTTTTTATCCAGTTCCCTCCCTTTGGTTTCCATATTTTTTCTTGCTTCTTCAATCCTTTTTACGGTTTCGACTATCTCTTGTTGGGTACTGGCAGTTTTTGTTTCATACTCATCAAGGAGACTTTTCACCTTTGTTTGTTCATCGAGTTTTGATTTCTCTTTGACACTGAGCACATCCTGATATTTCTTTGTTTCCGAGAGCTTTCTCTTGTTTGTGATGATGCGGTTATTGATACTCCTGAGCTCATCCTGGAGATTCCCAGCTTTTACAAGTGGAGTACTCGAAAAGGCAATCAGACATGCTAGAAGCGCAGGAATAATTTTTTTCAAGCTCTTATCCTCCTGAGCGTGTTTCTGGAAGAAAGCCAGCTTGTGATAAGGCCGGTCAAAAAGCCAAAAACAACAGTTCCGGCCACTATTGAGTAAAAAATTGTTTGCCCGATTGACAGATTAAACCAGGGAAGGTTTGTTTGAAAAATTGTCTGGAGATATTTCCAGCCGAAATATATTCCGGCTGCCGAGATTCCACCGCCAATCAACCCGTAGAAAACACCTTCTATGATGAAAGGGCCAAGGATTGTGCCAGGAGAAGCGCCAACAAAGCTCATCACTTCAATTTCCTCAATCCTGGATGCAATTGAAAGTGATATGGTTGATCCAATGACAATACTTGAAACAAGAATGGAAAGCACTGCCAGGCCAAGGGCTATCCAGATGAACAGATCGAAAAGGTTGACAAACTTGTTTATGACATCTGATTCGTAATCAACGTCCTCAACCATTGTGAACTGTTTGATCCTTGTTGCCAGAGTGTCGATGTTTTGTGGATTTTCTGGAACCACAACAAGGCTGTATGGAAGAGGATTGTATGAAATGGATTGGATTATCTGCTCTGGTGAAAGATGGAGTGACTCGCCCTCTTTTTCCAGCAGGTCATCAGGAGTGAGTATTTTTACGTTTTTCACGTTTGGCAAGAGTTTTATCTGCTCGGACATATTTTGTGCGATGTTGGAATCCGCATTCGGGCTTAGATAAACAGGGAGTGTAAACCTTTCGCGTGCAGTTCTGCCAAAATTTGCCCCGGCTATTCCAAGAAGAAGGGTCGTACTCATAAGAAAAATAGTGACTGCGGTGACAGCTATTGCAGCTGTTGATCTTGCTTTAGATCTGAAGATTGATTTGAACGCCCAGGCCAGCTCACGAAAGAACATTTGCGTCGCTCACTTTCTGCCCATGGTCCAGCTTTATGATCCTCTTTTTTGTGCTCTCCACCATATTTTTATCGTGAGTAGCTATGAGGATGGAAGTTCCCCTTGTGTTGATTTTGAGAAGGAGATCAAGCACAGAAAGTGAGTTCTCGTAGTCGAGGTTTCCAGTTGGCTCATCTGCCAGGAGCAATGGAGGATCATTGACTAGCGCTCTTGCAATAGCTATTCTTTGCTGCTCTCCGCCTGAAAGCATGTTTGGAAAATCCCTTGAACGCAGGTTTAAACCAACGAATCCAAGGACTTCGGCGACCTTGTGTTTTATGTTCCTGCTGGCTGCTCCTTGCACTTCCATGGCAAATGCAACATTTTCCCAAACTGTTTTTGTGGAGATGAGCTTGAAGTCCTGGAAGACTATGCCAATCCTTCTGCGCAGGAGTGCAGTTCTGTATGGTGAAAGTTTTGATACGTCTTTGTTTTCTAGAAAGATTCTGCCTGAAGTTGGCTGCTCTGCGGCGTAGATGAGTTTGAGAAGCGTGCTTTTACCAGAACCAGATGAACCCATGAGAAAAGCAAATTCACCCTTTTTTAGTTCGAAAGATACATTGGAAAGTGCCATTTTACCCGGGTATGACTTTGTGACCGACATCACATCGAGCATTTACCACTCCTCCATTTTCGGGTTTTTGAATCCCTCACCCAAGACTTCATTTAAAGGGCCGACCATAATAAAGGATTTTGGATCGGTTTCGAGAATGATTTTTTTGGCCTCCGCAAGTTGTGACCTGTGAACGGCCATTACCAGCATTTTTTTGTCATCTCCAGTGAATCCACCCTTGACGTCTATTATTGTAAATCCCCTACCCAAGCGCAATATCAAATTTTCTCTTATTTGTTCCGTTTCTGTTGTAATAATACTCATGCATTTTGTAAAAGAAATGCCTTCTTGAACGGCATCTATTACGAAGCTGCTTATGACAAGGGCAACCATGGCATATATGAACAGGTTTGCGTTCTGGAAATAAAATGCGAGCCCTATTATTACCACCGAATCAACGATCAAGACAGTCTGACCGAAAGGAAATTTGGTGTAGTAGTGAATTACTTGCGATATAAGATCGGTTCCGCCTGCGCTTGCCCTGTTTTTGAATGTCAGACCTATCCCCAATCCATTGAGAATTCCGCCGAAAACTGAAGCAAGAAGCATATCGGATGTAAGCTTCGCAGGAAGATATTTATTGATAAAAAATATAAACAAGTCAGTAAAAATAAACGAAATGAAAGATATCACAAGGGTTCTGGTGATGTATTTGTGGCCCATTTTTTTCCATGCCAGACCAAGCCACGGCAGATTGAGCAAGAAGTATGAGAAGCCTACTGGCAAAAAACCATTGGTCAAAGAATTGACAATGATGGCAACGGCCGTCATTCCACCAGGTGCTATTTTGTTTGGTACGAGGAACAAAGCATAGGAAAGCGACTCGATTATTACTCCCGCCGCAATCCAAGTATATCGTTTTATCTCATGTCTAAAATTGTAGCTCATCGCAAAAAATAATTGTAGTTCTGCTTTTGCTTAGGTCAAGAAACGATGAGGTTTGCAAATATGTACTCTGAGTGCCAATTAATATCGTGATTGAAGTCTTAGCCAATGCCATTTGCATGTTGTTTAGATTAAGTGAAAACGAAATCTTTGGCACTTGACAAAACTTTGGGACATTGATATAAGATGTCCTTGGTTAGCAGTTACATCATAAGACTGCTAAAAAATATGCAAGGAGGATAGCATGAATCTAAGACCGCTTGGAGACAGAGTTATCATTAAACCTCTTGATGAAGAGGAAACTAAAAAAGGCGGGCTTTACATCCCGGACACCGCCAAAGAAAAACCAGTAAGAGGAGAAGTTATTGCTGTTGGACCAGGAAAGATCCTGGACAATGGTGTAAGGGTTCCAATGGACATTAAGGTTGGCCAGAAGATTATTTATGCAAAGTATGGTGGAACAGACATCAAAATCGAGGGTGACAACCTGGTAATTCTTTCCGAGAGAGACCTTCTCGCGGTAGTAGAATAATAAGGAGCAAAAATGGCAGCAAAGAAAATTATTTTTGGCGAAGACGCTAGAAAAAAACTATCAAACGGCATCAATACACTTGCTGATGCAGTGAAAGTGACACTTGGACCGAGAGGAAGACACGTCATTCTTGAGAAAAAGTATGGTTCGCCAGTCGCCTCTGACGATGGTGTTTCAATTGCAAAGGATATTGAGCTTCCAGATCCATTTGAAAACCTTGGTGCTGTAATGGCCCGCGAGGTTGCATCCAAGACTTCTGATGTCGCAGGTGATGGCACAACAACGGCTACCGTTCTTGCTCAGCATCTCGTAAATGAGGGTATGAGGAACGTTGCCGCTGGTGCAAACCCGATTGCAATCAAGAGGGGCATGGACAAGGCCGTAAAAGAAGCCATAAAAGTCATCAAATCCATGGGCAAGCCTGTTGAAACAAAGGAAGATATTGAGAAGGTTGCAACCGTTTCCTCAAAGGTTCCTGAAATCGGAAAAACGATAGCAGAAGCCATGGACAAGGTTGGAAGAGATGGAGTCATCACCGTCGAAGAGCACCAGGGTTTTGAGCTGAAACTCGATATAGTAGAGGGAATGCAATTCGACAGGGGCTATGTTTCTCCGTACATGGTCACTGATGCAGAGCGCATGGAAACAATCCTTGAGAAGCCAAGGGTGTTCATCACTGACAAGAAGCTTTCTTCCATGCAGGAAATATTTGATCTGGTAACAAAAGGTGTTCTTTCGCAGCACGAACCATTTGTCATCATTGCCGAAGATGTCGAGGGCGAAGCTCTTACTTTCTTGGTCCTTAACAAGCTCAAAGGCGCCCTTAACTGTGTTGCAGTCAAGGCTCCTGGTTTTGGCGACCGCAGAAAAGAGATGCTTAAAGACATTGCCATCCTTACTGGTGGAGAAGTTGTGGCCTCAGATCTTGGCATAAAGGTAGAGTCAGTGACCCAGGACATGCTTGGAACATGCGAGAGAGTCAAGGTAACCAAGGACACAACAACAATCCTTGGTGGAAAAGGTAATTCTTCCGACATCAAGGCAAGGATTGAGCAGATAAAGGCCCAGATTGCGGAAACCAAGTCAGACTACGACAAAGAGAAGCTCCAGGAACGCCTTGCCAAGCTGGCTGGTGGTGTTGCAGTAATCAAAGTCGGTGCCGCAACCGAGACCGAGATGAAAGAAAAGAAGCACCGCGTTGAAGATGCAGTTGCAGCAACTAAAGCCGCCGTTGAAGAGGGTGTTGTTGCTGGTGGAGGCATAACCCTTCTCAATGTTGCAAAACATATTGGCAAGATGCAGCTTTCTGGCGACGAAGCCACTGGTGCAAGCATTGTTCAAAAAGCACTCGAAGAGCCGATAAAAGTCATAGCCGAGAACTCTGGTCTTGAAGGTTCAGTGGTTGTCGAAAAGATCCGCCAGCTACCCGAAGGTCATGGTTTTGATGCAGAGGCAATGAAATATGGCGATATGGTCGAATTTGGCATCATTGACCCGGTGAAAGTCACCAGAGCCGGTCTTGAGAATGCCTCATCAATCGCTTCGATGGTTCTCACAACAGAAAGCCTCGTTGTCGAGATTCCAGAGGAGAAGAAGGCCGTAGCAGCCCCGCCAAATCCATACGGCGAATATTGATTCTGACAAGTTTGGAACAAAAAACCGGGGACTTTTTTTAGTCCCCGGTTTTTTGTTTTTCTCAAATCTGAAATCATTTCTCATACCCACAATTAAATGTGGTATTTAACAAGATTTCATTCTTTGCATAAAAACATGGTTTTCTTTTCATATTTTAGGGTAGTTTAAGAAATTGTATTGGAAATTGGTTTTCTTTGTTATTGACAAATTATTGTAAAAAACATCTCTTAACCGAACTTTTTAACCTTTAATTATGAAGTCATCAAAAAACCAGTGTTGTTTTGAATGCATCATTAAATAAACTCTAATTTGACTTAAACAAATTGTCGTATTAACTTTGAGTCCATGCAAATTCTCAATTCGGAGGACAGCGTGAGTCAAAAAGAGGTTACAAGACGAGAATTGCTCAAGGTCCTTCTAGGCTTGCCGCTCCTGGGCTTGCTCGCAGGGGCGATTTCACCAGTGCTAAGGTTGTTGAAGCCTTTTGGCAAACTTGGTCTGGCAATTCCACCACCATCTGTTGCGAGAGTTGTTCTCTCGAGCATGAGAGAGCCAATGCTTGCTGGTGGTGGGACAAGCTTTACGGATGTTGAAGCTAATTACAACTCGATGAAAGAAATGCTTGGCTATTCATTTGAAATTGTTACTGTCGACACTTCGATTCCAACCAAACCAGTAAAAATCAGCAACCCAGGAGTATTGATCAAGGACAAGGAAGGCAAACTCCACGCCTGGGATGCAAAATGCACCCATCTTGCATGTGTCATTTACTGGGATTCGGTTTCGAACAACTGGCACTGTCGTTGTCATGACGGTTTCTTTGACCCGGTAACTGCAAATGTCATTGCAGGCCCGCCTCCATCAGCCCTTAAACCATGGAAAGTGGAATGGGATCAAGGTTCTGGTGCAATAACAGTGGAAAAGGTGTGACTATGAGCCCAAGCAAATCCTATAGTCCTTTTAAGCCGTTGAATTTTCTCATAAACGGGACATTGGGAATCTTTGATGTCCTGAAGGCGGGTTTTGAATCGGTCAATATTCTCAATAGTCTTGGCTCGATAACCTTCCTTTTGTTGTTCATCCAGATACTGACAGGTTTTGTCCTGAGCTTTTTCTATATGCCATCTCTGGACCAGGCCCAAAAATCAATCATGTACATCATGTCGGACAAAATACCTTATGGCCTTTTCATAAGGACGCTTCACAGGTATGCCGCTGATGCAATGATTCTTTTTGCAGCAGCGCACATGCTCAGGAAGCTTTTTGCCCAAAGACACACAAGCACCAGGTCTGTGGGGTGGTTTGTCGGTGTCGCACTGCTGGTGTTCACAGTACTCATAACCATAACAGGCTACATCCTCCCGATGGATGGAAGGGCGTCTGAAATACTCAAATTCTTTGGAAGAGGCCAGATAACGGAGGTTGCCCTGCTTGTTATTTACAGGGCGTTCCATATTGGAGCTCCAATCCTCGTCTTCGCTCTTCTTGTATGGCATTTTGCCAGGATTTCCAGACCGCCAGTTATCCCAACGTTTGCCCTCTCATTAATTTTCCTTGGAGTTCTTGCCGTGATTGTCGGCCTGTTCCCAATCGCTGGCAAAACAGATCTCAAGGCTGGAAAATATGTTTTCGACTGGATAGGACTATTCACAATACGACTTGGCAGTCCCACCATTGCGGCAAGTGCCTGGGGGTTCCTCATCGCAGTTCTGATTGCACTGCCATTTTTTGGCAGGAAGATTAAAACAGCCGCCGTTGTTGACCCTGTCCGTTGTTCCGGGTGTTTCACCTGCATTACACTTTGCCCGAAGAACGCGATAACACAAAAGAAATTCAATATATCCAGAAACAAGACAAAAGACGTTGCTTTTGTTGTAAGAAAAAAATGCCAGGCTTGTGGAATCTGTGTTGCTGGCTGTCTGCCGCAGGTCATTGACCTGGAAGGTTTTGAGAACAAAGTCATACTCGAGGAGGTAAAGGGCTTATGCCTTCAATAGAAGATCTCCCGATCAAAAGAAAAATAATCGTTTTCCATTGTGAATCAGCCCTGAAGGGCAAAGACCTTGAAAACCACAAAGACAAGTTTCCTGAAGTTGGCTTTGTAAAGCTTTCTTGCACAGGTAGGCTCAATCCTGTTGTTGCCTTTAAGGCTTTGGTGGAGGGTGTTGGAGCAATCATCATCTATGGTTGTCCTCTCAACGATTGCCACAATTTTGATGGAAACATGTTTGCAAAACGCAGGGTTTTTGCAGCACAGTCGGTTGCAGAAGCGCTTGGTGTTGACCCAGAAAGGCTCTCCTACGTCCAGAAAGATCCCCTCGATTATGGTGTTTTGACAAGAGAGATTTCTGCAATGAAGCGCAAACTTGATAGTATGGGGGTGGAAGCATGATGACAGAAAAAACCCTCGCCTACTTCAGGAAAATCGTAAAAGAAGCCATAAAATCAGGAAAAATTGCCGGTTTCCTTGGCTGGAGGGAAGTCGCTGACATGCCTGGAAAAACCAGGGCATTTGTTGCCACTACCCCAGAAGAGGTAGATCTCCTGGTTTTCAATTCCTTTTCAAGAGAGAACCTTTCAAGACTCCTTGGTGGAAAAACATTTTATATACCTGAACTAAAGAAGGGGCAGAAGTTTGGTGTCATGGTCAAAGGCTGTGATTCCAGAAACCTTCTTGCCAACGTAGCAGAAAATAAAGTTGACAGGGACAATCTCTGGGTTATTGGTGTAAAGTGCCCTGGCACTATCGACATTGATCTTGTCAGGTCGGGTCTTGATTCTGACATCAAAAATATCACTGATGATGGAACAACACTGCATGTAGAAATGCTCGACGGCAAGAAAGCTGATCTGGTAAAATCGGATTATTACGATCCAAGGTGCTTACGCTGCCCGTATACATCAGCACTCGAGGTTGACGAGTTACTTCCTGATGACATGCCGAAAAAACCTACCAAAAACTGGGAAAAGTGGATGGAGTCATACCTGCAGAAGCCTTTCGAGGAGCGCAGGGCATACATTATCTCCCAGCTTTCAAGGTGCACAATGTGTTTTGCTTGCAGAGATGCCTGCCCGGGTTGCTACTGCAACACAAACTGCATCATGGACTATCCGAAGCTCCCTGAGCCCTATCTTCAAAAGGGAACTTCCCTTGCCTCGATCCTGACATACCACTTTATCCACTACTTCCACCTCTCCGACAGATGCACAAATTGTGGTGAATGTGCAAGGGCTTGCCCGGAAAGCATCCCGCTCAATCTCATAACAGAGCAGCTTGGCTATATGACAAAAACAACCTGGGACTTTGAACCAGGCACCAGTGACAAGGCAAAAACGCCACTGGCCCTGTATAAAGTTGAAGAAGTGTTGGGGAGGTGAACATGAAAATCAAAAAAGAAAAAATGCTCTCCCTGATTGATGAATCAAGAAAAACCCATGTTGTTTATGCCCCGCAAAAGAATGGTGCAGTCACAAATTTCAAAAAGGTTGAGGATATAAAATCTATTGACCTCAAAACTGTAAGGACTGCAACACCAGCCAAAGAAGCGGTTTTTCCACAAACTGAATTGATATATAAAGTAGAAAGCGACAAGGTTCATCAGGCAGATGCCTCAAAACCGGCCATCCTTTTTGGGGTCAGGCCATGTGATGCCAGGGGCATCCAGGTACTGGACAATTTCTTCCTTGCAAGAGACCGCAAGGATGGTGGCAAACAACCATTTGAGGACCCATACTGGAAAGAAAAGAGAGACAAAACGCTAATCATTGCAATTGCCTGCGAAAAACCGCTCTCAACATGCGCCTGCTCGTCTCTTGGAATTCACCCGGCTTCTGAAGCTGGCTCTGACATTCTCCTGGTTCCGGAAGGTGACTCATACCAGCTTGTTGTTTCGACTGAAAAAGGAAAAGCTTTCATAGAGGCCAATAAATCCATGTTCGAAGATGGCGGGGATGCCAAGGCAGCCCAGGAAAAAGTCAAAAAGGCCTGTGAGTCGATGATGATTTTCAAACTGGACACTTCAAAAGCTGGCCAGTACATGAAACTCTATGAGTCCCCGATCTGGCAGAAAGTGAGTCAGGGTTGCATCTCCTGTGGTGTGTGCACGTTCTTCTGCCCAACTTGCCATTGTTTTGAAATGAGAGACCGCAAAACTGGTGCTGTCTCCTGCGACAGGGACAAGTGCTGGGATTCCTGCCATTTCACAGTCTATTCGCTTGAGGCATCTGGCCACAACCCAAGACCCGATGTTGCCGCACGTTATAGAAACAAAATTCTCGACAAGTACCAATACCACATGACACTCTATGGAGAGATTGCCTGCACTGGATGCGGAAGGTGTTCTGATCTTTGTCCGTCAGGGATCTCGCTTTCAGAAACACTAAAGACCCTGGGAGGTGCGCTGTGACGAACCCGTATCTGCCAGAGATGGCCACAATTGAAAAAATCGAACAGGAAACGCCAAATATCAAAACTTTCTACATCAAAAGGGATGGCGGGAATTTTGACTATAATCCTGGCCAGTTCTGCATAATTGGAGTTCCTGGTGTTGGCGACTGCTCGATATCCATTGGCAACACCCCAACAAAGAGGGAACACCTTGAGCTGACCATCATGAAAGTTGGCGCGGTGACTGAGAAGCTCCATGGGATGAAGGTTGGAGACAGGGTCACTTTGAGGGGGCCCTATGGAAACGGCTTCCCGAAGGATGCGCTCAAAGGCATGAACATAAGTTATATGGCCGGAGGTGTGGGTTTCTCGGCCATAAGCAACATGCTCACCTATTCCCTCGACAAGAGATCTGATTACGGCAAGATAGAAATACTCTATGGTGCGAAAACACCTGCCGACCAAGTCTTCAAAAACAAGATTTTCGAGTGGGCAAAAGTAAAAGACGTTGAGGTAAAGAGATCATGCGACAAGGGTGACAGCACATGGAAAGAAGATGTTGGTGTTGTCGGACAGTATTATGATCCAAACTTCAAAAACAGGTCGAGGTTGCTGTTTGAAATTGACCCAGGCTTCAAAAACACTGCAATTGTCATATCAGGTCCGCCAGTGATGATCAAGTTCACCCTCATTGGTCTGGACAAGATAGGGTTCCCGAAAGACAAGATTTTTGCTTCTCTTGAGGCCAGAATGAACTGCGGTTGCGGAAAATGTGGAAGATGCAATGTTGGACACAACTACGTCTGCCAGGACGGCCCGGTGTTCACATCAGCCCAGATCGCCGCAATGCCGGCGGCTTTTTAGGAGGCCAGAATGGACAAATTTGCAAACTGGCTTGACGGCTTGACAAAATCATGGATGAGATGGTGGAAGATAAGAGGCCTCAAGGTCAATATCTTTGATGAAGAAACACCAAAAAAGAAAAAATCAAATCCGTTTTACTGGATTGGTGGTATGCTCTACATCCTCCTCATCCTTCAGGTGGTTGTTGGCATCGTGCTCACATTCTATTATGTTCCGGATACCTCGCCTGTTGAGAAAGTTGATCCTTCAAAAGTCATGTATGGACATGGCCTTACCATTGAAGGGGCAATGAAGGAAGCAGAGGAATTCAGAGTAAAAATCGATGCTGGCGAGATGACAGAGGACGAGCTCCTCACGCAGGAAGAAATAACACAGCGTGATGAAGAAAAAGCTGCCCTTACTACAGATGAAGAAAAAGCTCTTGTTGATACCAAGTGGGCAACGATAACCAGCCAGCGCAAGGACATACTGGCCATGGAAGGCAAAACCCCGGAGGAAATTGTTGCTGACCTTGGAGTCATCGTATCAAAAGCGTACATATCTGTTGCGGACATCTCGGGCAACCCAGTAACCAGAACGATAAGGGGAATACACAGGTATGGTGCTTATTGCTTCATAGCATTGCTCATGCTTCGCTGGCTCAGGATGTATTTCAATGGAGAATTCAAAAAACCCGGAGAATTGACCTGGATAATTGCAACACTGGTTGTCTGTATTTCAACATTCTCTGGCGTAACCGGTTACCTTCTCCCGTTTGACCAGAGATCTTACTGGGCAACAACGGTTGGAACGCAGATGCTTGACACAGTTGATCTTTTGCCCGGAATTGGTCCTTTGGGTTTGGGTGCTGCGCTCAAATTTATTGGCCTCGGCGCCCATCAGGTTGGCCAGACAACAATCCTGAGATTCAATATATTGCACTACCTGTTGCCGATCGCCATGTTCCTCGCGGCCGAGTTATATTTTATCAGGTCGAGGAAGAAACGCCCGAAACTCAACTGGGTCATGTTTGCGATACTGGCGATTGTTATAATTGGTGCAATATTGTATTTGCCTGCAATCAGCGAGCCACCACCAAACACAGTCAAGACGCCTGACCACATCTTGCCAGACTGGTACTTCCTGTTTGTCTACTTCTATCTCAAGTTCTTGCCTGGTGCCATCGGGCCATTACTGACGGTGTTATTTATTGTGTTCCTTGTTGCTCTTCCTTGGATTGACAGGAGGGAGCAACGAAATGCCTCTGGAAGGCCAGCCTATACAACACTTGCAATTGGTGGCCTCACCTTCTTCCTCATAGGCTCTCTGGTGTCTTACTGGATACCATTCAAGGATGCCGACAGGAACATATACATATACACCATACTCCTTTTCAATGGTTTTGTGTTCGCTCTTGCCTTCTTCCTTGAATATATATGGAGGAGAAGGGTCTTAAAAAAAAGAGCTGAAAAGGCCCTTGCGCTTGGAGTAAAAAGTCTGTGAAAAATGAATGGACCCTGATTTTTATCCTTGCCTTGCTGGTTGGAGTGCTTTCGCTTGCACAGCTCGTCCAGACAGCAAAGGTACTGGGAGAACTGGGTCCATTCGGTTTTGTCCAGCTTGTTGCTTTTGGTCTCATCTTTTTGGCCATGATGTTTCTTCTGGTTTTTGGAATGTACGCTTCAGAAGACAACAGGGGAAAGGTAGTCAAAAGAGTAAAGCTGTTTGACAAGTGGCTCTCAAAGGAGAAAAAATGAAGCAAGAGAAAATAACCGCAGTAATGGTGCTGCTTGTTCTTATTGCACTTGGCTGTTTTCTTGCGATAATGACGCTCGAGCTGGTTGATGGCATGCAGAGTGCCGCAAGAATAGACAAAGTAGGGCTTGCATCAAGTCTCAAGCCACTCCTGAAATATAATGGCCTCCAGCAATGGGTTGTGGCGCTCTTTGGCACCATGTTGCTGTTCACTGGCCTTGCCGTTCTAGCATACAACTATCAGAAAAAACTTTAAGTGGACCGGAACTACTGGCTGGCCGTCTCTTATTTGCTTGCCTTGAAGCCGCAGGCCCTGGGGAAGTTGAAAGAGAGGGGACCTGAGGAAATACTGAAAGACTTTGGCAAGCATGAGATCGAGACAGCCATAAATACCGGTCTTTCTGAAATCGAGTCATCAGGCATCGAATTTGTTTGCCAGGATGACGAGAAATACCCAAAAAAACTTTTTGACCTAGAGTGCCCACCAGCGGCACTCTTTGTTTTTGGTGGGCTCCCTGAAACCCTGGACCTTGTTGCGATGGTGGGGACAAGAAAGGCCTCGCCACATGGAACAGGGATTGCCAGGAACATGGCTTTTGAGTTTTCAAAAACAGGGATTGTTGTGGTCTCCGGAATGGCAGACGGGATCGATTCAGCTTCACATTGGGGTGCCCTTGATGCTGATAAACCAACAATTGCTGTTCTTGGTTGTGGGATAAACCAGGCCAAAAGCGCGACTCAAAGGGAGCTCAAAAAGAGGATTTCAGTAAAAGGCGCCATTGTTTCGGAGTTTCCACCCAATTTTCCAGGTGACAGATGGACTTTCCCATGGCGAAACAGAATAATCGCCGCTCTTTCAAAAGCTTGTCTTGTTGTTGAGGCCCCGAAATCATCTGGTGCACTGATAACAGCTAAAGATGCACTGGATTTGGGCAGGTATGTGCTGGCCTGCCCCGGGCTTCCTGGCATGCAGAATTTTGAGGGTTGCAACAGGCTCATCAAAGATGGCGCCTTGCTTGTGGATTCACCTTCAGATGTACTGTCTTTGTACGGAAAGACAACCTTATATGCTGATGAATCTTTAAGCGAAACAGAAAAGGCTGTTCTGCTGGCTTGCATGGTACCGTGCAGGATCGATGAAATATGTGACAAAACTGGCCTCAATGCAGAGGCATTGCTTGGGATAATCACAGTTCTTGATATAAAGGGATTTGTAATAAAGCTCCCTAATGGTTTTTATGCGAGCCGGTCATTTTCCGATACAAAAACTGGAAAAAATTGATTCAAGGACTTCCTGTGATGCCCCGATGCCGTCAAGCTCGGACACCATCTGAAAAACTGATGAGAGCTCAAAGGCCATCGCATCATCGGTCTGGCATTCAAGCGCTGATGTAACTGAATTCTCAAGGGAAGCAAGAAGCGATATCTGCCTTTCTGTTGCAGCAAAGGGCTTTTGACCGAGTACTTGCAGTATCTTTTTATAAAGTTCGTCTGTCCCTAAACCATATTTGCCTGACACACGGAGCCAGCCTTGCTGGGCTGGAAACCCTTCCTTATCAGATTGTGACTGCACCATCAAAAATCTTCCATCAGCAAATTCTGGCTTCACTGCGGCAGGATCGAGCCAGACGATGCAGTCGGCCGAATCAAATAATTTCCTGAAAGATGACTGCCCAGTATCTGGAGAAGCGTCCAGGCCTGGTCCGTCCACAAGCTCAACTGTTCTGCCGGCAATCTTTGTTGTCTGTGGCACCCAATCTCTTGTTGTGCCTGCAATGTCTGATGTAACTGTTCTTTCAAAACCAAGGATAAAATTAAAAAGTGTTGATTTGCCTGCATTTTGAGGCCCTGCGAGGACAACTCTTGGCAAACCGGGTTTTGAACATGAGCCAAGCAGGGATTTTATCTTGAATAAAAGATTTGTAGTTTGTTTTTTTATGGAATCTTCGTCGCCGACATCGTTTGGAAAACTGATGGAGGCTTCCAGAGATGAGATGATAAAGAGAAGGTCGTTCCTTATTTCTTCGAGCTGAGGCCGGAGTCCTTTTGAGGCATCCGTGGAGCTGGTGAGGGCATTGGCAAGCTCAAGATCGGCAAGGCCAGCCTTTCCATTCATAAAGGCCCTCATTGAGAATTCACCAGGTTTGGCTTGTCTTGCACCCAATTTGCCAAGCATGAAAAGGATTTTATTGATAACTGCCTGGCTGCCGTGAACTTGTATTTCCACGACATCCTCACCGGTGAATGAATTGGGTGATTTAAATACCAGCACAACCCCAGAATCAAATTTCTCACCGTCTTCGCTAGCGACATCCCTGAAGCCGAACTTGCCGGCGTCAGGGAGTCCAGCGGGAATGATCTTTTCTGCTATAGCAAAAGCATTGTCTCCGGAGATCCTTATTATTCCGACTGCTTGTGGTACCGGAGCAGTTGCCTGGGCAAATATTGTTTCCAATTACTTCCTTAGGTCGACCACAACCCTTCGTCTCGGCTCTTCATCTATCGAGTGTGTGAACACCGAGGGATTGTCCTTTAGGGTTGTGTGGATGATGCGCCTTGCAAACGCTGACATTGGCTGAAGTTCTACCGGTCTTCCGAAACGCCTGACTTTGAGAGCTGCGTTTTGGGCTATGTTCTTCAGTATGTCAATCTGGCGTCTTTTGTATCCGCCAATATCAAGGGTTATTCTAACTGCATTCCACTCCTTGCGCTGAAGGATCATGTTTATGATGAACTGGAGGGAAGCGAGGCACTCCCCGGATTTTCCGATGTACACTGCAGGGTCGTCCAGCTCGACGGAAACGAACATGGTATCTATTTCTTTTGATACCCTGACATGTACATCTTCCCCCATATTTTTGAAGAGCTCGGGGATGAATTCCATAAGGAAGTCTTTTACTTGGACTTCCTGCATCTTTGTGTTTTTCTGGTTATTGCCATTGCTCATTTCTTTATTCCCTTTGAAACTGGTTTAATGATTCCTGTTGGAATGAATTTTCCAAAGGCTCCTTTATTGTAGACCATTTGATGGATTATAGAAGCAAGGTTGAACATGAACCAGTAAAGAGAAATGCCTGAAGGGAAATTGATGCCGAAGAGGAACATCATTGCTGGGAACATAATCTGGAATGATGCACTCTGCTGATCCTGTCCTGGCATTGTAGAAACTTTTTGCTGGAGCCATGTGGAAGCCGCAAGAAGGATTGGCATGATGTAGAATGGATCTGCAAGACCAAGTGAAGGGAGCCAGATAAAGTTGGCATAGTTGAGCGGGGCAAATCCGCTTATTCCAGAATAAAGTGCCATTACGATTGGAAGCTGGATTAGGAGTGGGAGACATCCAGAAAGGAAATTGACATTGTTTTCCTTGTAGATGGCCATTGTCTCTTCCTGGAGTTTTTGCGCGTCTTCTTTTCTTGGATACTTCTGCTTGAGTGCATTCAGGAGTGGTTGTATCTTGGCCATCTTTTCCATGTTTTTAAACTGTGCGTTTGAGAGTGGCCAGAAGCACAGTTTAACAAGCAGCGCGAAGATGATTATTGTGATTGCGTAATTGCCAAACCCAACCGTTTTTGCAAGGCCATCAATGACCCACCTGACTGCAAATGTGTACCAGGTGACCTGCTTGACTTCTATGTTACCTTCAATCTCATTTGTTTGCATCGGCAGTTTTGTGTCTGCCGGTTGCCAGGTTATCTTTATTTTTGCCTTGTATGAACCAAGCTCAATGTCTGGTCCTGTTGCGAGCATAAACTTTGCTTCGAAAGAATCACCAGGAGCGAGCTTTCTTTCCGGGTTGTCTGGTGAAACCACAAGCGAGCTTTTGAAAATTGGCCTGAAAAAGCTGTCTTTTTTGGCTTCTTCCGCTGTGAATTCCTTAAGCTGTTTTCCATTTATTGACAGGAGCTCAACCTTCAGATCAACCATGTCCATTACGCCATCACTATCACTTTTTGGGTTTTCAACCTTGACCGTATAAGTGAAATTGCTGTTTGGATAGCTCTCGGCGTCTGAACTTACAATGATTTTTTTGGCGCTTGGCTGGTTGGGGTTTTCAATAACATTGATTTCTGATTCGCCAGTGGCTGTTTGACCATTTGATTCGAGAGAGAAGACAATTTTTTTGGCGCCAGATTTTAAGGACGACAAAAATTCAACCTGGAATTTTATTTTCTCGGTGCTGCCTGCATCAATCCTCTGGATACCTATTTTCTCCTGCGAACCCTGTACTAACCTGGCACCTGATTCCAGACCTAGCGGTTTGCCATCAAAAGAAGATATTGTAACAAATGCGTTTTCGATTGGTTCGCTGCCGGTGTTTGTTACTTCCACTGGAACAATACTGCTGTTCCCTGCCAGTACCTCAACAGAAGTGCTGAATTTGACTGAGAGTTGAGCTCCTGATACCAAACCGGCGATCGGCCAGATGGTCAGAACTGTTATCGCCAATATTGCTGCTATTTTTTTCATTGATACTCCTTTTCAGGGAACCGGATCATATCCGCCTGGCATTCCTGGCCTGCACCTTAGGATTCTTTTGATTGCGAGGAAGCCACCCTTTATTGGCCCATATTTTAAAATTGCGTCATAGGCATATCTTGAGCATGTCGGGGTATAGATGCAGCGTGAAGGGATGATTGGCGAGATGAGCGTTCGGTAGACTGATATGAGGAAGAGAAATGGGGCTGATAATGCTTCTTTGAATGCATCTGCGATATCAGCTTTGATATTTCGGAAGATAGTTGAGTTGGGTTCATCCCCAGCACTGACGTCCTTGCAATTATTGCTATGCCAATGTTTTTGTCGACACATATTTCAGATAATACAAAAGCCTCCCGTAGAAGTCTCCTTGCCCTGTTTCTTGTGTGTGCTTTTCCAAGACTTTTTGGTGAGATGTAAGATACTGCGCCACCAGATTCAAGGCCCTCCAGATAGACTATCCTGAGGGCCTTTGAGTGCACTGATGAACCTGATTTAAAAAGATTGTGGATCTGCCCCGCCGTTAAGCGATCGGGGAGTTTCATGAAATGGCAATTCTCCAACGACCTCTGGCTCTCCTGCGAGCCAAAACAGCCCTTCCACCCCTCGTTCTCATCCTAGTTCTAAAGCCAGAGACGCGAAGACGCTTGCGATTGTGTGGTCTCATATGTGTGCGCATAATAAATACCTCCAATACAATGTCGTTAGATTCTAACCATCCAGTGACCATAATGTCAATAAAGAAAGGATTTGGCTTTGTTGACATAAATCACTTTCTGTTGGAAAATCAGAGGGTTAAAAAATACGACTGGAGAGTGCAATGGAGAGGCTAATTTATCACTTTGAAGATGCAATCGCAGTACCTGAAAAAGACCAGAAGGCAGTCCTTGGAGGAAAAGGCGCCGGACTGGCCAAAATGACATCAATTGGGATGCCCGTACCCCCAGGCTTCACAATTGTTACATTTGGCTGTGAATACTATTATGGACCATGGCAGGAAAAGCTCCCTGAGGATTTCAAGAAAGATATCCTCGAACACATAAAGGGTGTCGAATCAAAAACCGGCAAAAAGTTTGGCAATCCAGGAAATCCTCTTCTGGTTTCGGTCCGTTCCGGTGCTGCCGTCTCAATGCCTGGAATGATGGACACCATCCTGAACCTTGGACTCAATGATGAGACTGCCGCAGGATTTGCAAAACTCACAAACAATGAAAGGTTTGCTTTTGACTGCTACCGCAGGCTCATGCAGATGTTTGGAAACGTTGTTCTCGGAATCAACCATGACGATTTTGAAGAAGTCCTCGACCATGTTAAAGAATCTTCTGGTGCAAAGACTGACCAGGACCTAAAAGCGGACGACCTCAAAAAAGTTATCGAAGGCTACAAGCAGGTTGTCCTCAAGGCAACAGGAAAGCCATTCCCGCAAGATCCGAACGAGCAGCTTTTTGCTGCAATCATTGCAGTTTTCAAGTCATGGAACAATCCAAGGGCTCACGCCTACAGACAGCTTTATGACATCAGGGGCCTCAGAGGGACTGCCGTCAATGTCCAGACCATGGTCTTTGGAAACATGGGCGATGATTCGGGCACTGGCGTCTGCTTTACAAGAAACCCGTCAATAGGAGACAGGCATTATTTTGGGGAGTACCTCACAAACGCCCAGGGAGAAGATGTTGTTGCAGGTATACGCACCCCGTCACCAATAGCAAAGCTCGAGCAGGAAATGCCAATATGCTACAAGCAGCTCACAGAGGCATTCGAGAGACTCGAGAAAAACTATAAGGACATGCAGGACGTAGAGTTCACAATTGAAAGAGGAAAACTTTATCTCCTTCAAACCCGTAATGGAAAAAGGGCCGCCCAGGCCGCCGTCAAGATAGCGGTTGATCTCGTTTCGGAGGGAATAGTTGACAAGGAAGAAGCACTCATGAGGGTCAACCCGCAAGAGCTTGACCAGCTCCTTCACAAGAGACTCGATCCGAAATCCAAGGCGTTGGCAAAAGCCATCGCAAAGGGCCTCCCGGCATCCCCAGGTGCTGCGGTTGGACAGGCCGTCTTTACTGCAGAGGACGCAATAGAGTGGTCCGAGCAGAAAAAGAAGGTCATTCTGGTCAGGGCTGAAACCTCACCTGAAGACGTAATGGGCATGGCAAAAAGCCAGGGCATCCTCACTGCAACTGGTGGAATGACATCGCACGCAGCAGTTGTCGGCAGAGGAATGGGCAAATGCTGTGTCGTTGGTTGTGGTGCAATAACTGTCAGCGCGGAAGGCAAATTCTTTGAAGTTGGTGGCAAAAAATACAAAGAAGGCGACTGGATAACGCTGGATGGAAGCACCGGCGAAGTCTATGGCGAAAAACTCGAGACCAAGGATCCTGAATTTACAAGCGATTTTACCCAGTTTATGGAATGGGCAGACAAGACTCGCAGGCTGGAAGTCCGCACCAATGCTGATACCCCGTTCGATGCAAAGGTAGCAAGAAACTTCGGCGCCCATGGCATCGGACTTTGCAGAACAGAGCATATGTTCTTTGCTCCAGACCGCATCAAGGCGATGAGGGAGATGATCCTTGCTGATGACCTTGGTGGTCGCAAAAAAGCACTCGAAAAACTCCTTCCGTTCCAGAGAGAAGATTTTGTTGGCATCCTTGAGGCAATGAGGGGCCACCATGTAACCATCAGAACACTTGATCCGCCACTTCACGAGTTCCTTCCTCACCAGGATGAAGAGATAAAAGAACTTGCAGCTGATATGGGTATTTCGGAAGAGAAGCTCCGCAACAAGATTGAGTCCCTCCACGAAGTAAACCCGATGCTTGGCCACAGGGGTTGCAGGCTTGGGATAGTTTATCCGGAAATCACCATAATGCAGGCAAGGGCAATTCTTGAGGCCGCATGCCAGCTCAAACAACAAAATGTCGAAGTCTATCCTGAAATCATGATCCCGCTTGTTGGCGATGTAAACGAGCTTGCAAACCAGAAAAAGCTTGTCCTTGAAGCGGCTGAAGAAGTCTTCAAGGCAATGGGTTGCAGGGTCGATTTCCAGGTTGGCACAATGATAGAGGTACCAAGGGGTGCCCTCACTGCTGATGATGTCGCCAAGGAAGCAGAATTCTTCAGCTTTGGAACAAATGATCTCACCCAGATGACCTTCGGCTTCTCGAGGGACGACGTTGGCAAATTTATCAGGGATTACATCGACAAGGGTATTCTTGAGAAAGACCCATTCCAGGTCCTTGACCAGCGCGGCGTTGGCCAGCTTGTCAGAATGGCAGTTGAAAAGGGCCGCAAGACCAGACCGGGTCTCCATTGCGGAATATGTGGAGAGCATGGCGGTGAGCCGTCTTCAGTGGAATTCTGTCACACAGTCGGACTAGATTATGTCTCCTGCTCGCCCTACAGGGTGCCGATAGCGCGCCTTGCAGCGGCCCAGGCCGTGATCAGGGAGAAGAGGAGCAAGTAAGAATATGGACCTCGATCGGCTGGTCGAGGAGATATCAAACAAACTCGACATTGTCAGTGTTGTCGGGCGCTATGTGAAGCTTAAAAAGGCCGGGAGAAATTTTCTCGGCCTTTGTCCTTTTCATGCGGAGCGCACGCCGAGTTTTACGGTCTCCCCGGACAAGCAGATGTTCTATTGTTTTGGGTGCCGGACCGGTGGCAACATCGTCACCTTTGTCTCCAAGATTGAAGGGCTGGAATTCAGGGAGGCACTGGACAAGCTGGCCACTGAAGCAGGGATAGACGTTCCCGAGTTCAAAAAAGGCCCGGACCGCTCACCAGATTATGAACTGATGTCTGCCACCCAGGAATTTTTCAGGGAAAATCTAAAACATAGCCCTCTCCCCCAGGATTACCTGCAGAGAAGAGGTTTGGACCAGGATATCATATCAAGGTTCCAGATAGGTTTTGCGCCAACCGACGGAAAGCTCCTCCCCAAATATCTGCAATCAAAAAGTTTTGATGTTGAGAGAGCAAAAGTGCTTGGCGTTCTTTCAAGGGAAGAGTTGCATTCATACATGAGGGCAAGAGTGACCTTCCCGATAGTGGACAACAGGGGTAGATTCATTGCTTTTGGCGGCAGGGTGCTTGATAACTCTGAACCAAAATATCTGAATTCACCGGCAACGCCAATATTTGAAAAAGGGAAAAACCTTTTTGCGCTGAATGTTGCAAGGTCGCACATTGCAAAACTTGGTAGGGCCATTGTAGTTGAAGGCTACATGGATGCGATCTCGATGCACAAGGTGGGTTTTCCAGAGACCGTTGCGTCATTGGGGACAGCGTTCACGGTTGACCAGGCCTTCATGTTGAGAAAACTGGGCGCTGATGTATTTCTTTTTTTTGATGGTGACTCTGCGGGGGAAAAAGCAGCTTTCTCGGCAATCAGGATTTGCTTCCAGGCAGGACTTGTATTCAAAATCGTGAGGCAGTCAGTTGGCAAAGATCCGGATGATCTTGCAAGAATCGGACCTGATGCTGTCAATGCCGCACTGGCCGAAGCAAAAGACCCTGTTGATTTTGCAATTGCCTACCTCGAATCTCAGGAAGATGACCCAACTTCACCTAACGTTAGTAAAAGGATCGTAAAACAAGCTACTGAAATCCTTGAGTCTATATCTGATCCAATGTTAAAAATGAAGTATCAATATCATGTATTGGAAAGAGTTGGATTAACTAGGCAAGAACTCCCTATAATAAATACCGAAAATAACAAGAACAAAAAGTTAAACATTTTAGCCTCGAGATTGTTGTATGAAAACAGGATAATAAGAGCGCTCCTTTCTGATGAACAGGCAAGAAACTTGTTATTGCCTTGCCTTTTTGCTGATTACTTTATTGATGATTCTTGTAAAAAAGCGTTTTGTTTGATATTGGAAAATAAGGTAACTTTTGGTAAAATTGCTTGGTCATACGTATTGGAAAACAATGAAGAATTATCCTCCATTTTTTCCAGATTTGCCATTATGGATGAAGAACAGGACATCCAGGGGTTGATTATTGATGTAAAGAGGGACGTGGCTGCAAAAAAACAGAGAATGATAAGAAAGGAAAAAGCAGACAGTGTTTCTCTGGATGACCTTGCCGAGCTGGCAAGGTTACAGAAGGTGCGACACAAGGTTCAAGAGGAACAAAATGACAAAAAAGAACGACAAGGTTGAGGCCACTGGCAAGACCGAGAAAAAGGCCACCACGCAGCCAAAAACCCAAAAGGCAAAGGCTGGGGCAAAAACTGTAGAAAAAGAAAAAGCCGTTGCCAAACAAGCTGCACCGGAGAAGACCAAAAAGGTCAAGGAACAACCGAAGGCAGAACCTAAAAACAACACCCCTCCAAAAAAGGTAAAATCAGTTAAATCTGCACAAGAGCAGCCTGCCGCACAAAAGTCGTCAGATACAGCATTTCTTGAACACCTGAAGAAAAAATTATATATCAGGTCAAATGACACTTCGATAAGGACAGAACTCATCGAAATGCCGGAATTGGTTGATTTGATAAGAGCCCACAAGGATGCCAGTGTTGTCAGCTACCAGGAAATAATGGACCTGATGGGCCAGATGAACCTTACGGCCGACCAGATAGACGAGGTTTACAACATATTCACCGAGCTTGGAATAAGGTTTGGCGATGAAGACAAGCTTGGAGAAGTACACCCCGACGCTGCAGAAGAAGGTAGTTCTGACATAAAGATTTCGGAAGAGGGTGAAGTCTCCGATCCGATCAGGATGTACCTCAGGGAGATTGGCAAGATACCACTCCTTACGTTACAGGGTGAAATAGCGCTTGCCAAAAGGGTGGAAATAGGCAACCAGGACGCAAAAAAGAAGCTCATTGAGGCAAACCTAAGGCTCGTTGTTTCTATTGCCAAGAAATATACAGGCCACTGCCTCTCATTTCTTGATTTAGTCCAGGAAGGGAATATTGGCCTCATAAGGGCCGTAGAAAAATTTGACTATAGAAAGGGTTTCAGATTCTCGACCTATGCTTCCTGGTGGATAAGACAGGCAATAACAAGGGCACTTGCCGATCAGTCAAGGGTCATCAGGGTGCCGGTCCACATGGTGGAATCCATCAACAAGCTGACCAAGGTATCAAGGGAGCTTTATCAGGACCTCGGCAGGGAACCAACCTATCGCGAACTTGCAGAAAAAATGGGCACCACCCCAAGAAAAATAAGGGAATACTTTAAAATAAGCCAGGAACCGCTTTCGCTTGAAACGCCGATTGGCGAGGAAAAGGACAACAGGCTTGGCGATTTTGTCGAAGACAAAAAAGTTTCCTCTCCTGAAGAGCAGATAGTAAACAAGTATTTCAAGGAACAGATGCACAGCATCCTGTCGATACTTTCGCCAAGGGAGAGGGAAATAATAAAGCTCCGTTTTGGTCTGGACAGCGAGTACCCCCACACTCTGGAGGAGGTTGGCCAGATATTCAAGGTCACTAGGGAAAGGATCCGCCAGATTGAGGCCAAGGCAATAAGAAAGCTCAGGCAGTCAGTAAGGTTCAAGGACCAGCGGATCTTCTAGGCCGGGTCAAATCCAATGAAACTCAATGAGAGGCAGCTTGAGGCTGTCAATACAACTGAGGGTGCAATTGCTGTTTTTGCGTGTGCCGGGTCTGGAAAAACAAGAGTAATCACCAACAGAATAGCACACCTCATAAAAGATCTTGGTGTTGCCCCATCTTCAATTCTTGCCTGCACTTTCACAAACAAGGCGGCAGGAGAGATGAAGTCAAGGGTCGAGGAGATGCTTGGCCAGCAACTTAAAGGCCTCTGGATAGGCACCTTTCACTCTGTATGCCTGAGGATACTGCGCAAAGAAGCTCACCACATCGGCATTGATCCAAGATTTACCGTTGTTGACGAGGAAGATTCGCTTGACCTGATCAAGGGCATCATGAGAGACCTGTCTGTTGATGTGAAGCAGATCAGCCCCTATGTTGTCAAGTCTGCCATTTCTGCCGCAAAAAACAGCCTTGTTGATCCTTCTTCCTACCAGGCGTCTGCGATGCTGCCGAAAACCAGGACAATAGGCCAGATTTACAAGATGTATCAGGACAGGCTGTCCGAGATGAATTCATTTGATTTTGACGACCTCATCCTGAAAACGATTGACCTTCTGACTGACTACACAGAGATCGCAAAACGCTACTATGACACTTTTGTTTATGTGCTTGTTGATGAATACCAGGACATAAATGCTGCCCAGCACAAACTTGTAAAGCTCTTTGCAAGGCGCGGCAACATTATGATTGTTGGTGACGATGACCAGTCAATCTACGCTTTCAGGGGGGCGACCCCTTACATAATGCTCCAGTTTGCCGATGACTTCCCTGGTGCAAAAATAATCAATCTGGAGCTGAATTACAGGTCAACACAAAATATTCTTGGCACTGCTTCACAGCTTGTGTCGGCCAATCAGAAAAGACACCCGAAAGAGATAAAAGCCTCAATTGGCAATGGTGATCCAGTCATTATTTTTACAGGGATAGAGCCTTCTGATGAGTCTGTCTATGTTGTCGAGAAGATCAGGGAGCTGAATTCCAAGGGAAGACCATATTCCGATTTTGCAGTTCTTTACAGAACGAACGCCCAAAGCAGGTCTTTTGAAGAAGTTTTTATGGCAAACGGAATCCCGTATCATCTGGTGGGTGGAATCAGGTTTTATCAGCGAAAGGAAATAAAAGACCTCCTTTCGTATCTCAAGATCGTCCTCAATCCTTCAGATTCCCAATCTTTTAAAAGGGCCATACAAAATCCCAGGAGGGGCATTGGCCCGGCCCTTATAACGAGGATCGAGCTTTCTGCAAAATCGCTAAAAACAACAATGGAAGATGCACTTGCAGCAATGATGGATCAGGGCGAGGTGACAGGCCATGTAGGTGGCTCTGCATCAAATTTCCTTAGGCTTGTCAGGGAACTCCGTGAAATGGCCAATCTGAACCCGGCACATGAGGTTATAAGATACCTTATTGATGGAATAAACATCATTGAAACCCTCAAAAACGAAGGCACCGAGGATTCCCAGGCCAGAGCAGAGAACGTCGAGGAATTTCTCAACCTTTCGTATGAATTTGGCAAGGCATCGGAAGATTCCAGCCTTGAAGCTTTTTTGGGCACCGTTGCTTTAATGAGCGACATGGACAATGTGGAGGAAGGTGAACAGAGGGTCATCATGACAACAGTTCACCAGGCAAAGGGTCTTGAATTTCCAGTCGTTTTCCTGTGTGGACTTGAAGAGGGCACTTTCCCTCATCTGAAGAGTCTCGATGACCAGGAATCGATAGAGGAAGAGCGAAGGTTGGCCTATGTCGGTATGACAAGGGCCAAGGAAGCGCTTTTTTTGACCAGGGTTATAAACAGGCAGCTTTGGGGTGGAACAAGGCTTTGCGAGGAGTCCAGGTTCCTGAAGGAAATAGCCTGCCCGGAGATTGTCTACGAGGGCATCAAAAAACAGACCCAGACAGCAAGAGAGCAACAGAGAAGTTTTGTAAAAAAATCCGCACAAGTAATCATCACACCCAAAAAAGAACCAGTCAAAGTTTCTACTGGTGAGGTTGTCGTCCATCAGGCATGGGGTGACGGGACTGTGTTGAATGTGTCAGGAGACAATGCTGAAGTTGATTTTCTCTCTGTTGGCAGGAAACTCCTGAACCTTCGCTATGCCCCAATAAAGACCAAGGGAGCTTGACAAAGACAGCATTTTGCTTAGCCTTGCATGTATGGGGCTAAATTTGTGAACCTGCTGTTCCCCCATCTCGTATAGTAAGTAACTGTAAGGAGGAAACGTGAAAAAAGCCTTGTTGCTTCTTTTGTGCGTCGTAACCCTCTTCTCTGGAGTTGTTTTTGCCGATGGTGAGTGGAAGCCATACCTGGACATCCTTGTATGGAGCAATCCACCTGACCTTGGGATAAGGCTCCAGACTGAGATTGAAAGGCATTTTCCGAACATAGCCTCCTATCTTAGCGTTGTGACCCCGGCATCGCTCAGGGAGCCACTTCAATATAATGGCTACAACGTCATTTGCCTGCTTGGATGCACAAAAGCCGGGCAAGTTCTGGATGTACCTGAAGACGTGGAAACACTCATTGAAGACAGGTGCAAGTTTGGTATCTCTGGCCTTATCATCTCAGGAGACGTCATCCATCCTGACTCAAACAATCCAATCCTTCAGAAACTTGCCGGTGCCCAGCTAATGGATGTTGAAAAAGCCGGAAGAACAACGATCAGGGTCATAGACATAACCGATCCGATAGTTTCCGATGTTGCCCAATCTTTTGACGTGACGCTTGGTGAAATCAGAAAATCTGCCCTCTACCCGGGCACAAAATCAATTGCTGTAACAAACTCTGGCGTACCTGTGGTTTTCAAAAGAAACATAACCCAGTCAAAGGCCTGTTATATAGCCCTAGGCCAGAATGGCCAGGCTGTTGAAAATATTGAAGTTTCAAGATTGTTTGCAAATGCTCTCTATGATTGCATGGGGACAGGGTGGCTCCAGCCTTACGAAGCACCAACAAACGTGAAGGCAATAGTGGGTGACGAGAAGATAAAGATCACCTGGGACAAACCCAAAAAAATGGAAGGCATTGCAGGTTACAGGGTGTTTAGGGAGTCTGAAAACGAAAAATCTAAAACAATCCATGATTTTGCTCTAGATACTGATACGTTGTTTTTTGAAGATTCCTCGGTAACCAACGGCAAACTCTACACATACAAAATTTGCTCGATCGGAAATGCTGACAAAATTGTAGCCTGTTCCCATCAGGTCCAGGCAAGGCCGGGCAAGATACAGGTCACGTTGCCTGGCTGGCCTGCACAGGGTCAACCCGTCCAGGTTATTGGCTCGAAGCACATCGTCAAAGGAAAAACCCGCCCTGGTTCAAAAGTCATCGTGAAGTGGAAACTTATTCCATCGGGGCTTGAGGGTGAAAGCAAGGGTGAAGCAGACCAGAACGGAAATTTTGAGATACCGATCGACCTTTCCCCAGGCCAGAAAGTCGAATATTACATTGTTGTTGAAAATGAGCTTGGCCAGGAGGAAAAATTCGGCCCCTACATTGTTGATTGCAAGGCAAACAAGATTGTCATTTCGATGACTGTCGGGTCAAAGAAGGCTTTTGTGAACGGTCTTGAGTGGCCGGTCGATATAACACCACCATTTATTGTCTCAAAAACTGGTAGAACGATGGTTCCTTTCAGGTTCATTGGTGAACATCTTGGCGCAACAGTCGACTGGTCCCCGAAGGACAAGGCAGTTGAAACGGTTACATACAAATTGAACGATGTTTACATAGAGCTTTTCATTGGCAAAAAGACCGCCAAGAGGAATGGCCAGCAAATCGAGCTTGACCAGGAGCCAATGATCGTCAAGGGAAGCACGATGGTTCCAGTAAGATTGGTTACCGAACAGCTTGGCTCAAAGGTGGAGTGGATTCAGGAAGCAAGGATGGTTGTGATAACCTACCCGAACCCGGCACCATGAGCCTGTTTCTGGTTTACTGTCCCTATCCTACAAAATCACAAGCAGAACAGGCAGCAAAAAATGCTGTTTCAAAAAAACTGGCCGTGTGCGCAAACATCTTCCAGTCGGATTCGATCTATGAATGGAAGGGCGAGCTGGTACATGATTCCGAGCGCGTGGTCATCTTCAAGACAATAGAGCAGAAAGTCGAAGAGTTGAAAAAATTTGTTGAAGAAAATCATCCTTATGAGTTACCGGCCATAATAACCTTTGGGCCTTCTGAAGTAAATTTGCCCTATCTTGAATGGGCGAAAGGCCAGCTTTTGTAAGTGAATCTTGAATACAATCTGGAGGAGCGCCAGCGCCTTGACGTGTTTCTTGTCTCAAAACTGCCGTTTCTTTCCAGGACCCAAATTGCAAAAATGATCAAGGATGGTCTCGTCACTGTTGATGGTGATGAGGCCAAACCTTCATACAACCTGAAGCCAGGGGAGCAGATAGACATCGAGCTCCCAACGCCTGAACCCTATGAGCTCGAGCCAGAGAACATTCCTGTCGAGATTGTCCATGAGGAGGACGATTTTTTGGTTGCAGTCAAACCACAGGGAATGCTTACCCACCCGGCTGGCGCAACAATCACCGGAACACTCGTCAATGCTATGCTCTATTACTGCAAAGGCAAGCTATCGGGCATGGTTGGAGAGCAGCGTCCCGGAATTGTTCACAGGCTGGACAGGGACACTTCGGGACTGATCATTGTTGTGAAGACCGACTATGCAATGAAAACGTTTGCGAAGCTTTTTGCAGAGCACAGGATGGACAAGAGATACTACTGTATATGCAAGGGCCATCTGAAATCGGAACGAACTGTTATAAATGCACCGATAGCAAGAGATTTTACCCACAGGTGGAAGATGTGTGTTTCACCGGATGGAAGGGAAGCAATATCCAAGGTTACTGAACTGGAAAGACTTGATGGGTACACTTATGCTGAAGTCAAGCCCGTTTCAGGAAGGACTCACCAGATAAGGGTGCATCTTTCATATATTGGTCACCCCATTCTGGGGGATCAGGTCTATGGTGGGGAGGACTCCAGATTTGACCTAAAGGGCCAGCTTCTTCACTGCGGCAAACTGGGATTTGATTTCAAAGGGGTGCACTACGAGCTGGAGGCAAAGCCTCCGCCGATATTTCTTGAGACCCTTGAAAGATTGCGCTTGACTGGCGGCATGCAGGATTTAAACTCAAAGTGATCTGTTTCTCCACAAGAATGGAGGTTTGATTCAAATGGAAATTGGAATAATTGGTGCCCCGCAGTCTGGGAAAAGCACCCTTTTTACAGCAATCACAGGTGTTGAGCCTGGCAATGAGGTCGGCAAGAGGGCGGTTGTCAAAGTACCTGATCCAAGACTTGACCATCTGACCGATGTTTTCAAGCCAAAGAAAAAAATCAACGCCACAGTAAACTTTATCGATGCACCGCCACCACAGAGCATGTCGGCAAAGAGGGGTTCTGCGCCATCCTTCCTTGGCTTCATAAAGACCGTTGATGCCATTCTGGTTGTTTCGGCCTGCTACAGGGATGGTGGGGCAAAAGAGCTCCAGGACATAATGGAGATGCTTCTTTTGTCAGATCTTGAGGTGATAGAGGGAATCCTTGCCAGGGAAAACAAGATAAAGATTGACCCAAAATATTCGGGCCCATCCATGGAGTTGCTAAGAAAACTGGCTGGTGAACTTGAACAGATGAAGATGCTCAGAAACATCGAGCTCAGTGAAAAAGAACTGGCATCGCTTTCCGGGGTTCAGCTCTTTACAAAATATCCAACATTTGTTGCGCTCAATGTTTCAGAGAATGACATAAAGGGTGAGCTAAAGGGTGAGGCAAAAAAGGCTGCCGATTATCTGGATTCAATCAAAACACCATACATTGCCGTGTGTGCTCTGATAGAGGCAGAAATAGCCACTTTGCCCGACGAGGACAGAGAGAGTTTCATGCAGGAATATGGACTCGAATCTACAGCCTCGGACAGGGTTATACAGGAAGTCTATGATCTGCTTGGCTATCAGACATTCTTCACGGTTGGTGAAGATGAATGCAGGGCCTGGACTATAAGAAAGGGCGACAATGCTGTTACGGCTGCCGGCAAGGTCCACAGTGACATAGCAAAGGGATTTATCAGGGCCGAATGTTGCACCTATGAGGATTTGCTGGCCTCGGACAATTCCCTCCAGAAGGCAAAGGCGAATGCCAAGCTCAGGCTTGAAGGCAAGGAATATATATTAAAAGATGGCGAGATCTGTCATTTCAGGCACAGTGGTTGATCTTGAACTGGATCTGCAATAACAAAAAAGCCTGACCAATTGGTCAGGCTTTTTTGTTATTTAAACAGATAAATTTATCTGATTGGGCTGCTCTTGAGATATGCAGTTCTCAGCCCGTTTTTAAAGAGTTTGTAATACGGCATCTTCCATCCATTAACTTTTTCCATATTACATGCCATGGGCAGATTTTCACGCGGGATGAACCAATAGGAATAATCTGTTTTGGAGACATGTTTGGACACAAAATCGGGTGTACCCTCTGACAAGGCGGTGTAGTCGTATGTTTTGCCTGGTTCGAATGATTCGATTTCGCATATTCCATAATCAGCTATCCTGAGGTTATTGCCCTCCTCGCTAAAGAAGGTCGGAATAATGAATACAAAAGATTTTTCAGATGATTTGTTTGTTATTTTCCCTTTTGCAGCCACGAAATCTTTACCCTTTTCTATTCCGGTCTCCTTGAGCTCCACCCTTGGGTTTGACTCGCCTGTTTCCTCAAACTCTATTTCATACGAAATCTTTGCGTCATTTGGGATTGCAATCCCGCCTTCTGTTGTGAAGGAGTCTGTAAAATACTGCCCTTGTTCGAGTATTCCATAAAAGCTCAATATTTTTGTTGCAATAACTTCTTCTTTTGAATCTAGCACATTGAACATGATTGTGATATTGGTAAGGTTTGTTTTCCCTGTATTTTTGAAGCAGACCACTATTTTACTGGAATCTCCACTTTCACTGGTTTCCCAGTAGGTTGCATCAAAAAATTTCAACTCGCCCTTGTCAGCTGGTTTTGTTTGTTCTCTTGGTGTAAAAAACAGCTCTGTAACGAACATTTCATTCCCACATTTATACAGACCAATTCCTATATGGGTAAAGTCTTTGTCCAGTCTGTTCTTTTTGTGATCTGGCGAATTCTGGAAATTCTCATCGATTTTGCTTGCGATATCATCAATCATGGTCAACTTTTGTATGTTTTCGCCGTATTTTGACCACTTTACCCCGTAGTTGCTGAGCCTGTCACCAGGTTTCAGGCCATCTGGGTTAGTGTGGTCAAAAAATCCCCTTATGCACATGTCTGTCGTGTGGTCCTGTGCTGCGAATGTTGCCGGCATGCTAATTTCGAGTGGAGGAGCTCCAATCTCTGCTCTGTGCTTGTTTATTTTTTCGTGGAGACTGGTCATTATATCAAGCAGTTCTTCCCCGTCTTCGCCGCCGCTCCCATTGCCTGTTCCTGGATTCTCAGTAGCTCCCTCAATGGAGAAAGACACTTTGTTGCCATCCAGCAGGACTGACGCACCCTTGAGGTGTTTGGCCAAAAATTCCATTGAAACAAAATGCTCATCGCCGATTTTAAAGAGGGGCACATTCATTTCAGCAGATTCTTCACCAACTGATACTGATTTCTCGCCGAGTGTGAATTTGAGAGTATTTGATGGCAAGGCAAACGCACTGACGGCAAAAAATGATATGAAGATCGCGATTCCAACAGCCACACTTCGTTTCATCAAGAGACACCTCCAGATGCATTTTAGCTAAAAGAACCCATATAATGCAATACTATTAAAAAAGCCCTGCAACAAGCAGGGCTTTTTATTCTTTGTGGTTACTTTATTACTATACTGACCAGTTTTCCTTTTGGCACCATTACTTTCAATATCTCGTGACCATCGGTGAATTTCTTGACCTGCTCCTCGGAGAGTGCAATTTTCTGGATTTCCTCTTCGCTTGTTCCAATCTGTACCTGGATTACGTGACGGAGCTTTCCGTTGATCTGTATTGGAACATTGACGGTGTCTTCTTTTGTAAGAGTTTCATCGCCTATTGGCCATGACTGCTGATGGACAGATGCCTTGTTTCCCAACAGTTTCCAAATTTCTTCCGTGATGTATGGACAAAATGGCGCAAGTAGTACGATGTAGTTTTCAATGAAGTCTCTGAATTCTTTTGTTTCTGTTGTTCCTGGTGTTTTGGCAAGATCATAAATTGAATTGAAGGTTTCCATAAATGAAGATATCGCAGTGTTGAAGTGGAACCTTTCAATGTCCGATGTCACCTTTAAAATGAGCTTGTGCTTTATTCTTATCAGCTCTTTTGCGATTTGTTCGCTGGCGCTTGCGTTTCCATACTTCCAGGATGTGAAGTTGTCGAAGACCCTTCCAAGGAACCTGTAGACACCTGCACAACCGGACTCTTCCCAGATGACTTCCCCTTCAAATGGGCCCATGAAGAGGATATATCCTCTCAATGCATCCGCGCCATATTTTTCAACCATTGAGTCTGGTGTTACGACATTGCCTTTTGACTTGCTCATCTTCTGGTGGTCGCCACCAAGCAACATGCCCTGGTTCATCAGCTTCTGGAACGGCTCGATAAACGATATAAGTCCTGCATCGTGCATTACTTTTGTCCAGAACCTTGCATAGATAAGGTGCATAACGGCGTGTTCGGCGCCACCAACATAAACATCAACAGGAAGCCAGTATTTGATCATCTCGGGATCAAACGGCCTGTCGTTTTCGTGGGGATTGGGGAATCTCAGAAAATACCAGGAGGAACATGCAAAACCATCCATTGTGTCGGTTTCCCTCTGTGCTGGCCCGCCGCATTTGGGGCATGTTGTGTTTACAAATTCCGGTATTTTTGCCAGCGGGGACTTCCCGTCTGTTGATGGCTCGAATTTGTCTATATGTGGGAGTTTTACTGGCAGCTGGTCTTTTGGGACAGCTACTGTGCCACATTTTTCGCAATGAACGACAGGTATTGGTGCTCCCCAGTATCTTTGTCTGCTGATCAGCCAATCTCTCAGTTTGTAGTTTACAGTTGGGGTTGCAATGCCTTTTTTCCCGAGCTCTTCGACTATTACCTTTTTGAACTTCTCCGAATCCATGCCGTCGTACTGCCCTGAATTGACCATTGTTCCTGATTCGGTGTAGGCGTTTTCAAGATTCATCAGCCCGCCATCTTTTGAGATTACCTGGACCACTGGAAGACCAAACTTCTTTGCAAAAGCGAAATCTCTTTCGTCATGGGCGGGTACACACATGATTGCGCCTGTTCCATAGCTTGCCAGAACATAATCGCCAATCCATATCGGCACCTTTTTCCCGTTTGCCGGATTTATTGCATATGAGCCAGTGAAAACTCCGGTTTTTTCCTTGTCAGTGGAGAGCCTGTCTATGTCAGAGGCCCTTCTTGCCTCTTTTATGTAGGCTTCGATGGCGTTTTTCTGTTCAGGAGTTGTCAGTTCCGGCACAAGCTCGTGCTCTGGCGCAAGAACCATGTATGTGCATCCAAAAAGGGTGTCCGGGCGCGTTGTAAAAACAACGATGTCGTGCCCATTCTCTGATTTGAATATTATTTTTGCGCCTTCAGACCTGCCAATCCAGTTTCTCTGCATGATTTTGATTGGCTCTGGCCAGTCTATTGTTTCGAGGTCCTTTTCAAGCCTTTCTGCATAATCGGTTATCTTGAAAAACCATTGCTTGAGGTCTTTTCGCTCCACCTGCGAACCACATCTCCAGCAAACGCCGCCTTCGGCTTGCTCGTTTGCAAGAACGGTCTTGCATTCCGGGCACCACCACTGGGCGCCGTAATTCTGGTATGCAAGTCCCCTCTCAAAAAGGAGCAGGAAGAACCATTGTGTCCACTTGTAGTAATCTGGATCTGAAGAATTAATTTCCCTCTCCCAGTCATAGCTGGTGCCAATGAGGGTCATTTGCCTTTTGTAATTGGCGGTGTTTTTTGCAGTTGTTGCTTCAGGATGGATACCCATCTGTATGGCATAGTTTTCCGCAGGGAGCCCAAACGAGTCCCAGCCCATTGGATGTAGCACGTTGTAACCAACCATCCTGAAATACCTGGAGTAAACATCTGATGGAATGTAATTTCTACAGTGCCCTACAGAAAGGCCGCTTCCTGATGGATATGGAAAGAAATCAAGGCAGTATAATTTTTTCTTTCCAGGATCATTTGTGGTCCTGTAAATCTTGTTGCCGTCCCAGTATTTCTGCCATTTGGATTCGATCGCCTTGAAATCAAAGTTTCCCATTGCTGGCGCCTCCTTATGCAATTAAAGCCTCCTTGCGGAGGCTTTTTGGCGTCTTTTAACTGGTGGACCTGAGGAGATTCGAACTCCTGACCTTCTGCATGCCATGCAGACGCGCTTCCAGCTGCGCCACAGGCCCACGATTGGATATTTATAACAGTGCCCAAACGAAAGTCAAGGAACAATAGTTCTACTGGTTTTCCACCCTTGACATGGTATTTGGTGACATTATACTAACCGAATTGTTGGGCCTCTAGCTCAGTTGGTTAGAGCGCGTCCCTGATAAGGACGAGGTCAGTGGTTCGAGTCCACTGAGGCCCACCATGCAGCTCTTTGCAAGTGGGGATGTAGCTCAGCTGGCAGAGCATCGCGTTTGCAACGCGAGGGTCGGGTGTTCGAATCACCTCATCTCCACCATAAAAATCCACCAGATAAAAATTGATAGTTAGTTTTTTTATATTTAATCCCAAGAATAAGTTCTAACCAGATACAAATTTCTTTCCACCATTTGCATAAATTGAATATTGCATTTTTTGTTAAACCGGTGATAGAAATAATCAAGACAAGAGAACGGATAGTGTGAATAATGGGTGACGGTGACGATGATGAACAGCTTTGAACGAATCCAGAAAGTAATCGATTACATTGAGGAAAACCTCACAGTGCGGATAAATCCGGACACGGCCTGCAGCCAGTCAGGCATCTCCACTGTTCATTGCTACAGAATGTTCCATATGCTTGTGGGAAGGTCTCTTATGGCTTATGTGAGAACAAGAAGAATGACTGAAGCAGCAAAAAAGCTGAGAGCCGGACATGAAAGCATCATCGAGCTTGCCCTTGATTGCGAATATGACTCGCAAGAAGCCTTCACAAGGGCCTTCAAGTCTGAATTTGGTGTCACACCAGGCACATTCAGGCAGAACAAACCAAAGATAAAGGAGTACAACAAAGTGGACCTGATTGAAAAATATTATGATGATTCGGCAAATAGCATGCAGGGAGACCCTAAAGTTAAAGTTCTGAAATGGCTTCCTCCAATTAGGGTTGCCTATTGCAATGCGATTGGCAAAACACCGGAGAAGGATGCCTGGAACAAGCTTCTAGACTGGGCGGCAACCAATGGTCTTTTTGATTGTCCATACAGGCTTTTTGGATTCAACAATCCCTCACCACAATCAGGGAAAGATGAATATGGCTATGAAGTTTGCATCACTGTGGAGAAAGATGTTACAGGGACTGATGAAATAAAATTCAAACACCTCATGGGAGGTCATTATGCTGTTATGGGTACAACACTCCCCAACATTGAGAAAGACTGGAAACATTTTTCAACATGGCTTTCGCTGAGCAAGTATGAATATGGAACGCACCAGTGTCTTGAGGAGCATTTGACGCCTCCGGACAGATGGGACAACGAGACACTCGAAATCGACCTTTACATGCCGATCAAGGTCAAGGAAAAACCCATGGAAAAGGAAATAAAGGAAATAAAACTTGATAAAATGAGGGTAGCGCATTGCCGTGCCCTGAGTGCTTCACCAGAAAACGACTCCTGGAAGATAATGAAGGAATGGGTAACTAAAAATGGGATTCTTGATTTGCCAGGAACAAAAATTTTTGGTTTTGACAATCCGTGTCCGGAACCTGACAGATCATTTTATGGATTTGAGCATTGGGTCACTGTACCAGATGATGTCGAGCCTTCCAGTGGTGTTGGCATAAAGGAAGTTGAGGGTGGTGACTACCTTATTTTGTCAAGCAGACTTGAGGACATTTCTGAAAACTACAAGAGGCTTTTCAGAGGCTTTGACAAAAGGAAGATTGATTGCAGGGAAGCTCCATGGATCCAGGAGCTCATTTTTGACAAAGAAGACCCGGACAATCAGGATCTTATGGAACTTGTACTTTATGCACCCTTTAAAAGAAGGAACTGAGTTCGGGAGTAGAATTTTAAAAGACCAGATATGAAATCTGGCCTTTTTTGTTGTCTCTTAGAAGATGGTTTTTTATCAGGGATTTTTGGGTTTTGATATTGGCTGTGATGGTTTTAGTTGAGTAGAAGATGATGGGTCCATTATCTTGGCGTTTTGGGGTATCTGAATTTTTGGTGCAGAACCGATATCGGTTATTTCAATAGTATAGCTGTCACCTTCACCACCAACGGTCAATTTTCCATTAAAGGAAACCATCATACCGTTATTTGGTCCCTTTGAAAGCACGAGAATTTCCCCGTCAACCTGGTCCATCACATCTTTACCGTATCCTGCTATGTAGTACTTTTCGACTTCCTGGCCAGCAAATGATCCTTTTCCGAGAGCATTGAATGTCGAGTTTCTGTCAGATAGAACTTCTTTTATGGCCTTCATGTAGAGTTGAAGTTGGTTTTTTGAAGATTCCATGGGGGCCTGACCTTTAGGAATCTTAACGCCCATCCAACCCTGGCCTGGGACCTTATTGTACGTTATTGTTGGGGTGAATATTATTTCAGTTTGTGGTACCTGAGGATTTTGGCTTCTTATGATATTCCTTACCGAGCCTCCATTGAATGTCGTTTCAAGTGTTGAACCTGGGAATTGTTTGTCACCCTTTATTGTTTTGACCACGCAATTTGTAAAATCCATATAAATATTTATGTTTGGCCTGTTTCCCACAGGTTTTCCTGGGGCAGGTGGTGGGGTTGTCTGTGGCTTTAATGGAGCTTTTGTGATCTCTCCTGTTTTGGAATCATCTGTTTTTGAGAGCGTTGCCTCGAGGAAATTGTCCCCATCCTTGATTTCGAACTCTGGGTAAGTTGTTTTTGAATACCCATCTGAAGAGATTGTAATATCAAACTTCCCTTCGGAGAGCCCTTCTACAACAAATCTCCCGTCACCATCCGTCACGATTGTTTTCGAATCAATGACGATGCTTGCATTTGCAATCTTTGCCAAGCTGATTGTGTCCCTTACGGTGCCTGATAGTTTTGATGACCCACCTCCGCAAGAAGCAAAGAAAGTTATGGCCAAAACTAGGGCCAGTGTTATGGGGACGAGTTTTTTTGTCATGGTTTCCTCCTTAAGGACCTTATCTTGTCGGAGAAGGCCTTTTTATCTTTTGAGTTAAAAAAGCTTGATCCTGAAACGAGAATATCAGCGCCATTCTCTACAAGTGCCGGTGCGTTTTCCAGTCCAACACCGCCATCAACCTCTATTTCAATTCTTCCTGAAAACCCTCTTGCCATCGCAACTCTGTCTATTGTTGATGGAATGAATTTTTGACCTGAAAATCCAGGGTAAACGCCCATTATTGTTACGATGTTTATATGATCAATGAACGGTTTAAGAACATCGCAATCGGTGTCAGGCTTTATGGCCAGACCCGGTTTCATTCCCGAAGATTTGACGAGGCTTATTATTTTCATGTGGTCCAGATCAGGTTCCACATGCCATACAAATGCTTTTGCGCCCATGTTCCCAAATTTTTCTATATATTCGCCGGGGTTGCTAACCATCAAGTGTGCATATGCAGGAACTAGTGAAGTTTTGCATGCAGATTCGCATGTTAGAATCCCCAGGGCAAGGTTTGGGACAAAATGGCCATCCATAACATCAAGGTGAAGGATGTCTGCAAACTCGTTTATGTTTCTGATGCCCTCTTCAAGATTGAGGGGGTTGGCTGCAAGAAGTGACGGGGCCAGCTTTGTCATGGTTGCCTGAAATAAATATCAACCTTGTTTTTGGTATCGCATTCCCTGTTTGGTTCGGGGTCGGTTCTCAAAACAATATTTGCGTCAGCGTATGGAGCAAGGTTTTTTTGTACAGCAATGAGGTTTACCTCAAAACCTGCCTGTTGGAGAGTTTCGGAAGCCTGATCGACTGGAAGACCCAAAACATTGGGGACAGTTGTTAGCTGCCCAACAGATACAGTCAGTGTTATTGGCGTGTTTCTATCAACTTCGCTATCAGGTGCTGGAAACTGCCTGACGACATAGCCAACATCACTGGCATTCGAAGATTCCTCTTCTATTCCACCTATTGCAAGTCCCATCTTGAGCAGGGAATCCTGTGCATCACCATATCTCATCCCGATGAGGTTTGGTACCTTCATTTTCCTTTTCCCACTCGAGACAACAACAAAGACGCTCCTGGCGGTTTTTATGTAAGCACCTTCAGATGGATCCTGGGATATGATGCTCCCCTCCGGAACAAACTCCGAGGCTTCATATTTTTCGATAATTAGTTTCAGGTCCCTTTTTTGGGCAACCTTCTCTGCGGTTTGGAACCTCATGTTTGTGAGGTTGGGCACCATTATCATCAAATCTGGCCCACCACATCCAACAAGAAACAGTGTGAAGACGATTGCGGTTGAAATGAACAAACCTTTTTTCATGGTGTTAAAGTTATTCCCTTTTGGTCTTTAATCAAGTCCCGACAGTTTTTTGTGTTGTGTCCTGAAGTGTTTTCCAGCAAATCTGTGGGATTCATCCCTGATTTGCTGAAGCAGTCTCAGTGCGGGGCTGGTTTCAGGCAACCTTATCGGTTCCATTCCCTTTCGCATTACGAGCTCCTCTTCCTTGGCAAGAGAAGCTATTTCTACATCGATCCCCTTGAATACATCGAGGGCAACATTTAGCTGGCCCATTCCTCCATCAATGAGAAGGAGGTCTGGTTTTTGGGCAAACTCCTCATCGTCCCAATGTGTTTTTCTTCGTTCCAGTGTTTCCCTCATCATTGCATAATCATCAGGAGTGTCTTTTGTTTTGATTTTATAAATCCTGTAGCCTTTTTTGTTTGGCCGGCCATCTCTGAAGCTGACCTGTGATCCGACTGCGCCTTTCCCCTGTATGTTTGCTATATCATAACCCTCGATAAGGAATGGCGTTTTCTTGAGTTCAAGTGCTTCCTGGAGCTGGATTATGGCATTTTTGCCAAGCGTGAGGGTTTCCCTTCTCATGTGCTCTGAAAGATGGTGTTTTGCGTTTGTTTCTGCCATTTTCAGCAATTGCACCTTGTCGCCTCTTTTTGGCTGGACAATTTTTATCTGTTTGAGGAGCTCCCTGCCCTGGTTAATAAATTCAAAGAGTTCTTTTTCACCCTCCGGTTTTACATTTACAAGGATCTCTGATGGTAAATCGATGTTGTCCTGACTACCGTATACCTGTTGCATCACTGCACCAAGAAATTCTGAAGGGGTCGCTTCGTCCTCTGAACCTGCGAACATCTGCATGTCCAGAATGAGTCTGCCTCCTCTTACTTTCATGTATTCGACGCAGGCCCTGTTTTCATTATTGAAAACGGCAAAGGCGTCCCTGTCAGACGGTTCTGCGCTGATGACCCTTTGCCTGGATACTATCGAAGAAAGATTTTTGATGCTTTCCCTCAATCTGGCGGCCTCTTCGAATCTTAAGGATGTAGATGCCTCAGCCATCTTCTTGTGGAGTGTTTCTTCCAGTTTTTTGTATTTACCAGACAACAATAAGAGCAAGTCAGCAACCATTGACTGGTATTCTTCCTGATTTGCTAGATTGGCGCATGGCGCAAGGCACAATCCAATATGATAATCAAGGCAAGGTCTACATTTTTTCTCTGGGAGTTCGAGCTTGCACGTCCTGACAGGAAAAAATTGCCTTATGGTCCTGATGTTTGTCGTGAGAGATTCGGATCTGGTATAGGGGCCAAAGTAATGGAAATTTGGGTTGTCCGTTCTTCTTGTTCTGCCCAGTCTCGGGAATGGTTCTTTTGAAACAAAGATGAAGCTGTATTCTTTGTCGTCACGCAGTTTGATGTTGTAATGGGGCTGGTATTCCTTTATCAGATTGTTTTCTAATACAAGGGCTTCGTGTGCCGAGTAGGTTACTATAAAGTCCAGATCACAGGCGTGGTCCATCATTGCTGCCACTTTTGGCAGCAACTGTGACTTGTCCAGATATGATGAAACTCTGTCGCGAAGGCATTTTGCCTTTCCGACGTATATGACCTTCCCGGTGGAGTCCTTAAAGAGATAAACACCAGGCTTGAGCGGAAGGTTTTTTACCTTCTCTTCAAGCTCTGTCATCAATCAACCCACCACACCCACGTTTTGTTTTTGAATTCACCTTTTATAAAACCCTGGGCTTTGAGTCCGGGCAGGAATCTTGATGCTGCATCTCTGCATGCGATCCCCTGGGCCTTGATGGCCTCCTCAATCTGGGTGGTGGTCATTTTGCCCTTACCTTTAAGGATATCCATTACAAATTCTGCTTCATCCGTCATTTCGCTCATATCTCATACCTCAATACCAGTGTTTTGTTTTCGTTTTCAAAAGATGCTTCTGCTCCGATTATGTCGCAGAGTGTTTCAAAGTCCACAAAGATGTTGCTACCCTCAATGATTGTCGGGGCCTGTGCATTCAGAGTGAATGGCCCTGCAGATATGGCCGTTTTGTTGTGCTCGACGCTTATCTGCCATGTTTCGAACTGACCCAGTGCCCTTTTTCTGTCTGGAAGCACCGAAGCTGATCCGCCAAGTGCCGGGAGCAGTGAATTGATCGCGACCAGATATTTATCACCAAAGGTTTTTGTGGGCACAGAAACCTTGGTTTTCAGGTTGTTGAACGTAAGAGAGCTGTCAGTGGTGTTAATTTTTAGCTCCAGCGGTTTGTTTTCAAAAACTGGATCGTATTGAATATCGCAAACAAATTTCCCACCATTGGATTCTATGGTTATTGTCCCTGTCTCTGGGTAAACCGGTGCAGTCCATGTGTTGATTGAAAATTCGATTGAAGTGGAGTCAGTGGTGGAGAAATTTGTATTTTTTGGTGTTATGTACGGGAGAGAGCTTGTTATTGTTCCGGAGAGCTCTCCAACGCCAATGTTTGAAAGGCTGAGGGATGGTATTTTTGCACTTTCTTCAATTCCAAGAAGTCTTCTTACCTTGAACTCAAGGTTCCTTACGCCCTGGTCCCAGAAGCCCACATTTGTGTATGCCCACTTCATGTCTTTTGTAATGACGACAAGCCTTGGAATTGCTTTTCCTTCGTAAAGGCGGAATGTTTTGAGTTCTGGCCTGATGTCATAGCACATCGGATAAGTTATTTTGTCCAGGCCAAGCGATTTTAAGCCACCCTTGATTCTTGGATCCTCAGTAAGAGTTTCCTCAATGTCTTCATCTGTCTTTTCATCCTGGTCGGTTATGACGCCAAGCACAACAAGACCTTTGTTTTTGTAGTTTCTCCAGAGTTTCTCCAAGTGGGGCATGGAGGACTTGCATGGTGGGCACCATGTTGCCCAGAAATCAATGATGACAACCTGTACTTCCGGTTTTTTGAGGAGCTCGGAGAGTTTTGTTTTTGTCCCCGAGGAGTATGGGTAGCTTGGGAGTTCAAAATCCGGTGCTGCCCTGAAACCACCTGCTGGCGGGATGTATGAATTGAACATCAGACTGGATTTATCAACCGAGAGGAGTGGGGTTGTTGCCCTTCCCTTTATTGTTGGTGCCCATAAAACTATTGTTCCGTCAAAACTCTGGAGGGTTGCCCCTGCAAATTGTGACAGAAATTTTACAGGGCCATATATTTCTCCTGATTCTATCGAGAATTTACCGCCAAACTCGAATTTTGATCCGCCAGATTCGGCGAAGTTTTGCCCAATATACATTGTCGCTTCATTCTGCCCGGCAATAAACCTGACCGTCTGGTTGGAGAGGATTCTCACTTCTGCGCCTATGGATTTTGCAACCAACCCTATTGGTCCAACCGGGTCATCACCTGCAGTGGCAGCGACAGGTATGCTGATATTCGAGCCGTTTATCCTTATTGTTTTTGAACCGCCATACCAGCTTGAGAAAGCAGTGAAAGGCGGAACATTCCAGCACCTGACCGGAATCTCGACCTGGTTGCTTGTCCCCAGCAGGGTCGCTGTTGCGGTTGTGTAATTTGGCGTGTTCCTGAGTTCCACTTTTGACGGATCAAAGCTCAATGAAACCTGCGCAGGTGAGCTCCTGAAAGTGCCAGTCAGAACATTGACCAGTGGTGAGTCCGATGTTATTGAACCCTGGCCAGCAGAGCCACCTTTATTTGAGACATTCACTGTCAGGACATCCGGGGGGATGGCACCCTGGTTGTCAAAAATAGAAGCTGTAGCCTGTTCAAGATAGATAAGCTGGGACTGGTTAACATCAGGAAGGGCAAAGACAAGCTCATCTTTGGAATTAATAATATATAGTCTTGGAATTGACTCGCCAGGGAAATCCTCACAAATCTCGCCGTTTTCATTAAACATGATTGGCAGGGTGAGTCCAATTATTGAAAGTGCATCGAGTCCCTCCATTATGTCCCTGTTTCCTGCAAAAAACTGTTCTGTTGTAGAATCTGTTGGTATCGAGTTTGACACAAGATAGCAGGACAAACCTTTGTCCTTGTACCTTCTGAAGGTGCTCTCAATGGATGGTATCATTCTGGCACATGCCTGGTTGTTGGAATAGAAGAAGAAAAGCTTGTATGGTGACTGGTCCTGGAGAAGACTGTACTTACCGCCCTCTCTTATTGGATACAACTTTGCCTCAAATGGTTTTGCCACCTTTTTGTCGTTCATCTTCACAAGGTCAATGCTTGGCCAGTCGAGTGAAAGAAGGGGCTGGGGTTCTTTCTTGAGCCAGACCCTGACGCTCTCGTAGTTTTCATTTATTTCCAGGCCAAATGCAAGCGAAAGGCAAGCCCAAGGCAAGATAACATCCTCGCCTTTTACCTCATATCTGAACTTCCATGGCATTTTGGTGCCATCAAGGAAGAAGTCACCTGTTTTTGTGCCAAGCTCAAGTGTTTTACCCCTCATAATTACTGCAAGGTTGCCGCTTGTTGGATCAAAAATGCTTGATCCACCACAGGAGGAAATGAATTTGAGGATAGATGTTGAGACCAGTCCATCGAGCACCTTTGGCTGGTCCTGTTGTTCAAAGCCGTTGATTTTGTAAAAGTTTCCTTTTGATGAGAAGAGGACCGAATCTTTTGGATAGATGCCAACATTGAGATTTAATCCTACAATTCCATTGTAAGTTACAACTACTGCTGTGTCACTTGTTTCAACAGGTAGATCGCTTCCAAATATTGGGGTAAGGATCACTTTTTCTTTTGAGACAGAAACGTGTGTTGTTTTCATGGTGCTTGTGGTATCAATGGGTTCCTTGAAAATTATCTTTCCGCCGCCCTTGTTTACTATTGTCACTGTTGTTTTTGGCGGGATTGCGTTTGGTGTTGCATCGTGCCACTGAATATCAATGTTGTTTTTATCTACATCCATAAGCGGTTTGTCTTTTGCAAGATCCAGTGTTACAAGGACTGTTTTTGTTTTCTGGTCCCAGTTCACATCGGCGCCAAAGGCCTCGCCAATAAATCTTATCGGGACGAATGTTCTTCCATCTTTTATTATTGCCGGGCTCTGGAGTGTTGTCGGGACACCGTTGATGATTGCCTTTTTGGAATTGATGGTGAGCTCGATTGTGGTTGTGCCTATTGTTGCACGGACACTCCTGGTTTGTTGAACCCATTCCACCTTTGCGCCGAAAGGTTCTCCGATAAATCTGTATGGAACATAAGTCGTTCCATTTTCTATAAAGGCTGGCGGGGAGACTTCTTTTTCCTCTCCATCAATGGTGGCGGTTTTTGATCCGATTATAATCGAGATTATCCTTTTTGTATTTGCGTATTTGAGTTTCACTTCAACTGACCCGACGGGATGCCCGTTTATGAAGAACTCAATTTTTCCAGATTTTGGCTTGAGCTGGTTTATGAGTGCATTATTGGGAAATGGCCATATTTCAATTGTTTTGCCGCTTTCAACAGGATAATTCTTAGAGTAGTAATTACCCAGGTACAGCCATTCCGGAATAGTGTAGCTTAAAAGTCCACTCCTGTTTGGTGTGAACTTGAAATATTGCCGTGTCATCCATGAAAAATCTTTGGAATATTTTGTGTCTTGTTCGAGCTCAATGAAATCCGGCGGGAAAATCTCGGCAGAAAATGGGGCAACCTTTGATATGTCATAGGTGATTACAATCTGACCGCCCTCTTTTTTCTCGATTCCCATGCCCATGATCTCAAGAAGGCTCTCGGGAAGCATTACCTCATCTTTGTTCTCATAGACTTCTTTTTTGAGTGTAAACGGCACGTTGCCCTTCAATCCGACTGCCGAACCTGTCCACAACCTGTACTGCTCGTCATTGAAGGTGAGTTTTATCCCGTCAGCATCTTTTTTTACAAGCATCCCGAATGACATCGAAAGGACAGATGATGGGTAGCAGTTGGCATTTGACACGACCTCAAACCCCTGGCTCACTGGTACGTCATCGCCCTGGATTTTTACCCTTTTTGACCCTGGCGTCATGACAAGCTCTACAGTTGGCTCCTCGCCTGTGACTGCAGTTACAGGCAGAAAAACCATTCCACCCGATGTTTCAATCTGGATCATGCATACATGGAAACCTTTTGGGGTGAGCCATTTTGGTAACAATGTGGCCTCAACGGTGGTTTTGTCGGGATTGAGTTTGGCCGGTTTTATTTCAAGCCAGTCAGAGCATGGTTTCAATGTTCCGGAAAGGGGACCTTTGCCCGTGTTTGTGACTGTGAATGTGATCGTTTTTGGTTCTGATCTCTGGGTCACAAAACCGAAGTTCAGCATTGATGTGGAAAGTTCAGCTTTTGCCTGGAGAATATACGAAACAGTGATTGTTTTTTCGATCTTCTCACCGGACGATGGTTTTGTGGCCGTAACCTTCAAATCATTCTTGCCTTCGCCAAGTGTTACCGGAATGGAGAATTTGCCAGTTTCGGAGGCTATTGTCTGCCTGCCACCGATAGTGACCCTTGCCCCTCTCCCGGTGTAGCCTGATACAACATAGTCAGGCGCTGGAGATTCAAATGTCTGGTTGTCAAGGGCAAGGAAGAACGGTTCAGCGTAGAGACACGCTGTCAGGGCTGCAAACCTTGTGCAAAGCTGGAGGCCGTCTGGATTGACGTGTTCTATGGTGTCTTCCGGATCGTGCCACATCATGCCCCTTCCACCAAATATGAAAACAGATGGAACACCCTTTGCGTAAAATGCCGCAGAATCATTGTTGTTTGCAGGTCTCCCCTGTCCCACATTGGCGCCGACCTTTAACCCGGAAAATTTCAGTTTGTCAAAAAGATCAGTGAAATTGGCATCCATGGAGAGGTTGATCCTGTTTGGTTCCCCGCAGACCATGTCAAGGTTGAGCACTGTCATTCCGTCAAGCGGGAAAGGCGGATTGTTGGCCATATAGCTTGCCCCGACAAGGCCAAGCTCTTCACCGGTAAGCGCTGCAAAACAGATGTTTATTTTTGGCTTGAGGCCACTGTCCGTGAAAGCCCTCGCAATTTCAAGCATTGATGCAACACCAGAGGCATTGTCGCATGCACCTGGATAAAGGGTACCGTCAACATCCACACCGAGGTGGTCGTAATGTGCTGTTATGAGAACCGTTTCATTCGCACCAAACGGGTCCGAGGCCGGAATATAGCCGACGACATTGGAGGTTTTGTATGCAGGATTGAATTCTGCGTTAACTTCAACCTGGAGCCTTGTGTTTTTGATCGGGAAAGAACTAGGAGATTTGGAATCATTGATTTTTTTGAATAGCTGTTCGGAAGTCAGGCCTGATTTTGAGAGTACCTGGTTCGAGCATTCCACAGAGACAAAAAAACATGGGATGGAAGAAGGGTATGCACTGACAATCTTATCGTTCATGTTTCTTCTGTTTTCAGGCGGGAGCATTGGGTTTTCAAATACAATAACGGCAGATGCCCCGTGGGCTATTGCATTGTCTACCTTGTACTGGAACGCCATAAGGGAATCTGCTTCTTGACCAGCCAGCTCCCTGAGGTAGTCCGGGGCGTGCCTTATTACGGCAACAATCTTCCCCTTGACATCAATTCCCTTGTAGTCGTCGTAATTGTATTTTTGGGTTGATATTCCAAAACCTGCAAAGATGGCCTCTGCATTTGCCTTGCCTGATCCAGTCACCTGGAGGAAATTGTAGTCTTTTTTGTAGACAAACTGTTTCTCTGTTCCCCCATCTTCTGTAACCATTCTGAAGTCCACAGGTGATTTTGGAAGAAAAACTGATGTGGTGAGGTTTTGAAAATATGTACCATCGTCGCCTGCCGGTTTTAGGCCGAATGATTTGTATAATGAGGCGATATAATCCGTTGTTATCTTCTCTCCAGGATCGCCAACCATCCTGCCCCTGAATTCCTTCGAAGAGAGTTTTTCAATATATTTCATGGGGGCTTCTGATGTTATTTTCTCTATCAGCCCTGCAAAGGAGTAGTCCGATGCCTGCACCTGGCCTGCAAGCGGCAGCAGGGTCGCAAGCATTATTATGGCAAGTGTCAACGATGCAAATCTTTTCATTATTCCTCCGCGATTATCTCTTTGATGGCGCTGGCAAATATCTCCATCTCCTCTTTTGTGTTGTAGAGATAGGTTGAGACCCTCAATGTGCCATCGATTCCCCTTGAGTTGAACCAGCCGTGCACACAATGGAAACCTGCCCTAAGCATTATTCCTACCCTGTCGTCAAGGATCATGGCAAGATCGTGAACATTGTAGCCTTCGACCGTCATGCTTGTTATTCCGCCTCTGTCCTTGGCGTCTTTTGGCCCAAGGATCTTTATTTGTGGAATACCCTCAAGAAGGTTTTGCAGGTGCTGGTTTAGTTCAATTTCGTGCTCGTGTATGTTTGAGAGCCCTATTGATTCGATATAATCTATGGCAGGTTTTACACCCACAATGCCGGCATAATTTTGCAGTCCTGCCTCAAATTTTCTTGGAGGATCAAGCAGTTTTACTTCATCGTATGTCACAGAAAATACTGTTCCACCACCAGTTGTCAGTGGTTTAAGTTTCCTGAGTTCTTCAAGCTTCCCATAGAGTGCGCCCATGCCTGTCGGCCCGCACATCTTGTGGATCGAAATGGCCATGAAATCGCAGCCAATTTCCTGAACATTGAGCGGGACATGTGCCGCTCCCTGTGCTGCATCAAGGCAGACCAGTGCACCGGCCTCTTTCCCAAGCTTGCACACCTCGGCCACCCTTGAGGTTTCGCCATCGAGGTTTGAGGTGTGATAGAAGCTTATGAGTCTTGGTTTTGACTCTTTTATTGCCTTTGCCCAGTTGTCAACCGAGAACCTTCCATCATCTCCGGATGGCACAACAATAACTTTTACGCCCCACTCTTTCAGCCTGAACCATGGGACAAAGTTTGAATTGTGTTCCTTGTCTGAAACCAGCACGATATCGCCAGGTTTCCAGTCTATACCATACGAAACTATGCTTATTGATTCGGAGGTGTTCCTCGTGAACACAATCTCGTTTACGTGGTTTGCCTTGATGTAATCTTTTATGGCCCTTCTTGAAGCGAGCATGTCCTGCTCGAGCCTCATTGCCATTGCATGGGCCGATCTTCCCTCGCAAACCGGGTACTCGTCATAGTAGGTGGTCATTGCATCGACAACCTGTTTGGGTTTTAGTGTCATGCAGGCGTTGTCGAGGTAAATGGGCGGGTTTTCCCTGTCCAGGACTGTGAAATCTCTTCTGAGTCTACAAGGGTCTATCTTTGACATGAGCTACACGAACCTCCGTTACATGAATTGCAGGACGAGCCTGAAGAATTTGTTGAAGAAGATGGTGAGGAAAATGAAGACACCATTTTTTTGGTGTTTTCACATCCACACTTGGGACATTTCGGATTTTTGGCATCATATGATAAAAGCTCTGAAAATTTGTGCCCGCAAGAAGGGCACTTGTACTCATAGATTGGCATTCTTTGTACCTTCGATTGATTCTTCAAGTATTGCCTGGGATTTTATTATTGATGTTTTTGTCTGTTCCAGGATTTTTCTGACAAAATCGTTGGTCTGGCAAACCATGTTTTTTGACTCGGTTTTTGCTTCCTCGATTATCCTGGAGGCCTCAAAATTTGCCTGGTTGATTATTTCCTGGGCTTTTTCAGTGGCCTCTTTTATAATTTTTGCCCTCTCATCGGCATTGAGCTTTATTGATTCAGCCTCTATTTCAGCCTGTTTGATCAGGTCTGCGCGTTTTTTTACAATTTCCGAGGCTTCTTCGAATTCTACAGGAAAATCCTGGATTATTCTTTCAAGAATTTCTCTTGCCTCTTTTTCGGGAATAAGGATGGTTTTTGAAAAAGCTGCCTTCTTGCCATTCAAGACGAGCTCTCTGAAGTTTTCAAGATCAGATATTATGCCCATTTTCCTCCAGCTCCTTTAGCAATTCCAGTACTGCGCCTGGAACAAATGCTGAAATATCTCCGCCCTCTCTGGCTATTTGCTTGACAAAAGTTGAGGATATAAAACTATATTCAGGTTCTGACATCAAAAATACCGTTTCCAGTTCAGGCATGACTATGTTGTTGATGGTTGACATTCTGTACTCGACATCAAAATCGGAAATCGTTCTTAAACCCCTCACGATAACATTTGAATTTGTTTTTTTTGCACAATCAACCAAAAGACCGGTAAAGCCAATGATTTTTACATTGGGATTTCCGGAGAAAATCTGTCTCAGCAAGTTTATTCTTTGCTCGTACATGAGGAGGGGATCTTTGCCTGATATTTTGGCAACAGCAACCGTTACGTCCCCAAACAGGGAACATGCCCTTTCAATCAGTGATATGTGGCCCAGTGTAGGTGGGTCAAAGGTCCCCGGATACAGGGCGCGAATAGAACGTGAGTTTTGTTCCACCATATTTTTTCTCCTTGAATCTGGAGAGGCCAAGGAGCCCATCCGGATATTCAGTTTCTTCATCGTGTTCGATGATCAACATTCCTTCCGGAGCAAGAATTGAAGGCATTTGCTCCAGATTTTTTGATAGCTTCTCCGGTGTAATCTCATAGGGTGGATCACAAAAAATTATGTCAAATGAAAGACTATTTGCCGATGCTTGCGAGACAAAAGAACCGGCATCCATCTTTTCAACGGTCACGCTTTCGTCCACCTTGAAAGTCTTTACTGTTTCTCTGGCGATCTTGCAGGCAACAAAGTCCCTGTCGACAAGCCATGAATGGCGCGCACCTCTTGATACAGCTTCGATTCCAGTTGCTCCAGAGCCGGAGTATAGATCAAGAAAATTTGCTCTTATAACAAAATCTCCAATAATGTCAAAAAAGGCTTCCCTGACCATGTCTTTTGTTGGTCTGCCCTGAAATTCGGGTGGCAACATTATCACCCTTCCCCTTAGAGTGCCACCAACAATACGCAAACGCATTCCCCCACTTTTTTTTATCATCTAGATTGTGTACTTTTCAAACCTTTCTTTTCCTACTTTGCAGATCGGGCATTTTTCAGGGGGTGTTTCCCTTGAGCAGAGATAGCCACACACTTTGCAGCGCCAGATTGGATATGGTAATAAGGTTGACCTTTTTTCAACCTGAGTATTTGGGGTTCCTTGTTTTTGGCGCTGTTCTTTTGTTGGTCTTCTTTCAGGGATTGAACTTGCCTGCTTTTTTCCAGAGCTTATTTCCTCGTTTACATAAAGAGCGCAATAACAGGTGCCAAACTCTGCAATATCAGGGTCCCTGTAATCACAGGGGCATACAATGTCCAGATCATCATCGATCGAGCCAGTGGCCAGCCTGCATGGGCAGGATTGATAGCCAAACCTCGTTTGATTTGTTAAAAGGCCACTGATGAGATTTTTTGTGAACGTGGCATCAGGATTCAGGTGGTAACCGCCCTCTTCTGCCTCTGTTTTCAGTTTTGAATAAAGCTGGTCAATCTGTTCCTGAGCGGGGCTCATATTCCCAGGAGCTCCTTTATTTTGTCAGGCTGGAAGCCAATGACTGCCTTTTTGTTGTTGATTACGATTGTTGGAAATGAAGAGGTCGGATTCCAGGTTTTCATTTCTTCGACTGTTTTGTCTTCTTCACTTTCTGGCAAGAGGTCTACATCAACGTAACTATACTCCAGGCCCAGTTCTTTAAGGAATTCCTTGGTTTTTTTGCACCAACCACATGTGCTAAGCGCATAAATGAAAATGGTCCCTTTGTTCTCTCCTGCGACATGAGTTACGCTCATTCCTACACCTCCTTTTTTGCCATTATACAAAAAAAGCGCTCCTTTTAAAAGGAGCGCTTTGATTTTTTGGAGGTTTTACTCTCCCATCACTTCCTTGACCTTCTGGATAAGCTCGTTGACCTTGCCCTCGTCAAAGCCAGTGTGCTGATAAACAAGCTTGTGGTCCTTGTCGATGAGGAATGTCCTTGGGATTGAGGTGACTCCGAGTGCCTTGGACATTGCCCTGTCGCCATCAACCGGGATGTTCATTGTGATTGCCTGTCCATCGATGAGCTCGAACTCGCCAAGCTTCTTCCATGACTTCTTGATCTTGTTGTCGTTTGTCCCATCGAGTGTTTCCATGATTGAAACTTCATCTTCAAATGGATCAATGGTTGCGGCAAGAACTACGAGACCCTTGTCTTTATACTGTCTGTGGAGCTGTTCAAGATATGGGAGCTCTTCCTTGCACGGTTCGCACCAGACTGCCCAGAAATCAAGGACGAGTGCTTTTGCGTTGTTTTCTTCCATGATCTGGTAGAGGGACGATTCGGAACCTGCAGAGACTGGATGGAGCTTGAACTTGAGGTCTGGAACAACGTCGCCAGCATTCAGCCTGACATTGGATTCCATTCCCGGAACAACGAGGATGTCGTCTTCTTCACCGGCTGGCTTGTCTGTGCCCTGGTCGGTCTGTCCATTATTGTTTTGATCAGTTGTTCCCTGGTCGGTAGTTCCCTGATCAGTCGGCGTTCCGTTGTCTGTCGGATTTGTGTTGCTTCCGCCGCATGCTGTCAGGACTAATGAACCGAGAAGAACGACTGCCAAGAAAAGAACCAATATTTTTGTGTACTTCATTTTGCCTCCTTTAAGGATGACTTCTTTGTACATATACTTACACACGAGTCAACCACGAAATCGTGTCAAAAGTATTTAAGCTCGGTTTAATTTGGCCTGATCAGTTATTTGGAAAGCAGTTCATCCAGTTTTTTCTTCAGTTCTTCAACTTTTCCCTCGTCAAACCCTGTGTGTTGATAAACTATATTATGATCCTTGTCGATGAGGAATGTTCTTGGGATGGATGTTACACCCAACGCATTGGCGATTTCTCTGTTCCCATCAACAGGAATGTCCATAGTTATGACCTTTCCATCAATAAGCTTGAATTCGCCAAGCTTTTTCCATGACTTTTTTATTTTTGAGTCATTTGTCCCGTCAAGTGTTTCATTAATCATTTGCTCATCATCGAAAGGATCAATTGTTGCAGCAAGCACAACAACACCCTTATCTTTGTATTCCCTGTGGATAAGCTCGAGGTATGGTAATTCCTCTTTGCATGGCTCACACCAGACTGCCCAGAAATCCAGGATCAGCGCTTTGGCATTATTTTCTTGCATTACCTGGTATATGGTATTTTCATCGCCAAGGGAAACCGGATGTAGCTTGTATTTCAGGTCAGGGATTTTTTTGTCACCTGTTCCTCCTCCGTTTCCGCCACTCCCACCTCCACAACCCAACGAAAAAGTCAGAATCAAAATCACCGCTGCAAAAACAGCACTAAATTTTTTTGAAGGCATGTTACCCCTTTCCAAACGCAAAATTATCCCATATCGCTTTGTTAGTCAACGGAGGTGTTATTTCTTATAAATGTTGAATTTTATGGCTTTCTCGTTGACACAAAGACGATTGTTTGGTAAGTTAACCCCAGTTCAAATAAGGAGATGTTCAATGGGCGAAAGGCTTACCAACCTTGTCATTTCTGAAAACGAATTGAGGGAAATAGACGAATACCTGGCTAAAACCCTCATAGATTCTCAGGCAAAACATATTTTTCTTGTAGATAAATCTGGCCAGCTTATCTCAAAGCATGGATCAGCCACCCGCCAGGCGGCTTCAGCCATTGCTGCACTATCTGCTGGTGTTTATGCTGCAACCAACGAACTTGCCAGACAAATTGGTGAGAATGAATTTACAATAACGTTCCACCAGGGTTCCGAAAACAACATACACATCTCACTACTTACCCAGGAAACCCTGCTCATCATGATCTTTGATAACAGGGCTCCAATAGGCGCCATCAGGTTCTGGGCAAAAAAGATTTCAACAGCGCTCACACCAGTAATAGAGAGAATGTCGCAGGCCATACCAACAGAATTCGGTGGCGGTGATCTGGACAAGGATCTCGATCTGGACAATATCCTTTGAGCTGGTGACAAATGGCCCTAGTTAATTTTGCAACAAAAGAAATCAACGTAAAACTTGTCTATTATGGCCCGGCTCTGTCTGGAAAAACAACCAACCTGCAGGTAATTTACGACCAGGTTCCTTCAGAGGTCAAAGGCCAGTTTACCTCCATTGCAACAGCCACTGAGAGAACCCTGTTTTTTGATTACCTACCACTTGATCTTGGGACCGTAAGGGGCTTCAAACTCAGGCTTGGTGTTTACACAGTCCCTGGCCAGGCAATCTATGGCCTTACCAGAAAATCAATCCTGAAGTCTGTTGATGCAATCGTCTTTGTGGCAGATTCCGATCCGGACAAACTCGAAGCAAATATAGAGAATTTCCAGGACATGGTTGAGAACCTCAGGGAATATGGCCTTGATCTGGACAAAGTCCCCCTCATTATCCAATATAACAAGCGTGACCTTCCAAATGCGATACCCTTTGAGGTGCTCGAAGAGTCACTCAATCCAGAAGGAAGGTTCCCGATTTACGAGGCTGTTGCAACAAAGGGCATTGGCGTGAAGGAAACCCTGAAACACGTTACCAAGCTGGCTGTCTCAAGAATACATTAGAGTTTAGAAGCTTTTTATTTCGGCCATCCAACAACAGCTATGTATATGGGGATTTCATGTTTATGTTCTATCCCAAGGAATTTTGCCACTTTGTCATCCCAGAAAGCACCTATATTGCAGGACCCAAGTCCAAGATCAACACAGAGGAGCTGTAATTGCGCCCCGATGTGTCCTGCATCGAGAAAGATATACCTGTAACCCCTTGCTCTGTATACTGACGTTGTTCTTGCTGTTGCGGCAGTCCATATAAAAACTGCCGAACAGGATTCTATCATTTTTTGTCCCAGACAAGCCTCAGCAAGCTCGCCTCCGAGTTCACCAAGCCTCAATGGCCCAAGGGAGTTGCTATTATTATAAAAATAAAGACCAGGCAAAAGCTCCTCTACTCTATTTATTAGAATGTACGTGTTTAATGGATGTCTGTTTCCAGCCGAAGCCACTGATCTCAGTATGGTCTGGCCAACCCTGCCAGTTTCACCTTGTGTCCCCCAACAGAGTTTGGATAGCTGTACGAGCGAAATTGGTTTGTTTTCAAAATTTCTTTTCGATCTCCTGCGGTTTATAATTTGGAGCAGATTGGTGTTCTGGTCAAAACTGGGCAATGCAACCGGTTCGGAAATAATGTTGGGTGATGGCGGGAGCTCTTCATGAAGTTCTGGTGGATCAACTCTTTCACCTGAAAAATACGATGTTCCTTTTATAAAATCTTCGCAAGTATTCTTGTCCAAATTGCACCTCCACCAAAAATATTGCACCAAATTATCATTTTGGCAACAGTGATGTGCTATGGGTTGAACTTTTAAGGGGCTTTTTCGGTATTGAGTTTGAAATCAGCCAGGAGGTTTTGAATGAAAACCATTAGAACAATAATTTCGCTAGCCTTGGTCCTTGGGATGTTGGCATTCCCGGGATTTGCGAAGGAAAGTAGCAAGGCACTGGCAGCGTCCTCCCTCATCATAACCCCGACACCATCCATCCTGACGGCCGGAATGGCCGCCGAACTAGTTGATCCGGCAAGGCCTTTCCAGCTTATGGTTACAGACCAGAACGGAAAGCCTGTTGACTTGACGAGAGGAGTTGATGGTTCCACTATTGACCAAAAAGTCGTGTGGAATCAGTTATTTCTGGATCCTCACCCGGACAACACATATTACTATGGCAGAAATGCAGTTCTTCCCAGTTACTACTGGACGAGAACTGACCTGCACAATGATGATGGAACAAATGTCTGCAACAAGCTCCTTTTTGGTAGAAACCTTATTGAAATCGATTTTTCACAGGCTTCCAGAGGAATATACATCTTCAAGGGTTTTGTGGCGAATGATGTTGGTGAATTGAGGATAAAAGTCATCACCCCCGACAGAAGGTTTGCAGGGGAAGCAAGAATAGCCGTAAAGACACCTGTGGTCACCTACAAAATCACCAACACCGAGGATACGGAATCAAAGGCTTTTGAAAGCCCTGGTGACCCAGATTTTGTAATGACAGCATGTGATAACAGGATATATAACATCAGGGTGACTGTTCAGGACGCAGAAGGGAGAGTGGTCAGGGGTATTTCACAGGGAGTCAGCCTTTGCACCGGAATCAAAAAAACTGCCAGATTTACACCGTTTACTACCAGACCGGCAAACTACAAGTGGGTAACCAAGCCAACGCTTGCCCAGGGATTCAATTTCTATGCAGGCGGGCAGGCATATTTCCTTTCCGATGACGGCGGTCGCTATGATATGCATCTCGGGCTTGACCTCAACAATGATGGCAGGCTCGAGTGGACAAACAAGGAAATATTCTCTTTCGGCCCACAGTATGTTTTTGATACTGCCAATAAAATATGGACTGGCTATCTTACTTACTACAACACTACCAATGTAAGGTACAATAATGGAGAATACTCTACTCATCCATTTTTTGACCTTCCACCGGCCGAATATGGTGGTTGGGGGCTTGGTTGCATCTATAACAGCCAACACTTTGACGGCATGATCTTTGCCAACCTCAATGATGATAAGGTGATTGATTACAGGGACAGCCTGAATCTTGATGTAAACGGCCAGACGAGCCTCTACATTTTTGCCGAGGATGCCTGCTTCATAGGCGGTCTGGTTGGGAACAACTACTGGGCCGATATTGATGCTGCAGGAAAGCCACCAAATACAAACACTTCCGCCAGTTTCGTAACATCCAGATACAAGGGCGATGGAGTTTACTGGCTTGATTTTGATGCAATACCAGAAACGCTTGCAAAAATAGCACCTCCAAAGTTCAAACTTCTGATTGCAGAAACAAGAGAAGACCTTCCTAAATATTTTTTCAACAAAGACAATTATGATCTGGTTTACTCCACCCAAAACCATGTTGTTGTTATCACCCAGCCTGCCGATGAAAGGGATTTGCCGATGCACGTTGAAGGTGAACCGGGTTTCAAAGGCAACCAGCACGAAGCGGCGATTTATGGGCGTACAGAATATGAAGAGCGCTACAATGATGTCGAGACAACCATGGTCTTCACGCCGACGGGTACTGGTGAAGCAGTTGTCGAGATGAGATACAAGACACAAAACAGGTCCTGGCTTGAAGTTCTTCCAAACTCACCGCAATATTATGAGTTGCAGGAAGTCATGTGGCTGGATGTCTACAAGGGTCTTGAGATTGTCATCGAATGGGAGTCCCAACCCGAGGTAGGAAAAACCATAAAGGCTTTTGTGACTTGCTATACATCGGGGACACAGGAAGTTGTCCCAAATGTAAATATCACCGTTAAGGGCTGTGGTTTTGACGCCACAGCTGTTACAAATACAAAGGGAAAGGCAACCATTGAGTGCACTTTCACCCAGGAGGGCGAGATTGTAGTACAGGCTACAAAGAACGGTTTCAGGGACACCCTCATGACCTACAGGATAGCAAAGGACAAGCAGCCCCCCATACTCAATATTGACCCGCTTCCAGAACTCACCAAGGAAGAAAAGGTAAATGTGATGGGAACAACCGAGCCAGATTGCGTTGTTTTTGTTAATGGAACAAGAGCTGTTGTGGACTCAACAGGCAAGTTTCTTGCCACCGTCACGTTACAAAACGGGGTCAACAAGATAATTATCACCACGAAAGACCCATCCGGAAACGAGACGGAAAAAATGGTGGTGGTGGAGATGGACAATATCCCACCATTGGTGATACTTGACAACCTCGACAAGCTCATTGATGTTGAATCGGTTGAAATAAAAGGCAGAGTCGAACCTGGCTCCAGAGTCAGGATTGGGGAAGTTGAAGCAACTGTTGTGAATGACATCTTCAAAGCAACTGTCCAGGTCAAAAAAGGCCAGAACAATCTGGTGCTTGTCGCAATGGACAAAGCCGGGAATTCGACTGAAAAACCCATTACTCTCACGGTATGGCACGAAACCGTTGTTGAGATGGTGATTGGCAATCCGACCATGCTCATTGATGGTCAGACCTCTAATCCTCCGCTTTCAGTTGCCCCCTACATCAAGAGCTCGAGAACAATGGTTCCGATAAGGGCCATATCACAAGCTTTTGGTGCAAGAGTCGAGTGGCTTCCCGAGGACAAGAGTATTACTATCACACTCAATGAGGGTGGTGCATCAATATTTATAATCATGAGGGTTGGCTCAAAGACGGCCTATGTTGACCAAAAAGCCATTGAACTTGATACCGAACCGGAAATAAAATCTGGGACAACCTTTGTACCATTAAGATTCGTGGCCGAGAACATGGGTTGTACAGTCAATTTTGATTCGGCCACAAAAACTGTAAGAATCGAAAGACTCTCCTACTAAGACCAAAAAATAAACTACATTTAAACTGACCAAACTTGCCCCCGTTGGAGTTGCCTGGCGGGGGCAACGTATGTAAAATAAACAAGAATGCGAAAAATCTCTCTGGTACTCTCGCTCCTGGTTTTCCTGGCACCCCTCACCTACCCTCGCTTCGCACAATCGGCGGAACAGGGGGGGTATTTGGTTATTGCAGCCCCTGGCGCTGAAGGCGTATTGCAATCGTGGCAAAAACATAGGGAATCACAGGGGTATTCAGTAAAAATTATCAATTCCACAGACATTATCGCAGGGAACAGTGGAATTGCGCCTTACTTCCAGCTCCAGAATTATATCAGGGACAACCAGAAAAGATTCAATATCAAGTATCTTTTGCTTGTTGGTGATACAAATGACATTCCAATGCCCAGGCTCTATGCGGCAAAAAACGTGGACAATGTTGTCTGGGGGGAGCCTGGTCCGGTCTATTCCGACTATTTCTATTCCCAGCCAGACACCAACTGGGACAGGGACAATGATGGAAGGCTCGGAGAGCCGGATGATGACCAGGTCCAGATTGCCCCTAAAATTGCAGTTGGAAGGATACCCTTTTCCGACCAGGCTAACATTGAGAAGTATTTGAACAGGGTGAAACTCTACGATTCACCATCTTCCTCAAGGAAAAGTGTTCTGCAGGCGGCCGCGCTTTACTCTTTTGACAACGAGGATGGTGATCCAACCAATAAATTCACCGATGGCGCTGATATGGAAGAGAAGATCTGGAGCGACATCCTGAAACCAATGGGGTACATCAGAAAGACCCTCTACGAGTGTGACGGCACGAAACCCGGTCTTCCTGGCGACATGTGCCTCAACAGCACGAATTTGTTGAATGAACTTACAAAAAATGACTATGGAATGGTCAACTGGCTGGCTCATGGCGAGGCAAACAGGATCGTCAGAAAATACTGGCTGAACGATCAGAATGGGAACGGCCACGCAGACAGCGCCACTGAAATTAGGATGCCACTTCTGCTTGATGATGGCCAGCTCTATAACAACATCATCAAGTCAAGACTCATCATCTCTACAGCCTGCTCAACAGCTGATGTTGCAGGAGGTGCCTCATCTCTGGGTTCAGCTTCCTTGCGTTCCGGTGCTGGTGCCTTTGTTGGCGCAACAGCGATAAACTACTTTACCCCAGGATGGAGCAAGCCCTCTGATGGTGGCAACCAGACGATCTCTTATTACATAACAAAAAATTATGCTGAAGGAGATGCCATTGGTTTTGCGCTTGCAAAAAGTCTTGAGTCATTCGCAAAAGAATTCAGGACAATAAATGGCTGGCAGAACAAATACCTTCAAAATGTCTATTCATTTATCCTGCTTGGCGACCCTGGCATGAAGCAGGAGCCGGTCATTCCAAAGCAAGATATTCAGATGGCTTTCTCTCCGGCGTCCGTTACAGTGGTATCTGGTCGGAAAGCAGAAACAAAGCTTGTTTTTGGAGAAGTGCCCGCCATCTACCCGCTCAAGCTATCCTATACGACCACGTATGGCATCACCATAACCTTCGACCCGCCTGACCCGCTCCCAAACCAGGACGCCAGGGTCATTGTGCAGGTCGAGAAATTTGTTGTTCCACAAAAAGTGGTTGTTGTCGTGAAGGGTGAGTCCCAGCAATACAAGGGCCAGGCAGAACTCGAGATTGTTGTCAAAGCACCGCCACCAACTGTTACAGAGCTTGTCCTTTTGCCAGAATATACATACGCAAAACAGGGACAGGAATTATGGATTGATTTGCTTATTTCTCCATCCCTCCCCGTTGATTCTCTGTCGGCACAGCTTGAATATGACAGTGAGAAACTCCAGTTCCAGAAGATGAAGGTAGGGCAATTTGCCACGATGGATTATCGTTGTTGTGAAGCACCCAACTCGATCCAGTCAAGAGGCAGAATCATTTTCTCATTTGCCAGAAGTTTTGAAAAGTATGGCATCTCCTCCCCAGGGATTGCCTTTTCATTCTGTTTTTTGGGAAGGAAGCAGGGAGCATCAAATATCTCTTTGACGCTGGCCACTGTCAAATCGCCAGATTTGGCAGTCCACCTGTTGTCTGATTTGCCCATTTGCAGAACCAATATTGACAAGAACGGTTTTTCATTGCAAACAAGCATTGCGGATGGGCAAAACATAAAGGGCAATATTGTGACTGTTTCTGGAAGTTCAACCAAGGACCAGGTGCTTGTTGTGGAAGGTCAGAGCAAGAAATATATTCCAAGGCTGACCTCCGAGGGCAGCTATTCTGTTGATATTGATCTTGATGTGCGCTCCAGCGACGTGCTCTTTAAAGTCGAGGATTCTTCTTATGGCAGATCGCTTTGGGTTAGAAGAACAATAAACAGGACCGATATCAGAGAGCTGGCATTTCATATTGATGACAGAAAGGCCTGGAACAATGGAAATTGTGAGGAGCTTGAAGCATCTCCGTTTATAACCAATGGGAAAACGCTCGTGCCATTGAGATATATTGCTGAAAAACTGGGCTACCAGACCAAATGGCTTGCATCCGAGCAAAGAATAGACCTCCTAAGAGGGCAAGACATAATAACCATGTGGGTGGGCAAGAAAAATGCCTATATAAACGGACAACCATACCAGCTTGATGCAACGCCCCAAATCAGGACAGGCAGGACATTTGTTCCACTCCGTTTTGTTGCAGATGCAATCAATTGTGATGTTAAATGGGATCAGACAACAAGAACTGCCATTGTCCGGGCAGAAACTACCTAAATGAATTGAGTGTTTGGGAGACTTTGTTTGTAGCTGTTTCATTTGGCTTGATGTCAAATTGTGCAAACACTTCATCCCTGGTCCTGACAAAAAAATCAAAGCATGCGGCAAGCGCCGACAGAACTGCGTCTTTATCGTAGCCAGAAGCCGTTTTTGATAGCAGTATTATCGATTTGGCATCAAGCGTTTTTTCAATGTTTTTGTAGCCATCAAGTTTTGCATCGCGAAGATTCATAAGCCTGATAACAAGATACCTGAGTTTTTCCAGTGCATCCCTGGCGTCCCAAACGTTGTCTCTCAGAAGTCTTTTCCTAACGGCGAGTGTTCCCCACAAAAAGAGTGATTCTGTGGCTATCAGAGCCTCTATTCTTGCCTTTTTGGGGAGTAATGAGGATTTGCTCTTGAGGGTCGAAGAGAGCCCCAACGGATCGTGTAGAGGTTTGATCTCTGAATATGCAGGCGATGGCTTTACTTCAGATTCTTCAAGCACGGTGACAGTCATCTCGACAAGATCATCAAACACAAAAACTGCACAGCGCTTTGCAGTGTCCGTTCTTATTGGAAGAAGTACCTTGCTTATGCCTTCAACGGTTGGTTGCAGGGAAGAAAACCAGGCATCTCCCCTGCCATTTTTTGTGATAACTGTCAAATCAATATCGCTTAAATCATCACCTGTTCCCCTGGCCAGTGATCCGGACAGAAAAACTGATATCACATCACTCTCTGTTGTTATTGTTGTAAGAAAGGCCTGAAGAAGGTCTTCTTGCCTTTGGGTTGTCACCTTGGCACCTCATAGTTTGGGGCTTCTTTTGTTATCTGTATGTCGTGTGGATGTGATTCTCTTAATCCAGCCTGTGTTATCCTCACAAATTTTGCTTTTTCCTGTAATTCTTTTATTGTCTTGGCGCCACAGTATCCCATTCCAGCCTTTAGCCCACCAATCATCTGGTAAACAATGTCCTGGAGTGGTCCTTTGTATGGCACCTTTCCTTCTATGCCTTCTGGGACCAGTTTGCTTGCATCATCTATGTGACCCTGCGAATATCTGTCTTTGCTTCCAAGTTTCATAGCAGAGATGGACCCCATGCCTCTGTAGATGATGTATCTTCTGCCTTCATAAAGGACCGACTCGCCAGGGCTTTCCTTTGCGCCAGCGAACAATGATCCGATCATGACTGATTGGGCACCAGCGGCCATGGCTTTGACTACATCGCCAGAATACCTTATGCCACCGTCAGCAATGATGTCAACGCCAGATTTTTTGGCTTGCTCATGGCATTCCATCACTGCTGAAAGCTGGGGCACTCCGATTCCGGCAATTACCCTTGTTGTGCAGATTGAGCCTGGGCCTATTCCAATTTTCACCACCTGAGCACCGGCATCAGCCAGCACTTTGACACCCTCTGCAGTTGCCACATTGCCTGCAACAAGAGTCACATTGGGCGCCAATGTCCTGACCTTTTCAACTGCTCTTATGACGTTCTGTGAATGGCCATGTGCGGTATCAACAACCACTACATCAACATCTTTTTTTGCAAGCTCCTGCAGTCTTTCAAAACAGTCTCCAGTGGCTCCGATTGCTGCACCAACGATGAGCCTTCCTCTGGCATCTTTTGCAGAATTCGGGTATTGGAGTCTTTTTTTGATGTCTTTGATGGTGATCAATCCTTTAAGTTTGAAATTTTCATCTACAACGGGGAGTTTTTCTATGCGATATCTGTGGAGTATGGTTATGGCCTGATCGAGTGTTGTACCTACAGGGGCTGTTACCAGTTTGTCTTTTGTCATGATGTCTTCTACCTTTTTGGTCAGGTCTTCTTCGAACATCATGTCCCTGTTTGTTATGATGCCAATGAGAATACCGGATTGGTTGGTTACCGGGATACCCGAGATGGAGTATTTTCTCATCATGTCATAGACATCTGACAGCGGCCTGTCAGGTAAAATAGTTATTGGATTTGATATCATCCCCGACTCTGAACGTTTCACTCTGTCAACTTGATCAGCCTGTTCATGGATTGGCATGTTTTTATGAATGATGCCAATGCCACCCTCTCTTGCCAACGCCAGGGCCATTTCAGATTCAGTAACGGTGTCCATTGCTGCAGAAAGAAGCGGTATATTGAGCTTGATGGGGCCCAGTGTTGTAGACACGCTGATTTGGGGCGGTGTTATGTCTGAATACTGCGGAATGAGGAGAACATCATCAAAAGTCAGCATCAACTCTGGTAAATTTTCATTTTCCTTCATCAAGACCTCCTGTTGGTCAACAATCTTAGCTTATGTGTCTAAGGTTTCAAGTGTGGTTTTGTTGTTTTGGGGTCATTTATTTTTTTTGGCACCCTGCCATTTTTTACTGCAACTTTGTGATAGAATTATAACAACGGTGGACACTTAATGCAAAAATGTTCACAATCTTCCTTGCAAAGTCAAAAAGTGGTTTCTGATGGTCTTTATTGATGGCAAGAAACGTGCTTGTAATTATGTTTTTTGCAGTCCTCACTTTTTCTTGCAAGGAGATTTGGCATGAAGAAACGTTACGGAACCAAAGCAATACATTCTGGCGAACATCCTGAGTGGTTCAACCAGGCTGTTACGGGCGACATATCGCCAAGCACAACCTATGTGATACCCAATGCAAAATCGCTTGAAGGCTGGGATGGTTACATATATTCAAGGATCTCCAATCCAACAAGAAAATCGCTTGAAGAGAAGATAGCCTCGCTTGACGACTGCGAAAGTGCCATTGCGCTCTCGTCCGGAATGGCGGCTGTAAGTGTAGGCCTGATGTCCTGCCTTTCTGCGGGTGACATGATAATCGCACAAAACTCGCTTTATGGAGGAACCTACGACCTGGTTGTCAATGTATTGCCAAAGTTTGGCATAAAAACCCTGTTTGTCCCCAAAGAGAAACTATATGATCTCTCATGGGCTCCAAAGGAAGCAAAGGTTGCCTACATCGAAACGCCATCCAATCCAACACTTGGAATAACAGACATCAGGGCAACATGTACTGCGGCGCATGGTAGAGACATGCTGGTTGTTGCAGACAACTCTTTTGCCACCTCCTATCTTCAGAAACCTGCAAACCTCGGGGTCGATCTGGTTCTTTATTCAGCAACAAAATTCATGGCCGGCCACAGTGACTGTCTTGCTGGTGCAATAACTGGCAGGAAGGACCTGGTAGAGAAGGCATACAGGCTCATGACACAGTTTGGATCGCCACTTGATCCTTTCTCATGCTTCCTTCTGGCAAGAGGGTTAAAGACCCTTGAGCTCAGAATGAACAAGGCGCAGAGTACCGCAATGGAAATTGCACGTTTTCTTGCCAACCACCCGAAAGTTTCAAGGGTGTTCTACCCGGGATTGTGGAACTCGCCGGAAAGGGAACTTGCCCTGACACAGATGAAGGGCTGGGGTGGCATGGTCACATTCGAGATGAAGGGTGGATTCGAAGGGGCGAGCGCCCTTTTTGACAACCTTCAGCTCATTTTCAGGGCAGGAAGTCTGGGTGGTATTGAAAGCTGTATATCAATCCCGGTCCTGATGTCGCACCATCACCTTGATGAAGCAGCCCTTAAAGAAGCAGACATAACCAGCGGAATGCTCAGATTTTCCGTTGGAATTGAAGACAATTCTGATCTCATAGAAGATCTCACACAGGCACTGGACAAAGTAAAATGATCGCATTCCTCAAAATTTGCGGGCTGCTGCTAGCAGTCATAATTGCATCTGCCAAAAAGGTACCCATTTCAATAACGCTAATTGTGGCATCTGTTGCGGCGGGGTTCCTCTTTATGCCGCTTGAGAAGATCCCTTTGACATTTCTTAAAATAATTTTTTCTTGGGACACATGGAAATATGTTCTGGCATTGTGGGCAGTTCTTTTGCTTGAAGGTTCACTGAACAAGATGGGCATGCTCAAGTCGCTTGCGTCTTCATCCGTGAAGATGTTTACTGACAGAAGGTATGCCTGTGCAGTCCTCCCTTCTGTAATTGGTTTCATGCCCTCTGTTGGTGGCGCATATTTTTCGGCCCCGCTCGTTCACGAAATTGCCAAGGACATGGACATCTCCAAGGAAAAAAAGGCATTCATCAACTACTGGTTCAGGCACATCTGGGAGAGCTCTGTTCCGCTCTATCCAGGCATATTTATGGCCTCTGCAATTACAGGCTTCTCAATCCCAAAGATCATGGCTTTCCAGTTCCCGGTCACAATCCTTGGAGCCTTTACCGGTTTTGCTGTTGCCTACAAAGATGTGGCGCGCACCCAAGGTGAGAAAGGGCGGATTTCCAAAAGAGTTTTGGAGTTCCTCAAGGATGCCTGGCCAATTTTGCTTGCAATCATATTTGTACTGACGCTTCCTACCGAAATCGTCATTTCAATTCTCTTGAGCATTACAATCCTCTGGATTGTAATAATCGTAAAGGTTGAAAAAGGACAGGTGGAAGGAAAGTTTGCCAGCAGAGTTTTTGTGGATGCACTCAAGGAGTCGTTCAGGCCAAACTACTTCATAATTTTGCTTGGCTCCATATTGTTGAACCAGGTCCTGCAAAACAGCACTGCTTTTGGGGAGCTTTCTATATGGTTCAATTCAACCGGGATACCACCTGTTTTTGTGGCCATCGTTTTGCCCATGATTCTTGGCATGTTGATTGGTGCAACCCCCGGTTTTGTGGGTGTTTCTTTTCCAATTATACTGGCAATCGCAGGGAATTCGTCATACGGAATTTTTGCGCTTGCCTTTACATCTGGCGTGATCGGTGTGCTTTTTTCGCCAATGCACCTGTGTATAGTCCTTACATGTGACTATTTCAGGACGACCCTCTTCAAGGTATTCAGGCTGATGCTGTTTCCTGCAATTGCCCAGATGGCGCTTGGAATACTTACCTGGTGGATGTCACTACACCTCTGATACACTTAGCTCGGGTTCCAGTATGACCTGGGAAACAACCGATTTGCCAACCGGGCAGGTCTGGTGAGCATCTTCAAGTATCCTCTCGCACTCTTCCTTTTGTGAGCGGTCTTTAATAACTATCTGAGGCCGCAGGAAAATCTTTGTTATCCTATAGTTGCCTTCGATGTGTTCCATTACCCCCTCGGCCTTTGAATTATACGATGCAATCCCTATTTTATTTCTTGAGCAGACATTGATGAATGTTGCCATGACACATGTTGCAATTGAAGCAACAAATATCTCTTCCGGTGACATGAAGCCTTCTGGTCCCCCAAATTCTGGTGGGCAGGAGAAGGCGAACTTTTCATTGTTTATACCTGAGAAAAACCCTTGTTTGCCCTTTTCCCAGTCAACGCTGACAAAATATTTGAAAGTTTTTCTTTCCATACCCAATTGATAAGCCCTTGCACTTGGCAAATCAAGGCTTGACTGGATTTTTGCCAGAATTACAATGGTTGATGAAAGGTGGTGCGCAAATGATTAATTACAATCTCGTTGGTTTTGCTGGCTCCGACAGTTCCTGGATTGGCTATGGGGCTATGTTAATGTACATTGTTATTTTTGTTTGCTTTATGCTGGGGAACTGGCTTTCTTCCAAACTTATGAAACCAACATATCCAGGTTGGGGGAGAATACTTTATGGAGCTCTTTTGCTTCTCTGCACAAACATTGTTTTTAGCCTCGTATTCTTCCAGATGCCGCTTCTGGCCACCATTTTTACTGTTGTAGCATGGTATTTTGAGGTAAAGTTCCTTTGTGGCTACAGCTGGGGCAAGGCAATCGCAGGATGGCTTTTACCAATAGCAGTTGCTGCCATCGTGGTTCTTGTTTTGTGGCTTATCTGGCCATCATGGATTGTCAGCGTTCTTGGCTTCAAGCTGATTTAAGCCACGATCTGAGAAACAGTAAACCTTGCACTTAAGAATGCAGGGTTTTTGTAGCTATCAAGCCTTATATTGAAGAAGAGGTGTGCAATATGAATCTATCCAGTCTTTCAACAGGCAAGAAAGTCAGAATGATAAGGATGGCCTTTGAGCACGGGCCTGGAAACGGAAAATTGATGATTCTTCCAATCGACCAGGGTCTGGAGCATGGCCCAAAGGATTTTTTTGCCAATCCAGAGAGCCTTGATCCAAGGTTTGAATTCGAGCTTGCCCTAAGGGGCAATTATTCTGCAATAGCCCTGCATATCGGCCTTGCGGACAAATACATGTGCGATTATGCTGGCAAGGTTCCACTGGTTCTCAAGTTGAATGGAAAAACAAACATTCCGCCAGACGACGAAGCTTTTTCTTCACTCACATCCACTGTGGAAGACGCTGTCAGAATCGGCGCTGATGCTGTGGGCTACACACTCTTTGTCGGTTCCCCAAGGCAGGACGAGGACATATCGCAACTCTGCCATGTCAGGCGTGATTGTGACAGGTTCGGAATGCCACTGATTGTCTGGTCATACCCAAGGGGCAAGTTTGTTGACGCAAAAGGTGGAAAAGATTGCCTTTATGCTATTGATTATGCGGCAAGAGCTGCCCTTGAGGTTGGTGCGGATGTCATAAAAGTGAATTTTCCGAACGTTTCACCTGCCGTTTCTGAAAAACAGCCTGAGCCGTACAAGTCCCTGAGAGAAGCTGAAGCGGATGCAATAAAGAGAGTTGTAAAATCAGCTGGAAAAGCTGCCGTTATCATATCTGGTGGCGAAAAAATATCGGACGATGATTTGTTGAAGAAGGTCCAGATGTCCGTTGATGCAGGTGTTGCAGGTTTCATATTTGGTAGAAATATGTGGCAGAGGCCGATTGAAAAATCGCTTGAGCTGACAGAAAAGATCAGAAATATCCTGCTTTCAAGATAGAAATTTTTGCCAGAAACAAAAAGCCCCCTCAACCGAGGGGGCTTTTTAATAAGCTTGGTTCTAGAACATCGCTTCGGTGTTTGAGGTGGTCAGGTTTGGAACAATCTGGCCATTTAGTCCTGTAAGCACATTCTTGGCGCCAACTTCGACAAAATTGTCGACACCCATCGCAACAACCTGCAGAATTGATTTTTCCCACAAAACCGGGGAATTGATCTGTTTTGTGAGATTTTCCCTGATTTCTGATGCCTTCTGGACCGGTTTTGCATTGACATTCGCTATTACCGGGAACCTTGCATCGCTTATGTTTGCAGCCTCAAGGTCTTTTGCAAACATTTCGGCCACAGGGTCCATCATGGACGAATGGAATGGTGCGGATACCTGGAGCAATCTTGCCAGCCTGGCCCTGGCTTCTTTTGCCAGCTCCATGGCCTTTTTTACGGCTTCCACTTCGCCAGATACAACGATTTGACCGGATGAATTGAAATTGGCCATCTCGCACACGCCAGTTTTTGAAGCCTCCTGGCAGATTTCCTTTACCTTCTCGGCAGGGAGTCCGATGATGGCGCCCATTGTTCCAGGGATCTTTGATGTTGCGTCCCTCATCAGCTCGCCCCTTCTTCTGACGAGCCTCAGGGCCGTTTCAATGTCAATCGCTTCTGCGGCATAGAGGGCTGAATACTCACCAAGACTGTGCCCAAGGGCAAACTGGCACGAAAGCCCCTTTTCTTTTGCCACTTCCAGCCAGGCTGCAGAGCAGGCAACCAGTGCTGGCTGTGTGTTCTCGGTTTGTGTGAGCTCCTCGATTGGTCCTTCCTTCATCAGCTTCACGAGGTCAAAACCAAGAACGCCGTTCACTTTTGATATGATCTGCTGGGCCTTTGGATACGCGTCCAGCTTGCCAAGCATCCCGACATACTGGGAGCCCTGGCCTGGCATCAAAAAAGCCGTATTACCCATTCTCTTGTTCCTCCAAAAGTTGTTTGAACCTGGCTTTGGCCCTGAAGGCCCTCACTTTGGCCAGGTTGACGGAGATGCCTAGCACATCTGAAATGTCCTTGAAGGGCATGTCGTTCATCTCCCTCATAATCAATATGACTCTGTAAGGCTCAGGAAGTTTCGCCAGTATTTCCATGGCGATCCTTTCCTCTTCGTTCCTTATCACTTCGTCTTGCGGGTCCGGGTCATCATCGTCCGGCTCAGGTGGTTTCCTGTTTCTTTTTTTCAATTCCCTTAAACATGTGTTTACCGTTATCCTGTAAATCCATGTTGAAAGGAGCGATTCGCCCTTGAAATGTTTTATGTTCTGAAAGATCCTCAAAAAAACAAGCTGCGAGGCGTCAAGTGCATCCTCACGGTTGTTCATGATGTAGTAGGCCTCAGAGAAAACCTTGTCAGCGTATAGTTCGACGATTTCTGCGAATGCAGATTCTTCGCCTTTTTTTGCCCTCTCTACGAGGTTTTTTTCTTCGTTTTTGTCGCTACTCACTTCTTATCATCGACAACATCAAAAACAGAAATCCAAGGATTATCACTATCCAGCCAACTACAGGTGCAATTTGACTTGGAACGCCAATCGGGTGTCCGTTTGTGTCCTTGATGACCATCATCAAGATCCCGCCTGCCATCATTAGCAATGAAGCGACTATGAGTGTCCACCTGGTCATCTGTTGTCCTCCAAATTTTCCATGATTATCTTGACTCCATAAGGCTCAAGATCAAAATCCTTCTCGTATCCCGGCCCCACTAGCCTCACTTTATTAAATGCCCTTGAGGTCCCGTTTGAAACCATCAAGAGGCGTTTTCCTGCAAGATCATAAGCGCTGTACATGAGGTCGGGATTTCCATCAAAATCACTGTCCGAGGTGATGCTTGAAGAAAGTCCAGTTACAGGAGTGCCTTTTGTTAAAAAATCTTTGTATTGACCAACCTCTTTAAAGAGTTTGCCAGATTCCTCAATGACTTCTTTGGATGCCTTGTAGTAGGCCCAGTAACAAATACCCCTTGCGCCAAGTATAATTGGTGTCCAGGTCATCCATCTGAGCTCGTGTTTTGTCGGCATTGTCCAGAGCGGATATTCTGGTGCATCACCAAACCCCTGGGGTACAAAAACAAATGGTTTTTTGTATTTTGCGGCAACCCTTGCGCCTTCAACTACCCATTGGGTCATCCAGTCCATGCTCCTGCTCTTTACTGTCACCGGATAGCAATCCAGGAAGAAGATGTCGCATGAGTCCTTATACTGTTCCATGACCTTCCAGTCCTGGAAGACAGGAGTAACTATGTGCTCCTGGTCGACTTCTTTTATCTGGTCGTAAATCTCTTTGAGTCTTGGCGGATCAATGTTCCTCAACTCTGGTTCATCGCATAGATACCAGCCAAAAAGGGCTTTTTTGCCTTTTAGATAGTTAACCCTTTCCTGTATGCGTTCTTTGCCGGTCCTTCTGGTCATAAGGTCCCAGTAGACTTGCGAGCCGTAATTTATGAAATTGACACCGCGAACGAGGGTGGCATCAAGATTTATATCATTGGCCCTGAAGGTCAGCTTTATCCACTTGTCTCTTTCTTTTGGGAGATCGCCAGCCCTGAAGGGGTTAATGGTCTCTTTCTCTTTTGTGTTGCCCCTTTTTATGAGGTCTTCGCCCCAATACACCCTGTGGTTCCAGCTAAATGATGGCCCACCCTTTGAGGCGTAGAATTCGATCATCAATTCTTTCACATCATTTTTTGAAGGTATGTAAACCCATTGTTCTATCATGTCATGGTCCTGCACGTTCATTGCAGGATAGCCGGCTTCGGGCATTATGAAACCATGGGTGTTCAGTTCATCGTTCCATCCGCCATGGTGGCTTGCCCTTTTTGAGTAAGCGTGGTCAAGGCTCCAGTTCCAGTTTCCGATAGGGTCGTTTGGTATTGGCATGTCATCATCAAACCATTTCCAGTCCGATGTAACATCCAGGAGTACCTTTATGTTTTTTCTCTCGGCTTCATCAAGCACATCCGAGAGCAGCTCTTTTTTTAGCCTTCCAGAGAGGACGTAGGTAATGGCAAAATTGGCCCCAACATCTTTAAGGCCGCCAATTTCATCTTTGCTAAGCGAGGTGAACCAGCCAAGAGGAAAAAAATCATTGTTGGCAATCTTTGGACTTGTTGCCGGTTTTACGGGTGTTTCCTGACCTGGAACGACGCAACCTGCAAGAAAGATTGCTGTAAGTAGTATCGCTGTAGAGATTTTTTTCATGTGAGCCCGGATAATTATATAACACTAAATGACCTCCTCAAACAAGGTTGGTTAATATCTTTTATTGAAATGAGCCCTTTTTGGGGGCCCAATAGACGAATACCATTTCAAGTATTTTTTGGCAATGTGATCATTAAGTGTAACCTTTTGAAAGTTAAGAATGTCAAAGGTGGTATCAGGGTAGGAAACTCTGAAATAAAAATAAGAGGAGGTTTATTGAAATGAAATTTGACGTAAAGCACATTATTTTTGCACTGTTGATCTCTATCGGGTGGATTGTTGTGAGCTGGATTTTTGCACAGATTGGCGGGGGAGTTGGCGGATTTTTAAACACAATCCTTATGTTCATCTGGATTTTTGGTCTCCTTGTGTATGCAATGAAAGATGTTAAGGGGCTTGCAGATGGTGTTGTCACTGGCCTTATCTACGCGATAGTTTTTGCTATCGTAACGATAATTTTCCACTACATTGGTTGGGGCGGAACCTTCCCATTCATGGTGTTTACTGGTGATTATGGTGCGTTCTTTGGCTGGCCAGGCTGGTGGGGCGATCTCGTTGGCATCGCACTCTTCGGTGGAATGCTCGGCTGGATAAACGAACAGAAATAATTTCAGAATACCTTAGAAACACAATATGGGGTCGCCAGAAAATGGCAACCCCATATTTTTTTATCAAAACACTGATACTTGTAAAATCTTTGTAAATTATCTTCAGGACCATTTCCCATATTATCAGCAACATAAACCCAACAAGGAGGAATTTATGGATGTAAACACAATGAAAGAAGAATTCATGAGCAAGGGCACAATGGATATCCATGTTAAAAAAGGCACCGTTCACATCATAAAGGCTCTGATACTTGGTTTTGGATTGATGCTCATCTCAAGATTGTTTGATGTTTTTGGCATGTATGTTGGCGGGATCCTACAAACACTTCTGATGACTGCCCTGACTTGGGGTGGGCTTATGTATTGCTGGAAAGACATAGGCAAAGGTTGGGACAAAGGCGCCATGGTGGGAATCTTGTATGGTTTGGTGTTTTTTGTACTTGATTTGATTTTTGGACTCCTTCTCCGTTTTGGTTTTACGCCATTCGGACATGCAATGGCTGGGGTAGGTCTCGGCGTTGGGATCAGTATATGGTTGATCATTTTGACCATTTTGAACATTGTTGGCCTCGGTGTTTTTGGGGCTGTGTTTGCATGGATAAAAGACCAGATGAATGTTGCCTGATTCGAGAGTAGAGGAAAGAATTTCCAGCGGGCCCTTGACCACAAGGTCAGGGCCCGTTTTAATTTAATCATGATGATACTCTGGATATTGCCGTTGATAATCGTGCCAATTGCGGTAGCCCTTGTGTTTGTCCTCTGGTATGGCAGGAGAAACCCGAAAGAAGAACCAGAGAACAAAGAAATACTTGAAAATGTCGAAAGGGCGTTGAGAGAAGGAAGAATAACCGAAGAAGACGCTGAGAGAATCAGGAAATCAATCGAAGAGGAATAATCTATTCCAACTCTTCGTGGATAGCATTTTCTATCTCGAAGTCTTCTTTTTTCTCCTGTGTTTTTTTCTTGTTTTTATATATGTTGTCGGCAAAAAGAAGCAGAGCGACAAGGGACAATATCGCCAGAACGATAACTTTTAATGGATTTATTTTTTCTGGCGTTGGATAACCGCTTTCAACAACTTTCAGTGAATCTGCCCTTAAATCAAGCTCGCCATCTGCCTCTGGATCGTTTCTGAAAAATTTGCCTGTTATCTCCACAATATCGCCTTTGACAAGATTTGTCCCATAATTTTTTATCTGGTCCTTTAGGTCATTTTTCATCCAGACGCCTATTGCAGAAGAGCCGTCAAGTATGTTTACCCATGAGTACCCATTGTTGCGTTCCAGCGCCTCTGTGATTGCCTCTCCACGCACAGTGACGGTTTTCCCATCAAGCTCAGGGGCTTTTGTGATAAGATCCGTTACAGAATAAACCGGTGGCGAAGAAGAAGCAAAAATTGTTTGTGGCACCAGAACAATGATTGCCAGAGTCAATATCGCGATGTAGCGCCTCATTTTCTACCTCCCTTGAAAGCCTGGCCAATTGCCAGCCCGACGCTTCCAACGAGTACGAAAATGGACAGGAACTCAAGCCTGCCAAGCCACATCGTTATAATGTAGGTTATTTTCAAAATGGCCGGCATGGATGGTGATACGACACCCATTGTCAATCCGACATTTGCTCCGGCAGATATAGACTCAAAAGTTGCCTGACCTAACGGGTAGCCACAGGCCACTCCAACCACTGCGCCGAAAAGATAGATAAAACAATAACACAAAATAATCAAACCTGCCATTTTCACCATTCCAGATTCAATTATCTGATCTTTGATATGGTGAAAAGTCATTTTAAAAACTGCTGATTCTGGCAGAATCAATCTCTTTGTTTCATGGATCAATCCTTTGAAAAAAATCCCGATTCGGAGGGCCTTGAAGCCGCCAGCAGTTGATGCCGCGGACCCACCAAGCATCATGGCTATGCATATCCCCATATAGGCAAGGGGTTGCCAACTGTGCACAAGTTGGTTTGCATAAACGGCCATCTGACCTGTGCCAGTGTGGGCAGAAATGACTAGCAGAATGCCTCTCCTCAATACTGAATTAAGATTTGTAAAAATACCAGCAGCAGATAATCCCCACGCGACAAATATTGTCGTAATAGATAATGTAACAACAAATGTTTTGATTTCAATATTCCTAAGGAGTTCTTTTGGGTTGCCTTTCCAGACAACGTAGTGCAATGCGAAATTGAACGAGCCCATGACCATGTAAAGACACATGATTATTTCAAATGCATATGAATGATAAAAACTGAGATTTTGAGTACATGGCGCAAAACCACCTGTGCTCCAGGCAGACATGAACATCCATGAGCCATGAAGGATGCTCCTGTCCCAACTAAGACCATCGTAGTAGGCTGCTATTGCGGCCATTGTGGTTCCCACAAACAGACTCACAAGGGATATTATCCATATGTTTTGGGCTGTTTTTGTGATTGAAGGCTCCAGTGATTCGTCCTTCGCCTCTCCTACCATAATCTTGTATGCACCACCAGTATTTCTGATGAGAAAAGCTAATGCCAGAACAACAATTCCTTGCCCGCCAATATAGGTAAGCATATGCCTCCACATGTTCAAGGCATTGCTTACATGATCAACATTTTTTATAAGTGCAAGACCAGTGGTTGTAAAAGCAGACATGAGGTCAAAATAGACGTCCAGATATGATTCGAAATGACCGGAAAGATAATACGGTATGGAACAAAACGCACAAGCAAAAATCCACGAAAAAGCAGCTATAATCATTGACTGGAAAAGGTTGGGTGGTTTGTCAGTTTTCATAAATTTCATACAGGCAAGGCCAAATATTACTGATGAAAGTATCCCTATTATAAAATCCATTGCGCTATCAAATTCTTTATAAATAAGAGCTATTATTAGAGGAATGACCATCGTGAAGGCAAGCCCCAGTATTATCTTCCCCGTGTAATACATCGTTATTTTGAAATCAAATTTAGTCAGTTTTCTAAGCATCTTCAATCAGGAGGATAGCACAAAGAAGAATATGGCTGTCAGTATGACCAGCCATGCAAAAAGACACAAGGCAAAGAGAACCTCGCTTGAGAAACCAACGACAACATTTTTTATGACCCCGTTTTTTATTGCAGGTTTCTTCTCACTTTGATTGCCATTATTGTTAAATATCAATCCGTCTTGCATGTTGTAAGTATCTCCGTCAACTCCGGTTCTGCTTCTGGTGAAAGAACAACAGTGATTTGGTCACCAGATTTCAGCTTTGTCGCACCATGGGGTATGAAAACTTCATCACCCCTTACTACTGAGACTACAAGGATACCTTTTTTTATCAACCCCAAATCGATGAGTGGTTTGTCCTCAATCTGACGATTGCAGATCGTGGTTTCGAGGACCCTCAGCTTGCCTTTTGCAATTGGAGTAAGATTGATGAGGTCCTGGATGCCAAGCCCCTCATGGATGAGTTTTGCCAGAATAAGGGTGCTGTCAAATATAACATCAATTTTGAGCGCCTGAAACACGGGGTCATTCAATGGGTTATTTACCCTTGCGATGACTTTTTTGATCCCAAAAGCTGCCTTCGCAAGCTGGCAGGCAACAAGGTTGTCCTCATCAGAACCGGTCACTGCAACAAGAATATCTGCTTCCCCGGCGTTTACTTCTTCCAGGTATTTTATTTCTGTTCCGTCACCACGAATCACAAGAGCGCTGGTTGACTGGACAATTTTTTTACAGTGATCTTCATCGGCCTCTATGATGGCAACTTGGTGCTTGTGCGCAATAAGAATTTTTGCCAGATTGGAACCTACTTTCCCTCCACCAACGATGACCATGTACATCACACGCCTCCCACAATCGAATCAACAATTGAACGAAGGTGGCTTGTGGGTGCAAGGATTATCCATGATCTAACATCATCAAGTTTTTCACCAAGCCATGGGAAAACAACTCTTGTATCCGTTCTTGCGCCAACTATCTTTGATCCGCTTTCCTTCTCAAAGCTCTTTGTTTCCTCTTCATCCACCGAGGATGCTGGTATCTCAAGCAGCTCAAAATCACCATTGTTGAGTGGCAATTTCGATTCAACCATGGAGCTAAGAAGCTCTGCATATATCTGGTAGGCACCCAAAGTTGTTGGACAAACAGATCTTAGATTCAATCTGTCATAAGTTCTTTTCTTTCTGGGGGCATAAATTCTTGCGACAACATTTTTCACACCAAAAACTGACCTCACGGTTTCTGCAACCATGATGTTGGTATTGTCAGATGGGGTCACAATTGCTACCGCATCCGTTTTTTCTATCCCTGCCTCTATGAGCGTTTGGGAATCAAAACCAATACCAATGACCTTTTTGCCACAAAAACTTTGAGGGAGTTTGTCAAATGCAGACTCATCTTCATCTATAACTGAAACGTTGTGACCGTCCACAGACAAAATGGTTGCAAGCGCCGAACCGACCCTCCCACAACCAATCACAATGATGTTCATGCTTCACCT
>JAKIZT010000049.1:327-992 GCA_022707885.1 Caldisericales bacterium | reverse complement strand
CCGTTGTCCGGGCCGACCGGGATACGATCACGGTGGGATCGGGCTCGAACATCCAGGACAACGCCGTCGTCCACACCACGATAGGGTTCCCGGTCGATATCGGGTCGGACGTCTCGGTCGGCCATGGCGCCATCCTGCACGGCTGCATCATCCATGACCGGGTGCTCGTCGGGATGGGCGCCATCGTCCTGAACGGCGCGGTGGTGGGGGAAGGCTCCATCATCGGCGCCGGCAGCGTGGTGACCGAGGGAAAGGAGGTCCCGCCGAACTCGCTGGTCCTCGGGGTCCCCGGCAAGGTGGTCAGAGAGACGACGCCCGAGCAGCGGGACGGTATCACCCGTAACGCACGCGAATACGTCAAACTCGCAGGGAGGTACCGTCGTGGCTGATGTCGTCGTCATCGGTGCCGGGGTCGCCGGCATCCAGGCGGCGCTCGACCTTGCGGACCACAATATCCACGTCCACCTCGTCGAGCGCGAACCGACCATCGGCGGGCATATGGCCCAGCTCGACAAGACGTTCCCCACGAACGACTGCTCGATGTGCATCCTCTCTCCAAAGATGGTGGATGTGGCCCGGCACCCGAACGTCACGATCCACACCTGCTCCGAGGTCGAGGAGATCGAGGGCGAGGTCGGAAACTTCCGTGTCCGGGTCAGGAAGCA
>JAKIZT010000049.1:0-280 GCA_022707885.1 Caldisericales bacterium | reverse complement strand
TCCGGAAGGCGATCTACAAACCCCACGCCCAGGCCGTCCCCGACATCGTCATCAAAGATAAGGACCACTGCATCGAGTGCGGTCTCTGCTACGATGTCTGCGGGAGGGAAGCGATCCTCCACGAGGACGAGGAGCGGGTCGTCGATATCGAGGCGGCGAGCATCGTCGTTGCGACCGGTTATGCGACGTTTGATGCCGGGAAGAAGGCGCAGCTCCGCTACCTCATCATCCCCGACGTCATCACGAGCCTTGAGTTCGAACGGATGATCAACGCGAGCGG
>JAKIZT010000048.1 GCA_022707885.1 Caldisericales bacterium | reverse complement strand
AGGTTTTGTGCGATCTCTTCCGGCACAATCATCGAGCAGATTCTGCTAGTTGTACCATCGACATCGAGCAACAACTTAGAAAGTCCTTGTTCTCGCAGCGCTTCGAAGTCAATCGAGGCGACGCTGCGAGCCTGGTAAGTCGGGCGGAACCTTTCGATGCTTTGGGCCAACAGAATCACCCCTTCTGGGTTTTTGTTGTGCTGCAAGGAATAATATTAACAGATTTAGGTCATTTTGTAAACGCTTTTCAGCTACTAACATTTACAAATTCTTCGTATTAGGGTAATATTTTCATATGACTGTGGCTTCCGGCCTCGTGGCGGTTACGCAGCGGTCTGCAAAACCGCGTACGCCGGTTCAATTCCGGCCGAGGCCTCCACTCATCAATTAGATTGATTTGGTGTAAACTCTCGTTTACTCTGAGTGCAGTAAAGAGCCGATGTAGCTCAGTGGTAGAGCAGTGGACTGAAAATCCTCGTGTCGCCAGTTCGATTCTGGCCATCGGCACCATTACCATTTTTTAAAAATTAAAAATGACTGAAAGCTATTTTCAAATTTTACAAATTATTTTCGCGATTTTGGTGGTAATTTTAATATTATTGCAACAGCAAGGAAGCGGACTCGGTTCTGCTTTTGGTGGCGAGGGGAATTACTATCGTTCGAAAAGAGGATTGGAAAAGGTATTTTTTTACTTAACCATAGTGTTAATTGTGTTTTTTGCGGCCTCGGTCATAGTTCCCCTGTTTTTGAACTAATCTCCAGAGGAGAAAATGTCTAACATCAACGATTTTTGGGGGTCGGCAAAAGAGAGATTGAAGCCGAAAAGAAGAATTTCAATTCGACCGAAAATAGATTACAAAAATAAAATTCTCCCTGTTTTAAGCCGATTTTCCAGCTGGTTAAAATCTTTTATTGTTCGCATTTCCCGTTTACCGTTTGTTCTTAGTCGCAGAGATAGATTGATAGTTTTAGTGTTATTTGTTGTGCTTTCAG
>JAKIZT010000047.1 GCA_022707885.1 Caldisericales bacterium | reverse complement strand
GATGATGCTTACAATGTCAGCGCTAAGCTTAAGAGATGGATCATTCTTGGCGAGCACTCAGATTATGTGCCTTTCAAGAGTATAATAGATACTGCTGGTCGGGTGCTGCCTAAAGACAAGTACAATCTGGTTATGGATAAAGCAACAGGACCTATCTGGTGCAGACGATGGAGAAATATCCGGCATGACCTGATCAATACTCCCAACCACTGTATCTTGTCTTTCCAGAAGTGATCTCTAAACAACAATACTTGTTCGCTTAATTCGAGACATCAACAAAGCTTCAGCATAGTGCTGAGATTGATGGAGAATATCAAGTGGATGCTTATGGCGTAAGCCTAAATTTTAGTTGCTTTATCAATTGTTGGAATGTACATTGGGAATGGAAGTTATTTGAGTATAGCGCTGATAATCTGGATTGTTATTAAATGACACCCAAAGTGTCAGACAGCGATAATATGACAAACTGGCATAAGCCCTTATCAGGTGCAGAGATGCTTAGGACTGCTTTCGGAAAGATGTCACAGTGGTTTTGGACTTCTTTGGACTGATTGGTGACACCTTTGTATCAAATCTGGACTCTTTTCATACTGGTTTCGGAATTCCCTGAATCTCAACGAAATAGACCAGTTGGAAAGACTCGCAGTGTGAGTGGAATGGTTCAACTGAGAGATTGGTGTAGAATCTGATAGGAGTCTTGAATAGCAAAGAAATTTGTCCTATCAAGTACGATTACATATCAAATCCTATATCAGTTCACGTTTGCATAATATCAAGACAGGCGATATAAGGAGTTGCATATCTCATTATCTAATTGAAGCGTAGAGTAATCATAGCTGTACCTCAGCATTAAAGCAGCAATGTAAGCCACAAAAGAAAATTTGGGATCAATGCAACAAATTCTGCCTTGATTTCTATCTGAAAGCATTTTGGTTAACAGAAATGTAAGATTTTGCTCTCAAAACATCGGAATATGATCCCTTGTATGCATATCTTACACTAAATACCAACAATTGGTTTCATTATATGCAATTATTCTATCCCTTTATACAAATCAAGGTCTTCGTTTTC
>JAKIZT010000046.1 GCA_022707885.1 Caldisericales bacterium | reverse complement strand
TAAAGGACGGCCCCATTCAAAAGTGAGTGGGGCTTTTTGTTTTTTGAATACCTCCGTGGTGTAATTGGATAACACATCTGACTTCGGATCAGAAGAATGCAGGGGTTCGAGTCCCTCCGCGGGTACAAAATACGCTTGTGGTGTAATTGGATAACATATCACACTACGGATGTGGAGAGTGGGGGTTCGAGTCCCTCCAGGCGTACAATTATCGTGGATTTATACGATAAAATGAAATTATCGATAAAAAAGACGATAATATTGTTCTTTTTATAGTGGGGTGTATATCAATTGGTTAGATTACTAAATTTGGGATTTAGAGGTTCCGGATTCGAGCTCCGGCACCCCAAGGTGGTTGATATTAAACTACTTGCACGAAGTGATCACTGCACAATCTTTTATTGAGATTGACTAAAAGTTTAATTGGTTCTTTGATATTGTGGTTGTTATTAATTTTTGTATTATAAAGAATATGGTGTCTGTAGCTCAAATGGTTAGAGTCCCAGATTGTGGTTCTGGTTGTTGCGGGTTCGAGTCTCGTCAGACACCCCAAATTGTCTTATGGTGTAATTGGTAACACGCTTGACTCTGGATCAAGAAACTGGGAGTTCGATCCTCTCTAAGACAACAAAAAATATTGCCCTCTAGCGTAACGGTAGCGCGCAAGACTTTGGATCTTGGTCTGTCCAGGTTCGATTCCTGGGAGGGCAACAAAAATAAATTTGGTAAATTCAAAAATTATACATATCTTTGTTTTTGTTAAATTATGATTATGGAAAATGGCACAAAAGTTTTATTCGGAAGTGGGTGAACGGGACAAGCTCAGTCCAAGGTTATTAAAAATATCCAAGGAATGTACGTTGGATCGGAAGATGGTTTACATACCCGAGCTTCGTATAACTGTTTTCACAAGATATAATGAGACAGCTGAGCAGACAAAAGAACGGTATCTAAAAAACACTTTAACTTTTGGAAAGTTAAAAGACGACGATAGAGTTGATGCCGGATCGGACGATGACGAATAATGTTCTTTGAAGATATTTTTGCCCAGATGATGGAATTGGTAGACATGCAGGACTTTATGTTTGGAGTGCTCTTTCTGAA
>JAKIZT010000045.1 GCA_022707885.1 Caldisericales bacterium | reverse complement strand
TAACTGGAGATCAACCAGTTATAAATACAAAAGCTACTTACCATAGCAGCACAAATGACCTTACTGAAGAACTTGAATTGTACTATCCGATCTCCCCGACAATAGCAATATTGATTAACCTCAAATCGAATGAGTATACTACCCGAAAGTACAAAGTCACTAAGAAAGAAGCCACCTCTTACAATAACCTAATTGCTGATGCATCTCACCAAGAGTTGTTTGCTCAAGATAAATCACACCTTGAGCCGTATCTGAAATAATTGTTTTCCAATACAGGATTGAATTTGAGTGATCACTTCTCACATGCAATTAAAAACCAGTCATCAGACTTTGTCCTTCTTTGTTAAGACCTCTTTCAGAATTGACTTTGTTATGAAGATAGCTCCGTTCCACTTACACTGCGGCTCTTTCCAACTGGTCTATTTCGTTGAGAATCAGCCAGTTCCAAAATCGGTCTGAAACCAGTCCAGATTTGATACAAAGGTGTCACCAATCAGTCCAAAGAAGTCCAAAACCACTGTGACATCTTTCCGAAAGCAGTCCTAAGCATCTCTCCACCGGATAAGGGCTTATACCTGTTTGTCATACTGTTCGCTGCCTGACACTTTGGGTGTCATTTAATATTTAGAATGTTTTTGAAGCCCCCCAAGAGCGACACAATCATATCGACGGTGGCGTAAGCCCCACGAAATAATCATTTTATTATTTTCAAATCATTTGCTTCTCTTTTAATTTATCCGGATTCCAATGCTTTTTCAAAAGTGCATTAAATTCTTCTTGTAGTAAGGTAACAGAAGTCCAATTATTTTTTTCGGGTCATTAGATGCCTTGAGGTGTAGGTATTTTGCCAATCCTAAATTTGAGTTTTTTATACAGCATACCGTTAAATTCTAGTACCTTATCATTTTCAATAATTTCGAAACCGATGCTAAGAGCCAAACGCACCATCCTTTCATTACCAGACCATGTTTCACAGTAAATGTATTCCAATTTATGGTTTTCAAATATGTATCCAATCCACAATTGCAATGCTTCCTTGCCTATTCCCTTAGCCCAGAAATCCTCTTCCGGAATGGAAATGCCAACTGCCAGAAAGCCCGGATTTCT
>JAKIZT010000044.1 GCA_022707885.1 Caldisericales bacterium | reverse complement strand
AATCTGTATGGAACGCTCTTCCCCACACACGTGGGGGTGTCCCCACAAGATTAATAAAATTGTTTTCAACAGTGCTCTCTTCCCCACACACGTGGGGGTGTCCCTTATGTAACAGTCGCAGAATTTACACCAGCTGGTGGAGCGCTTACTGACCTTACGCCTTATCTCACAACCACAACCGTAGAAATCACTAGAGGCCTTACTAATCAAAATTCCACAATTTCCACACATCCAGTTGCCGGCATTCCAGACGAAGCAGCTTACGCAGATATAAATGTTTCGGGTGATTTGCTTTGTGGTCAGTCCAATCCCAACCAGCCAGACCAGAAGTTCTTGGCATTTCTCTATGGTGCAGCTTCGGGCACATTGCCCGGTACACCTGCAACACCGGTAACTGGAACACTTCATCTTAAGTTCTTGGGTGGTGTAACAACTGATGTATCCAAGTACCATACTTTGGATATAACAGGCACAGTGCAATTCGGTGGCACATGGAACCCATCAGGAAATACTTTCTCAATGTCCTGCGGATTCACGAGCTACCCAACAATCTATGTGATTAACGAGGTTGCTAGCTACGCACAACCGACGTAATCAAATATAACAGGAGGCGAATATGAGAGAAATAAAAGAATCGATGAAAGTAGTTGTAAAAGGGAAAACTGTAACCGTAGGTATACCGGAACTGGCCGATATTCAACAGCTATTGGCCGATTATCCTACAATCAAAAGGTCTGAGGACGGCGGTAATGAATCGGTAGACTATGAAAACGGTGAAAAAACCCTCAAAAACAAGGGTTGGACGCAAGCCATGCGCAATGACCTTGAAAAAGTACTCGACCCAGTATGGCCCAAAGACGATAACGAAATAACCCTTGGTGAGTTCTGCGACTATGTGGCACAAGACGACATGTTCGCTATTTGGCTCATTTACGGTGATAGCCGTGCAAAAATAGACGGTTTGTACACGAGGGCACAAAGGAGAACATTTCGTATCGTATCATAGGCTCGTAGTCGCAATGAGGTTGGGGAGCGGGGATTTGTTCTCCGCTCCATGGCCTAACATAGAATGGTGGAACGATTTGTCACAAGATGACTCTTCCCCACACACGTGGGGGTGTCCCTAATAAAGGTGTGGATAATGTGGATAACCATAACTCTTCCCCACACACGTGGGGGTGTCCCTAAATATTTACCTGCATTCTGCCTCCTGAAATTCTCTTCCCCA
>JAKIZT010000043.1 GCA_022707885.1 Caldisericales bacterium | reverse complement strand
AGGACGACAAAACGCTCTGTCGAATCAAAACTGGACCAGGCCAAAATCCAGATGGAGAAAATCTCTGCCCATGCAAGCGAATCGGAGTACCAATACGAAAACCTTGCCCGCCAGGCGGAGGTGCTGGAAAAATACCAGGTTCTAACAGACAGGCTGGGCCACCTCAAACTCCAGCTCCATCTTGTCGACCTTAGAGAAAATGTCTTTGAATCAAACTCGCTTGAGTCTAAATCAAAGGTGCTGGAGCTGAAACGCAAGGAGACCCAGGCCGAGATAGACAAACTTGAGGAAGTTGAGGATTTTTCTGCAAAACTAGATGAACTCGAGAAGGAAAGGTCTGCGGCGCTGGCAACAAGGGAAAGTGCCATCGTCAATTCAACCAGGGCAACAGCCCAGCTGGAACATATGAGGGCAAGCCTTGCCACAGCGCAGGAGACATTGCGCAATTCCACCCTCGAAGAAGAATCGCTGAAAAGGCGTGAAAAACAGCTCGTTTATGACCTTTCACAACTTGAGGAGGAAATTGAGAAACGCTCTGTCTACCTCGCAAAATGCGAAAAAGAACTGGAAGAGACCGAAAAAGCCAGGCCAGAACTGACAGATTTTAAAAAGGAACGCCAGAACATTCAGACAAAACTTGACCAGTCAAAAAGGCAAGCCGACGATGCAAGATCAAGGCTTCAGGAGATGCAATCAAAACTGGTACTGTTCACCGAACGCAAGAGGCAGGCACAATCAAGAACAAGGGAGCTTGAAGAAACAACCTTCCCGCAGACGCAAGATGACAGAAACCTTGACAGGGAGCTTGAAGAAACAAGAATTTCAAGATCAAGGCTGGAGGGCCAGCTTGCATCATTCGTTGATAATGCCCAAAAAATACAGGGTGAACTGATGTCTGTGCAGGCTGAAAAAACCCAGACAGCCAAAGAAGTTGAGAAATTAAGAAAAATACTTGACGGGATGGCCTTCAAACCATCAAAACTTGGAAAACCCATTCTCTCAAAAACAGCAGATCTCTCGGGGCTTTCAAAGGAGGATGCGGACCTCGCAAGGTCTCAGCTGGACTGGATCATCGCCAGCAAGAATAATCTGCTTGAGGTGGCAAAGAAACTACCTCTAAATTCTGGGGCAACAATAGCCATCGACAACAAAACAGTTTCAGTTTCAGAAAATGTCCTGGATGCATTTGGAAAGGACTCCGACATAGTGGTTTCAAGAGACGGGTTTATATGTTTTGGAGGGACATATTTCCTGCAATTCAGCGAAAAGACCAGCGAAGCACAAATAGAGACCCAAATGCAATTTTCAGCTGAAAACCTGGACAGGCTCTCAGAAAAGGAAACAGCACTGGAAACCAGCCTCAAGGAGGCCAGGGAAAAACAGAAACTTGCCCAGCAGGAAATGGCCGGATTGTCCAAGAAAGAGCTGGAGCTGTCCAGCCAGATGGCAGCACTCAGGGCAAAAAAAGAGGCCGAGGCAAGGCAGGCCGAGGCAAGGGCTTCCGAGCTTGCAAAACTGGCAGAGTCCCTCACCCAGTACGAAAAAGAAATGGCCACATGCGAAAAAGACAAGGAGGATTTTGCCGAAAGACTCAGGGCCTGCGTCGAGGAGACAAGGGCCAACGGTGCAAAACTCTCCGAGTTTGACGCAACAAGACTCAGGACTCAGGAAGAACAGGTTGAATTTGAAAGAAGGCTTGCCGGGGTAAGAGAAACCAAAATGCAGGCCCAAAAGAACCTTGAAGACTCCCAGAGAGAAAAAGAAAAACTGGTATCAGAATTTGATCAAGGAAAAACAAGGCTGCTCAAGCTTTCAGAATCCACCACCCAGGCAGAAAAAGATGCAAGGGAGCTGGAGACTGGAATAATCGAGGCTGAAAGGGAACTCAACACCGCAAAAATGACCATCCTGCACACAGAAAGTATTGAAAAACAGATACAAAAATCAAAAAGTGAGATACTTGAAGAGCAGGAAAAAAGGCAAAACCAGACAAAAAATGTTAGGGCAAGACTGGCAAGATACAACAACGACCTTCACCAGATAGAGCTCTCACAGGTGGAGCTGAAAGTAAGAAGGGAAGACCTCCTCTCAAAAATAGCCGAGTTGGGTGGAAAACCATCTGATCCCATTGATGATTGCGATATTGAAGAAACCAAAACCGAGTT
>JAKIZT010000042.1 GCA_022707885.1 Caldisericales bacterium | reverse complement strand
TCCTGGACGAGGTGGATGCGGCCCTTGATGACAGCAACATAGAAAGATTTACGAGGTTGCTCCGGAATGAGGCAGAGCAAACGCAGTTCGTTGTCATAACACACAACAAGGAAACCATGCGCTGGTGCGATGCGCTTTACGGCATAACGCTTGACACCACCGGAACCTCAAGGGTCGTTTCAGTTAAGCTTGATGGTGTCGAAAACAGCTGATCACAGTTTGCTGGCTTGCAAAAAGCCAAAAGATGCTATCATTTGACTTGATGAAGTCGATAAAAAGGGAAGGGCTCGTTGATCTGGTTGCCAGTCTGTGCATCAAAGCGAATCTCGTGCTCCCAAAATACCAAAAAGAAAAACTCGAATGGGCACTTGAGAATGAAACATCCCCGCTTGGGAAAAAACTCATATCGCAGATAATCGAAAACTATAAGATCGCTGAAAAAACCGGGCTGGCAATCTGCCAGGACTGTGGACTTGCAGTTGTTTTTCTTGAGGCAGGCAGAGATGTTCACCTTGATTTTGACATCTATGAGGCAATAAAAGATGGCGTTGCCAAAGGGTATAGCGAAGGCCATTTGAGGCCATCTGTCCTGCATTCGTGCGTTGACCGAACAAACACAAAAACCAACACTCCAGCAATAATCCACACACAAATTGTTGATGGTGACAAAATAACGCTCACTGTCACACCCAAAGGGGGTGGCTCCGAAAATGCAAGCAGGTTGGCAATGCTCAAACCATACGAAGGAAAGCAGGGCATCGTCGATTTTGTTGTCAAAACAGTCAGGGAGAATGGTCCTTCGGCCTGTCCACCAGTAACAGTCGGGATAGGTTTCGGTGGAACAATTGAAGAGTGCGCCTTGCTGGCAAAAAAGGCCCTGCTGGCAGAGAACCGATCTGAAGAATTGGGTGACATGGAGAAAGAGATACTGGAATTGTGCAACAATCTTGGCTTCGGCCCGGCGGGGCTTGGCGGCAAAATTTCAGTTCTGGATGTGCACATACTATCAACAGGCTGTCATATTGCGACAATGCCAGTTGCAGTAAACATCCAGTGCCACGCCGCAAGAAAGGCAACGGGTGAGATATGAAGGAGCACAGACTAACAACCCCGCTCTCAAAAAAATCCCTCGCCAATCTTGCCTGTGGTGATGAAGTTCTGATCACTGGAACAATCTACACAGCCAGAGATGCGGCCCACAAAGCCATGCTAAAAATGATGCAGGAAGGGAGGGAACTCCCGTTTGATCCAAGAGGGGCAATAATCTACTTTGCAGGCCCGTCACCGGCACCACCAGGTTTTCCGATTGGATCCTGCGGGCCAACAACATCTTCAAGAATGGACCCTTTCACAAGAACAATGTTCGAGCTTGGCATTGCAGCACAGCTCGGGAAGGGGCCAAGGGGGCAAGAGGTCACAAAAACCCTTGTTGATTTCGGTGGTGTTTATCTCGTGGCACTCGGAGGGGCAGGGGCACTGCTTGCAAAAAAGGTGAAGAAAGCGAAACTGCTTGCATTTCCAGAGCTTGGTCCAGAGGCAGTCTATGAACTGGAAGTAGAGGATTTTCCAGCTATAGTTGCAATAGATAGCAAAGGAAACAATATTTTCAAAAGATAATATTTCCTTCAAAAATAAAAACGGGCCAGCACAAAACTGGCCCATCTTATTTTCTACTGGTTTTTTTTATTTGCTACTTGCCAAGTTGCTCAATCAGCTGCGTAAGGGTCTCAACACAGTCCCCGACAATGCCGTAGGAGGCTACCTTGAATATTGGCGCATCCGGATCACGGTTTATTGCAACAATGACATCAGATGTCCTCATTCCGGCGAGGTGCTGGTCAGCACCTGATATTCCACATGCAATGTAGAGCCTTGGAGAGACAACCTTGCCGGTCAGACCAACCTGGTGAGAGGAGTCTATCCATCCGGAATCAACGACTGCTCTGGAGGCACCATATGCAGCACCAAGTTTTTTGGCAAGTTCTTTTATCAGCTTAAAATTCTCCGGAGATCCCATACCCCTGCCGCCCGAAATAATGACTGGTGAGTCAATGAGCGCCGGACCTTCAGAAGAGAGTGGAAGTACCTTCTCAATAACCTTCTTGATATCAGCTTTTGATGTGGCGGCCTCCAGCCTTTCAAGTGTTGCTGTTATATCTGCTGGTCTTGGTTGGCTGAAAACCCTCTTGTGGATTGTCACAACACACTCTGCCGGGAGGCTGATCATTGCCTTGTTCTGGCCACCGAATGAGAGTCTTTCAATAGTTATCATGTCTTCTGTGGCATCAAGTCCAACCACGTCAGTGACAAGAGGATAATTCAGCCTTGCTGCTACTCTAGCTGCAACATCAGAGCCCCAAACTGTGCAAGGGAGTGCGATAATCGATGGTTTTCTGTTCTGGGCCAGATCAGCAACTTCTCTGGCGACAATTCCTGGCTCGAGATCAGCAAGATCATCCGATTCAATGAGGATGGTAACCGGTTGGGCAAGCCTTCCAAAAACCGAACCATGCATCAGTAGGTTGGAACCAACCAGAACAAGATTAGATTCTGCAAGCTGGTTGTCCTGCACCGGGGAGAGACACCCTAAAACCTCTGCTGTCGCTTCAGAGAGAACGCCATTCTCAAACTCGCCTATCGTCCACATGTACTTCACTGGATCAACCCC
>JAKIZT010000041.1 GCA_022707885.1 Caldisericales bacterium | reverse complement strand
GATTCTGTTCCACAAACCAGGAAAACAATCCAGCGCTCTGCAAGTTTTGGGCACCTTGTGTTTACGCTCTCAGATTTGAAAAAAGCCATTTCAATACACTGCGAAAGAGCAGGAGAAAAGTTGAGGGAAGACAAACTGCTTTCTTTGGGCATTCTCGTGCACATCCATACAAATCCACATCTTGAAGAGCCACAGTACAGTCGTAGTGCAGCAACCAATTTTGCCATACCGACTGCAGACACCCCAACCTTGATAAAATATGCCCATAAATTGCTTGAAGAGGTCTATTTGCCAGGATATCGATACTTGAAAACGGGCGTGCTTCTTTTCGATCTTATTGAAGAAGAAATGGCACCTGGCAACCTGTTCAGGCAACCTTACATTGATTCCAAAGAGCAGAAGCTGATGAGTTCACTAGATGCAATCAATACAGGTCTTGGGCAAGGAACGCTAGCATTTGCCTCATCTGGCGTTGGCGAGAACCCTAACAAGATGAGGCAATCCAAAAGATCTCCAAGATATCTGACAAGATGGAGTGAAATTCCAGAGGTGAAAGCCAAATAACATGTGTGGAAGGCTAACAATAACAAGCAGCAAGGATGAAATCGAAGCACATTTGAAAATCAAGATGCCAGATGATTTTGTTCCAAGCTACAATGTTGCACCTACCCAGAATGTTGTTGCTGTGCTCAACATAGATCCGGCTGTTGGTAAAATTGCAAAGTGGGGACTTGTTCCTTCATGGTCAAAAGACCAGTCCATAGGCATACGGCTTTTCAATGCCAGAGCTGAGACAATTTCTGAAAAACCATTGTTCAGGTCCTTGTTCAAAAAGAAACGTTGTTTTATTGTTGCTGATGGATTCTTTGAATGGAAAAAAGAGGGCAAATCAAAAAGACCCTACTTTATACATCTCAAAGGTGGAGAACCTTTTTCTTTTGCCGGTCTCTGGGATGAATGGAAAACACCAAATGGAATCAATCTTCTTACCTGCACAATCATTACAACAACTCCGAATTCCATGGTAGGTCAATTACACGACAGGATGCCCGTTGTTCTTGACAATACCACAAGAGCCCTTTGGTTGTCTGAATCATCAGACACATCTTTGCTTCACTCCCTAATGGGTCCATTTGATGAAACAAAAATGGAAATGTATGAAGTGTCAAAACTTTGCAACAAGGCTGGCTATGATTCTCCAGAGTGTATAGTTCCGGTGTAGGGTGGCAACACCATAGCATTATTAAATAATGCAATATTGCTTCAATAAAGCATCATGCTGGAATGGCAACAAACGTTGTATCAATATACATATTTAAGGTGAGAAACAATTCATGTTTTTTGAACTGTGGTTTTGCCAAAAATTGTATACCTGAACATAATTTATAAAATGATGGAAATACTGCTTGTTTCACATTTATATGGCTAAATCATCAATGCATAAATTTTTGTTCAAAACATAAATTTAATCCACATTTGATCTGGCTACCATGGATAATAAACGCATAAAAAGTTAATGCGTTTTTTTTGCCATCTATGCGTTTTTTTGACAATAATTTTTTTTGAATGCGTACACCCAGTTTTGTATAGTTATGGAGTAAAGTTACTTGTGATGGTGCTTTGCTTAGATAATCAACTTGCTTAATTAGCAAAATTTGACAATGTTGGAAATATTGAAATAAACTCAGGTTACATCTGTATCGCTACGGTGAATGTCAAATATTGCAAAATATGGCATCTAACATAGTGTTTATATATATCTCCACGGTGAGCAAAAATTTACGTTGTTTACCGTGTTTATGAAACTTTGCAAATCATTTGATCAGGCCTTTTGACACATCAAGGAAAGCTTGCATGGCATCATCTTTCACCTTCTGGGGTACGATTGGAAAGGTTGAAAGTATGTGAGCAAACTCGTCTGGATCCAAACCATAAAGATGGGCAACCAGGCCATCGAGCTCCGCACGAAGTCTTGCACGCTCTGCTGGGTCGGTTGCACCATTTTTGTGACTTCCAAGACCGGCTTCCCTTGCAAGTTCATCAAACTCAGGGGTGGTGCAGATGAGCCTTGCCGCACGGTCGACAATGGGCTTGAACCGGGGATCCTTTTCGGTGAGACGAGGAACAGGAAGTTGATATAGAATAAATAAGTTCAGATTTGATGTCATTCTCATTCTTAGAATATAATCTAATATAAAACTATTTATTATTGATACTATAAACAATAACTCTTTGTTTGTATATATCAAAACATTATATTCATCAATTACATTCTGAAATGAGAAATTTGTACTTAATGAGTTACCAACAAATACACCTCTAGGGATTATTGTTGATATTAATGATCTTTCATTTGTATTAGATGCAATTGAACGATATGCTAGTCTACATTTCTCGTAACCAATTTTTTGCTTCTTATCGATTACCTTACACAAAAGGGCTTTCCTGCCTTCTTTCTCGTCTATCCAGTATTTTGGCTTTGCAAACTGGTGGTCAAACTGGTGGATCATCTTGCCTTCATAAAGTGGCAACCTCCCTGGACCTGGTTCTGTTTTGAACAGGTGACTATCACTTGTCATGTTGAAGTCACCCTGTTTTAATTTAACATTCCAAACATCTGGCAGTTCCTCGCCCAAAAGTGGAAATCTGAGCATCTTTTTGGCTATTTCAATGTCTTTCTCTGATTTGAATTCCATAATGGAAAGTGAGTCAGGTGAAAGCTTTTTGACCAGTTCAACAGAGATGCCAATCGAGCCTTCATGTGGAAATTTATCAAGCTCGGCCACTTCGTGCCTCATGAATGCAGCCGGGAAGCTTTGGGTACACTTGCCTTTTTCAAATGTGAGTACCACAAATTTAAAGCTCCTGTGTACACCTTCAAAAATTGCTTTGCTGTTTTCGAAGCAGAAAAGCCCTGTTATCTGGGTTTTGTCAAAAAGCATCTGGCGGAGCTGTTTTGTGCCAAGATCGGTATAGAT
>JAKIZT010000040.1 GCA_022707885.1 Caldisericales bacterium | reverse complement strand
CTGTTTGAGTTCAACGGGGCGAGGCGACATAGCATTTCGGAGTACATTACCAAACATGCTAAGGGCGCTTTCAAGCTTCTGATAGCCGATGAGGTCCATCAGTTTAAATCCAAGTCATCAGATCGAGGTGTCGCGTTCCATCAACTGGTAACAGCTGTGAAGTGGACGCTAACGCTTACCGGGACATTCTTTGGTGGCAAAAGCACCTCAATTTTCTGGCTGCTGCATCGATTGAACCATGGTGTCCGTCGTGATTTTGCTTTCCATGACGAGAAGCGCTGGGCGCGGTTGTATGGAGTGCTTGAAACCACCCGAAGACGAAGACGAGATGATGATGCGGACGAAGATGGGGTGTACACAGGAAACCGGCGCTATCGCAATCAAGCAAAGGAACAACCGGGTGTCAGCCCGGCTATCGTCAGCCGGTTGTTGGATACGACCATCTTTCTGAGCTTGAAGGACCTGAATCTGGCACTACCGGCATACAAGGAGGAAGTGGTGACCCTGGATATGCTCGAGAATCAGGCCCAGCAGTATCGCAGCATGGATAGCAGCCTGAAACAATTAGCTATCCAATCCAGTCGTTACCTATCCACCTGGCTTCAATGGACTCTGGCGCGACCGAATTCAGCTTTTCGGGATGAGGTCGTCGTTGTGGATGAGGTGGATGGCAGCGATGGTAAAACCGTGCGAAAAGTACCGCTGATGGAGTTGCCGGCGATCAATCCGAATGGCCATAAATGGCTGCCAAAGGAGAACTGGCTGGCTGATTTCTGTAAGGTTGAAAAGCAGCAAGGGCGTAAAGTGCTGGTCTATGTTCGTCAGACCGGCACACGCGACATTCAAGATCGGGTGATGATGCCTCTACAAGCCAACGGGCTGAGAGTCTCAATACTGAGTGGAAATGTTGACCCACGCAAGCGTGAAGAATGGATCGCCAAACGTGTGAATACCATCGATGTTTTGATTTGTAACCCTCGGCTTGTGGAAACAGGTCTCGACCTGGTGCAATTCTCAACCGTGGTGTTCTTCGAGATCGAATATTCACTCTATACGTTGTGGCAAAGCGTGCGACGTGTATGGCGTCTGGGACAGACACAGCCGGTCAAGGCGATTTTCTCGGTTTACTCATCAGCGATGGAAGCAACAGCGCTTGCCTTGATGGGAAAAAAGATGAAAGCCGCGCAGCTCGTTTACGGGGATGAGGTCGGAGGTGCGATTGTTCCAGAGGAGGAAGGCGACTTTCTCACTCAGCTCGCTCGCGATGTGCTAGAGGGCGCGAAGCTCTCAGATCTACAGACCTTGTTTGCCGACGATCTGCAAGTCAGCCACAATCCGATGGGCAGCCTGACGACCCCGAGCGCAGTGATCATTCCTGGACCGAAAGTGATGACCTGGGATGATTGGGTGAATCAGAAAACGGTGGTGGTCAGACGGACAAGGAGAAAGGAGGTAGTTCCGGAGGGTCAGATGGGATTTGGAATTTAGATCGACATTTAAAAAGCCTTGGAAGATTATTACCCAAGGCTTTTTAATATATCCATAGTTTGCCTATTCCTGGAATGGTTTGGGATCAAAATCGATCCAATCTATGTTATTGATAAATTTAAATCTTCTGGCCATCACCTCAAGTGCGGAAGGATTATTATCAATTAATATAAAATGTCTTCCCAATTCTTGTGCAGCCGCACCGGTGGTGCCACTGCCCGCGAAAAAGTCTAATACCTTCCCATTTTCGGCTGAAGAAATCTGAATAATGCGTTTTAAAATACCAAGTGGTTTCTGCGTAGGATAGCCAGTCTTTTCCTTACCATTCGTTGGGACGATAGTATGCCACCAAGTATCAGTCGGGGTTTTACCGCGTGCAGTTTTTTCCGGTCCTACAAGGCCTGGAGACATATAGGGTATACGCTCCATATCATCATAATTAAACACATAATCATCTGGGTTCTTTACGTAAACAAGGATGTTGTCATGCTTGGTGGGCCATTTCTTTTTTGATCGAGCTCCATAGTCATATGCCCAGATAATTTCATTTAGGAAGCTATCTCTTCCAAAGATCTTATCCAGTAAAATTTTACAATAGTGGACTTCCCGATAATCAATGTGAAAGTATAAAGAACCATTGGGTGCTAATAATCGGTAAGCCTCCAGCAATCTCGGCTCCAAAAAATCCAAATAATCATCAAATAAATCGGAGTATGATTTTGCTCCGATTTTTATAGTCTCGTATCTTTGGCCTTGAAAACCAACACGGTCACCATTTTCTGACCGTATGGTCTTAATTTGTGTACGCTGTTGTACTTTCCCAGTATTAAACGGTGGATCTATATAAATTAAATCGACAGATTCTGGAGCTATATCTTGCATGATTGTTAAATTGTCGCCAAAAATAATTTTGTTTTCCATATAACTCTCTAATAAATCCAAATCAGTGGTTAATAACTCCACGTAATTTACACGTGTCTTAATACAAATTATTCAAGGATCGCTGTAACTGACGATTTCGTGCGCTCCTTAAGTTTAATTAATTCGGAATACAAATCATCCATTATCTTCTTTACTTCTTTGAATTGTTCTTGTTGTCCCATTCTAATTGCTGCATAGACCCTCTCGGCTAATTGAGAATCAGAACACCTATAAACGCTTTCTATTTGATTAAGGGTTAAAGCAGCACATTCAAATGGGATTTCTGTGTGTTGCCCCCGGTTTCTTTGCCCGACTAAACGGACAACCTCTTGAGGAGGAATAACGTACCAAACACCATCAAAATAGATTACCAGTGTTTGGTATCTTATCGCTCGAATTTGGTTAATTGTATTTGAGGTGCAATCCTTGACGTCAACATGATACCAAACTCCATCGATATTTACCTCAGTGTCGCCTGAAGAGAAGTCATTGGAACGACGAACATTTGTTACTAGTTTTATAAATCTATCCTTAGCTTTTTGACCCTTTTGACGTAATGACTCGGCCAATTTTACTCCTCCTTATCCAAGAAGACTCCTGTTCTTTTAGCTCTCCAAGGAAAAAACTAACAGAATACAAGGCCTATACCTTTTAATTATGAAAATTCTGATTGGATGTATGTGATCTCTGTTTCTCTGCATTTCCGTTTAGTTTGATCTACTTCACTCAACTCATATTTTGAGTCGGGTTTTTGAAAAATGTCCAATCCGCGGTCAATTATGATCTTCCACCCATTATCTGCTTGGATACCACGCCGATGTACAGTCGTGCTAAAGTCGAAACTGAAAATTACACCATGTTTGATCACGCTATTTCTTATTTCATCCAGTTTTTTACTTACTTCCCGCTCTTGATAAGCATCCTCTGCAGATGTTGTCAGATTAAGTTGGACAGGACCGCCTGATGTATCGATAATCCCAATGAAAGTGATTAAATTTCTAACTTGATATTCCAACCTAACATAAGGGTCAATAATTAGGATTGACTTTGCACCGCTAAGGTACGGCCCAAATAAATTTTTATAACTATGACCTGTCTCTTCTTCTTGGATGTGAATTGTTTTAGG
>JAKIZT010000003.1 GCA_022707885.1 Caldisericales bacterium | reverse complement strand
ACAATTTCCCCTGTAAGCGGGTTGAGCACCTTCATAAACCCTGAACCAGAATATAAGAACCAACCATCTTTGTATTCGATTTTCTCTCCCGATTTTGCAGTCATTGTCCAGATTTCTTTATTGCCATCTACAGATAAAACTCTAAGAGTGTAAGATTTGTCAGCATTCTGGACGATCTTGTGTCTGGTTGGCGGGCTGGTCTGGTTGATGGTGGGGTCAAAATATTCCACGTTTCCGTCAAAATCCATGCGCATGTTGCTTTTGGTGCCCTTGTCCGGGTCATAAAAAACTATTTTCCCATCTTCAAGGAAGGGCCCATGGCTGTAATCAACCCAGTCATGGCAAAAAACACTCTTCCCCGTTTGCAATGACCTCACCTCAAAAAATCCTTCCCTCTGGCAAGTGAATAGAACATAAGGGCTCCTTGATTTGAAATCCAGTTTCCCCCGACTTCTGGTTGCAACACCAAAATCCGATGTTTTTGATGTGCCGGTTGTCAGTGGAAAGATGAGCAGCAACATCAATAAGGGCAAGGAAAAACATTTCTTCATTCCCAACCTCCTCCTCTTTGATGAGTCTACTATTAAATACCGATTGGGCGCAAGTTGGGATTATTAGGCAGCTTGATTGGCACAAAAATTTATGCTAGAGCAACCATAAACAAGGAGGCAAAATGAAAGCAGTAGTTGTCTATGGCAGTCCAAGAGGGAAAAATTCCGCCTCGTACAGGCTTGGTTCAAAGTTCGCCAGGGGGCTGGAGGATGGGGGACATCAGGTCCAGGAAATCATGCTAAATGATTATGAAATCGGGCATTGCAAAGGATGCAAGAGCTGCTGGACCGCAACACTGGGGAAATGCGCCCAAAACGACGACATGGCAAAAATTGTCGAGGACCACAGAAATGCCGATCTTGTCGTGCTCTCCGTGCCGCTTTATTTCTTCACTGTCCCCGGAAAGGTGAAAGACTATCTGGACAGGCAATTACCCCTTTATCTGGAGACTTTCCACAAATCGGCTTCGTCCACCCCAAAAGACTCAAAAACCTGGCTGGAAAAAATAAAATTTGTCCTGATCTCACCTTGCGGGCTCCCGGAAAAATCAAACTTTGACGGGCTGAAGGTCACAATGAAGCAGATTTTTGGCAGCTCCTATGCCCAGGATTTTCTTGTTCCGTTTGCAGATGGTATGGCCAAAGACTATGACGAAACAACATTTTCCGATGTCTATGCACTCATGAGGGACGCTGGCAGGGAATTCGGAAAAACATTGACAATATCGCAGGAAACAAGGGACCGGTTCGAACAGATGACGACCATGGACAAGGAAAAGATTGGCCAGATAATTGCAGCCCTGAAGGCAAGAAAACAGAAAAAACAAAGCTGAGAAGGTCCTACCACAAACAAAAAAGGAGGGGTTTCCCCCTCCTTTTTGAATATCAAAGCAAATCGTTATCACTCAGTTAGATGATGATTTATTTGAATCTGAACGTCTCGATGATATTTGTAACATCCTTGGAGCCAATTTTTTGCAGGCCCGTAATTTGATAATACACTCCCTCATTACTAGTAAATATTGTGAATGAATTGAAGCTTGAGTTGGGAAGGGGGTACAAGGTTCCTTCTTTATTGGCTATTTTAACTTTTACTGGTTCCCCAATTTTCTGACCCTGCGCCTCTATTTTATCCAGAACCATTGCTTCTACAAGCGATTGCGCATCGCTCGGAAAATCTTTTAGGGAAGCAATCATGACAAACTGGCTCATTTCATCCTTGATTGTCAACAAATCGCTCTCCCCAGATGCACTCCAACCTTTTGGCATATCAATTTCATAGTCATCACATTGATAAACAGGATTTTTTTCAGAATTACCAACATTTCCTGAATCTGAGTCTTCATAAGTTCCAGATAAGGCAGCGCCTATGATAATAAACACCGATACAATGATAACTCCGATGGTCCATTTTCCAGCTTTTGTTTTAAAAAATGATTTTGGTTGTATTGTTTTTGTGTTTATTTCGAGCTGGTTTTCTTCTCTCTCTCTCTCTCCATTTCAGGTTCTGTCATGCTCCATCTCCTATTTTATTATTTTAAAGAACTTTTTTATTGTATGTGTTCTCAATAATAAGTCTGTGTTTGTTAATTAAATATTTATATCAGAAATATGAAATGTCGGTTTGATATTTATGATTGAAATTAACTAAGATGGTTTATTGCTAAATATAAAATGAGGGGGGGTACCCCCCCTCATTTATTTGTTGTAGGTAGACGCAAAATTACTAGAGGATTATTGTTATTGTCTTGCTTGCCTGATCCCATTCCACCTGGGCGCCAAACACTTCGGAGAAGAACCTCAGCGGGACCATCATTCTGTCGGCCGCACCGTATTCCGGCGCCTGGGCCAGCGGAGTTGACTTTCCGTTGACAAGCGCTTCCTGCCTGCCGATCCAGACGATGATGATGTCCTTTCCTCTCTGGAGCGTGAGCCTCTTGTCAGCCTGGCCCCATGTGAGCGATGCGCCAAAATATGCCGTTACGACCCTGATTGGCACCATTGTTGTCCCGCCCTTGACGTAAGGAGGAGCATCAATGAGGACATTCTGGCCATTGACTGATATGACGCCAAGGCCAACGGTCAGCTTGATGATTGTTTTTGGTGGCGGGAGTGTGAGCTTTGTTGTGAAAACCTTTGTTCCCTTGCGGTCATAGGTGATTGTTACCTGCTGGCCTTCCTTGATGTCTGCGCAGGAGGCCGGCTTGTCGCCGCTTGTTATCTTTGTGGACGAGACAAGCTCGAACCTTTCAACACCCTTCTGGGTCTTTATGAAGATTATCTTACCGACGCAGTCGGCAAAGACAACCGTGCCTGTTGAGGAAAGGTTTTCTTCGGATTTTCCAAGCGACTCCACTGTTCCGGCATTGAAGATAAACTGGTTGTTCGGATCATAGGAGCCTGTCACTGTGAGCACGCTTGCATAGACAAGATCAGCCACTGTTCCGGTCTTTCCAAAGGCCAGGAACTTGGTTTCAGTGCTGTATTTTACCATGACAAATCTTGTGCCCTGCTCGTCTGAAATCTTGATCCAGAGCTGCTGCCTTGTTGAATCCAGCGCCATCATTTCACCCTCGATGGTTGCTGTGCCAACCTGGAGCTTCAACGCCTCGACCTTTTGTGCGGAAACATAGAGATCAAATGGATCCAGTTTCCCGGTAACCGTCACTTCTGCACCCTTCACCAGATCGGCGCATGTTGCCTTGTTGCCTTCAAGGGTCACTGCAGTGTCAGTTGAAAGTTTTATTAGAACATACTTTGATTCCGGGTCATCGGTTATTAGCCAGAACATGCTCTTGTCGCAGAAGACATCGGCAACACGGCCTTTTTGGGTAACATCAATTGCCTGCCTTGCCGAGAGCGTTATCGTGTTTGTGGTCATCACCGAATTGATTGGATCAACAAGCCCCGAAATCTCCATCATTACGCCAGGCCTGAGGTCCTGGATGGTGAGTTTTCTGCCCCTGTATTCAAAAGTTGTGGTCGGGTCAATGTAGACGAGGACATAGTCGCCATCTGATTTGACACCGCCACTCACCGACATGGTGCTGATGCCTGACTTGACCGGTTCCAGCTTCACCCAGCCCTTCACCTTGTCGACTTCGACAATGCGACCGTTGATCTTGTTTGGAAGAGGTGAAACCGGGAGGATTTCACAAACAGTTGCATTTACACTGGTACCCTTACCCCTGACGCCATTGACCTTGATCAGATAGCCAACCTTGAGCTTGTCGCAGGTTATCTGCTGGTCCTTATAGTTTATTGTGCCATTTTCGCCCAACTTGACAGTCATTTTGGTTCCGGCATTGTATTCATCAGTGCCTTCGATAGTCTTGCCTGCGCAGTCAATCTTTGTGACCGTGAGGACAGACTCAAAACCCTGGCCTTCATTTTCACCCGGGCTTGGGGTTGTGCCTCCACCGGAGCCACCGCCGCCAGGCGGTGTTGGTGGAGTACCTCCACCTCCGCCACCGCTACCACCGCCAGAACCACCGCCCGGGGGTGGGGTTGGTGGTGGCGGATTCGTTGGGGTAGTTGCAACAATCTTGACTGCAACAAGGGTTGGTGGATTGCCAACCTCTTTGTAGGTAACAACAACTCTCATTCCAGACCTGAGCGCTGCACAAGTGGTTTTTACGCCATCAACAATGATTTCGGTCTGGTCATCAATCATGAACACGGTGTAGTCATACTCGCCGTCAATCATGACTGAAATCTTTTTGTAATAGCAACTGGTCCCGCCAAGTATTCCACTGACAATCCCTAGTTCTGACTCACTCTGGCCAGAGGTTATCTCGGTTGCGTACAGGCCCTTGTCAGGAACACAATTGCCTGTGACCGTAACTGTCATGCCGGCTTTTAGCTGTTGGCAAGTGGCAGTTTTTCCATTGATTGTTATCTTGGTTGAAGAAGTTATAAAAATAATCTTTTTTGTGTTGCCAACGACCAGGATTATTGTTTGCGGTTGTCCAAGGCAGTTGACCATTTCAATCTTGCCAGTGTAGGTGAACGGCCCGTTACAATCACCGCCACCACCACCCGAGGTCACAACCTCAACTTTTACCGCGATGACCTTTGCCTCGGTTGGAACAATGTTCCCCCATACGATAACAGTATCGCCAACCTTGAGATCAACACAGTTTATGGTCGCACCGTCTTTTTTTATTGTTGCACCCTGCAACATGACCACGATATCAAGATCATTGTACTTGATGGTCATCTTCATGAGGACACAATCAACCGATGTTATTTTGCCTTCAAACTGTGCGATTGCTCCACCCTCACCAATGGCGTAAACAGTCTCTGCGACAAGAATGCCCTGCGACTCGATGCCAGTGGCACTCGCTGTATCACCTGGCATGAGCTCCGAGCATTCTGCCGATATGTTGTTTCTGAAGAACTTTGTTAGCGGTGTAAACCTGACCTGGATAGCACCAGATTCGGTCTCAAGGACCATAAGGAGCGCCTGGCAATCAATGGTGATTATCTTGCCACTGACAGTCTTGGTTTCTCCACCGCCAGTTTCTCCTGCAAACTCGGCCTTGGTTGCAATGATAGTTGCACCCGACTGCGTTCCTTCTACATAAGCATTGTCGCCAACCTTTATGTCATCACAGGTGGACGGATTGCCATTCCTTGTGAATGACTGAGGAAGAACAACCTGGACGATGATCCCATTCTGTTTTTTTACCGTGACCATATTTGCCTGGCAATTTTTCGAGAACACCGTTCCTTCAATCGAAACCGTAGTCTGGCCAGAGCTGGTCACTGTTACTGTCTGGGCAATCTTTTTTCCATTCTGTAACACACCAGAAACATAAGCAATATCGCCCTGTTTGAGGTCAGAGCACTGTTTGACAGTCCCGCCAATCTTTATCTGGGCCTGTGATACATCAATCGTAAAGGTGCCGGAAGAAGTCTTCAGGGTAATTTCTGAAGGGCAATTTGTTGCTTCAATCGTGCCAGACAGGTTGAAAGTCTGGACCTGTGAAGTGGCGCTGATTATGTCTGCAACATAGATGCCATTTTCAACAGTACCCGACACTGTGACTGAATCACCAACCTGGAGATCACTGCAGGATGCAACAACACCACCTTTTTTTATGATGGTGTTTTGCGTTATCCTGATTGTAAGCATCCCACCAGAAACGGTGATGGAAACAACTGAAGGGCAGGATATGGAAGCGATCTTGCCAGTCACATTGAATGTGCCAGTCTCTCTTGTGACAGCAACGGTTTGCGCAGTATATACACCTTTATCTAAAGTTCCTTTGACCTGGGCCGAGTCACCGGCTTTCAGCTCATCGCAAGAAACCGATTTTCCATTGAGCGTAAACTTTGCGCTGCCAATAAGGATTTTTACTGTCTGGCTTGTTGCCTGGAGGACCATTTCTCCTGAAGAGCAGCTGATCGAGCTTATTTTGCCTGTGGCGACAAAACCCACACTGCCAGTGTTTACTTTGACATAGCTGGCATAGTAGCTTCCATCTGCCCTCTGCTCGCCGCTGACAATCACCGGGTCTCCAGCTTCCAGGTCTTCGCAGGAGAGCGAACCTGTCGGCCCCATTATCATGGCCCTCGAAATATCAAACTGGATGTTTCCGGACGAGGTCGCAACAACAATGGCATTCGGACAATATGTTGAAACAATTTTCCCCGATGCAGTTATCTTTTTTACAGAGCCTGCCCCCTGGGCAGCTATCTTCGACGCAATTATGCGACCCCCGTTGTCAACTCCAACAACAGTAACGCCCATGTTCGGCTGCAAATCGGTACACGGTGATACTGCGCCATTCACGGTGATGACCGTCGAGCCAACAATGGCAATATCAAAGACTTTGCCAAGTGATGGGGACGAAACCTGTATCGAAGAATAGCATGAAACTGACGAGATGACTCCCGAAACAGTGACCGATGCGGCCTGTGCGGAGCCAATGGGGAGAAGCCCGAAAAGAAGGGCCCCTGCAAGAATTATGGACATAAACTTTCTCGCAACCATTTTTATGCACCCCTAACTTAGGATTTGAAACAAATACGAATCTTTCTTGTTAAAGGTTCAAAAAATGGGGCGACAAAATGAGTGGAGGCAAGCTAAATTTTCTGTTTATTTTTGGTACTCAAGACCATCATCGAGCCAGGCACCATCCTTGTGGTATGCCATGCCAAGATACTGGATTCTTGTGTATTCCCAGCCCGGCTTCCTTGTAAATTCCAGGCTGAGTGTGCGTCTACCCTTGCTTATTGCCAGAAAACCATAACCTTTTTCTGCATCATACGGGACGTAGCTGGTACCACCTTCAAATTTTCCCCAGCCGTCATTCTTGGCTTTTTGCATGTACCACTTGAAAATCTCTGCTGGGTCGCCACCTGCAAACAGTGGCCCGGAGACCTCAACGCCAAAAGTATTTTCGGCAACTGTTCTGATATCAACCCTTTTGCCGTAGATTTCGTTTTCAAATATACCTTCGCAGACAGGGTAACGGGCGGCAATTTTTGGAATAATTTCGTATGATTTTTTTACTTCAAGCTTCTCGGTCTTGACGGTACTGCCACCGCAGCCAGAAAGTAATGCAACAAGAAGAAGACTACTTGCTAAAAGGCTTGTCGCTCGTGCCCTCATAATTCACCCTCACCCAGCCTGGATAGGCTGTCAGTGTCCACACGTCAATCTTCATGAAGGACTGCTTGCCTATTGAAGTAATGTGGGCCGTACCATCCGCTTCCACAAAGATGAGTGGGTCCTGGTCATTGATTTCCTCTTTTTTTGCCACCCTCAAACCAGTGTCTGTGAGATGGTCAACAATCCAGGTGTAAACTTCTTCGGCCGTTGCATTATGATAGGTCTCGGCAACGACTTTGGTTTTGCCAATATTTTCGTTGTCTTCACCCACAATAAATGATCTGGTGGAGTCGAATTTGGCATCCTTGTATACCGGAACATAGGGGGAGAGCTCGTCCAATCTTGTCTTGTCAGCTTTGAAGGGTGCCTCGGTTATCACTGGCTCAACTATCTCAATATCCGGCTTGTCGCCTGCCTTTAGCGGATTAACGAGTTTGTCTACATCAAGCTCGCGTGGCATTTGCGCACAACTTGCCAGGGTGGCAAGAAGGCCCAGTAGAAGCGCAAAATTTTTGATATTTTTCATTTTCCATCCTGTGGTTTGGTGAACTTGTTGCCAAGATATAAAATTTCTGTTCTGCTCTGCACCGGATCATAATTTATTGTGACCGTAAGGACAAGATCGCCTTTGATGCAAGTCAGCTTGCCGGTCTGGAACTTTTCGCTATATGGAAGGTCATAATTGGTTGCCCAGCCCTTTGCCGCGAACTCGTCTTTGTACCATTCATATATGCGCGACGGATTTGAGGAAGTGTACAGTGTGCCGGTAATCTCTCTTACAAGATCTGTCTGACCCACCTTTTCATCTAACACCCTCAACGGGTTCGCTGGATTATCGGAAGACGGCCTGAACACCGGAACATAATCGGGAAGCGGAGATGGAAGGCCAGTTTTGTCCTCAGGCTTTGGCAACTCGACCATGGAGATCGAACCAGCCGTGCAACCAGAGAGCATAACTACCACCATAATAACAACGGCAAAATACTTCATGCCCCCTTTGTACGCAATGAGTAGGGACTGTCAACTAATCGCATATTTTGTTGATTTTTGCTTGCATTTGGCTTATTTTTGATTGGTTGATATCAAAGGAGTGGAAATGGCAGACAACTATACCGCACAAGATATTAAAGTACTGGACGGCATAGAACACGTAAGGCTAAGGCCGGCAATGTACATTGGCTCCACGGACGAGAGGGGCCTCCACCACCTTGTGTACGAGGTGGTGGACAACGCAATTGATGAGGCAATGGGTGGATGGTGCAAGAACATCGAAGTAACAATACACCCCGATGGTTCCATTTCAGTCAGTGACGACGGAAGGGGAATACCTGTTGATCTTCACCCGCAACTTGGAATACCAGGCGTTACAGTGGCACTCACAAGGCTCAACGCCGGTGGCAAGTTCGACAAAAAGTCATACAAGGTGTCGGGTGGACTTCACGGCGTAGGTGTTTCTGTTGTAAACGCCTTATCTATCTGGCTCATGGTGACAATAAAAAAGGACGGCAAGGTCCACCGCCAGAGGTTCCGCAAGGGTGCCCCAGAAACAGACCTGGAAATCACTGGCGAGACAAAAGAAACAGGAACAATAGTTACTTTCAAGCCTGATTCAGAAATATTCTCCACGGTTGAATTCGATTTCAAGACCTTAAGTCACAGGCTAAGAGAGCTTGCATACCTCAATTCGGGCCTCAGGATTGCCATAAAGGACGAGGTCACCGGAAAATCCGAGGAATACAAGTTTGACGGTGGGCTCACCGAGTTCGTGGAATACCTCTCCGAGGGCAAGGAACCAATTCACCGCGAAATCATACACTTCAACGACACAAAAGATGACATGTACATCGAATTCGCAATGCAGTACACAACCGGTTATGGCGAAACGATTTTTTCTTTTGTAAACTCGATAGCCACGGCAGACGGTGGAGCGCATGTAACAGGTTATCACGCCGCACTGACCAGGGTGCTCAACGACAAGGCAAAGCTCCTTGGCATCATAAAAACCGAGGAAGACAGCCTGTCTGGCGAAGACACCAGAGATGGCCTCGTATGCGTCCTTTCAATACGCATAGCTGACCCACAGTTTGAAGGCCAGACCAAGGGCAGACTCGGCAACATGACTGCCAAATCCGGGGTTGAACGGTACACCCAGGAAAAACTCAGCTACTACTTCGACAAAGACACCCAGACCATCAAAAATATTCTCGAAAAGTGTATCCTGGCCAAAAAAGCCAGGGAAGCAGCAAAAAAAGCCAGGGACCTCGTAAGGCGCAAAAGCCTTCTGGAATCCTCGGTCCTCCCCGGCAAGCTTGCAGACTGCTCGGAACGCGACCCTTCAAAATCAGAGCTGTTCATCGTTGAGGGAGAATCGGCAGGTGGATCGGCAAAACAGGGCAGAGACAGGAAATTCCAGGCAATTCTTCCGCTCAGGGGAAAAATCCTCAACGTTGAGAAGGCAAACCTGAACAAGGTGCTTTCAAATGCCGAGGTCAGGGCGCTCATAACATCTCTTGGTTGCGGCATTGGCGAAGATTTCGACATTGCCAGGCTCAGGTACCACAAAGTAGTCATCATGGCCGATGCTGACGTCGACGGTGCGCACATTGCAACGCTTCTGCTGACACTCTTCTACACACACTTCCGCCAGCTCATAGAAAACGGCCACATCTATATCGCCCAGCCACCGCTGTACAAAATAAAAGTGGGCGGCAAGAATTCCTATGTCTACAACGATGTACAGCTCCAGCAGGAACTTGCCAAGATAAGCGGCAAATCAGAGGTCCAGCGATACAAAGGTTTGGGTGAAATGAGCCCCGAACTGCTCTGGGAAACCACCATGGACCCCTGGAGAAGGACACTCCTCAAGGCAAGGATCGAGGACAATGCAGAAGCAGAACGTACTTTTTCGCTCCTGATGGGCGACAAGGTCGAACCAAGAAGGGCGTTCATCGAATTGCACGCACTCGATGTCCGCAACCTAGACATATAGGTGAGAGATGGAAGATAAAGACCTTCAAAACAGGCTTGGTGAAAAAGTAAGGGAGATTGAAGTCGAGGAGGAGATAAAAACCTATTATCTCGACTATGCAATGTCTGTAAACATCGGCCGTTCAATACCAGACGCCAGGGATGGTTTAAAACCAGTCCACAGACGTATCCTCTTCTCGATGGGCGAGCTTGGGAACAACCACGACAAGCCACACAAGAAATCGGCAAGGATCGTCGGAGATGTCCTGGGCAAGTACCATCCCCATGGAGACGTGGCAGTATATGACTCTCTTGTCAGGCTGGCACAGGAATTTTCTAGCCGCTACCCGCTTGTTGACGGGCAGGGCAACTTTGGCTCTATTGATGGCGATGGTGCGGCCGCCATGCGTTATACCGAAGTAAGGCTGACAGAATTTGCTGAATCGATGCTCGAAGAGCTGGACCAGGAAACTGTCCAGATCATGCGCAACTTCGACAACACGCTTGACGAACCAACAGTTCTCCCGTCAAAACTCCCGGTCCTGCTCCTCAACGGCTCATCAGGAATAGGCGTCGGAATGGCGTCCAACATCCCGCCACACAACCTTGGCGAAGTGGTTGATTGCCTAATCTATATGTTAGACAACAGCGAGCCTTCGCTTGATGACATCATGAGAATGATGCCAGGCCCAGACTTCCCAACCGGAGGCAGGATCGTTTCGCCAATGGGAATAAGGAAATTCTACGAAGAGGGCAGGGGAACAATAATCGTCCAGGGCATCGGGAAAATCGAATCAGAGGGCAAAAAGTTGAGCTATGTGATCAACGAGTTGCCATACATGGTCAACAAGGCAACCCTCGTCAGCACAATAGCCGACCTCGTCAGGGAAAAGAAGATCGAAGGCATAACTGATCTGAGGGATGAATCCGACAGGGAAGGCATCAGGGTAGTCATTGAGATTAAGTTAGGCGCTGATCCCCAGCTCATAGAAAAACAGCTCTACAAGCACACCGCATACCAGTCAACATTTGGCGGAATAATGCTCTCCATCGTGGACGGCAGGCCGATGGAAACTGGATTAATCAATACGCTCAACACCTTCCTCAATTTCAGGCGCCAGGTCGTGACGAAACGCACCGAGTTCCAGCTCAAAAAAGCCGAGGAAAGAAAGCACATCTTGGAGGGCATCAGGACGGCCATTACCAATATTGATGAAACCATCAAGATAATCAGGAATTCGCCAACCTCGGAGGCCGCCCAGACATCCCTCATCCAGAGGTTCCAGCTGTCCGATATACAGGCAAAAGCAATCCTCGACATGAGGCTGGCAAGGCTCACTGCCCTAGAAGTTGACAAGATAGACAAGGAAATAGCAGAGCTGATTGCTAGAATAAAGGAACTCACCGAAATCCTCGAGAACCCTGAAAGACTCAAACAGGTCGTCAGGGAAGAGTTCCTCCTTCTCAAAAAGAAGTTTGCAGATAAAAGGCGCACAATTATTGAAAACTTCGACGAGTCTGGAATAAAGCTGGACGACCTCATTCCAGATGACCCGTTCATTGTTTCAATCACAAAAGACGGATACCTCAAGAGGGTAAAGGTCGATGCCTGGAGGGCCCAGGGCAGGGGTGGAAAGGGAGTCACCGGCGTGCAGACAGTTGGTGATGACCAGGCGCAGGACATCTTCCACGTCACAGCCAAACAGGACATGCTGACCTTCACAAACCTTGGAAAGGTTTACAAATTCAAGGTATACGACATCCCGGAAACCGGAAGGGCAGCAAAGGGCACCCCAATAACAGCAATCATCCCCCTTACGCCATCGGAGTTTACTACCTACATACTCCCAGTCAAACAGTGGGACGACAATCATTTCCTGATGTTTGTGACAGCACAGGGTACCGTCAAAAAGGTGGAGCTTTCGGCATTTGCAAATATCAGAAGGACCGGAATCATAGCGATAACGCTTGACGCTGATGACTGGCTCAGAAAAGCAAGACTGGTCAATCCGAGTGAAGAAATAATAATCGTCTCCAAGCATGGCCAGGCAGTACGCTTTAATGAAGGCGACATCAGGCCAACCGGCAGATCATCAAAGGGTGTTATCGGCATCAGGATGGGCATTGGCGACATGGTCATGGGCATGGAAGTTGAAGAAGAAGACGGTTGCCTGCTCTGTGTCTCTGAAAACGGGTACGGCAAGCTCACCGACTTTGACACATTCAGGCTCATAAAGCGCGGAGGCAAGGGCGTTCGCGCCATGAACATAAACGATAAATCCGGCCCGCTGGTTGCCTGCAATATAGTAAAGTCTGGCGAATTGCTCATGATAATCACAACAAACGGCCAGACGATAAGGATTTCAACCTCCGACATACCGGAGCTTGGAAGGTATGCAACCGGGGTCAGGCTCATAAAGCTTGAACAGGGAGACACCGTAACCGCAATCTCAAGGATGACTGACAATGGAGAAGATGAGACGGCAGAACCTGAAGAGCCAGGACTGGTTTAAATCATTTGACCATACGGCAGACCTTGGGGCCTGCCTGAATGCAGATTCTCTGGAAGGGCTGGTGCGCCAGGGCGCGCTGGCCCTTCTTTTTTTTACTATAAACCCCGCAACTGTGGAAGCAAACCAGGAAAAAAGCTTTGAAATTGAATTTGATTCTCCTGAGCAGCTGCTGGTTCGAACACTGTCAAAACTGGTCTTTCTGTTTGATTGCGAAGGCTTCCTCACCCGCAACATGGAACTTGAAATATCGGGAAACAAGGCACTAGTGAAAATCTTTGGTGAAATCTACGACAAAAACAAGCACCAGACAAAGCATCTTATAAAGGCCATTACCTGGGGAGGGCTTGAGGTAAAAATCGAAAACGGAAAGTACCTGGCGACAGTCATATTCGACGATTAGGCTGGATAAATAAGGATTTGTCTATTTGACACAGGACTGGATACTATTAAAATAAATTTGTCTTTGTAAAATCTGTTTAATTTTTAAAAAAGAGGCTATGGCCCACTTCCAAGATGTGTTTTTATTCACCTCGCTTATTGTTCTCACCCATAGAAGGCTGACCGGTATGGTCAAATTTGACTTCGAAGATGGGGAGAGTGCGAGGTTTGCATTTAAATCAGGCCGGATAGTTCAAGGTCCGCCAAATGGAAAAACTGACGAGCTCCTTTTCAGGACATCTGGTGAACTGTCCATCCTTGGCTATGACAACCCCTCGTTCTCTGCACAAAAAGAAGGCGGCTGGATGCCAAACATCGAAGATATTCTGGAGGATTTGCCACAAATATCTGCAGCATCATACCCGTGCATGAGCAGAATGTTTGTTTTTCCGACAGGTATTCCCTTTAGGTCAAATAAAATATGGGCAAACAAAGCGGAGCTGATCCTTTCCCGCATCGGCAATGGCGTATCCACTCAATATGTAATGAACTGGATTGATCCAGAATCTTTCTGGAAAGCAATTTTCAGGCTTATCAATGACAATATCATAGATTTTTCCTATGACAAAACCATTGGCGTCATTGCAAACCGTTTTCTGGAAAAACTCACCAGGATAATTGCCCAAAAAAACGGCAGGAGTGTTGCAACAAACTTTGAAAAAAAGGTGAATTCAGAATCGGAAATGTTCTTCAATCCATCATCACCAAAAGAGCTATCGCCAGTGTACGGAACATACCCATATGCTTACAAAATAAAAGCCACAGCAAAACTTGCAGGGCTTATAAACAAAAACTACTCCAATCAAAAAAACATTTCAGATACACTCCAGGAACTCTCTGCAGATGAAAGGCATCTCGTAAGTTTGCTACTCAAATAAAATCATGGCAGATTCATTGCTTTTCCAGTGTCAATCTGTAGGTCCAGACTTTGCGCTTTTTGTCCCCCATCCCCAGGAGTTCTTCTATCTCATCGAACGAAACAAGGCCCCAACCTAAAGAAAGTCTTTCAACCTCTTCACAATCACTGTAATGAACAAAATGCTCAAATCCATCTCTTTTGGTTATGTACGTCCCTTTTTCCTCAGGGAGTAAAACAGAATCGCCAGGGGGAGGGGTTTTCGTGCTCCTCAATGTAACAAGAAATCTGCCTTTTGGAGAAAGCCAGGTTTTCACCTCTTCAAAAATCTCAAAAAGCTCGTCTATTCGGCAATTGAAAATGGAATTGTAGCAAACGCACAAACCAAAAGATTCTGAAGGGAATGAAAGAGACGCAAAATCAGACTGGATGGTATCTACAGATACTCCTTCCTTCTGTGATTTCTCTTTCAAAAGGGAAAGCGCAACGTTCGATATGTCTACGCCAGTCACCTTGCAACCCATCCTGGCCAATGGGACAGCATTCCTTCCATTGCCACAGCCAAGGTCCAGGACCTTGAGACCATCAGGGTGCATTTTCTCTGCCTCATCAAGGAACCATTGCTCTGGCACCTTGAAGCCATATTCTATCCTCGCTTTGTCTTCCCAGAACGCATCAAATCTTCCCAAAAGACCATCACTGCTCATGTCAATCATTTTAGCCCATTCTCCTGTTTTTTCATCAGCCCAAAACAAAAAGCCCGGGGATGAACCCGGGCTTTTTTCATATTGCCAGCTACTTGTTCTGTCAAATCACTTCTTTTCGGGAACCATGACTTTCTTTATGACAAGCGCCTTGCCATCGCGGTAGTCAACGGCGACCTTGTCACCCTTCGCGAAGTCAGAGAGCTTTGCTTCCTGCGGCTTATCACCCTTTTTCATGATGACGAACTTTGTGTCGGAGGTGATCTGGATTGTCACTTTTTCGGTGTTTTCCCTGTCAATCCTGGCATTGATTGTCACCGATGATGCGCTTATCTCCACAATTTCGCCCATTGCAACTTCTGGAGGAAACTCGTCAATCAGGACTATCCTGATTGCCAGTCCTGCAATCACACCATCTTCCGGCTTGGTGTCTTCATTTGGTCTAAAATCAACCATTACCTTCTGACCTGGCTTCAGGTCTTCAAGTTTCTTCTCAACAGGTTCCGGCCTCTTGTCACCATCCTGCTTTGGGAAGTAAAGAACTTTGGTTTTTTCATCAACGGTGAATCCGGCTGTCTTTATATTTTTGTTCTTCCAGAGCTCAACGATGAGGTTCTTTCCATCAAAGGACTTTACTGAACCAATAGCCGTTGGCCTGCGCTCTTCGCGTCTTCCCTCACCTGGTGGCGGAAGTTCCGGAAACTTGTCAACAACGGTAACGATAACGGCGGTCATTACACGCTCTTTGTCATCGCCCTCTTTGTCTTTTAGTGGTACCGCAACAACAACGAGTTTGTCGCCTGGCTTTATGTCTTTGATCGTAATATTCTGGCGTTCTTTCTTGCCGTCTTTTTCCACGATGCGGACAAATTTGGTTTTTTCGTTGTAGTTGAAGGTCCCTGTTTTCTCAGAGTCCGGTGCTTTCATTGTGAAAGCGGTATCTGTGGCAGACACAAACAAGCCCATGATCTCCGGTTTCCTGTCACCCTTGTCGTCTTGCGGCGGCCTTGGCTTTGGGAATTCCTTGACCTTGCTCACAACCATGGCCGTAAACACTGCATCCTTGTCTTCTTCTTTTGTTATCTTACCCTTGCAGACTATCTTGTCTCCGGCTTTGATGTCAGCTTTGGTCAATGCTGGTGGTTCCTTGCCCTCTTCTGGCGGGTTTGTAAGATCGAGATATTTGCAGTCTGGCGAGAGGATTACCTTTGCAGTCATGAATTCGGTGAAGGCCATCTTCATGGTGAGGCTGTCCTGTCCAATCTGCTGGACGGTTCCCATAAACATTCCACCCATTCCCTTGTCTTCCTTCTGGGCGGCTCCAACCAGCCCTGTGAACATTCCCAGAACCAGTGCCACTGTCGCTATTGTTGCTAAAACCTTTTTCATTTTAGTGCCTCCTTCCTTTTATGCCTCATAATACGACAGGTGAGAATAAAAAGTTATTTGGCACAAAAAATCATGCGATCATGACAGCTTGTTGTAATATTGAAAGGTTTGATTTAATCATTCGAAGCAAAACATGACACTTTATTAGTTCTGGCTATTATTACCATGTTCAAGAGAGGGTGCTAATAACTCCCGTTGCAATATTTCAAATGTAAACAGACATAGATAATACATTCTTTTATAATAATAATTCAATATATTGATCGCATCAATATTATGAAACGATTTTATGTCCAGGATTTGCTTTGGATAACATTAAAAAATAATTTTGACCAGCCCAATTGACAGTCATGCTAATATTTGAAGAGGAGGTGAGGAATGCTCAAGGAATTCAAGGAGTTTGCACTCAAGGGAAACGTCATTGATCTGGCAGTCGGCGTTGTAATAGGAGCGGCCTTTGGGGCAATCGTCAATTCGCTTGTAAACGACATAATCATGCCACCAATAGGATTTTTGCTTGGCAGGATAGATTTTTCGAACATGTATCTTCTCATTTCATCAGGCAAGACCCCTCCACCATACGCCTCACTTGCTGAGGCAAAAGCCGCTGGAGCCGTGACATGGAACTTCGGGCTCTTTATAAATGCACTCATATCTTTCCTGATAATATCTTTCTCAATTTTCATCGTGGTCAAGATGATCAACAGGCTCAGGAAGGAGAAACCCGCAGAAAAACCAGCACCAACACAAAAAGAATGCCCATTCTGCTTCACTCTAGTCCCCATCAAGGCAACAAAGTGTCCAAATTGCACTTCGGAAATTAAATAACCCATCCAGCTTTAGGAAGGACACGCCGGAGGCCTCCGGCGTGTCTGACATTTTACGCTTATTGCGCTCATCAAAAATTACCCCGTTCAAATAAGCTTTTGTCGCTTTTATAAAAACAATTATCAAGTAAAATTTAGACAATTTACATTATTTAAAGATATCTTCATTTTTGCAATCCTTCTTTCTTTTGATAATCCCCCATGTTGATCCTGAGGAGCTGACGGGGGCCAGCAGAGTCTGGCAAAAAGAAAGGAGGATTACCATTAACGCATATAAAAAAATCGCTGTTCTAATGGTAGTCGCGCTTTGCCTTCCAATTTATTTTGGTGGCACAGCGCGCTTTGGTGTTTGCGGGGAGCATGACGGGGAAATACAGATAGCTGTTTCGGCAGACGAAAATTCCTATACACCCTTCCCGCTTGATGGCAAGGTTGTCTGGATAGGCTCTGAAAATGGCCAAAGCAAGGTTTTCTGCATGGATCTGGAAACAGGGGAAAAACGTCAACTGGGAGGAGGAGGGGACCAGCTTCCTTCCTTTTCAACCGACAATTTCATCTATGCCTCAGAAAACTATGTCGTATGGCTTGATCAGCAGCTTATGCAAACAAAGAAGAAAAATTCTATCTGGTTTGCAGACATAAGGGCTGGGGAACAAAAAATCATCGACCTGCCTGCTGGATACCGTGCCTATGTAAATGTTTCGGGAGGCATCGCCACATGGCCTGACTACATGTCAAAAGACCTTGGCGTTTACTTTTGTGACCTGAATCACCCCGGGGAAAAACCAAAAAGAATTCATAAATTCAAAAACAGCCTGCAGAGGGCGTGTCCGGTCACAAATGGAAAAGTGGTCGTCTATGAGGTGAGAAACTCAAGCAACCTCGACCTCATGATGTATGATATTGAAAAGGACAAGGTGGTGCCAATCGATGAAGGCCCGGATCATCAGTATCTGGCAGTCATACAGGGAGATTTTGTCTACTATCAGGAACAATCCTATCAGGGCGACAGGGCAATAAACAGAATAAAAGGCTACAACCTCGTCACAGGCGAAAAATTTTATGTGATGAATCCAGCACCCGATGAGGTCATGTCTATTGATCTGATAAATTGTCCTGACTCAAACTTTCCTGTCATGCTCGTTTCTGGTTTTTCCAAAAAAAGATACACCCAGCTTTTGGGTTTTGACCAGGCAAAAAATGATGTCTTTGAAATCTCTGAAAAAGTCTTTGGCAGGCTGAACATAGCCGGATGTTGTGCTTACGGAGACAATGTTGTGTGGACGCAAAACACACTCGAAAATCCGGAAGATTTCGACCTCATGCTGTTTGGTTATGGCGAAGACAAAATGCCAGAGGTCCTTGTTCCAGGAACCAGAAGAATCAAGGCAGAGGTCAGACGCTGGGCAAGAATATACAAAAATCTTGTGACCTGGGCAGAACTCGATGAATTTGACTGGGACATTTATGCCACACAAATCAAGAAAGGGGAACAAACGAAATGAAATGGATTGTAAATCCAATGGATGAGTTTGTAATCAATTGTACTCAGCAACAGTGCAGTCACCACAAGTGTGTTCAAAACCAATGCAATCCAGCAGATGCATACTGTACAGGAAACTCATGCGTAAATGTTTTTGATGATGTTGGTGAACCATGTGCATGGGCATGCTCAAAGACTTGTGTTCAATACTGCCCGGATCATGTATGTGATCCACCTGATGCCTATACTCAATGTTTCACCAATCAGGTATGTCCCGCAGGCTGGGAAACCACTTGTCCGACCTATGCCCCATGCCCATCATGGTATCTGTGAAAAAGGAGGCGAATAAATGAACTGGATCATAAAACCGGGATCACCAATTGATGATTTTGTGCCATACTGCCAGGCAGATAAGCCATCGCAGTGCAACTACAAAGACTGTGCAGGTGCCGAAACCTATACCTGCACAGGTGTTCACTGTGAAGTGTTGACTTGTGTTGCAGGTGGTTACACCTGCAATAATGCAAGCTGCGTGGACTATTGGGGCCAATGCTTCCAGACAGACGCTACATGCCCAACATACTGCCCAACATACTGCCCGACATACTGCCCGACAAAGGGATGGATCTGCACTGACGGCAAGGTCTGCAATCCATACACAAATCCCATTCTTCCATAATTTAGGATAATAATCACGAGAAAACGGGGGGGTCAAATTCCCCCCGTTAAAAAGACAAACAAAAGGAGCAATCTCAATGAAAGAATCAATGTATAACATCTGGATGGAAGGCGATAACGGGGCAAAGCTTTGCTATAATGCTTTTGCGAGCGGCTTTGCAGAGCTGGACAAGGAAACATACAAATTTTTTATGAAATGTGCATCAAAAAAAATTGATCCAAACAATTTTACAGACAAGGAAAAGGAATCCTACGAGCAGTTCAAAAAAGGCGGAATGCTCGTCGAGGAAACGCTCAACGAACAGGACAGGGTAAAACTCAAATTTCTCCAGTCAACATACAGTCCGAATTCACTAGGCTATACCCTGCTCCCCACAATGGCCTGCAACTTCAAGTGCACCTACTGTTTTGAAGAACAAAAACCTGTCAGCATGTCCAGAGAGGTCATCGACAAAATAAAGGAAATGACAACTGAAGCATTTAAAAGTTCATATCTTGAATATTTTGCCATCACATGGTTTGGCGGTGAACCCCTCCTGGGATACGACACGGTCATCGAGCTTTCAGACTTCTTCATAAACCTCTGCAATGAGCGGAAGGTCAAGTACTCGTCACACATGATCAGCAACTGCTGGCTCCTGGACAAGGAAAAAGCAAAAGCACTTTCTGAGAGGAAAGTCACCCACATTCAGGCAACAATCGACGGGCCGCCAGATATCCACAACCAGCGCAGGGTGCTTCGTGGGGGAGGGCCAACATTCGACAGGATTGTGCAGAATGTCCTCGAGGCATCAGAATTTATCCCGATTGCTGTCAGGGTAAACGTGGACAAGGAGATAGCAAAAGACTTCACGCCACTTTTTGACAGCATCAAAATACTTGCCGGCAAAAAGAATATCTCCATCTATCCGGGACTCCTTACCTCCGAGGCAACCAAGGCATGCGCATCTGTGGAGAACATGTGTCTGAATGTGCAGGAATACGCCGAGGTCCTGACAAAATTCTACCAGTCGGCAATTGAAAAAAATCTTGGCTTCTCCTGGTATGTCCGCTCAATGTCCTCATCGTGCTGTGCCACAAGGCCAACATCAACCGTCATCTGCCCGGACGGGTCGCTTGTCAGATGCTGGAACCAGGTTGGACAGGAGAAGGAATCGTATGGCAACATAATGGACATGAAGGCCATCAACGGGGAAAACTATTTCAAATGGGTGCTTTTCAATCCATTCGACAAGGAAGAGTGTGATGGTTGCGTATTCATGCCATGCTGTCTTGCCAATTGCCCCGCGAAGTGGCTCCCAATGACCACAGATTTCACCCAGACCGACAGGAAGCTTGAGAAATGCGCAAGCTACAAATACAACATCAAAGACCTGCTCAAGATAACCTACGCGGAGAAGAAAAAAGAAGCACAGAAAAAGCAGGAAGAAGAAAAGGCCGCACAAAAAGCCTGAGGCACCATCCATGCCTGAATGCAGACAACCCCGCGGCTATACAAAAAACGCGGGGTTGTTGACCAGGCAACATTAAAAAGTTTTATTTACATTCTTTCAGGCGCAGAAACGCCAAGAATTGACAGCGCGCTGGATATTACCTTTTTTGTGGAGAGCACGAGGAGCATCCTTCTGTCTGCAACCTCCTGCTCCTCCCCAAGGACCCTGCAGTCATGATAAAAACTGTGGAAGCATGCAGAGAGCTTTTCGGCGTAGGCTGCAATGCGGTTTGGGGCCCTCGAATTTGCCGCACCAAGGACCTCTTCAGGGAAATCAAGGATTGCCTTTGCAAGCTCTGTTTCGAGGTCACCCTCGAATGCGCCTGCATTTAGCGGGTTTACAGACGAGGCCCTCGGATCGTCGGCTATTGCGCAGCAGCGGACATGGGCATACTGCACATAATAAACCGGGTTGTCCATTGTCTGGGATTTTGCCAGGTCGAGATCAAAATTCAGATGGGTGTCTGAGGAGCGCATCAGGAAGAAGTATCTTGCCGAATCGGTGCCGACCTCGGAGAGCAGTTCATCAAGCGTTACAAACTCTCCACTGGACTTGCTCATCTTGACCTGCTGGCCACCCCTGAACAGGTGGACAAGCTGGTAAAGTAAAAACTCGAGGCTATCTTTTGGCTGGCCAAGCGCCTCCAGTGCAGCAAACATCGGCCCGGTGTGCCCGTGGTGGTCGGCGCCCATGACATCAATGACGTGCCCGAATCCCCTTTTGAATTTTCCAATGTGATAGGCAATGTCAGTTGTTGTATAGGTTGGTTCACCACTGGACTTCACAACAACGAAGTCCTTGTCGTCGCCAAAATCGGTGGAACGCATGTAGGTTGCGCCGTCCTGCTGATAGAGGACGCCTTTTTCAGAAAGCATTGAAAGCGTTTGCTCTATCTCCCCGCGTTCGGCCATCTCGCGCTCTGAAAACCACCTGTCAAATTTTATCCCGAATTTCTCGAAAACAGCTTTCTGGGTGGCAATAATCCTCTCCACTGCCTGCTTTCCAAAAAACTCCAGTCTCCTTGCCTCATCCCAGCCGAGTGGCTCTTCTCCAAACTCTTTTGCAATGTCTTTTGCTATATCAAGCAGGTATTCACCCGGATACCCTTCCGGAGGAAGGACAAACGGCATGCCAAGCGCCTGTTTGTATCTGGCTTCCAGTGATCCGGCCAGGTGCACCACCTTGGCGCCCCTGTCATTTACATAGAACTCCCTGTAAACATCATAGCCGGTCCACTCAAGGAGTCTGGCAAGCGAATCACCAAGAGGCCCGCCCCTTCCGTTGGCAACGGTTATAGGGCCGGTCGGGTTTGCAGAGACAAACTCCACCTGCACTTTTTTTCCGCCACCAACACACCACTTCCCATAAGAGCCGTCATCAAGGGCATGTTTTACAAAATCTGCAATGACTTCTTTTTTGAGAAAAATGTTTATGAAGCCTGGGCCGACAACTTCGACCTTTTCAAATATTGACTTACCAGTCAATGACTGGCAAGTCAATGAAACAATCTCTTCCGCAATCGCCCTCGGCGGCTTCTTCAACTGCTTTGAAAGCCCCATGGCGATATTGGTGGAATAATCTCCGTGTTCTTTCGAGTCGGGACGGGTCATACCCGCCTCGACACCAAAGACGCCCATCTTTTCGAGGGCGTCTGAAAATATCTTTGAAATATGGGTTTTTATGCTCACAATCTTGGCTCCAGCTCCATGTAGACTTTTTTTACGCCAGGCATCGAGGAAACCATTGATTCTGCGGCAATAATCTCCTTTGTAGAGGCGGCGTATCCCCTTAAAAATACGTTCCCGTGGACAACTGCCAATTTTATGTCCCTTGCCCTCACTGAAGGCGACCTTATCAGAGAGTCAAATATCTTGTCCCTCAACTTGTCATCTGCAGTAATCGTTTCTCCAGGGACCCTGATGGCATTCTCGACAGATTTCACTCCTGGTACCTTGGAGATTACATCTGTTGCCAGCTTTACAGATTTGTCGTCCTTTGCATTGCCCGTCACAAAAACATTCCCGCCCCTGGCCATGACCTGGAGGTGATAAACCGAAATGCCAGCCTCATTGCCAAGCTCCAGCATCACAGAATTGGCCAGATCAATGTCCGACTTGGCTATTGGCAACCTTGTCTGGTCAACTACTTTTTTCACACCTGGCGTTTCCTTTGCCAGATCAAGGATGGCCTCTCTCGCATAGGCCGAGGTCGTGGTGCCATAAACAGTCATGACACCATCCCTTACAGAACCACTGACTTTTGTTTCTTTTGGTATGTACTTCTGAAGGGATATCCTAAACTGGTCTTCAATGTCCTCGTCGGAGAGCAACCTGGCAGGCCCCTTGTTTTCCTGGATCTTGATGTTGTCAGAGCCCTGAAGCTCCATGATCGCCTGCACAAGCTTTTCTCTCTTCTCTTCCTCAAGCATCGTTGGCAAAACAAGCAAAACTTTGTTTTTTTGAAGTTTTACGGAGTAGTCCACAATCTTTCTTTTTTCCAAAAGGGTGTTCAGCTTTTTCAACAGCGACTGCGCGGTCTTTGTCGCCTCTACCTTGTCAGCGTTTGGTGAACCTCTGGTGAACTTTTTCTCCAAAAATGCCTCCTTGTCAAAGAAGTATTTTTAGCCCGTCGGAAGAGCCGAGGACGTCCTCTCCTGCCCTTTCCGGGTGGGGCATCATTCCCAGAACATTGCCCTCCCTGTTGCAGATTCCAGCTATGGCATGCACAGAACCATTTGGGTTCCTGCCTTTGTATCTGAAAACAATCTGGTCGTGTGATATCAGACTATCAAGGCCAATATTGTCGATATAGTACCTTCCATCTCCATGCGCTATCGGTATATTCAGCACATCACCCTTTGAAAGGTTTTTTGTGAATTTTGTGCGCGTGGTCTCGACAGAGAGCTCGACCCACCTGGATTCAAACTTGAGTGTATCGTTGCGCAAAAGTGCACCCGGCAGAAGGCCCGATTCGGTGAGGATCTGGAAACCGTTGCAGATCCCGAGCACAAGACCACCGGAGTTTGCATGGGCAATGACCTTTTCCATCACAGGGGAAAACTTTGCTATCGCACCGGTGCGCAGGTAGTCGCCATAGGAAAAACCCCCGGGCAGAATAATGAGCTCTGCGCCATTGAGGTCCTGGGACTGGTGCCATATTGGAAACGACTCGTGGTGTTTTACGGCGCCGGTTGTCCACAGCGCATCCATGTCGCAATTCGAGCCTGGAAATATTACAACTCCTACTTTCACTTTGGCCTCACTGCGAACACTTCCATGACCGGGTTCGAAAGGAGCTTTCCTGCCATTTCTGTTGCGATCTTTACTGCCTCATCCTGGCTTCCAGCCTCAATTTCAAGCTCAATGCTCTTGCCAACCCTTACGGACTTCACGTCCTTGAATCCAAGCTTGCTGAGCGAATTTTGCACAGTTTTGCCCTGCGGGTCCAGAATGTCCGGCTTGAGATGAACCAAAACCTCAATCTTGTACATGTATCCTCCTGGCAACTTCAAGGTACGCTTCCATGACTCCGCCCATGTCTCTCCTGAAGCGGTCCTTGTCCATTTTTTCGTTTGTATTCACATCCCAGAGCCTGCAGGTGTCCGGTGAAAATTCATCGGCAAGAATGACCTGCCCTTTGTGGGTGCCAAATTCGAGCTTGAAATCAATCAGGCGCAGGCCCACATCCAGAAAAAACTTCTTCATTGCATCATTTACCTTGAATGCCAGGTCTTTGATGACATCAAGCTGCTGCCTTGTTGCAAAACCAAGTCCTGTTACATGATTTTCGCAGATGATCGGGTCATGGAGGTCATCATTTTTGAGATAAAATTCTATAAGCGGCTCTGAAAGGGCAGTTCCTTCCGGAATGCCAAGCCTTTTCGAGATCGAACCGGCCATTACATTCCTGATCACAACCTCGACCGGTATTATTTCGACCTTTTTGACCTTTTGCGTTCTTGGCGGAACAAACTCGATGAAATGGTTGGGAATTCCCTGTTTTGTGAGATAAGAGAAGATGGCAGAGGAAATTTTGGCATTGAGCTCGCCCTTTTCCTCCATTGAATCTTTTTTTGTTCCATCAAATGCAGTCAGCGAGTCTTTGTACTCGCAAACAAGCACGTCCGGATCGTCAGTCTTGTAGACAATTTTTGCCTTGCCTTCATAGAGTTTTTCCATGTATCACTCCTCCAGGTTTCTTCTGAATATATCATCAACATAGCGCAGGTAGAACCCGACGTCAAAGATGTTGTCTATTTCAGCCGCCGAAAGCAGGGATGCCACCTGGGCATCAGCCTTGCAAGCTTCCCTCAATGGTGTCCCGCCCTTGGAGGCCGGAATTGCGAGCCTCTGGACTATCTCATAGGCTTCTTTCCTGCCCATGCCCCTTGTCATCAGGGACACAAGGAGCCTTCCACTGTAAATGGCGCCACCGGTGGCTTCGATGTTTTTGCGCATCCTGTCGGCATTCACAAAGAGCCCGTCAACTATCCTGGCAAACCTCCTGACAAGGTATGTCGCAAGGACGGATGTGTCGGGAAGGATGATTCTTTCAACAGAAGAGTGTGATATGTCCCTCTCGTCCCAGAGGGCAACATTTTCAAGGGAGACCATGGCGTTACCCCTGAGGAGCCTGGCCAGTCCGCAAACCTGCTCGCATGTTTTCGGGTTCTTCTTGTGCGGCATGGCCGACGAACCTGTCTGCCCGGCCTTGAACGGTTCCTCAAGCTCTCCGGTTTCCGTTCTCTGGAGCAACCTTATCTGGAGCGCAAATCTCTCAAGCGATGCACCAAGCATGGAAAGTGCAAGCAGGTACTCTGCGTGCCTGTCTCTGGCGATGACCTGGGTTGAAAGCGGGTCTGGCTTAAGCCCAAGCCTCTCACATACGAGCATCTCAAGGTCTGGGTGAAGGTTTGCATAAGTGCCAACGGCACCGCTCATCTTGCCGACGCTGTTGGTTTCAACTGCCTGCGCAACCCTGTCCCTGTCCCTCTTCAATTCCTGGTACCAGGAAAGGAGCTTGAGTCCAAAGGTTATTGGCTCGGCATGAACACCATGAGTGCGGCCCATCATCGGGACGTATTTATATTCTTCCGCTTTTTTGCGAACAATTGAAATGAGTTTGTCTATTTCAGAAATTATGAGCTTTCCGGCTTCCTGTATCTGGATTGAGGTCGCAGTGTCAAGAATGTCTGATGATGTGGCCCCCTTGTGGATGTAGCAGGAATCCTCGCCAACCGTTTCGCCAAGGGCATTTACAAAAGCCACCACGTCGTGGTCTGTCACTTTCTCAATCTCGTCCACCCTCTCGAGGGTGAATGACATGTTGCGTCTTATCCTGTCGACCGCGTCATAGGGAACTTCACCCATTCTGGCCCACGCCTCAACAAGCGCCATCTCTATTTTGGCCATGATGTCGTAGCGGTGCTGGCGTTCCCAGATGTCTGCGGCCTCCTTGACGCTGTAGCGCTCTATCAAATTGCCCTCCTGATTGTCTGCTTCTCGTCTGGTCCGACCGAAACGAGGCAAACCGGTATTCCGGTGTAGTCTTCAAGGAACTTGATATATTCTTTGGCCTTGCCAGGAAGATCATTATAATTCTTGCACTGGGATATGTCTTCTTTCCAGCCGTCAAGCTCTTTGTAGACCGGCTTTACTGCCGAGAGGAAATCCGCATCATTTATAAACTTGTCAGTTGTCCCAGATTGGGTTTCATAAGCAACACAAACATTTATCTTGCCAAATACGTCAAGGACATCCAGCAGGGTGAGGCCCATCTTGGTTGCCCCCGAGACCTGGATTGCATACTTGAGCGCAACGAGGTCGAGGAAACCGCAGTCTCTTGGCCTTCCAGTCGAGGAGCCATATTCCTTGCCCCTCTCCCTTATTATCTGGCCTGTTTCATTATTTTGAATGGTTGGCATTGGACCTTTCCCAACCCTTGTCTGGTAAGACTTCGCAACACCTATAATGTCCGTCAGGCTTTGCGGCGAAAGCCCGAAGGTAGCAAGACCGGATGCGGGGACACACGATGAAGAGGTCACAAAAGGATACGTCCCGTGGTCGATGTCCAGCAAAACGCCCTGATTGCCCTCCAGAAGGAGATATTTGCCCCTTTTTACATAGTCCTGGGCCATCGAACAGACATCACCCAAAAGCGGCAATATCTTGTCCCTTGCGGCCATGACAGGCCCAAAAACCTGTTCGAACGACAATGGCTCGGCACCAAAAGCAACAAATGATCTGTTTTTGTTGTCGAGGTTTCTTGAAATGGCCTCCCTGAGCTTGGCCTCGTCCTTAAGAAGCCCGAGTTTGATGCCTGTCCTGTTGGCCTTGTCGGCATAGGTCGGGCCAATCCCGCGGAGTGTCGTGCCAAGCATGGCCTTGCCCTTGGCTATCTCATCCAGTTTGTCTTTGTAGCGATGATACTCAAGTATCATATGGGCCGATTCGGAGATGAAAATGCGGCCCTTATAGTCGATCTGTGAAGCAACGCCTTCCAGCTCATTGATCAGGCCTGCAGGATCAATAACAGTCCCGGGCCCTATGAGGCTGATTGAATTTGGTTTGAATATGCCAGCAGGCACCACATGGAAAACAAATTTCTTTCCCCCAGATATGATTGTGTGCCCGGAGTTTGGCCCACCAGCATATCTTGCAACAACATCCGCCCCATCCGAGAGCAGGTGCGTGAGCTTGCCCTTGCCCTCATCCCCCCACTGCAAACCACAAATAATTCGAACTGGCATCTCTCAAATCCTCCTAACCTAATGCTATAAGATTATAAACCAAAATGCCCACCAAACAACGAGCCCAAAGTTTCATAGGTCTTTTGGCCATTAAATTCAACACGCCACAAGGCCAAATGTTTACAAAAAACGACATACTCCTTATAGATTTAGCGGAGGCAAGCGCATGATAAGGGCAATATTCGTCACAAAACAAGGTGATATCATCGAAGTTCCGCAAAAACAGGTGCTGGACAGCTACATTACAGACCAAAAAACACTGCTCTGGGTTGATTTCTACAATGAGCCACAGGAAACCGCAGAGTCCCTGATGATAGAAAAATTTAAGTTCCACCCTCTCTCTGTCGATGATGCGATCCAGGAAAATCACGTCCCCAAGCTTGACGACTGGCTTGATTATCTCTACATAGTCCTGCACTCGCTGGCAAAAAGCGAGAACTCTGACGACATCGAAACCTCGGAGCTGGACATCTTTCTTGGCAAGGACTATCTGGTGACATACCACGAATGCACAATCGAAGCTGTGGACAAAGTTTTCCACCAGGGCAAGAAGGACCCGAGGATGCTGAAAAGGGGGCCAGATTTTCTTTTATACAATCTGATTGACCAGATAGTCAGCGACTACATGCTGGTGGTCGAGGACATGGACGAGGAGATAGACGAGATCGAAGACAGGATCCTCGAGTCAAGAAACTCCAAAGTTGTCGCAGACATCCTTTCAAAAAAGAGGGGACTGCTGACTCTGCGCAGGATACTCAGCCACCAGAGGGAAGTGCTAAACAAGCTGGCAAGGGACGAATACCCGGTCATTGACGCAAAGGACAGAATATACTTCAGGGACATCTATGACCACCTTGTGAGGATATACGACATCACGGAATCGATGAGAGACCTCATCGGTGGCGCACTGGACACCTATCTTTCGGTGGTCAACAACCGCATGAACGACATCATGAAGACGCTCACGATCATCGCGACAATCTTCATGCCAATCTCTTTTGTCACGGGGTTCTTCGGGATGAACTTCTTCCAGCCGGTATCATCAGCACTTGGCCCCTGGACAGGCATTCTGGCCTTTGCGTTTTGCCTTTTGATTGTTATTGGAACACCGACATTCATGCTGTGGTGGATGAGGGGCAAAGGGTGGCTGTAAAATTAAACTAATAAGGATTATCTTGATGTATAATTTTTATGGTTCCCAGAAATTACATGCAAAACTTGGGGAGACAAGATAATGACAGATTCAGCAAAAGCACCTCAGGCAAAAGTGTCTTTGAAAACAAAATTAATATCTTTATTCGCTGCATCAATATTATTTTTTAGTGGAACTGTATTTTTATTTTCCAATTGCACGTCTTCTCCTGAACACATCGGTTCAGATTGCAAAATCATACCAAGACAGGTTGTCGGAGAGGCTCTACCAATCCATATGATTACGACTTTACTGGATCCTTATGTCCCACCTTTAGTCTACGGCAACAATGAGCTAATCATCTGCTCGGACCAATATCTGCAAAAAGTGGAAAAAAGGATAAAACTACCTGGGGAATACGTTGGCTTCGACTACAATTACATCAACAAATCTGGAGATCCAAACAACGCAGTTTCAGCAAATTTTGATTACTATTATTTCATCATCAGCCAGTCATCTGACTCAAAATATATTAGCGTTCTTAAGTGCTTTGATGACGAAAAACAATCCAATATTTTTCTTGGTATGGAAAAAGTGAAAGAATTTTCAATAGGCGAAAGCGATCTTGTTGCTATTTTGACAGACCAACTCAAGGAAGATTTCACCTTTGTCTGCCAGGACAAAAAACAGACAGGGGTTTCGTTTTACAACAACAATGGCACCCTTACAAAAACAATACATTTCGGCAGAAAAATCGTTCTATCTCCCTATGATTTCAAAATAAAACAAAAAGTGGCAAATTGCTATGGCTTTGATGGCAAATACATCCTCATCTACTCGATAGAACATTACTCTCTGATTGAACTGGACAGGATCCTGCTGAGAAATTCCTATTCTGAAACAATAGAGGTTTTCAACAACAATAGGATGGATGGTGCAACAGATAAATGGTATCTGTCAGCATACGATGGCAACACATTGTATCTCGTAGACCCTTTAGAAAGAAAAGTGCAAACATACAATGCCTCTAAATTTATAGACCAGTTTCCAGATTCAGAGCTTTTCTATTTTGATAACAAACTTTCTTTTTCTAGATTTATTCATGAGAAAAATAAGACAAATCCAGAGAAATATGATACCTATATAATTGATGGCATCATTGACCAGATCGAGAATGCAAACCTGATATGTTGCATAGGAGGCACCACCATAAGCACATATTGTGTTGGTTATTGGTCAGAAAAAGGCTACATGTTTATAAACTACAACATCGTGTATGGTTATTCAGGTTATGAGGTGTACAAAAAAGAGTATGGCCCTTTTAAAGATGTCATAACCACTTTTTTTATTGATGATTACTCAATCGGGCTCTACTCAAACAAAAACATTTACGAGTTTAAAATAGACCAGGTCAAGGTGCCTCCATATAGAGTATTGGATGTAAAACTACTGGAACAAAAATAAACGGAGATTTGATAGCAAATTATTGCATCATGTATATTCACATAAAAAGAAGTAATTTCTGCTATGTGAAAGTTTAGATTTGCCCTTAAACAAGCAATTTTAATACCCGCAAAAAGCCAGCCCTTTACTGTCAACCACAACGATGCGTGAGCAAGCCGAGAGAATCACCCTCGGATTTTTGGCCAGAAGGTCTCTTTTTATCCGCCATTTTTTGTCGCCATTGTCACATTCAAAAATAACTCCATTGATTATTTCGTGATTAAACTCGCGGTCTTGCCAAAACCGTTTGCCTTGGCAGGTTAAATGGTCTAAAATTTGGGACATGGGTAGAATTCTTCTAGGAGCCGACTTCGGAACTTCCCAGGTAAACGTCGTGGCGCTCGATGTCAAAACTGGCCAGACAATAGGCTTCTCCTCGTCACCGTACAGGTCCGGCGTTATTGAAAAAACACTCCCTGATGGCACAAAACTGCCCAGGGGCTTTGCCCTTCAGGACCCATCCGACTGGCTGGACGGGCTTTTTGAGGCCACAAAAAAACTGATCGAGGAAACCAGGATACCCGAGAAAGAGATAATCTCAATCGGTGTTTCCTTCACAAGTTGCACTGTGCTTCCTGTTGACGTTTTTGGGACCCCACTTTGCATGATTGGTGACCTCTCAAAAAACCCCCACGCCTGGCCAAAACTCTGGCGGCACACAACGGCACAGCCGCAGGCCAATCTTCTGACTTCAATCGCACAGGAGAGGGGCGAACCCTTCCTTGATTTCTATGGCGGCAAGATGGGCGCAGAGTGGCTCTGGCCAAAACTGCTGGAGCTCGTCCAGGAGGCGCCGGAGCTTGTTCCATCAATCGAATACTTCGTCGAGGCAGGAGACTGGATCGTCTGGCAGCTGACGGGCCACCAGGTCAGAAACCAGTGCGCAGCCGGATACAAGGCCTGCTGGGTCGAGGGTGCCGGATATCCGGGCCATGACTATTTTGCCTCGATCTCACAGGAGCTGGCCGATCTCTCCGACAAATCAAGGGGCATAGAAGTGCTGCCACCCGGAAGACCAGCCGGGAAACTGATCAAGGATATGGCCGGGAAGATGGGACTGAGGACTGGAATACCTGTCGCGTCCGCGGTCATAGACGCCCAGTCCGCTGTTGCCGGCGCCGGCGTATTTGAGCCCAACATAATGACAATTGTAATGGGCAGTTCAAACTGCCACCTTGTCATGTCAAAACAGGAGAGGCTCTTTGTTGGCTACGCAGGTGCAGTAAAAGACGGCATCCTCGACGGGTACTGGGGCTACGAGGCCGGCCAGCCGGCCATGAGCGACATGCTCGAATGGTTTGTAAACACCATTGCCCCGATATCATTCTATGAGAGGGCAAACGAGGATGAAACCGAGTTTGCGACAGTCCTGGACAGATACCTTTCCGAGGTGCCGGCAGGCTCAAACGGCGTCCTGGCGCTCGACTGGATGGGTGGGAACAGGAGTGTCCTTCTCGACTCGTCGCTGAGCGGGGTCTTTGCCGGCCTGACGTTGCAAACAAGGGCCGAGGATATGTACAAGGCGCTGGCAGAAGCGTCTGCCTTCGGGACAAGAAAAATAATTGAAACATTCAGGGCTGGCGGTGTGGAAATCAAGCAGATTGTTGCAACAGGCGCACTGCCAATCACCTCGCCAAGCCTCATCCAGATATATGCTGATGTGTTGGGAATGCCGATCTCCGTTCCGGACACAAACAACGCAACCGGAAGGGGCGCCGCAATCATCGGCGGTCTGTCCGCCGGAATGGAAAAACTCGGACACAAGTCACGGGAGAGCTATTTCAAGGCCCTGCTTCCACGAACTCTGGACTGGTGCAAACCACACGAGGCAAACAAGAATCTCTACAACGACATCTATAACGACTATCTGACTCTCCACGACATGTTTGGCGGCACACAGAGGGTGCTGGCAAGACTAAGGGAGAGGGGTAAGGCGTAGCCCAATTTTCTGGTTTGTTTCCCGGTACGGGTGTAAAAACAGGTCCACAATGCAAAGCAACAAACCAGCCATTTCCTTTCCAGTAAAAGCAGCCACTTTACTTTTGCTGGCCTTTCTTTCTCTCTCTTCATGCTCAAAAACCATTTCACCAGAAATATCCAAAATAGAAGGGCGAAGAGAACAGATTGGGCCTGTTTCAATTGTCGTCCCAAAAGGGTTTATCTGGCAAACTGTCGGCAACAGCAGTGCCACCATCAAGGGCGACTTTGAAGTCAGGATTGAGCTTTTTGACTGCCAGGGGCTGAAAGAAGGCGACCTCGACTCGCTCTCCCCGATAATACAGGAAATTACAAAGGAGCTTAAACAGGAAAAAGAAGTCCAGGTGGAAAACATCGGCGGCAAGCAATGCATAACGGTCAGCTCAGACGGACCAGAAAATGTCTTCTATGCGGCAATTTTCCCTCTCGATTCACAAGTGGCAGCAGTCTATACAAACAAAATGCCGTTAAAGAAAATGGCAGACATGGCCATCCAGGTCGTAAGGTCAACAACTTTTTGAAACAAATGGCACCGTTTTTGTGTATAATGCGTGATATGAAAAAAATGTTTTTGGCCTGCCTGTGCTTCTTTGTTCTGGCTTCCTGTGGTGGCCAGAAGACAGACGGCCAGGTGCCCGAGGAGCTAAAATTCAAGTTTGATGGTGACCTTTTCGAGGTCTACTACCCGGAGGGGTGGGAAACACTCTCCTCGGTTGGCGGCGGGGTCAACATCTTCAAAAAAGACAAATCCATTACCATTCCATTCTCCATCTTCCCCTATGAAGGCTCCAGGGAAAACGACATCTCAAGCATAAGCGAGCTGTCGCAAGCTTTTGAAAAAACGATAGGAAAAACCGGTAAGGGTACGATGGAGACCCGCGAAGTATCAGGGAAAAAAGCTCTCTGGATGGAGGGTGAAGCCGGAATAGGCAAAATGCAGGCCTTCATGGTGCCACTCGACAATGCTGTTGTAAGTTGCATGATGTTTCCAGGAAAAGGGGCCAGTGCCGAGGACACCAGACTTGCAGGGCTCATAGTAAAGAGCTTCCGTTTCAAGTGAGGTGGAAATGAAAGCAACCAGAATTCTTGTTGCACTTTTTGCGATGGCCGCGCTTCTCTCCTGTGGAGCTGAAGAAAAGCCACTGCCTCTCACTGAAACATATTTTGGTCCCTTCTACAGGATCGACTACCCAAAAAACGCGAAGGTTGAGCCTATTGGAAATTTTACAAACATCATCACTGACAAATTTATTGTTGAGGTAAAAGTAGAGCCTTCAGAAGGTCTCAAACCTGGGGATTTTGAGGGAGTGGCATTCCTGAAAGAACAGTCCCGGAAAATGGCAGACGGACTGGGAGCAAAAGCCAGTTTCAGAGAGGCAAAACTGGGCGACGTACCCTGCCTTGTGATTGACGTGACAGGCGAGAATGTAGCCTGGGAAAAAATCGGTGTCCCTCTAAAAAACAACATAGCCACAATCTCGCTCAAGGAACCACTCCAGGACGAAAAAGCTGTTGAATCGCCATTCTTCAAATCAGCCTCAGACATAATTTTTTCCTTCAGAATAACGGACGACTCCTATCTTGGCCCTGAAAAACCATCCCAAAACGGTAATGGTGGAGAAATAAAACTTGAAACGCGCTTTGAAAACGAAAATCTCTCCCTGATGCTCCCGTCAGGCTGGGAGGCCGGTGGAGACGGCGTTGTGCTGGTTTGTCCAAAAGATATTGCAAAATTCGACCAGGGTTTCACAGTAACGGCCTTTGGGGAAAACAGGGACCCAAAAAACGCCTGCCAGTCAATGTCATCATCGCTTTCAGGCGGGACAATACAGAAAACCAGGATCGGAGTGAACGATTACTGGGCATTTGAATATTCGGTTGGGCAGACCAAAATGGTTTCGATGTTTTCGGGACAAAAAGGGAAAGTTTTTCTTCTGTCCACGGCATCCTTTGATGGAAAACCCTCCAGAACCGCCGAAAAAATAATCGGAAGCATGTCTTTCAAGCATCCATGACCCATTACTATTTTGTTGAGATTTTATTAAGCTTTTAACGTCTTGAAAGAACAAGCTTGCTTCATATGATGTATGTGCTTTTGAAAATCCCAAAAGGACAGAGAGGAGTTTCAACTTGAAGAAATTTTTCGCAACTTTTATCATACTGGTGCTTGGCGTTGCCGTTTTCGCATCCTGCGGTGGCGGATCAAATGACGAGGGCACAAAGCCAGCCGACGAAGGCCAGAACATAGAACAGACAGAGAACCAGACCGGAAATCAGAACAACGAACAGACCCCGGCCGCAACATTTGCCAACTATGCCGAAACCAAGATGCTCAAAATTGGTCTTGCCGAGGGCTGGAAAAATAATACCCCTGAAATACCAAATGATCAGCAGAATGGTGATATAGACATGTTGTCAATCACAAATGATGATGGAAAACAAATTGCCCTAACAAGTGTTAAAATCGGAGAAATCCCTTACAAAGTAGAAGACTTTGTTGAACAAACGAAACAAAGCCTAACCAAAGATGGCATTTCATTTGAAGAAGCAACAGCATCCTATGCAGGCATCGACTACAAAACTCTTGCTTATAAATATGAAGAAATCAAAGTTTTAAGCTTTTTTGGACAGAAAAATGGCCAGATCATCACTATAGCCCTCAATGGCGATATCGATGCTACAATTGAGGGAATGCTCAACTCAGTCGAAACAAAGTAATAACCACTTTAAAGAACCAACAAAAAACCGGCTTAAAAAAGCCGGTTTTTTGTTTTAACGACCTTTGACAAGCCAATTTTTTGGGACTACTTTTTATGCGGAGGAATTTGAATGAAGAAACTTGTTGTTTTTTTGCTGATGGCCCTTTTTGTTGCCTCTTGTGGCGGGCAACCACCCACAAAACACGATGGCGGGTGGTTTGAAATCGAATACGACAAGGATATGAAAACTCTTGCCGAGGGCGATACGTTCATGGTCTTTGATGACGAGGTCTTTATGAAAGTCCAGCCAAACATGGACTATTCAAATACCGACAAGATTGAGGTCGCAAGGCAGTCTGCAAAGCAACTCGTGGAGAGCATGAGCAAGGATACGTCAAACACAGTGACTGAAAGGGAAAGCAAATGTGGCTCACTTCCATGCGTCTGGGTTGAGGTGGAAAACAAAAAACAGGGCACAGGCGGCCTGATAATGTATGTACCAATACAAAATGTCGTTGTGTGGGTGGGTCTGGCACAACCAGTCAGCCTGAAAACCGGCATGGACAAGGCCAGAAAAATCGCCGAAAGCTTCAGGATCAAGGACGAGGATTGTTTCAAAAACAGGGTGGAAGATTTCGCCAAGAACTACAATGTCAACGGATCATCAAAGACAATCGAAACCGAAACATTTTCTATAACACCGGCAAAGGAATGGGCCGGGGAGAAAAACCTGAAAAATAGCAATGTTACACTGCGTCTGCTTCCTGAAAGCACAAAAGCAAAACAGACATCTTATGCACCAAACATGGATGTTGGGATCATGGACAAAGGGCAAATGACTCTGGAGGAATTCCTGGAATCATTCAAAGATGCAATGGTCAACAAGGACAAGGTCACTGGCCCAAAACCGTTCAAGTTTGCCGAAATGATGTATTACATATATGATCTGCCAGCAAAAAAAGACGGTGCACCGCTGATGTATCTTGTCGGCGAGAAAGATGGCAAGATAATAAAAGCTCTGATTGCAGGGAAATTGAGCGGAGATGTAGAAACAATGCTTGAAAGCATCAGGATAAAAAAGTAAGGAGAACAAGATGAAAAAACTCCAAAACATTCTATTGGTGGTTATCATAGGACTGACCCTTATTTCATGTGGGAAGACCACACTGGACAAAACTTATGAAGGGCCCTATTTCAATATAAGCCACCCAGGCTCATGGAAGGCTGAAGAAGGCCAGTCATTGACAACAATCAGTGGAGACGGCGTTGGAATAATGATCGAGTCCGTCCCAAACGAGCAAATAAAAGCAAATGATATTGCTGAAATCAAAACATATTCGGACCAGCTCCTTAAAGAGCTTGGTGGAAGCGAGGACTTCAACCTTTCAACCGAGGAGAAGGAAATAAATGGCCTGAAGGGTGTCTGGCTCTCGGCAAAGAGCAAGAAGGAGGAGAAGGGCGGGTTCATGTTCATCACGGCCGTCGACAAGGCTGTCCTCATGGTTGGCGTTGGTGCCGAGGTTGAAGGACAGGAGAAGCTTGACCTTGCAAAAATGGCCATTGAATCCTTCAAGATAACAAAACCAGACTACTTCACAAAAAAAGAGCCTGTAAAGAAGGACACCGAAACCACTCCAAAAACCGAAGAGACAAAATTTGGCCAACCATTTGTGGCAGGCAAAATCACAATCACTCCTCTTGAGAGCTGGACTCCCAAATACGAAGAGTTGATAGGAAGAATAACATTCACAAACCCATCCAACAGGACATTCTCGATAGTGATACTTGATCGCCAAGGAATGAAAAAGGGTGATTATGCAAAAAGCTTAAAAGAAGGCCTCAAACAAAGTGCCAATTTGAAGGTAAAAGAATCGGCTGAAAAAATTGGTGAAATCGAATACGACAGGATTGATTTTTTGGCAATGGATGACAGGATCGTCGTGACCGACCTCGTTGGAGAAAAAAACAACATCATGATAGTGGTAATGATCCAGGATGGTTTTTCGGACGATATAAAAAAGATGCTTGGAACTATAAAAACAAATTAGGCCGCACATTATCTGGAGCAGCCAAATGGCCCCCTCTTTAGGGGGCCATTTTTTATGGATAAAAATCACGATATGAGATGTATGATTATTGATGCGATTAAACCATCACTTAATTGTTTGAACAAAATACAATGTTGACATATGTAGCTATGATTGCAAAATAGGTTCCTTGGAGAACAATGATGAACATATCAAGAAGATTACATAACACACTCGCTTTGGTCTTTATATCAGTCTGCATTATGCTTTCCTCATGCGGCAAATCCGCACCTGCGCTGGACAAGACCTTTGAGAATAACCATCTTTCAATCGCCTACCCTTCCTCATACCAGGTGACAGAAAATGAAAATGTGGTGCTTATAAAATCGGAAAATGTCGAATTTTCTATAACTTACGCTCCCGACCCCTCATCAAAAACTGGTGACATGAGTTCCATAAACCAGCTCGTTTCCTCGCTCACCCAGACATTGACAGGCAAAATAATCAAGAACGAACCAGCAGAACTTGGAAAAAACAAAGCATGGTGGATTGAAACGCAAAATCCGGAATCAGTCATAGCCCTGTTCCCGTTTGATGGCATTGTCTACAACATCCAGCTCACCCAGGGCGACCACGAAGACCAGATCATCGAAACCGCCAATAACATGGCGGCAAGCTTTGTTGCAAAAATAACAAAAATAGAAAAACAAACACCAACAGGAAACGGTGGCAAAACAACAGACCCGCAAAATTCATCTGGCCAGCAAAATCCGGCTGATCCGGAAAAAAAGCCAACAAATGGCAATGAGCCAGTAGGCAAACCAGATGTTGAGGTCCCAAACAAGCTTCCAACTGGTGAGCCTTTTGAAAATGACTATTTCAAAATAATCCTCCCAAAAAACTGGACAGCAGAAAAAACAACGGACATGCTCGTCACCATTTTCCCGCCAGACAAGACACAGGGAAGCATCATGATTGCAACCCAGACTGGCAACACAGAAAAGGCAGAGAATATTGCCAAAATAATGACTTCCTCAATTGAGGGGAGCACGGTTCCTGCCTCAGTCCAGCTTGGTTCAGGTATTGGTTACCAGTTTGTCTATTCCGACGGTGGAATAAAGCAGATCCAGACGGTTTACACAAAAGATGACAAATACTATGCTATAACCTATGTCCAGAACAAACAGGGTGTTGACTTCAAGCAGGATTATGACAGCCTACTTCTATCGTTCTTTGCTAAATAAATTCCCGGCAATAGCCCTCGCCGCACTGTTTCTTGCAGGCTGCGGTGGCGGGGCAGTCACAGTGGAGACAAACCCAAAGGGCGGAACAATTATCTTTGAAGGCAAAGAATACACCTCCCCAGCACAACTTGAGCTTCAAGAGGGTGTTCACAAAATAGAAGCAAAGGTAACAGGATACCTGCCAGCCAAAGAAGAAATCCTGTACAAAAAAGGGCAGGGAGACAGATTTGTAATCAGTCTCTCAAAAGAACCAGTCGAGTCAGATTCGATAAAGCCAGTTCTGGTAGACAAGGCTGTCAGGATAAGAACTTCCCCAAAATCAACAAGCAGCACCCTTTACGTCTATGATCCGGCAACCGGCAAAACCGGCAAAGAGCTTGATCTGGAGGCAACACCAATACAGGGTGACTGGGAAAAGATGTGCAGGATTTCCGGTGTCCCGGGAGACTACAACCATCTATCAGGCCTTGTGGTATTGAAAAACGGTGAAGCGTACGGGGCTGTCTATTTAAGATTGAATGCCGATCCAGCCATCTCCCTTTCCCTAATTGAGGACAGCTGGAAAAAACCATCAGTAAAACCACAGCAACTAGCAGGCGAGATCAAACAGGAAACCGCTATCCCAAAAGATGAAGGTGGAAAATTCGTCCTTTCTTCTGGAACAAGAGAAATTGCAAATTACACTGGAAAAGTCAGATTCCTTGGGAAATCAATGGGTGGAAACACCATCTATACTTACATTGACGAACAGGGAAGACAAAAACTGCTCCTCGATGATGGCGCCAAAACAAAAACCCTCTGGGAAGGCGAGTACGGGCTTGGCGTCTTCAACCGCATCAAGAACCAGGCATCCCCAGTCTGCTTCCTTGGGAATGGCCTTGTTGCAGCAGCCCTTGCCACAGAAACAGGCTACTCGATTGCCATTTTTGACACCACCTCCGGGCAGGCAAAATTCTTTGAGCCACTCAAGCGCTTCCCAACAAATATAACTGCCATAAAATACTCCGGTTCGGTGGCCCTGAAAATGACTTTTGCAAGCGAGCCGTCAAAAACAATCACAGTTCTTCCCGATGGAAGCAAGCTGGAGATACAAGAAGAAATTGCAAATGCCGGCCTTCATGATTCAGACGGCACCTGGCTTGATGCTGGAAATGGATACATCGAACACAGGTTCTGCGAGGGCCTTTCGGCCTTCATCAAAAAATTTGGGGAAAGATACGTAGTTGTTTGGGCAGGCAAGCTCTGAGGTCCTATTTCTCGTTAACAATCAAACCAAGTCCTGCAAGCGAAACCTGGGCAATCTCAGAAAATAGAAGGACAGAAAATGAAGCCCAGGGCTGCACATCAAAACCATCAAAGACAACCGACAATTTCGTGTTTTCACCTTCCTGCAAAAAAGAAAACTTCAGGGAAAGCGGAGAGGAGGGAGAGAATGGATTGTCCTTTGCAACAAGTGTTATCCTGTCGCTTTCAAATTCTGAAACAACCCCGTGAAGCAGAATGTTGCCCCATGGCCTCTGCCATGCAATCTGGAACTGGCCGCTCTCCCTGGCTTCAATCTGGACCATGTCAGCAAGCCACTTCACGGCCTCATCGGCACGCAAAAGCATCGACCTGAGGGTATCAGGTGTTGTCTTTATAATTGTTGATGCCTCGATTGATCTTGTACCAGAAACACACTTTTCAGGTTCTTTTCCAAAAAACTTTGTCAGCATGGCCATTTTTGTGTAGGCCCACGAGGAGGCCGAAAGCAGGGGAGCATCTCCGGTATGGGTCAGGTCAAACCCTGACAGTTTGAGCTTGCATGTTTCCCCAAATTCGAACTGTACGGCCAGCTCGAAGAGGTCAGGCCTGTGGTGCCAGGGGTTGCCCTCAAAAATTGCCCTCAGGCTTTCATACTGCCTGGATTCCTGGGTCTCTATGCGCCAGGAAACCGAAAAACTCGGTTCAAGACCCCATATTTGCCCTTCACAACCTTCTATCATTGAAATTTCAAGACCTTCACCCCAGGCCCTGGCAAGCTTTTCCTTGTCGCCAAACAATTCCCAGACTGTTGGCACAAGGATGCCGAGATTTGAGACCACTTCAATGGAGCGCTGGCCCTGTGGCCTGTAGAAACCCTTTGTCATATCATTCTCAGTCTCGATATGTTCTTTGTGATCGAGGGCGAAACAACTGTCGAAAACATAAGGGATTGGACTTTCTTTGGTGTGTGTCCGGCAAAAATTTCTTCCGCATTGGTGTGAACACCAAGGTCCTCAAGAACACATGTGGACTGACAGAAAGTGTCACTTTCTCCATCCCAGTTTTCTATGTCTTTTGAGAGTACAAGGAGCGGCCTCTTGTCTGCAACACCAAGGCTGAAGCAGGGCCCGTCATCATTGAGTATCGTTGAAAGTTTTTCCAGATACATCCTGTCCAGGACAACCCCTTCAAGCGTTATCCACCTGCCCTTCAGGTGGATTTCTGGCATGAGGTGGATCATGGTTTTCGGAACAAATCTCTCGACGATGCCTACATAAAGCCCCTTCAAGTACGAACTGTCAGCAATGGAAATCTTGAACCTGGCAGGTATCCTGGCAAGCCTCATCATGGAGACAAGGCAAATGGATTTTGAAACCGAGTCCCCGCCACCTGTCGCAAGTACCTGCGACGCCCTGGTAAAGATCGATGGGGGCAACATGAAAACCAGGTTGTCTTTGACAAAATGGTAGATCACCCGTGCAGCGTCATTTGGATTTGTTATACCGCCCAGTATCGATTCGGTCACCTGCACGACGGATTTTGAAGACATGTCGCAAAGCTCCGATTCCTCCAGATACTCCCCAAAACCAACCGGGCCCTCCCATGGCAAACTCAACAAATCAAGCGTCTTCATCCCCCCTAATTTATCCCCAAACCGGATAAGTTCAAGTGGACATGAAAAACAGGCCCAGGTTGCCCGACAGTCATATTTCTGGCAAAAAACACCCAGAAGGGAAAAATCCTGTTTTGAAGAGAATTTCAAGATAGTTAAAAACACACCCCTCCCTTCCGTGTCAAAAGTGCCATGGAAAGGAGCATTATGAAGAAATTCGCTGTTTTGACAGTATTATTCATGGTTATCGCCCTCCCGCTCACAGGCTGTGGAAGCGGCGATGGGGCAAATAGTGGCGGCACAGACGCTGGCAAGCAGATGGCAACACACCAGGACTGGCCAATGATGATGGGGAACATGTCAAGGACCGGCACCGCAACGGGTGGAATCTCGGCCCAGCCGGCAATCGAAAAGGCGTGGGAATTTGAATCAAAAGAGCCTCTCAGGGGACAACCGGTTGCATCAAACGGAAAAGTGTACTTTGGCAGTGACAGGCTTTATTGCCTGGACATCCCGACAGGCAAGGAAGAATGGAGCTTCCAGGCAGACGCAAAAATCTGGAACACACCGTGCATCTCTGGCGAAAAGATTTATTTTGCCGATGAAAACGGAAAGTTCTACTGTGTAAACACCAGATCAAAAAACCCTGTCTGGAAATCAAAGTTCTCCTCAAAGATCGAGTCTTCACCAGCAGTCAGTGGTGGAGTGGCATTCTTTGGCGACATGGACGGAAACTTCCACTGCCTGAATGCCGACAGCGGCTATGAGTACTGGAGCTTCAAGGCTGGAAGTGGAATTGCCTCTGCACCGGCCCTGCTGGATGGCAAGGTCTATTTTGGCTCGCAGGACCAGAAGCTGTACTGCCTCAACCAAGAAACTGGCGAGCTGGTCTGGGAGAGCAAGACCGATGACGGAATAGTCAACCCGGTTGTTGCCTCGTCCGGAAAGGTATGGGCAATTGTTGGTGACGCCAATCTGGCTTGCTTCGATGCACTCACCGGTGCAAAGCTCTGGACATTCAAGAGCGGTGACAAGGTGACCGCGCCGGCCGTCTATGACCAGTTTGTCTTCACGGGCTCGGACTTCGACACCTTCTATTGCCTGAACATTGCAGATGGCAAGGAAGCCTGGAACGCACCTGTAGGCGACAACGTGTTTGGATCGCCGGCAATCTGTGGCGACAAGGTGTTCTTTGGCAGTGACAACAAAACGCTCTATTGCATGGACGCAAAAACAGGCAAGGAGCTTGCAAAACTGGATTGCGGGTATCCTGTCAATGCAAACATTGCAATCTCTGATGGAACCATCATCACCTGCACCGACGGAAAGGTGCTCTGTTTTACGATCAGGTAAAACCCTCTTCTCTTTTGGACAAAGCCCCTTCGGCAGATTGAGGGGGCTTTATAATTTATTTAGATATCATTTTGACTTCTTTTCGCTCTTGAAGCAAATTTTACATTTTTCTTTTCCTGGGTATTTTTTTAGGGCATCCTCTAGCTTATCGCATCTAACCCTATTTTCTGGATTAATATCATCTACCTCTACGCAATAAGATTTATGAATTTTCCCAGTTGTGGTTGCTGCAATATAATAGCATTCTGGTGGTTCTTCGGGAGGTGTTTTTTGATCAAGTGTTTTAAATGTTCCGGTTGCAAAATCCCAATCTTGCTTAAATTTCAATTCAATCTTCCCAGCAATCTCCCTATCCCTAACATACAAATTTATCTCATTATTTTCTTCAAAACTGTTTATGGTCCAATTTGATGACCCAAGAAAAATCACCTCGCCATCGGCAACAGCGAATTTCCGATGCATCGTCCTTCCTGTTCTTTCCCATCTGACAACAATGCCAGATTTCTCAAGGAGAGTTTCTGGAAAACCAGTTTTCGTGTTGGGTTTATTATACTCCTGATTGTCAACAATTATATGCACTGTCACACCACGTTTTGCTGCTGACATCAAAGCTTCAATTATTGGTTTGCAATCTGAAGCCAAGAATACTTCTATATCAAGTGTTTTTTTGCTATTTTGAATCAATGATTTGACAACACTTTCTACTTCCCCGTCAAAATACACCTGATTTTTCTGTTCAGCACCCAAAACAGGCAATGAAGTTAACACCAACAGACAAGCGATTAACATTAAAATTTTCTTCATTATTCTCACCTGTTTATAAGAATAGTACTCATTTGTCTTATTGACAAGCGTTAATGGAAAGCTTTAGTAAATCATCTTTTGTGAAGTTTCTATTAATTTAAATCAAATGAATACAATAAATTATCAGTTCTCCCCGGCCTGGTCGCCCTCAAGCGCTGAACTTGTCCTTCCGGTAAGAGAAAGGATGCAGTATACCGCCAGCCCGGCAATACCCAGAAAACCCAGAACAAGCGCGGCCCACTCGTCTCCGGAGAGGAACCCGAAGCCTGTCGAGGTGTGGACGCTTACCAGTGTCCACGTTGAAACCTCAAAGCCCTGCACCAGAATTTCATAGATCATGTAGGCAAGCCCGAGCAAAACCGGATAGGCCATCAGTCTTGACAGCCAGACCGTAGCAAGGGCAAAGCACAGAACAAGGATTTTCACAAAAAGCTCTGTTTCAAAAGGCACGGCAAATGTTGCCGCAACGCACGCCACAACAAAAACTGTTGTCAAAAGCATTTTTACAAGCGCATTGCCCTTCCTCGCCGGCTTCTCTGCAGACGCCTCTTTGACGTTCCCCCTGACGGCATTCGCGGCCTCCTGGTAGGCGCCTTTTCCAGTGTAGATGATCATGACATTGCGCCATGTGTTGCGGAGCGTTATCCTGCCACGTTTTTCATTGTAGAGCACCTGATTGACGTTCTTCCACGGCACAGAGATTGTTTCTTGCGATCTGGCGAGGAGCCCTGCGCCGGCCGCCTGGCCGCCGCCCAGAAATCCGGCGCCAATTGCGACCCTGTTTGCCATTTTGACCCTTCTGTCCAGTGTTTCGAAGGTGGCGCCCTCGGAATCAAGCGTGTATCTTATATGGTAGGAGTTCCGGAAAACAATCAGCATGATAAGGGCAGAAAGCACCATCAGGCCGCCAACAATCAGCGCAAACATCCAGACAATCTGGAGAAACCCTTCCGTTTCGCCCTGGAGCAGGAAAATGAAGCCCATGAGCAAAACGACGATGATATATGTCAGGCCAAAACCCTTGAGCATGTCGGTGAGTATCGCCGTATTGGTCAGGAGTGGCACTTTTATTTCCCACGATATGTTCTTGCTGTTTTCCATTATCTGCTCCTTTGTTTTCGTGACTGTTTTCTGCAAAAATGATAGCCCAGCCCACAAGGAAAGTAAACTTTTTCGGAACAAATCTGACCAGAGCAAGCACAAGCAGACACAACAGACAAAACGACAGAACACCCCGTATAAGAAATCAAACAACACAAGGAGGCAAAAGATGAAGAAAATAGCAATATTTTTGGCCATTGCCAGTCTGGCAGTTGGCGCCTCATGGATACCACAAGCAAGAGCAGACGGGACGAGCGAGATAATAAGCAACCTTCCAGGGGATGCACAATGCCAGTTTGAAGTCTGGTGGAGAAAAGACCCGGGAACAACAATCGTCAATGAAGGCAAAACAGCAACGTTCAAGTTTGGGATCACCAACTGGGAATATCCGGACAAAATGCACTTTGTCATCACAACGTCAGACAAAAACATCCAGTTCCAGAAGACCGATTTCTACTCAAACGAGACTTTTATGGAAATGACCATCACAATCACGATGCCAGAGAGGCAATCCGGACAAAAGGTCGCCTACTGGAATTTCAAGATCACGTCTGACTGCGGCAGGTATTATTCGGTCAAGTTCCATGTCCACTACCCTGAGGAATGCTGCTCCTACAAGACATCCTGGGAAAAGGAACCCGCAAGCTTCAAGATTGCCCAGAACAAAACCTGCTCGTTCAAATTTGTGGTGGAAAACAAGTGCAGCGAGGCCCCAATCGATTTCCAGCTCTCAAGCAACATGTCTTCGCTGACTTTTTCCAGAAAAAGCTTCACTGTCCAGCCGGGGAAAAAGTTTGAAATCACAGTGACCATCAAACAGCCATCACAGGGTGGCAAATCAAAATCGGACTGGAGCTTCAAGATAAAAGCGGCATGCGAGCAGGAAAAGCAGATCAGTTTTAGTGTAAAGTATCCATAATTTCAAAAGGGACTCAGCGTGATGAAAGCGGGGTTTTGCCCCGCTTTTTTTATTTCTGGAGGAAGGACAAGATCTTGTTGTTATAAAATCTGGATTGTTGTATATTGCCCTTTGAGGTGACGCGACAATAACTAATGCCAGAAAAACATTTACCAATATATAAATATTCAATATCGCTCCTGGTTGGAATAACACTATTGGCATCTCCGAAGAATACGAGTTCCAGCGACATGTTACCCACAAAAAAAGTGATATTCAAATCTGAATATATGATAAATAATCCGTTTATCAATTCCAGATACATCGTCTGGTCCCAACATACTAAAGATGAGAGTGGCACCGTTTTCAAAATATTATCTTTTGATACGATGACAGGCAACTTGATAGAAGTCGCCACTGATGATTCTTTGATGGAGATGCCGGGCGATAACAACATTTATCTGGGGATAGCCCATTGTTGTTGGATTAATATTGACGGAAAGGGAGCCAATTCATTTGCAATAAAAGGTGGCAAAATTTATCAGAATCATTCTGAAATAAAAATCTCCAAGGAAAGATTGCCTTGGAAAAATGCCAATATTTATAATAGCTATGTGACTTATCTTGAAGCAAACGATGAAAATCTGTGCTCGTACGTTGTTGATTTATCAGAGATGCAGCCAAAATACATCTTGCTTACTCAAAAAGCAAGTATTTCCACTACACCCAGGTTATCCCACAACCAAGTAGTGTATGAAGCTGTTGATAATGATGGCAATCCTTCTATATTTCTATATGATCTAGACAAGAATACCTCTTTGAAAATATCACAAGATATTTCTTCTCTTGCATCCAATCCTCATGTTACAAAAAATTATGTCTATTATTTATCCAGTTCCACTTCAAATGATATTGTAAATGTAATGTGTTATGATATTAAAGGTCACGAATACACCAACATTTATCAATTGAAAAAGGGGCTTCATATTAACATGATAAATAACCCTGATAGTGATCTGCTCATATTTAGCACCCAGGGCGACGATCGTGATAATACAAATGTCATATGTTATGATCCTTTTACAAGAAAAATACTTCGCCTTGATAAGTATCTTTCTGAGATAAATATGCCTGGTTCCATTGAACTCAATAGCGGATGCTCACAAGCCAGGGATATAGTTTTAACCGTAAAAAATGTTTTATTGGTATTGAACGTTGACAATTATGGGTCTATCAGCTGTAAATACATTGATAAACCAACAAGTGGGTCTATGAAAAAACGCCTTGCGAGGATTTACTGTAATAATGTAATTTGGGTAGAATCCCCCTATGGCAGCACCATCTCACAACTATATTATTTGTCATTTGGCAAATAAAATCTAACAATGTTGCATATTTTTACACGGACTATAAATATCAGGAAAGATGACTCAAAATCAATCTCCTGCTTGTTGTTATAAAATATGGATTGTTGTATATTGCCCTTTGAGGTGGCGCGATGGATGGGGAAATGGAAGACAAAGAAACAAAAATACCGGATGCAAAAGAACTTGAAAAAGAGGACTTTCCAGAACCATATGGTGAACCAGTTTTTATTAGAATTGCTGGTAAAATAATAACAATCGCAATATTGGTAATCATTTTGTTTTTGCCACCTTTTGCTCCACAAATTGAAAAAGCGCTTCGATGGTGGGATTCTATACAGCCAAAAGAAGAATTTGTTGAAAGTTGGCACATGGACGGATTTCAACCTGTCTACGGCCAGAAATATGTTGGCGGGCTTGAATCTTACAAGAGCAGTTCCATTGCATCTATTAGTGCAAACGAAAACTACCATCCAATTTATTCATCTGGGGAGAAAATTTTAATATATAAAGACCAGGATTTAAGCAAGATTGAAAAAGAAATTGAGCTACCTGGAAAACTAATAGAACACAAAATCATAATTCAAGCCAGCTACTCAGGGGACAGTTTGGTAGATTATTTATTTCTGACGCAAAATGAAGGAAAAAACTATATTACCATCCTCCAAAACAAAGAGCCTTTTGAAAATAGGTTCGACAAATTCCCGCAATCAACCATTACTTTTCTAACAGAAGGGACAAAATTCGCAAATTTTGAACTCAATGAAGGCAATTTTGCCTGCGTGACCAATGACGACAAAACGATAATCTGTTATGACATAAATGGTAAGGTTGTGTTTAAAAAAACATTTGCTATCAAATCTGCTTTCTTTCTTATTGAAAGACGACTAGTTCAGTATGATGGATCAAAACTTATTGTTCATTACATAACAACAAAAGGTATCAAAGAAAACAATATGATTAAGCTGCCACACAAAGGAGACATTTCCAAAGCCTCTCTAAATTCTCGAGGATGTTTCCTTGATGGGTCACACGCATATTACCTTGATCATTATATCAGTAACTACTTTGGGATGGCACCTTTTGAAGATGTCAAATGTTCATTTCTAAGTGGAGATTACCTTATCTGCAAGGATGGTTTTGTTCTTAACGTACCTGAACAACAAAAACACGATCAAGAAAGTGTTTACAAATCAAGGATTATTCTAAAAGACAAATACAATTCAGGTTTTGAATATATTCATTACTATGAAAGCTATATATTGCTCATTAAAAATACACCTTTTGGTTTTAGACCATTTTTGATTTCGAATGTCGAAAAAAACAATAGACCATACCATCTCATTGCTTCGATGGAAGGACTTGTCTTTGGTAAACCAAAAGGTTGTGTTCTGAAGAATTACAATAACATTTTTGAACCATTATCTAGAGTTGCATATTTTTACACGGACCACGGGGTTTACCGTTTCAAGGAAATGGCGGAAGACTAAAAATTCCCGCTACCAGTCTCTGCCTCTGTGACTAGAATAGAAAAATACTGATTCTCACTCGCTCTCGTACACAAGAATGTCATGCGAGCAGGCTGGGCAGGCGGGAACAGGTTTGCCCTCCTGGACCATGATTTTGTATCCGCATTTCTTGCAGGCGTAGTAGCCAGTCTGTGGGGCGGTTTCACCAGCCTTTATTGTGCAAACCATCTCTCCTCCTCTTTTTATTTTTATTATAGCAAATAGTTCCCAAAAACAAAAAGGGGCGGATTTCTCCGCCCCTTCCAACCAAAAGGAGGAATTCTAGTAGTATCTGGTCATCGTTATCGTCTTCTCGTCGCCATTCCACTGCACCTCTGCGCCAAGCGCTTCGGCTATGAACCTGAACGGGAGGACTGTCCTGCCATCTTTTATCAGCGGCGGCTGTTCGAGCTGGGAGATTTTTCCGTTCACAATGGCGACCTTTGAACCGATTGTCATCATGATCAGGTCTTTGCCAAGGGTTATGGTCACCTGCTTTACCTGGGCGTTCCAGTCCACCTTCGCGCCAAAGGCCTGGGCAATCGCCCTGACAGGCACAAGCGTCCTGCTGGTCTGCGGGTCAACATAGGGTGCCACATCAAGCTTGCTTATCTGGCCATCGACCAGCATGATGTCGTTGCCTATCTTCATCTGGACCAGCTTTATCTGCCAGTTGTACAGCTCGATGGCCGGTCTTGACTGGTTGCCAAGGGCATCAGTTGCCTCAAACCTGAACGTGTTTTTGCCAAGAACAAGGTCGAGCGTGACCACAAACTTGCCAGGCCCGACATCGATGATTTTTCCATCAATTGCCAGTTTCGCCTTCTCGCTGGCGTTGCCTTCAATCTCGACCTGCTTTGCATTCACAAGCTTTGTCTTTGGCTGGACAAACTCAATTACTGGCGGGGTCGTGTCTTTTGTGATGGTGATCTTCTTGGAAATCTTTGTGCCAACTGGGTTGGCGGCAATGACCTCGATCTCATTTAAGCCTTCCTTGAGTGTGACAGTAACAAAGAACACGCCATCAGCGCCAACACTCACCGGGTTTCCACCAACAGAGACCACTGCCTCGGAGTTTGTCTTGCCCCTGATTGTTATCTGGTCTTCTTTTGTAAGTGATGGCACTTCTTCAAGCTCAAGCGGTGGCGGGGCGACAGGTGAAACAACTTCTATGACCTGCGGGTTCACCGTTATGTATGTCCCGCTGTCCAGCCTGACGACTATCTTGCCCGGCTTTGTTGGAAGGACATCAAACTCAACTTCGCCCTTTGGCCCTGTCTTGGCTTCCATCATGACGCCTGCTCCCTGCACCGTTACAGTAACATTGGAAAGTGGTGCCCTGGAGGCGACATCTTCAACCGTGACAGCAATCTTCTTCTGGAGTCCGGGGTAGAAGGTGCCAGTGTAGACAACATTGAGGCTTGCGCCCTTTGCGACATCAAATTCAAGCGACTTGCGGGCTATGACAACATCTTCCCCGAATGTGGCCCTTGCCTTGTAGCTGAGGGTCGCAACCGATGTGCCGGTGTTGCTTGCCGGCGTGTAGTGAACAATGGCCTCGGCGGCTTTTGGATCAACCTTGCTCTGGGTGGTCTCGACACTGGTCTTTACTTCAGACTTTGCGCCCACGCTTGCGACTTCAATTATTCCACCCGGCTTTATCGGGTCTGTTTCCTTCTGGCATGCTGGCGTCACCCTTGCCACAAAGACATTGTCGGTGCCATAGGCAAGGTCGTAATTGGACGGAGACAGGAACCCTGTGGAGAGTTCGTCGCCGACGTTCTGGTCATAGAGCCTTATTACAGGCTGCTTTATCGGGACATTGGCTACTGACGGGGTGTCCCAGTCGAGTGCGAATGTGCCATCACCTTTGTATCTCAGGAGAGGATTGAAGGCCATTGACTGCGACCTTGGGGCGTCACCGGCAACGTCTCCTTTGATGACCGATGCCTTGTTGGCACCGAGCAGGCCGCCAACCATAAACACCTGATCAGCAAAGACGTAGAAGGTGACATTTCCATTTTCGTCCGGGTTGAGCGAGTCCTTGTAATCAATCCTAGAATCACCGTTAAAATCGGAGAAGAAGTAGTTGCCTGCAATCTCTGAGTTGTACACGCAACCCTTGCCCCAGCTCTTCAGGTCTATTGTTGAACCATCGAGCTTTGCGCTCGTCTTGTACCTGACAGACATTGGCTTGACGAGGTTTGAAGTGGAGGAGATTTCGCCTGTTGATGAAATCCCGAACCTGTTGAAGTACGTCAGTTTTTCCGGATCGGCACCGGCATCAAGGACAAGGAATGGGGTAAACCTGACAAAATCTGTCGAAGAGCCATACTTGCCAGGCAGTTTTGACGAGCCCTTGAGCAACTGGCCCTGTGCGTCCTTGAGTGTCGCAACAACCTTGTAGATGCGGCGGTCAAGACCGGTCATGCAGGCCTCTGGCTCCTCTGGCCACTTCATTGTGACAGCATCGCCTGTTGCCACATTGGTTATCGAGTAGGTCACCTTTGGCCTTGCAACTTTAATCGAGCCCACGCCCCAGCTCTTGTAGTCTGACGAGCGCACCTTTATCTGTATTTCACCCTCGTCATTGGCCACAAAACCCGTGAATTTATATATTCCCTTGGAAGCTTGCGAGAAGTCATAGCCTATCGGCTTGAACTCGCCAAACAGGTGCTCGTTGTCCGATATCGTGCCGTCCTTGTTGCGCAGCGAGGTGACTGTCCAGTAGTAGGCACCAACGCGTTCCGGTCTGACATCGGATATGAAGCTGACCGCCTCTTCCGGTTTCAGCTTTCCACCCTTTGTAAGGTCGACTGGCCTGCCGTTTATGTCCTTTATGGTAAAGGTCAGGGGCTGGTTTGAATTGACGACCTCGGGGGAAACACCAGCGGTCACAATGCCTGGATTGACTTCAATGATGATATTGGGATCCTTGGATACTCCACCACCTGGCTCCGGATACATGCTCACCTGGCCGGCAAGGTAGACCTCATGCGAATAGTACTGCCTGGTTCCAGGGACATTCCAGAGAGGGGCAAAGCTCCTGTCGTTGTTGTCATCATAGTATTTGTAAACAGTCAGGTTGACCGGCAATCTCTCATCCTCTGCAATGACATGGTCATTGTTGAAATCAAGGCCGGCATCTTCAATCCTGCAACCATTTGAAAGGCTCATGTCAAAGACATACCTGCCGTTGTTGCGCTGGTAAGTCCTTGCATCGATGATGCCGCCCACCCAGCTGTTGGTTGCAAGGTTGTAGGCGCCAATGAGCTCGGTTTCATAGGCATCGAAGGAAATCCTTCCGTCACCATTCAGGTCCATGTCACTGCTGAAAGCACCAGCAGAGCCGGAGCCAACCGAAGAGGACGGGCCGTTTGTCACCCAGCCATCACCTGCGCCAAAGAAGATATTGCCGCCCATCTGCTGGAGGACACCTCTGTCCTGCCAGACGTAGGCCATTGCATCGTTGCATTCCCTGACCACCTGGATGTCTTCCCATTCGGTGATTTTGACATCAAGGACGTTGTCGGCAATGATTCCGAGTGTCCCGGGGGCACCTTCTATGTGGAGTCCGTGGACCGGGATTCCCTGTATCCTGTATTCCTGGCAGCAGTCTTCCCAGATCCTTGACTGGCCGTTTGCCAGCTTGACTTCGATCCTTATGACACCTCTGTCAACAGGAATCATCTCGTCAAAGACAAAGACGTTACCATTGACCATCGAGTAGTCCAGTCTTCTGCTCTGGAGGAGCCTCTGGTTGGCCTGCTGGTAGACATAGCGGTCCCTGAATCCAGGGCTTATGATCCTGGTGAAGTCCTGCGGGGCAAGCTCGTAATCCCTCCAGTTGGTCTGGTCAACCACAATCCTGCCAGAATAATCATATTGCACCGGCACATTCCTGAGGCCGTTGTATGTGTAGTCGGTGATTGGGAACCTCGGCGTCATGAATGGCCCTGTTATTTCTATCCACTGTATCTTGTGGTCATTGTCCGTTGCATTGAACGAGAGGAACTCGCTCCTTGCATTTGTGAGCATGAAGAAGATGCCATAATCGGTCAGCGGCAGGAACTCGGTTCCGAGCTTCCACACCTGGTCACGGAATATGGCAGGATATGCGTTCCTTCCATCACCCATTCCACCTTGCACCCTGATCGGGTGTGTCTGTCCGCCAGGATAAGCCCTGAACTCCCTGACAAGATTCGAAAGGACGGGGTCATACGGCGACTGTATCTGCGCGGCTGGAGGTGGCATCCTGGATAAGGCACCAGATCCAGAGGTGTAGTTGACGCTGGAGTACTGAAGGGCGTGGTCAATTGCGGTAAATTCGACGAAGTTTATGTCTCCATAACCACCGGAGCCACCACCTCCACCTCCACCGCCTCCTCCACCCCCACCACCGCCTCCGCCTCCACCACCACCTCCACCGGAGGCAGTTGGTGGAATGACGTGGACACCGCAATAATCAGTGCCCTTGGCAGGCGAGGTGATAAAATATGGTGGGTGGGTGATTGTGCTGTTGTAGTCCCAGAGAGCATTATCAGTGTGCACCCTTACATTCAGGCTGGAGGTGCGGTCTGGCGGCCAGCAGGCCACCATGATGCTTCCACCCGGATCAGCCCACGGGGTCGTCTTGTATGTGGTAACAAAGCACGGCACGCCATAGGTTTCGATGACCGGGAGGTTGACACCGTCAAACTGTCCCCATGTGTCGCCTTTGGTCACAACACCCATTTTTTCGAAGCCCTGGCCACAGATATCGCATTCTGCAAATCTTCCAGAGCAATCCATGTCAACAAGACTGCCTGAATTGATATTGCCCTGCGTCGGCCCGACAACAGTGTCTTCCTGGTCGAGTGCGCCAACGGCACCAATGCCTGGTGTCGGGCTCTGGTTGTCGTTCCAGGCCCAGTAATAGTACGTGCCATCCTTGTTGACCTGAACGATATACCTGTTTGCGCCGGTGCCAGCAGTAAACATCCAGTCGATGCCGGCCCCCGTGCAGTTGTAGTATGCAATGATGTTACCTGCAGAAGCTGTGGTTGAGATATTGACTCCATTGAGGTCATTCACATCGTACGGGTTGTCAAAATCCTTGAGGGTCAAAACAAAGTTCGGGTAGCGGGTCGAGATGTTTGTAAGGCAGACGGTGCTGCAGTCAAAATACATGTCTTCGGGCTCCACCGTGAACTCTTTTGCCAGATAGCAGTCATAGTTGTTCGGAATGATGGTGTTGTTAAGTATCTGCGGAGAAGGAACAACCCAGTACCCGTAAGTTCCATCCGGCGGGCCTCCCCAACCAATGTCCTGGGGTCTGCCAGTGCCCTTTTCATAATAAACCTCTATAAGATACGGGTGGATCCTGCCAAATTCATCACAAGAGCCCTCATAGGGAGTTATCTGGACAGTTGCCCTCGGGCGGTCCTTGGTTATTGTTCCGGCAACATTTCTCTGGCCTGAGGCATCGGTCAGCACTATGTAGGCTATTCTGCCCTCGTCCGGGGCAGGATTCATTGTCAGGTTGACTTCCGAGGTCTGCTCGACCTTGAACGGTCTCGAAACATTCACCTGCACAGGTGCAACACCCGGCAGGACTTCCATGTCCATGAAGCGGAAATTACCACACCTTCCAACAGTTATACCGGAAACCGGATAGCTCCTTATGTAAAGCTCCGGGCCGGCAACAACCGTTCCACACTGATAGGTGTTGCCATTTTTGTTGACCACTGTCAGACGAATATCACCGGCAGTTACGGAGTTGGAAAGATCATTGTCCTGATAAATCCATTCACCCTCTTCAAATTCGTTGTTATTGTTGGCATCAAACCAGCCAACGTTTGTGAATGGACGAATAATATAGCCATTATCGACATCACCGGCTGAAACATACGAGCCAGCCTCATAGGTGACAATGGCGCCGCCAACACTGAATGTTACAGTGGTCATACGCTTGTCACCAGGGTTGACGATATCATTCATGAATGGGTCCTGGGCAGTGTTAAGGTTGTCATATATCGGCTCGCCACAGCCAAAACCGGTTCCGCCGCTGTCGTAATACCTGAAACTTGCCGGGAAGGGTTTGAGTGGGAGGCCAGCATCGGAGTCATTCACTCCGGAATTTGAGGCGCCAATGAAGTCTTCGCAGGCATACAACGCCTTGTAGTCATCGGAAAGGTTTTGTGCAAAGCACTGGCCTTGCGGGTTGTTGATGTTGTTTTCACCAGAATCCCTGAAGATCTCAATGCCTATGTAGCTCCTGTAGGACGGCTTCACATTGAAGAAAGTGGTTGCCGGCACCTGGAAATCCAGGCCAGTCGGGCCAAGCACGGTTGATTTCTGGATTCTCTGCGATCTCCTGAGTGTCGGGTTCTCTGGGTCAAAGATCGAAGCGGCGGTAACGGCCGGATTGACGCCTTCCCACATGTCAGTTTCAACCGAGAGGTTGTAGGAGGTGTTCGGGTCGCAAGAGGCAAGGAAGGTCTCTGACATGACAAGGGCCATTCCGTTGCCAGGAAGCGCAGCTTGCCCCAGCTTAAACAGCCTTCCTGAAAAATTGCGCGGGAAGGTGTATGGGCCATGCTGGTGGCTGATCGGCGTGAACCAGTAACCCTTGTTGTGGAAAAAGTTTGCATAGTCGCCGACCCTGTATGGGCCTTGCGTATTGTTGGCAGGGGTGTTGTCTGTCTTGAAGTTGTAGTCGTAGCACTGGCCTGGCGGGTCTGGTCTTGCTCTTTCGGCAGCATTGTGGAAATAGCCATCAGGGTCAAACCAGATATTGCCGTTTGAGTCCAGGATGCAGTTCATCTTGTCTTTTTCGGTGGACTGGCCGCCTGCACCAATAACGGTAAGATAAACTTCCGACCAGTACCTTGGCTGGGACGGCATCGGAAACTGCTGCCTGCCCCACCAGGTGGAAACGTCGCCGGAAGTCCATGGAACGACCCTGCCGGAGAGTGGCTGGCCGCTCCTGTCCTGGCCAAGCGGAGACCATCTGACTACCGCAAAAAGTATGTTTTTTGTTTCGGCATAAGCCTGTGGCATTCCGCCAAAAAACGGAACCACGGTGAGCGCCACCGCGAGCGTTAGCATTGTAGCCAAGAGCTTTCTCATCTTGAAACTCCTTTCGATGCATTCATGGCTGATTTGCTTCAAATACACGAAATCTTGGGGTCAAGTTCAAAATTGGGGGGATGCTGATGTCTTGATAAAAAATAGAATCTTTTTTTGAAGACAAACAAAAAAGGCGGGGTTGCCCCCGCCTTTTTTGTTCCAGAAGGTACTTGTTGGTGATGGCTATTCCGCAGCAGCACCAAGTTTAACGTTAAAGGTCATCTCTCTTCCATCCCTGCTGACCCTTATCTTGACGACATCTCCCACTTGATGGTTCCTTACCTCAACAAGGAGTCCTTCAAAATCTGCAACTTCCTTTCCATCTATTGCGGTGACGATGTCGCCCCTCTGTATTCCTGCTTCCTGGGCGCCACCCTTTTCAACTACTGCTATGTATGCACCTGACGAATACTTCAAACCAAGCTGTGAAGAGAGGTCTTGTGTGAGTGTTGCACCCCTGACACCAAGCACTGGCCAGCCCACTTTGCCGAACTTGATGAGGTCTTTGGCAACCCTTGACGCAACATTTGAGGAGACTGCAAAACCTAGATTTTGTGCACCCTCGATGATAACGGTATTGATTCCGACCACCTTGCCGTCAAGTGTCACAAGTGGTCCACCAGAGTTGCCTGGGTTGATTGCAGCATCTGTCTGGACAACTCCAACCAGCATACGGCTTTTGTCTACCTGTATGTTTCTGGCAAGGGCCGAAATAACGCCCGTTGTGACTGTATTTTCAAATTTGTATGGGTTGCCTATTGCAACGACCGGCTGGCCAACTTTCAACTTTGAGGAATCCCCAAGCTCGGCCATTGGAAGATTTTTTTCCTTTACCTTGAGGATGGCAAGGTCGGAAAGTGAGTCTGTTGCAACAATCTGCGCTTCAAAATTCCTTTTGTCTATGAGGTGGACAACGATCTTTTGGCCATTCTCCACCACATGGTTATTGGTAAGGATAAAACCTTGTTCATCAGTCCAGATGTTTTTTATTATGACACCAGAACCAGCGGCCTGTTCGACCCTCACTTGAGGCTGCTGTCTGGCAAATGGATTGGTGCTATTGTCATTATTGAAAAACTGCTCAAACGGGTTGTCAAACTGCAATATAGAACTTGTGTCTTCCACGAGCTTGTCAACAGTTATCGAGACAACGGCAGGGGACACTTTGTTTACCACATCAACAACACCGTCATAGAACATTTGCTGGTTTATCGGGGTTTCCGGCACCGGCTGCTGGATAACCACAGTACCACTCTTGTTGTCTGCAAGCCTGTATCCCAGGAATCCTGACAAACCGCCAAAAAGCACCGAGAACACAAGGGCAAGGGCAATAATTCCGCCCCATCTCGGGGTGTTCTGCTTGCTTGCCTGTCTGCCACCATTTATATTCATCTGGGAATATTGCGGTCTTTCCTCATGAGCTGGTTCTTTGTATTCGGCATCAACGGTTTCCGGCTCTTCAGTTTTTTCTATTGGGGTATAGTTATACTCTTCCTCAAATAACATTTATTCTTCCTCCTTATAGCTTTCTTATGACAAGCCTCTTGTCCAGAATCAGGTTTCCAAAACCGTCTATCTTTATGGCTTGTTCAGGGTAAAAGTTGACCTGGTAAGGCTTTCCGGCATCACCAGTTGGCTTGACAAGAGCCACCATCTTTCCTTCAATCATTTTTTGCGCCTGCACCTCTGAAATTCCCATTCCTACAAGGGAATTTGTTTTTTCCGGCCAGAGGGGCATCAAAAGCAACAGCGTGAAGCAGAGCACCGTAGCAAGAGACTTGTGCACCACAAGCTTTTCTTTCTTTGGTTCGAGCAGGGCCATGGTCCTCTCCTCGAGCCCGCCAGAAGAAAGATTTGCGGCCACTTTTACAGGTGAACAGAGCTTTGCAACACCAATCAGCGCTTCTGCAAGCGGGAAGGGTGAACCAATCGCCTTTACTGCAAGGCGGTCAGTCTCCTTTTCAAGCTCCAGCGAATAGTCCTTCCAGGCAAATTTCCCCGGAAGATACGAACAAAGTGCAATATTGAGCGTCCAGAGCCACATGTTTATTATGTCTCTGCGCCTTATATGGGCCATCTCATGGGCAACAACTGCATCAAGCTGCTCTTTTGAAAGCCCCTTTATCAAATTTTCTGAAATGTAAACAGAGTTCAGGGTCGAGAATGCCTCGGAACCTGATTTGCCAAGAAAAAATGCTGTGTTTCTGGCATATTGCCCGTCAAATCCACGAGAAAGCGATTCTCTGAAAGACTTTGGTGCGACACGATAGCCCCTGGTTCTTGAGGACAGCAGAAACAGTCCAAACCCGAGGCGGAAAACAACAAAACCGATTACGATCCACGGCGCGGCGATGAGAAGATAGTGCCAGAAGGTAGGCTCCAGCGTGACATTGGCCCCGTAAATGATACCCTCTGTGGAAAAGAGCTTTGTTGGTGTGAGGGTGAGTTTTACTGTCTCCGGAACAAGGCTGGAGAGCATTATGAAGCCGGCAGAAAACCCAAAGAGGGACGCCAGTGACACAAAAATTGACCAGCCCAGCCCCTTTGGGGAGAGCTTCCTGCCAAGCAGGAACCACAGGAACGGCCACGCCACAACCAGATAAAGGGCAAAAACAAGACTATTTTGCATTCTGTTTCCTCTCCTTTATCATACGCTCAAGCATGTCCAGTTTGTTCGAGTCCGAATTCTCAAGCATTTCCAGAAAATTTGCCATGACCGATTCAGTAAGGCTGCCAATTACAGAATTGAGCACCTTGCATGTGCTTTTAACATCCATCTCCTCCTGGGTGACTGATGGCATGTAAACATAACTCTTGCCACATTTTTCCCTCTTGAGGACGCCCTTCTTGGAAAGCCTGTCACAGGTTGTCATTATGGTCGTGTAGGCATGATCGGTTGAAAGATGGTCCACTATTTCCCTTACGGTCGCCTTTCCGATTGCGCAACAGGCCTTGTAGACCTCGTACTCCAGGGAGCCGAGAACCAGCCCTGCACCGACCCTGTTTGACGTTACCCTTATAACTTTGTCTTCCATGATGGTGGATATTTTACAGTCAATAGTACTACAGTCAATAGTATAAGATTAAGGAATGGTTTCATATCAAAAAAATACAGTAAACAGCTGGCTCATAGCCAATTGGAGAAAAACAGGTTTGCTTAATCTGGATATCTACCTGATATAGAAATCCTCTCCAACCCTAGGGATTCCATTTTGGGGTTGCACCCTGACAAGCTTGCCGTCAAGGTATTTCATCAATACTCTTTCGACTTTTGTTCTTGCTTCATCATGCAATCCTGCAAAAATATAGGCTTTGTCCGGGTGAGAAGCCCCTATGAAGCCATCAGAAAACGTATTTTGATCAAGCTCTTTTATTTTTTCCATTTCGCCACTGTTCATGTCCAGCCTGAGAAGATAATTTCTGAACTTTGGTGCAACTGCTTCCCCAAAACCTGGCTTCATATAGGTAGCAAAAATAAAAACAGAATCTTTCGAAGTCGAAGCTATCGCGTATTGACGGATTTTATAATCACCATCTTCAAAATTTTTGAACTTTTCCTGGAATATCCATATTTTTTTACCACTCATATCAGCAATAGCGTATGTATTGTGTTTGCAACTTATACCTGTGATATCGGGTATGTCACTACTTTTCGGATACGTTTTGTCATAAGGCCCAACATGGCCAACAATACCAGTGGTTTGATCGGCAAACGTTACCCATGGTCTAATTGGTTTCACTCTATCTGTTGGAGTAATGCTTAGATCATCCAGGGAAAGCCTGACTCCACGGGCATGGGCATAAGGCACCTGTGCATGGTTAGAGTCCATTGTCACAACCTTGGGATCCCAATATTTTCCACTGGTGCCAAAGAATTTGTTTTCTTTTGTCTGCTCAACAAGCAACAATTCTTTTTCTCCCCAATAAATAGGAAAATAAAAGGCACCGCTTTCCTTTACCAGCTCCCCGAGATCGTCATGATAAAAGGATTTTCTATATCTGGCGCCAAGTTTTTTTGATGAGCCGTTTTTCAGGTTATACAAAATGGTATATTTGGCCGATATTTCTTTTAGCGATTTACCATCCTCTTTGTATGGCATCTCAAAGTAAAACCCGGTCCCTGCATAAAGGAGGGCCCACTGTTTATCAGGCGAAAGTCCCTCCAGACTGCATGTGTATGGTCCTTCCAGATAAAAATAAAACGCACTGCTAAAGTTTGTTGTTGCCACAGTGTATTTTAGCAGGCCTTCCATGTAAGGGTCTCTTATTCTTGGCAACTTTACCGTAAACGCAGATGTGAAATCACTCCAGTCAAGCGGGGCGGAATAGATGGTAATTTCTCTCTTTCTCATCTGGGTGTCCCAGTCATCACCATAACCAAGGGTGTAAAAACGTCTCTCTCCTTGTGACGTAATCTGCTCTATCCCCTCATTTGAAGCTCCGCAACCAGCAAGGAATGTCAAAATCAGACTTGTTACATAAAAAACTCTGGCTATTTTTTTCATCAAACCCCCAGACAAACTTTTTTTACCTGCTCAGGACTAGCCTAGAATTGTATCAGAAAAGGATGCTTTTTGTAATAATATTGCTTGAGAGTACTGAAAGAATCTATATATTTCGGGGCTATCGTCTAGACACTATACAATCAACATGTCCCGGGCGATTGCAGATGCCGCATTTGGCATGCCAGCCTCAAGCGATAGCGCCTGAATGGCCACCATTGTGGCCTGGGTGTTGGCATCCTGCAAGTCAGGGCGTTCTGCGCCAGAATGATTGAATGCCCCAAACATTTTTGGGTCCGGTTGCCTGTTGGCAAGCTCCCCGCAAAGCCTTTTCGTTGCCTTGTCTATTTTAAGACAGTAGCCCTCCGGAAGCATCCCAAGGGCCTCTATGAGTCTTCCGGCCCTGATGAAATGGGCACACACATCGGCCCTTTCGTAGTTTTCACCTTCACCTACAAGCATCGGAAAACCACCGTCCTGGAGCTGGCAGTCTGCAACAAAACGCCAAGTCTTCAGCGCGGCTTCAAGCATCCTCTGCCTGTCCAGCATCACTGAGCCAACAAGGAGCGCATCAACGGCATACATCGTCGGAAGCAGATGCACCGATCTTCCTGTCGAAGTTATCGCTCCTTCCTGCTTTTCTTCTGCCTTCTGGCAGGCCCAGTCCAGCAATCTTATTGCATGCGTTCTGGCCCTTTCAGACCTTATTGCCTGCGCATAGTTCATGAGCCCTATGGAAATTTTTGCCAGATAGGGCTGGATATCGGCGCGCCAGTTTGATGTGTCCTGTATGACTGTTGCGCTGTCGACATCGAGGAGCGGGTAGGGGACGCCGTTTGGCCCCATCATGCGCTGGGTTATGAAGTCAACTGCCTTTGAGGCCACAGAAAGGCAAAAAGAATTGTCAGTTTCATAATGCAGATGCACAAAGGCATTCAGGATCATTGCGACATCAAGCGTTTTTATCTGCCTGACCTGGGAATCATTTTGGGGATTGATGCCCACCATAAACCCGCCCTCATCAGCCACCCACGCCTTGTCAAGCAGCCAGAAGGCCGCCTGTTCTGTCGGGTTTTGCCTTGGCCAGCCCGGCAACATCCTGTCCAGAAAAAGCATGCAGGTGATTGCATTTCCAGTGGCGGCAGAAAACATGATCGAATGGCAGTGTTCAAGCGTCGAGTACCAGCCATAAAATCCGCCAGCATGAGGGCCTTCCTGCTCCTGGATGCCTGATTGCGAAAGCCACGCAGAGGCAGAAAGAAGCGCCTTTATTGCATCACCATTTGCGCGCCCGCTTGTCCACGAGAGCGCATTGGCAAGGGTCATGGATTGAAGACCATCCTCACTGTTTTAGTCTCGGCAATCCACTGCACATCGGCACCAAAGGCCTCGGCTATTGCTCTGAACGGAACCATTGTTCTGCCATCCTTGATCTCTGGTGGAGAAGGAATGGCTTTTATCAAATCATTGACGTCCATTTCAGGACGGCCCACCCAGAGCTTGACCCTGTTGTCAAATCTGTTTATCTGTATCTCTTTCTTGTCGGCAATCCATTTGACGTCGGCACCAAAGGTCTCGGAGATAAACCTTATCGGGACCATTGTCCTGCCTTTGCTCGTTATGTATGGGGCAACGTCCATGTCGACAGGCCTGCCATTTACAAAAGCCGTGTTATCACCGATGACCATGGAGATTTCTATCCTTGGCTCAGTCTCGACTTTCACCATGACGGAAACCTGCTGGCAAACATCATTCTTGGTGGCAATGACGATCCTTCCCTGGGCCTCGTTGCCAGCCGGTATTCTGCTACCATTGAGTGTAACCTTTAGAAGGAACTTGCGATTTATAGAAGTGAAGGAGACTGGCTCCACATCAATCCACCTGTCTTCACCCATCACTATGCCGGAGACTTCCTCATCAGTGTCAAAGGAAAGGGTCAATGTCTTTGAGACTTCCTCACCCCTCTTGATAAACCCGAAATTGAGCTCGGACGGAGAAACATTAAGGCATGGCGGTGCCGGTGAAACAATGCGCCACCTGATTATCATGGTGAATTCGCCACCATTTGAAGATATCTTGAGCAACGCCTGGTGATTGCCATAATCAAGCCCGCCAGGATCGAGTGTTACCCTTATTTTTTGTTCAGAACCATTGCTTATATCAAAAAATTCTGTTGCACTGAAGGAAAGGTGTTTTTCATCAGTAACCATTTTTCCTTCAAGCTTCGTCTGGAACTGGTCTTTTCTGGCGTTCCTGACGATGATGTCCCTGAAAGGTGTTGTCCCATGGGTCACTATGCCAAAATCAATTTCTTGTGGCTCAACCTCAAGGATTGGCCCTGGCTGGAAGACCTGGACTGTTCCACCCCATGTGCCGACATAAACTGCCTCACAGTAGATTACAGGTGAAGCTTCAATGATGTATCCAAGGTTTCCTTTCCAGGCCAGCTGTCCCGTTTTCCAGTACAGACAGTAGAGGTTCTGGTCATCCGACCCAAAGAAAACGTACTTCCCGCCAACAGCCGGGGAAGAGTAGTTCCAGTTTTCCGTCCTGAAGTTCCATACTTCCTCGCCGGTGTCCTGGTAGAGGCAGCGAACCATCTTGTCGTATCCAGTTGGAATTATGAGTTTGTCTTCAACAAGAGCCGGCGTTGCCCAGACGTGTGCACCGACATCTATCTTCCAGATCTGTCTGCCATCATCAGACAGGCAATAGAACTGCCCGCCATCTGTGCCAAAAAATATCTTTTCGTTTTTGACAGAACAGGCTGCAAAGACCTCAGAAGGGGTCTCAAATTCCCAAGTCAACCTGCCATTTTCGGCATTGAGACAATAGAGTTTTTTTGAATAGGAACCTATCAAAATAGTCTTATTGTACTCATTATATGTTGGTGAGGCATCGACAAAAGCACCCGTATGAAATGCCCAGACCTTCTGGCCAGAAAGAGCGTCAAGGCAATAAACCTTCATGTCCCTTGATGCAAAATAGACCTTCCCGTTAACAACAAGGGGTGACGACCTTATGATGTCGCCAGTTTTGAATTTCCAGACTTCATTTCCAGTTTCGAGGTTCAGGCAATAGAGATAGCCGTCATCCGAACCGCAGATTGTTACTTCTCCAAAAATTGTCGGTGAGCAACGGACCTTGTTTCCGGTCAGATAGTTCCACCTTATCCTGAATGAATGAGTGTCGTAGCAATATATCCTCATGTCATCAGAACCAACCACGCTGTACCTGTCAGTCATTGCAATTGAGCTGTGGATGGCGGCCGTGGCCTTGTAGGCTTCTCCAACAAGAAGCGGCGGTGCCGCCTGGTTCGTTGTCAGACAAGACCTTGAAGGATCATGATTAAACATTACCCAATCATCGCATTTCCCTTCTTCGGCCATGGCAAAAACAGGCATCTGGAGAGCTAGTATAATAGCCAACATTGCTGTAATCAGTCTGGATTTCATGAGAGAGATATTAGCACAATAAATTAAATCAATCAATTGAACGCAGACTTGGACAAGGTCAATTTATTGAAAAATCTATATTAAAATTACAGTGTTTTCTTCAATCAAAATAAAGAAATCCCACATTTATGCACAAATTGTTATAAACAAAAATACGCCGAAGGTTTCCCCTCGGCGTATCCGAAACTTTGTACACTCTCGGTTATTTTGCACCAAAGCAGTAGAGCTTGTTGTCAAAAGAACCGGCCAGAATGTGACCGTTTGAAATGGCAGGCGATGAAACAGCCCCTTCTGTTTTGAAAGACCATATCTTCTCGCCAGTTTCAAAATCGACGCAGTAGAAATAATAATCCTGGCTGCCAAACCAGACCTTGTTGCCACAAACTGCCGGGCTGGTGACCCACCCCTCTGCCCTGAATGTCCATATCTTTTTGCCAGTTTCAGAGTCCAGGCAATAAAGGAAGGAGTCAGTTGCACCCACGAACACCCTTCCGTTCCAGATCGCCGGGGAAGAGTAATGGAGGACACCGCCTGCCTCAAACATCCAGACCTGGGAGCCAGTCTGGGCATCCAGGCAATAAAGCTTCTTGTCATCAGAACCAATGTAGACCTTTCCATTCCAGATGGCAGGCGTTGAGGTTATCATGTAGCCAGTTTTGAAGTCCCACATTTTTTTGCCAGTCAGTGCATCGAGGCAATAAAGGCTCCTGTCTTCACATCCAAAATATATCTTGCCTTCCCAGAGTGCAGGAGATGAGTCAACCTGGTCGGGTGCTTCAAACTTCCAGAGCAGCTTCCCTGTGGTGGCATCAAGGCAATACATGAAATGGTCCTTTGATCCAAAATACACCCTGTTTTCCCAAACCACTGGCGAGGAGAATGTTGGGCCCTGGGACATAAATGACCATATCTTGTTGCCTGTTTTTGCATCCAGGCAGTAGAGGTTTCTGTCATACGAGCAGGCATAGACTTTTCCGGAATCGACTGCTGGAGAGAAAACCCTTCCTGTAGCAGTGAAGTCCCATATCTTTGCCCCGCTTGCCAGATCGAGGCAATAAAGGTGGTTGTCGTCTGAACCGACAAAAACCCTGCCATCGGAGATGGTTGGCGAAGAATAGATGTCATCGCCTGTTTCAAAGCTCCAGAGAAGGTTTGTTTTTGCTGGGTCTGGCCCGCAACCATCAGGAACAACACCATTTCTCTGGAGATTGCCCCTGTACTGGTTCCACTCGCAAGTCACTTCTTCCGGTTTTGCGATCTTGAGCACTTTCACCCTTCCAGCATCAGAAAGCTCAAGGTAAGTGGCGGTTACGGTGCATTCCCCATCCTTGGCGGCAGTAAAGAGACCGTTCTGGTCTACTGACCCGATTTCTGTATCAGAACATTCCCAGCTTATCTGGACATCCTTCATCTCCTGGTCAAACTGGTCAAAAACCGCGGCCGTAAACTGCTGGGTCTCACCTGGTTTCAGAACTGATTCTTTCGGCTGGACAACAAGTCTGGCAGGGTATGATTTTTCAGGCTCGACAGTGTCGTCATCAACAAAACAGTAGAGGAAGCCATCGGTATTTGTGAAGAGGATTTTTCCTCCGCAAACTGACGGATAAACAAAATCCTTGCCATCTTTTACATTGTAGGCAAACTTTTCCTCACCGGTTGAAGTGTCAAGCAACTTCATCAATCCACCAGTATCGCCAAGAACCACCCTGTTCCCGTAGCAGGCCACGGAATAGAACGATGAACCTTCCATTGGCACATCATAGAGCACCTTGCCATCTTCAAGCAACAGGCAGAACATCCTCTTGTTTGTGGAAATGGCAAAAATCCTGCCGTCCCTTATCGCCAGAGGGCCAAAAACCGCCTTGTCTACTTCACTCGTCCAGATGGCATCGCCAGAGCGGGGATCAACACACCTTACAATGCCGTCCCATGTGGAGAAATAAATCCTGCCATCAAAGTATGTTGTTTCACCGTCAAAATCGTTCTTGCTGTCGATTGTCCAGTAAGTATCGCCCGTATTTGCATCAAAACAGTAGTAAGTGTCGTCACTTGACCCAATAAACACTTTGCCATCGGCAACTGTCGGCGAGGACTCGAAATCTATCTTGTTCGGGTTTTCCCACACCAGTTTGCCGGTCAGGACATCAAGGCAATACAGGGCATTCTTGCCGGAATTGTTTTCATTGTCGTCACGAACCTTGCCACAGCCAAAATAGAGCTTTCCCTGATAAATAGCCGGCGATGTCCTTATCTCCCCGCCAGCCTCGAAAGACCAGAGTTCTTTGCCGGTTTTTGCATCAAGACAATAGAGCTTCTTGTCAAATGACGGTGCAAACAGTTTTCCTTGCCAGTAAACCGGCGTGTAGGCAAGCGCCCCTGATTTGAACTCCCAGATCTTTGCGCCTGTCTCAAGGTCCATGCAATGGAATTTGCCATCCTGGGCACCCGCAAAGACCATCCCGTCCACAGAAATCGCCTGGGTGGTGAGAGGTGATTTTGCATTGTATTTCCACAATATTTTCAGCTTGTCGGTTTTTGGGCCGCAATCGGCCTCTGTGGATGAAGTTCTGCCCGGATCACCGCCAAAACATGGCCAGTCGCAACCCTGTTTCTCAAGGTTCAATCCTTCGTCGTAGACATAGGCCTTTGCCCTTGCGGAGAGCTGACCGGAGGTAGCAACAACATCAGTCAGCCCTGGCGATTTGGCATCAAAAAGACCGCCATAATCAAGTGTCCCTGTTTTGGGGTCTGTCAGAGACCAGGCAATCTTCTGGTCTTTCATGACTTCACCATAATTGTTGTAGACTGTGGCAGTAAAAAGTATGCTTTGCCCAGGCTTTAGCGCGGCAAATTCCGGATTTATGGTCATCCGAACTGGCTTTTCAATACGCGCCTCAAGACAATAAACGTTGCCGTCGTTTGACCCAAAATAGATCTTTTTATTGGAAATTGCAGGTGTTGACCACACCTCGTCCTTTGTTTCAAAAGATGACAGTTTCTTGCCGGTTTTTGCATCAAGGCAATAAAACTTGTTGTCGTAGGAGCCAAAATATATTTTCCCTGCACAATACACGGGTGATGAATTGTTGATTTTACCGCCTGTTTTGTACTTCCAGGAGAGCTTTTTTGATGATCCATCAACACAGTAGAGGTTGCCATCATCACTGCCGAAATAGATTTTGCCCTCGGCAATTGTTGGTGCAGTAAGTATCGGCCCTCCAGCAAGGTAGGTCCAGAGAGTTTTGCCAGTTTTCAAATCCAGGCAATATAGCTTTTTATCCCAGTTTCCAGCGTATATCTTGCCAGAAACGGCTGATATTGATGCCGGGGCATCAAATTCACTGCCTACCCTTGCAGACTTCCAGAGCTGTTTCCCGCTTGCCGCATCAAAACAATACATGTAATTGTCGTTTGACCCTATGACAACTTTCCCGCCGGCGATCGCTGGGGAAGCCTCAAAACCCACCTGGTTTTTTACTCTCCAGACAACTTTTCCTGTTTTGGCATCCAGGCAGTAAACGTAGTTATCACCATTGTTTGTCTTGTCATTTGTTTTGCCGCAGGCCGTATAGAGTTTGCCCAAGTAAACCAATGGATTGGAGATGCTTGCAGATGACATTGCAAAAACCCAGAGCTGTTTGCCAGTTTTTGCATCAAGGCAGTAGACCTTTTTATCAGTGCAGGAGGCATAAACCCTGTCCAAGTCATAGCATATCCCGTTAAGGACCCCGCCTATCCTTGCTGACCAGGAAAGAGTTCCTTTTTCTGCATCCAGGCAGTACATTTTGTTGTTCCACGAGGCCACATAAACTTTGCCGGAGACAACAAGTGGTGCACAGGTAACAGAACCTCCCGTTGTATATGACCAGCGCTTTACAAGGTCATTGTTTTCTGGGGCACACTCAGAAGGGAAGACCCCGTTATTGCCAAGGTCGAATTTGAACCTCGTGCAATCACAGCTGGCAGCAACGCCAGGGCCAGAAACAAAAACAGACGACATGACAACCAAAAGCGCAAGCGCCCTTGCAGTTAATTTTTTCATTTATACTCCACTATACGCTAGAGGGATGTATTTTGCCTGTATGTTTTTTAACAGCCAGGATCCACAAAATGTTTTTTAGATGATTCCATGGCAACATCAAGGTCATTCAGGGCCTGCGACATTTCTTCTCTCAGGTTTTTTGGCAAAACATTTAGATCAATTGCCTTTTTTATGGCCTCAGCAGCATAGTAGGCTGCATCAAAAAGCCTCTTGTGAACTACTTCAAGCTTTTCCATAATGCCTCCTTTTTTGGTAATTATAACCAAAAAAGTCCGGCTTGTATCACTTAATCATAATCGTTACCGGAAGCACAACAACTCTGTCGTTCCACGCAATCTTCACAAGCCCATTGTTCGGGCCCTTCTGGACCTTTTGTGGATCAATTGAAATATTAAAATTCACCTTTTCGCCACTCTTCATCTCAAAGGTCGCAGGTTTCACTGAGAAAAAGTCACCTTCTTTTGTGATGGAAACAGTAATCTTCTTTGCAATCCTGTTGGTCAGCGTTATTGGCATTATGGGTTCTCTGCCCTCTTCCACGAGCCCAAAATCGGCATTGTCAGGTTCTATGGAAACTTCCCTGGTTGTTTCAGAGAAACAGAACAATGTCCCATCTTCTGAGATGATATAAAGCCTTCCCATGGAAATTATCGGGGAGGAAATCACCTCCTCCGGAAGTACCGCTGACCATATCTTCTCAGGGGAACCGGCATCAATGCAAATTGCTTTTTTGTCCAAAGTGCCAAGGTAGACTTTTCCACCACAAACCACGGGTGAAGTCATAAAACCGCCACTGGCTCGGTATGACCAAAGGTTTTTGCCAGTTTTCCCCTCAAGACATATGAGGAGAGAATCGGATGTTGCACAGTAAATGTTCCCTCCAAAAAATGAAGGCGAGTTCACAACGCCAGTTTTGTATGTCCACATGCTGTAGCCTGTTGCTGTGTTTAAACAATAGAACATCCCATTATGGCAGCCAACATAAACCCTGTCATCTTTGATGCAGGGAGTTGATTTTACCGGGGCCTTGCAATCATATGTCCAGTATTTGGTACCAGAAATGGCATCAAGACAATAAATCTTGCCGTCCATGGAGCCAAAAATGACCCTGTCCAGCTTTGAAAGCTTGCCTGATGTTTTTGTAAAAGAAATGGCCGGAGAAGAACTGACAGCACCAGCGGTTTTATAGCTCCAAATCCTCTCGCCCGTCTTGGCATCGAGACAGTACATGTACCCATCATTGCAACCAATATATACTCTTGGTTTGTTGTCAAAATCACCCGTTATCACCGGAGACGACTGAAAACCAGATGGTCCTTCAAATTTCCACAGCAATGAGCCATCTTCCCAATCGACACAGTACACGTTTGAATCATTGGAGCCAAAATAAATCCTTTTTTCAAATATCGCCGGTGAGGAATAGATCGGCCCTCCAGTTTCGAAATTCCATATCTCCTTGCCATTCTCTGCATCATAGCAGTAGAGGTTGCCATCCATACAGCCAACAAAGAGCCTGCCGTCATAGGTTGCTGGAGAAGACTCCACCATGTCCCTCATCTTTACAGAGAATATTTTTACAAGTTCTGTTGCCGCAGGAGCACATCCGTCAAATTCAAAACCTGTTCTGCCCGGGTTTCTCTTGAAACAAATCCACTCACAACCCGAAGCTTCTTCACCCTGATCTTCTCCCGAGATGTAAGCCCTGACATCAATCTGGTCTTCATAATTTCCAGATTTCAGTTTTATCTGTCCCCAATAGTTTCCCTGGTCTGTAATGCCATCTGTTGAGAGGCCAATTTTTACGATATATTTGCTCTTTGGGGCAATGACAAGTGTTTTGTTTGACAGCACAAACCACGTTGAGGCTGTGGAAAGTTCTACAATCATCTCTTCCCCGGAGGTATTGCCAACCTCAAGCATGATGGGATCCGGGGAGCCATAGAGGTCATAAGACTGGACCGAGCCAAAATCAACTTTCTTTGGCTCAATTGTCAGAGTTTCCTTGGTATCGGAAAGGCAATAAATCTGCTTGTCATAAGAACCAAAGATGATATTGCCCTTATAAATGACAGCTTCAGATTTTATCGAATCCTGGCATTTGAAAGACCAAATCTTCTCACCAGTGAGTGAATCAAGACAATATATATTTTTGTCTTGTGAAGGAACAATGACCTTTTTCCCATAGATTGATGGTGAAGCAGTGACATAATTCCCAGTGACAAACTCCCACTTCTTCTTGCCATCTGACTGGGCAAGGCAGGTCACGGAGCCATCATTGGAGCCAAAATAAACCTGGCCTTCGGAGATCGAGGGGGAAGATTGTATCTGGCTCTTTGCCTCATAAACCCATACCCTTTTGCCAGTTGTTACCTCTATACAGTAAACCATCTTTTCTCTTGTGGCAAAAAAGAGCTTGTTGGCTTCATATGCTGCGGTTGCAATCTCTCCCTTGGCTGTGAATGTCCAGAGAATGCTGCCTGATTCTGTTGCAAGACAGTAGAGTTTCCCGTCGCTTCCACCAAAGCATATCCTGTTCATACAAATGGTCCCAGAAGTCACAATCGGTGAAAGTTCGTCTGATTTCCACAGGAGCTTGCCTGTATTGACAGCAAGGCAATATACAAAATTGTCCTTTGAACCGAAAAACACTCTGTCATCAATGATCATGGGATTGGAGAGGATGTCCGCTCCAGTCTGGAACTCCCACAATTTTTTTCCAGACTCGGTATCCATGCAATAAAGCATTTCCTGGGCGCCAATTATTGTATAATCCATTGTTGCAGACGGTGATGAAGTAATATATTTGTCCAATTCAGTGTTCCACGCCACCGAGCCATTCTCGATCAACAAGCAGGAGACTGTTTTTCCCCATGTGGGGCCAGCTATTATCCAATCACCCACAACACAAGGGGAATTTCCAAAAGGCTGGCCAAAACCTGTTGACCAGATTTTTGCCACAGAGTCAGTCAAAGGGCCGCACTCTGCACCTGTTGAACCAGTTCTTTGCGCATTTGCCTTGCTGTTTCCCCAACCACAGCCTTTGAATTCAGAATCTAGCTCATAAAGAACATAAGCCTTCGCAAGCACTATGCTCTGGCTTGAACCCCAGACAAGCTTTATCGATGCCCTCTGCATGCCAACATCTGTGATTTTCTCCCAGTCAATGGAGGCGGTAATTGTTTTTTCTTCATCAGGAGCTAGCGAAACAGCGGTATTATCAATCTTGAGCCAGGGTTTATTGATAGTCAGTATAACCGTCTGGTCCTTCTCTGTTTTATTTTTTATGGTCAATGAAATCGATTTTTGCTCACCTTTGGACATCTCGCCAAAGTTTATGTTTTCTGGTTTTATTTCAATCTCAGGGCTAATATCGCCTAGACAATAAAGGTTCCCGTCCAGAGAGCCGACAAGTACTCTGTCTGTGGCAATGCTTGCCTGGCACATGGAACCTTTTGCCTGGAAGACTGAGAGTTTTTCACCAGTCTCTGAGTCGAGGCAGCAGATTGTACTGCCCACACCAACATAAACCTTGGAACTAACAAGAGTGCATGTCGTGACCTGCATTTTTGGCTCGGTATAGCGCCAGATCTCTTCCATTGTATTTTTGTCTAGGCAAAAAATGTTGTCGCCAGAACCAACATAAAGGTAGTCGCCCATGAGCGCCGGAGAGGTCCTGACGGTGGCACCGGTTTGAAATTGCGCAAGGAGCTGGCCAGTTTCAGATTCCAGGCAATAAATGTTGCCGTCATCACTGCCAAAATATATCTTGTTGTTTTGGGCAGCAACTGAAGAATAGATGCTGCCATCAGTCTTGAATGACCAGAACAGCTTGCCCGTCTCGGAATCGACGGCATAAAGGGAGTGGTCTTTTGACCCAAAATAAACCTTGTTCAAAAAAACTAGCGGACTTGAAATAATGCCATCCTTGGTTTCAAACTTCCATTTGAGTTCGCCCAAGCTTGCGCTGACACAATACAGATACCTGCCAAGACAGCCAAAATAGCAATTTGTCCCGTATACTGTCGGGCTTGAAATAATGCCGCCTCTTGCCTTGAAACTCCAGAGTTTGTCTCCATTTGATGCGTTCAAACAATACATATTGTGGTCTTGCGAGCCAAAATAAACCATCTTGCCGGTGGCATAAGGCTGGGACCTCATCTCCGACTCGGTTTCAAATTTCCACTTCTCTCCACCCGTCTCAGGATCAAGGCAATACAGCCTGTGGTCTGTGGATGGAATGTATATGCTATCGCCATCATAAGAGGCAGAACAAAGAACTGGCGCTTTTGTCTCGAACTTCCAGAAAAGCCCCAGATTGTTCCCCTGCGGGCCGCAATCGGAATAGAAATTGTGCCTGCTGTTGCCACCATAGCATGGCCAGCTGCATCCTCCACCTGAAGCTTTCCAGTAAAAACCCAGCGCAATGACAAGAGCACAACCCAGAGCAATCAGTTTCTTCACCAAAACCTCCCAGGCAGCAGATGATAGAAAAAAGTTTGTATCTAAAAATCCATACGTTCCAAAAAGCGTTTCGGTTCAATTATTATGATATCTGGCCAGAAGATAAATTAGAAGGTTTATCATTGCACAAAAATAACGAAACCCCGGGAGTTGCCCGAAATATTATTCGGGTTATGATTTTCGGAAAGGAGGAACAAATGCCATTTGAAATGCCGGAAGCAATTGTCATATCGGGGCAGATAAACGATATCCTGTCAAAAACCATCCATAAAGTCAGTTCTGTGGAGTATATGAACACAGACTCGCTGGAGAGGCAGGGTTTTACAAATAAAACAAGTTCCGAAAGCGGAAAAATACTTAAAGGACACAAACTCACAAAAGCCTACAGCAAGGGAAAATGGATATTCATCGAAACTGACAACAATCATTACCTGCTATCCACCATGGAAACTGCTGGCAAAATCCTTTACTTCAAGGATGGTGGCAAACCGGCCGGCAAGTGGAGCGTCGGGATCAGTTTTGAAAATGGCTCAAATCTATATTACACCATCGTTGGCTGGGGTTTCTTCAAGATCGTTGACGAACAGGAACTGGCAACACATGCTTACCCTGGAAAACTGGGGCTCAATCCGCTGGATAAAAAAGAATTCACACCCGAAGCCCTGTCTGCCCTCCTGGATGCACACAAGAAAACCATAAAAGAATTTTTCACAGGCCAGCACAGCGTTGCAGGTATTGGAAACGGCTATCTTCAAGATGTGCTCTTCCTGTCGGAGATCCATCCGAAGAGAAAAGCCAGTCTGTTGGCAGCAGAAGAGCGAACAGCCCTTTTCAAGGCATGCAAATCGGTCATGGAGGAGGCCACTTCAAAACACGGCAGATTGGCAGAGAGCGACCTCTTTGACAAGCCAGGCAACTACGTCCCGATTCTGAACAAAGAAACGCTTGGTGCACCATGCCCGAATTGTGGCACACCAATAGAAAAAGCCGCAATTGCTGGGTCCACTTCGTATTTTTGCCCGAAGTGCCAGAAGGTTTGATTTTTTTTCTAAATCCTACCAGACATACGGAACAAATCTGTACCGGGTTTTCTGGCAATATTCCGTGTAGCCAGGCAGGTTTTTGGACAAAAATTTCTCCTCCTCCACTGCTCTCCAAGCAACCACAAGAATGATCGGGATTACAAAAAGCAAAGCCCAGTAGGAGCCAAGTGCAAGCGGTGTGGCAATAATCACGAGTAGCGCGCCAGAATACAAAGGGTGGCGGACAACAGCATAAGGACCTGTGGAAATGACCTTCTGATTTTTTGCAACCTCAATAACGGCTGATGTGTAGGTGTTTGTTTTGAAGACAATGAAAACGATAACGTAGGCAACAACCAGAAGCAGATTGCCAATTGCAGGAACATACCATGGGGCCATGGAAAAACCATAACGGTGGTCAAATCCCGGGAACAAAATTACTCCGGTGAAAATCAATGTCGAAAACGACTGGATTATCTGCTGGCTTTTTTCTTTCTCGGAAAATGGCCCCCTGTGGAGTCTTCGTTTTAGCAGTTCAGGGTCATTTTTCAGCAGGTAGAGCGTGACAAGCAGGACAAGGACAAAATAGATGGAAATATAGACCCAGCCTTCCCAGTAGGCAAGCGACCACGCCGGCAAAAAGATTGCCAGGCCCATGACCACAAGGAATAAAACAAAATACAGCAACGATCTTCCAGCCAGTTTAGCAGTTTCTCTGTTCATTGGATCAAAATTATTTTTTCTCTAGCTGGTCTTTTATCGATTTTGCCCATTCGACAGATTTTTCGATCTCGCCATCAAAAAGCGGGCCTTCTCTGCCTTTGACATAATACATCTGCGGCTTGGAAATAACTTCAGCACCGGCCGCCTCGAGCTTTTCCGAGATCTTTCTGCCAGCGTCCCCATGAATAAAGATCTTTACTCTCGTGTCGAAAGCCACTGCTTTTGTGCCTTTCAGTTGCTCTTTGGCCAGGCCATTAAGGAAAGCCTCCATCTTCTCGGAAGGTTTCCAGCCAATGATCGGGCTGCCGGCAACAAGCAAATCCAGCCCCTTCAATTCGGAGGCGCTGACGCTGGAGGCCTGCATCGCCTTTGCACCGCTCCCGAGCTCCTTCGCAATCGCCTCTGCGATTGTTTTCGTGTTCCCAAAAGTTGTATCGAAAATAACCAAGGCTTTTATGGATTTCTTTTCCATCCGATCACCCTGCCTTTCGCAACACCCGATTACCCATATATTTAGTCAAATCATTGCTTAATGCAAATCCTTAGATCATTTCCAAAATCTTAGAAAACACTCTTACGATTTTGTTTATTTTCTATAGATCTTCCAAAAAATCATTCTTCATTAGATATTTCGGTTTCAGGTAAATCAATTCCATTCAAAATACGCTCCAGATTCTCTTCTGCTTCTTTAAATGTGAAGCGTCTCTTTGTCTTACGACCACATTCAACACAACTCCAAATATAGCCACCCCAGAATAATTCTCTTGATTGCTTCAGTTTTGTACCACATTTTTTGCAATAAGGATTACTTTCAGGTACTAACCTTGTTGAGTAATCTAAAAAACTCTCTATATAATACGCCCATACGCTATCTTCATAGTTATAGTAGTAACAATCTGATATTCTATTATGTCGATATGTTACGGCACCAAAACTTCTATTCTTGTTTTGAATTCTATCTATCCTCCAATATACAGATAGAGGAATAATACTCAAAATAACAATTGCAATCCAAACCCACAAAGGTATAGAAATTATTCCTTTAATAGGATCTCCTTTAATTATGCTAGATGGTATTATTGGAATAAGCGATAAGAATATGAAAGGAACAAAAAAGGTTATAATAGGCTTTATTAGCCATTCGACCAAAAACTTCCAGATTAACTTGATTTTATTCATATATTATTCTCTCCTATAAAATTATCGAGAATCACAAATTAATATCAAATCATGATGCCTACCAGCCTCACCACGGTGGCGCCGCCACAGTTTTTTGTGCAAAGCTTGTTGTTTGACCGGTGCATGTCCAGGCGTGCGCGCCCGAGGGTGCGGTGCCAGCGCCCGACCGGCACGCAGTCCGCATAGGGGATTTTTACATACTGCGCAAGGCACCACAGGGCATTTTCGTCAATAATGTCGTTGCTCACCTCGCCGGTCTCCTCGAGGCGGGAGATGAACCTCACGATAAAATCCTCAAGCGTGTTTCCAGTTTCACCCTGATAGGCCCGACCCTGCAGGATGCTCCTATATTCATTCGGTGAAAATCCTGTCTCAAGCTGTTTTCTTCCGGCCATGACCTTGCCCTCGCCCTGGCCGGGCATTATAGGCAAGCTCTCCGAGAGCCCAATGGACCAGCCAGGAACAGCACAAATCCGCCTGTTGGCAACGACCTCCAGTTTGGTCTGTCCGCGGTGGCTGACCGAATACTCCTCCGGAAAATAGACAAGCCCGTCAGTGTCCAGGACTTCTTTCAGGGTCTCCCAAATCCAGACGTGTTTTTCCTTGTTGACACGGACTGGCACGGGAGGGTCAGAGGGGTTTCTTCTGGTCCGGAAAATCTTTCTCTCCGCCAGGTGCCTGAGGATTGCCGCTTTCATCAGGTCGGCAAGAAAAAGAACCGGGGCCGCCATCGGGACAAGCTCCAGCCTGTCAAAACCCTGTGAGAATTTCTTTTCCACCAGCTCCCTGTTGCCGGAGAAAAACCCCAGGACCTGCCCAAGTGCCGGGACAGGATACTCTTTCACGTCAATGCCTGTCACACCAGTGCTTCCCGATTTTGGGAGAGGCCCAATAATGCCGGCTTTCGTCAAGGTTTCAATGCAGCGGGCATACTCCTTTTCAACAGGAAATGCGGATGGCGTCTTGCTGGCAGAAGAAGCTGTGGTACTTCTTTTTTGTGTCTTGGGCTCAGACTGTTTCTTGCTTTTAGCCTCCTGCCTGTCCTCTTCTACCCTGAACTCCACAATTTTCTTCACGATGTCAAATGGTATTGGCCTGTCAAAAGGGAACTGGATTGCTCCTTTTGATTGCTTGTAAGGCAAGAGTTCTTTTTTGAAAACAACAATTGGCGAGGATGTCGGATAAAAACCGATATGGTTTTTGTGGGCCGCAAAATAGACCAGAACACTGTCCAGCTTGAACGCAGGCATCTGGTAACTTATCACTTCTTTGGCTTCCGGTGCCGCACTTTTTATCACTTCCCGCATTTTCTCAAGCAGAAGACGGGTCTCATCCGGAAAACTGGAGATGTATTCATCAATATTTTTTGGCTTCTCGCTGTTTTGCATATTTTTGCCTCACCCCAATTATTAGCCCTTTCGGGCACGGGGCGCAACACCTCCAGAACAAGACATTTGTTGATTTTTCCTTTTTTGTGGCAACAAAAACAAATGGTCTTGGGGGAGAGGCTTTTTCAAAGACAACGGAAAAAACAACAGGCTTTATATAATTTTGCTTCAATCAAAAATGGATGCCGGAAAAAAAAGGCTCAGCCCAGATCAATTTTGAACCTGCACCTGTCATCACCCTTCAGGACTGATTCGAGAACCTCGCATTTGACGGGTTTTCCAAGAATAACTTCCCACATCCTCTTGTGGAAACCTGCGCTGCAATTGCAAAACACCGGTGGAACAGGTGATTTCCCGTTGGCAAGCGATTCTTTGACCCAAGGGCAATGGCAATAGTGATAGCGTCTTTTGACCGGGTCACTTTCTGAGAGCATTTTTGCGGCCTGATGAGGAATTTTTGTGTCATAGAAAATGTTTCCGTCACGCACGCCATAATGGATTTCAGGATTTGACCTTACAAATTCTATGACCTCATCGGTTATTGGCTGGGTGAAATAGAGATTCCCCTCATTTTTGAGCGTTTCAAGCTCGGAAAGAAACCGGTCTCCCCTTGTCTTGATGAATTTGTCAATGTTCTTCCCACACTCCTCAAACAGCTTCACATCCTCTTCATACCAAGAATCTTTTATGTTTCTGAGGCACCCGCCAATCAGGGACGCTGTTTTTTTCTGGCCAAGGTCCGATTCCACCCTTCCAATGATAGCTCCCATTGCCTCAGGTCTGACATCATTTGGCTCACCAAGCTCAGGAAACCTGACGCCTTTATAATATTTGGAAGCCACAGTTTCACCAAACTTCTCGTCCAGCCTGTCTCTCAAGTTCCACAACGCCTCTGAACCATCTAGCAACTCAAGTGCATTGATTGTCAGTTTTTCGCACCCGATCGACTTGCCATAAACCGCAAGGGCAAAGATATTGTACCAGTTGTTTTTATTTTCTCTGATCAGCCCTGAACAATAATCAACCAGGGTATTTTTGTCAGAAGGGTCTAAAGCTGCTGTTTTGAGATACTCCTCAAAACCGGCGATTGTTTCAAGCGCCTGCCCAGTCCTGTTTTCATCAAAACCCCTCCTGGAAAGCTTTTCTCTCAAAATGTTTTCTTCCATTGTGGCTCCTTTGGCAACAAATTACAGTCGCCGGCAGACGATGTCAAGCTGAATGGAAATTACTTTTTGGATCTCAAAAACTCCTCAATAAGTTTTACTCTTTCAAACCTCTTTCTTCTCTTGTTGGCAGCCAGTGTCAACTCAATTGGTGGCACCTTGATATCCAGGCCACGCCATCTTATGGTTTCCAGATGCTCCCTTGCATACGGGCCACAATCGATCGGCTCCGGATTGTCCAGTTCGGCAACAGGGTCAGATGCAAGATCAATTCTTGCGTGCCAGAACAGAACACCAAAATCCCTGGTAACCCAGCCGTTTGTGTCGACCGTTTGTGTCGAGAATGGGATGAATGATTTTGTCCGGAAATAAATCGGCAATACGATCCACATCTTTTGAAGAGAACATGGCATCGACATCATGTGGTTTTAGTATAATCCCCCTTATGCACGCGGCACAGCTGCCTGTGAGCCACCAGTCAATCATGTTTTCCTTCATTCTGAGCGCAAAATCGTATAATGCTTCTTCCCATTTGCATTCTGAAAAATAGCCAAGCTGATCAAACATCTCTTTTGCGTGGAGTCTGAAATTTTCCTTTGCGTTGTCAATATATTTTGAGTCCTTTGGGAAACTTTTGAAATATGAGCCATTCTCCTCCTGCCAAAAGCATGATTTGAAAACTGGAACATACTTCCCATCAAAATCGCCTATCAGGAATATCACATCTTTTTCATTTTCTTCAAAACTGATCCTCATTTTATCTCCTTTATTCCAAAACCAGCCTGCCATGGACAATATCGGAAATCATGCCTGCCAGCGCTGACGGGTTCTCTATCATTGGCAAATGGCATGAATTTTCAACAAACAACAATTTGATCTTTCCCAATGTTTCCTCATCAAGGCACAAATCATCGACTCTGCCTGGATAGTTTTTCTGCCCCCGGTCTCCATAGATCGCATAGACATTCTGATTCAATGCCTTGAGATATTGCGTATAGTCAAATCCTTCTTTCAGTGACTGCTTCAGGCCATCTTGATAATATGGTGTCTCTTCCTGAATCATTTGCATGACTGTGCCACCATATTCTTCCATGTGTTTTTCTGTCATCAGATTGCGATAAAACCTGTTTGCAGGCTTGAGACTGCAATCAACAAGTATTATCTGGCGAAACTCCAGATTGAATCTTGCCACAAGCTCCAGTGCGATAATGCCGCCCATGCTGTGGCCAACCACAAAATCATAATGGCTGCTCCCAAACTCGCCAAAAACCCAATTTGTAACGTCCGAAACACAGTTTGCAACAGCAGTAACCGCATGAGGGTATTCCACATAGTCAGCGTCAATGCCGGCAAGATATTCCCGCACCTGCGACCAGATACTGGATGTACAGTTTACGCCATGCAAAAACAAACCCTTCATTTTTCATTGCCTTTCCAAATCCCAATATTGCAAAATTGCCGGAAGAATAAGTATCTGCAAAGATTCAGTAGCTATTTGTTTTCTATCTCAGTATTATACATGTAGCAGGAGGTACATGAAACTGTTTCTTGAAGAAAATGCACTATGGAAAAAGCGTGCAACAGCGCCTAAGATAATCAGATTTCATGTTGCCAGGAACAACAGTTCTGTTGCTGTAATTGAGGCCAACATAGATGGTGTCGTACGAACATATTTATTAAACATGAAAACTGGTCATCTAAACGCAATACAAAACCTAGATAAAGATTATTATAGCATTTTAAGCCCCGATGGTCTCTTCCTGCATTTCCATAAAGATATCAAAGGTAACCAACATGGCCATAGATACAGAATGTCAACAAATGGTGGTGAAATTGAGGATCTAACCCCTGAATTGCCGGATTATTATGCCTATAGAATCGAGTTCTCTGATGATTCGAAAAGATGTGTATTTCCAGCTTATTTTGATGATGAAACCATCCTTTATGGATTATTTTTTGACAATAAAGGGGGGCTTGTTGACAGGAAGGTCTTGTTCAAGACAAAAGGTGATCTTGGCCGAGTAAAAATATCAAGAGACGGGAGTTTTGTAGCAATAACTTCACCTAAAAACAATGGAGATGATGAAACAAAGTTGCTCATATTGAGTACAGATACTGGAAACGAGTACAAATATCTCAAATTTGATTGCGAAACATCAGCATACGCTCATTTGTCTATTCCTTGCAGCAGCAAGTTGGTTGTTTCAACAGAAGATGGAGATCATAAGAAATTCTATTTATGGGATTATGAAAATGATGCACTAAAAGAAATATTTGCAAACATAGACTCAGAGATTCGAGTCGTGGATGTTTCCAAAGACGGAAAGAAGCTCCTCATTCAGGCAAGTTCACAGGCCAGAGATGGTCATATTGTATATAAACTGGAGGATGATTCTTTTCTTTCACTTGATAGCCTCGATGGTGTCTCAAGCTATTCCTATATATTGGAAGACGAGGTGTTATTATTAAACTCATCCTCACAGCATAAATCACGCATATTGAGCTATGATTTGAATACTGGAAGATTCAAAAAGGTTTTGCTGGATCTTCCAGAGTCAATACCTGCGAGCTGTGCTAGAGACATAAGGTTTATAGGTGCCAGAGGAGACAAAGTTCAAGGATGGCTTAGAATTCCTGATGGGAAGGGACCATTCCCAACAATTATCGAGCTACCTGGAGGCCCTAGCTGTGCATATAGTTACTATGAATCTGACGTGTTTCTTGACCATGGTTTTGCAAAACTGACAATTAACTATCATGGTTCATCATCTTTTGGTCATGATTTTCAAAAATCGATCATTGGCAGAGTTGGAGAACTTGAACTAGAAGATATGGTGGCTGCCAGGTCATGGCTAATCGAACAGGGTATTTCCAGCCCACACCAGATATTCCTTATGGGGGGTTCATACGGTGGTTATCTGACATTATGGGGTTTGGTAAAAAGACCCGATTTGTGGAAAGCAGGACTTGCTCGTGTTCCGATTGCTGATTTCGCCACTGCCTACGAAGACGAAAATGGATCTCTCAAAATATTTGATAATTGCTTATTCGGTGGTTCTCTTTATGACAAGCCAGAGCTATACAGACAGAGTTCACCAATAACATATATCGAACATTTGAATGCGCCATTGCAAATAATTGCTGGCAAAAACGATACAAGATGTCCACGACGACAAATAGAGCTGTTTATTGAAAAAGGAAGAAAACTTGGCAAGGACATCGAAGCATACTGGTATGACGAAGGACACTCAAGCAATTCGATAAATGAACAGATACACCAGGTTGAGCTTAGATTGAAATTCCTTAAAAGGGTCATGGACAGATAAGAATTATTTGTGAGCATTGGAAACAGAATAATGGTTGTTCCCATGAAACCATAAAGAAACGTATATTAGAAAAATCCAGTTTTCTTCGTTCCATTCTTCATAGGTTCCCAGTTTCGCTCTGTAATCATTTTTTGTGTTTTATGACAAACCAAGCAAACTATTTCTTTGTTTGAATGAGTTCTATTGGCGCTCCGTTTTCTTCAATAAAAGCCACAATAACACCATCTGACGGGCTGTTAGGTTCAATGATAACTTTCCTGCCTTTTATCGCATCAAATATATTATCGACCTCGAACGCCACATGAGGTATTGTTTTTACTATTTCCGGCAGTTTGCAATCGCTTTCGTATCTCATCCATTCAATTCCAAATTCACTGTCTTCGTAGCCGCAGTGATATATTTTATAATCTGGTAGATATTTTTCTCCATCAACAGGAATTGTTGTCGGAATTCCCAAATGGTGATATCTGTATTTATTATTCATTTCTAATTACCTTCTCAAATTTGTGCTGGTTAATCCAACAATTTTTTCTAACGGTTCTGTTTCCTTCAATTCCATACATCGCACTCGGTGCTGTTTCTGGAATTACACCGGTTTTTAAAATTTTATGGTTTTTTCAGCAATAAATTGTCTCTGTCAGACTATTTTCCCCACAATGACCACATAATTTTTGCCATACACCTTGGCGCATTTGGGGCAGGTTGTATACCACATATACCATTTTTTGACTTCCTGCCCTTTGCCTTTGACGTAATCCTCAAAATCTTTGCACCACTTTCCCGTGTCCTTGAAATCACCCTCATATACCCTGCTCAGATACTTTCCGCTCAGGGTAATATTTTCAGCTCCAGGGATTTCCCTGTCCACGGCCAGATACAGGTCCATGTTCCATTTTGAAGTGTGGTCGGAGAGGCACAACCAGTCAGGCATCTGCCCTTTGGCATCATCAACTTTTTTAGTTATCCGGCGAATTACAGAACCAAAATTGACAGGCGCATAAAACATCGTGAAGACCTTGTCTTTTATGATTTTTTATTCTTCCAGTCGAACTCCTTGTTGTCCCAAGGTGTGGGATCAAATCTCGGGCAACACCCGGTTTCCTCTATATTTTTATTGTTGTCGCTCATAATCCCCCCTCTTTTGCAAATTGATTAAAACTATTCAGGCTTGTGGCTGTAAAGTAGCAAGACATGGAAGCTTGTCAAGTATACAACAATGTTCCAAAAAATATATCCAAAATGTCAAAAAGTAATTGTAGCATAATATGCTATATGCTTAAATGCCCAAAAATAGCAATAAGTAAGATTTATTCCCATCAATTATCAATTTTCCAACTGGCGGAGAGTGAGGGATTCGAACCCCCGAACCAGTTTGACCCAGTTACCCGCTCTCCAGGCGGGTGCTTTCGACCGCTCAGCCAACTCTCCTGACAGGGCAAAATTATCCGGATTTGCCCTGTCGGTGTCAAGTCAAACTTATATTATCCTGATCGTGCAGGTCTCCCCAAAGTCGCCTTCGATGTTTACAACCTCGCCCACAAAGTTTTCGTCCAGGATTGCCTCTTCGAGGGCCTCCCTGACATTCACTCCGCTTACTTCAAACTTTATCCAGGGGTAGATCGTTTCCACCATCGAGAACGGGACCTTGAGGTTTATGTTTTTGCCGTTCCGGTCTTTGATGGCGACACGTATCATCCTGTTTCGTTTTGGGCACTTTTCCAGCCCCAAAATTGCCCGTTTTGCCTGTTCCCTGGTGATGGTGCCCTGCGAGAGCTCAAAAAGTATTTTTTCGACCTCAGAATTCGCCATAATGGATGAAGTCCTCTCTGATAGTCCCAGTCAGCGAATGATACAGAATATCAATTCCGGCCACTATAAGTGCTATCGGCCAGAACCATGACCACCACTGGCCAAGCGTTATTATTTCAGCATTGACAATCATTCTGGCTATGCCAATAGAGCACAGCACAGTGCCCATCAGCGAAAATCCACCACGTCTCCCTTTTGAAAAAATCATTTTTAATCCGCCAGTAAAAAGGATCACTGGCCATACAATGTTCCACCATGAGCCTGTTCCCGGAAAATAGCCAAGCTGGTAAAAAAGCACGGCAAGTCCCTGCAAAACAAGATATATACCAAAAAATAATCCACCTGACCAATGTTTTCTCATTTTTAATTCCCTTACCCTTCTTGCGCCCTCCTCCGGCGACATCCTGTGGTTCTCAACATCCTCAAGGACATCATCAATGTCTTGCATTTTTCACTGCCTCCTTCACTTTGGATAGACACTCCACCCTGAAAAGAGTTTACACCAGGTGGCAAGGTAACGTAAAGTAGGCATTGCGAGTCAAAGACTGTATGAGGATCGGGCTTGGATTTGATGTCCACAACACAAAATCAGGAAGACCTCTTGTGATCGGAGGGGTCATTGTTCCTTGTGAATTTGGCCTTGATGGAGACAGTGATGCAGACGTTCTTTGCCATTCGGTCATCGACGCTGTCCTCGGCGCACTGAACCTTGGCGATATCGGCTCATACTTTGGCGTCGGCACACCAGATGTTATGGGTGTGGAAAGCCTCTCCCTGCTTGCCAGGCTAACGCCTTTGATTGGTGAAAACCGGATGACCGTTTCAAATCTGGACTGTACAATAATTGCACAATACCCAAAACTTTCTGACAAAAGAGAACAGATGCGCGCCAATATTGCAAGGGTTTTGCAAACCCCCCAAAATAGAATATCATTAAAATTCACCACCCCTAAAGGCCTTGGCCCCCTGGGGAACAAGGAAGGCATTGCCTGCCTTTCAGCTATACTTCTGGAGGAAAAATAATGGTTGATAAAGATAGAATTGAATCTATAAAACAGCTGGTTATTCTTGCAAAAGAGCTTGGTGTTGCACAGCTCAGCTATGAAGACGAAGACATCAATGTAGCTTTTGAACTTGAGGGTTGCGGCCACGAGCATTTTGAGGAAAGATTTGAACCAATCTCAATTCCACAGCAAAAAATGGCAGAAGAAAAAAAGCCGGCCTCATCTGGTGGAAACACTTTCGCCGTTGAATCTCCACTCTCTGGCACCTATTATGCCTCGCCAGCTCCGGGCGCAGACGCATTTGTGACTCTCGGCCAGATCGTAAATCCGGGAGACACCCTCTGCATTGTCGAAGCCATGAAGGTAATGAACGAAATAGTGACTGACAAAAAAGGCAGGGTTGTTGACATGTACTATACTAGCGGTCAGGAAGTCGGCGCCGGTTCTCCACTTTTTGTGCTCGAGGAGATTTAAAAACCGAAAGATAGCAATTTGCTATCTTGATGTCTTCCGGGCTGGTAATTTTCAGGTTGAAAGCTGATCCATGAACGGTCGCCACAGTCAGCCCATATTCCGAAATCATTGCAGACTCGTCGGGAAACTCGGCGAGTCTGTTTTTGTATCTGTCGAAAACAAACTCCAGGGGTTTTTTCCAGACAAGCTGCGGCGTTTGTGCAATATGGTAGACACCACCAATGCTCTTTTCGAGAAACTCGCCTTTTATGGTTTTTAGTGCGCCAATCAGTGATATCACAGGTATCACACAAGCAGCTTCTTTTGCCCGGCCTATCGTTTTGTCTATCATTTCCTGGTTTATAAATGGCCTTGCCGCATCATGTATCAAAATCACATTACAATCCCCGATTACCTCAAATGCCTTTTTTACGGATTCTTCCCTGCAATCCCCTCCCATGACAAATTTTACGTTTGAGGGTACGTGACCATAGACAAGCTTTTTTGACTTCTCTGGGTCGGAGCACGCAACTACAACCTCTGAAATGTCTGGATGATTTGCCATTGCAGCAACGGACCAGGCAAGGACCGGTTTGCCACCCAGGTCCACTTCAAGCTTGTCCGAACCAAATCTGGTTGATGACCCACCAGCTGCAATAATACACGATATTTTCATCGTGTTACTATCTTGCCAAAAACAATCCTGCCCTGTGGGTTCTGAAGAAGAGATGTGCAAATTATTCTCACTGTTTGGCCAATGACCTTTTTCCCATCTTCAATGACAACCATCGTTCCGTCATCCAGGAAGCCAACACCCTGTCCCTGCTCTTTTCCTTCCTTTATGACCGCTATCATTGTCTCTTCGCCAGGAACAATCATAGTTTTGAGAGCTGATGCTGCCTCATTGAGGTTTACAACTGTTGCGCCCTGCCGCCTGAGGTCAAGTGTCAGTTCCATGTCGCAGCTGATTATGAGATAGCCATCCCTGGACATTTTGAGCAGGAGATCAATTTGTCTGCCTCTGTTTGAAGTGTGCATCACTTCCAGCTTTGGCCCCATGATTTCCTGCAATTTCTCAAGGGTCATCATTCCCCTCTTGCCCCTGTGTGATAGTATCGGGTCCTGCGAATCAGAGATCCTTTGCAGGTCAAACAGCACAAAGCTTGGCACAGCAAAACGCCCGTTCAGTGTTGTTGTCATCATCAATTCTGCTATCCTGCCGTCTATAAGGCATGATGAATCCAGAATATGCTGGTTTGAACAGGGTTGGGATATGGAAGAGCCAAAGAGTTGTCTTGTAGATTCTATTATGGACTCTCTCTTCCCGATGCCCAGCATCCAGATGATTATGAAAAGTATTGGTGTCGTCAGGAATGTGACAAGAATATACAGTTTTGGCTCAAGGGCGAACCTGTAAATTGGTTCCAGGAATATATAAACCACAACTGTCACAAAAAGTGCGAAGATGAGGATCATCAAATCTGTAATGGCCAATCTTTTCATTATTTTCTGGAATATTTTTGAAAGCATCCTGAAAAAAGCAACTATTTCTGGCCAAACCAGATAAAAGAGCACACCCCCGACAACACACGCGATAAAGGCCCAAACAACATCCATTACGATGAACCCAGTTTGCTCTCCCACAACATACTGGCGAAGCACCCATGTGTAAGTCAACCCGCCAAGTGCGCCACCAAAAAGAGAAAAAATCAACCTATCGATCATTAATCTCATGGTTCTCACCTCTTATAAAAGGATTGTATGTTTACAAACAAGCGAGGTCAACACTTGCACAAAATACGGGGATAAACCATAATTCATGCATGGAAATAACACTTGACACAAAAATAGAAAAGATACTCGAGATCTATCCTTCATCTTCAAGTTTCTTTGCCAGAAGAGGGCTCGTATGCTACGTCTGCGGGGAAGCTTTCTGGGGAACGCTGGATGAGTTGTGTCAGGAAAAAGGTGTAGACCCAGGAGCCATACTCACCGAGTTGATAAGTTTTCTCAAACAAAGCCAACAATAAATTCTAAAAATATCCTCATTTTGTTTTCCTCCCCCCAACAAAAACAAAAAAGGCCACCCTTTTGGGTGGCCTTTTTTATATACGGTTTAATGATTCTTACGGTTGTCTTACAAGCTTCACTTCGTGTGTTGTCTGATTGTCGGCAACATCGATGAACTGGAAGGAAAGTGGCAGTTCTGGAAGGTTTGCATCCATTGTTATTTCGACTTCCCAGATGTCATAGACGACCTTTGCCGGTGCGCCATTGACCGTGACCTTGGAGCCTGGATCAACTCTTCCTGAGAGCTTAATCGTTGTCTGGTCTTTTGCAACAAGGATCTTTCCATCAACCTCACCATTGATGATGAAGGCTGGTGGTGTGATGTCGACTATTGTTGAGAGTATCCTCATGCTTCTGTTTCCAGCAGCATCAATTGCCTCGACTACAATTGGATTTACGCCTTCCTTGAGTGTTATTTTGACTGTGAACTTGCCGGAATCATCAACCCTGGCGGAAGTTCCATTAACAGTCAGCTTGACGCCTGGCTCTGTTTTTCCAGTTACATCAATGGAAGTCTTGTTTCCATATGGTGCGATCGGATCAACATCCAGCACTGGCGGGATGGTGTCTTTACCGATCATGACCCATGCGGAGCCAGCAATGTATTCATCGCGCTCTGCAGTGACAACAATCTTGCCCTGTGATTTCGGAGTAACTTTTACCCTGACTTCGCCCTTTGCGTTTGTGGTGAGCGAGGTCTGCTGTATTCCTGGGCCTTCAACATAAACGGTTGCTTCTGGAACAACAGCTTCGGTGCCAAGTTCCTTGACGTAAATCGTGAGTTCTGAAGCAGCATTCGGGGCTAGGTTGTCAGAAGCGATCATGACTTCAAGTCCCTTGCCAACATCAAGATGATAGATCTTCTTGAGTGAATACCACTCTGGATTGTCAAGCTGGTATGGATCTGCAAAATACCACTTGTTCTTTGCCAGATAGGAGATGAAAGTTGTTGACTGGCCGGTTCCGGTTGGAGTGTAGTGGAACGTGGTTTCGGTTGCCATGTCATCAACTTCTGACTTTTTGGTCTGTCCATATATCCACTGCTGTGCCTGGTTGCCGGAGACGTAGACCCTTCCGTCATCCTTGAGCGGGAGGTCTTCCTTGAATGCCGGGTAAACCCTTGCAATGAAGTGGTTGTCGTAGTTGTAAACCATATCGTAGTTGTCGACGTTGAGGAGATCCTTGGAGACTTCGTTGCCATTCTCTGCGTAGAAGAGCTCGATTCTCGGGTATGAAACCTGGGCAACCTTGTCCGGAATTGCTTCCCAGTCCATGAAGAACACTGTGTCGTTGGTTACTCCATGCCTAAACCTCTTGACCATGTACCTTGGGTTTGTCTTGTCAGAATATGGTGGGTAGCCTACAAGGTCTGCTTTGACCTGGGTATTGCAATAGACGTTGTCTCCAACAAGTCCGCCAACATAGAACAGGTCTTCGGCCCAGAGGTAGAATGAAGTCTGAGCGTTCACATCAAGACCAAGTGCATCGTGGTAATCAAGCGAGCCGTTGCGATCGATATCTGTGAAGAGGAAACCGCCCCAATATGGCCAGTTGTAGATGGCACCGAGACCCCATCCAAAAGCTGGTGGTGGAAGGAGCAGGTTGAGTACTTCAACACGCTGTCCGGCTGTACCTTCGTTGATAACTCTCCAGGTCTTGTCGTCCCTGAAGTATTCATTTGTTGTGTTGTAGAAGACTTCGCCAACACCCTGGCGATCCCAGCACTTGTTGTTAATTGGCCTGAGTGTAAATCCACCAGCTTTGTAGAGTTCCTGATCTTGCCATGTGATGTTGCCATCAGCGACGAAATCATAACCAAAGTGCGGGTAGGTGACCTGTGAGCATGGAACATAGTCGCATGTCTGGTTGCGGAAATCAAAGGACTGTGGTCTTGTGGTGAATGGTGTGAACCTTGCGGTATTCTTTACGCCACCGCCGCAGACCGAGACGCCCTTCGTTACACCCTTGACCAGCTGGCCCTGGGCGTTGCTGATTGTTACTGTTACTTTATAAATGCGATTGTCAGCTGCGGTCATTATGAAGTCCGGCTCTCCCGGGACTGTGAAAGCCCTGAGCTGTGGATCTTCCATGTTGACAACCGAATATTCGGCATGTGGATTGACAACCTTAACATCAACAGAACCTCTGTGCTTGCGGTCTGGTGTGTAGATATAGACCCTGACCAAGTGCTCTTTTTCCCACTGATCTCTGTCTGGGTGATCTTCGTCCTTCATCCAGATGTTGTTGTCGTTGGCGCAGAAGCCCCTGAAGATGTAGAGACCAGATTTTGCATTGGAGAAGTCTGGTGTTATTGGTTCAAATGCTTCGAGAATTGTTTCTTTGCAGTCGTAGGATGAGTCTCTTCCTCTTGATGAGTAGAGTTCACGGTTGTTGACATCTGTTCCATCATAGTTGTGGAGGTCTGTTCTGAGGAAGTAATACTGTGGGAGGATTGAATTTCTTCCATAATAATAAGTGTTGTCTGGGTGCGGATCTTTAAAGAGGTAATTCCAGCCAACTTTTGGATCAACATCTTTCTTGCCCCACTGGTCGATAATTCCATCAAGCAGGTTGACTGGGTCGCCTTTTTCATTCTTAACAACGAATGTAAGTGGCGAGTTAACATCAACAAGCTCTGGGGTTATACCAGCTGTGAGCGGGTTTGGTGTATAGGTTACGATAAGGTCATCGTATGGCTCAACTGGCAATGCAACCTGGGCTGCAAGATAAACTTCGTGGCTATAACGTGTCCTTGTGTACTGGCCAACAGATGCATCGTACTGGGAGTAGTAGGCATCAAAATCCCACCATGGCCCAAACGATCTGTCGTTGTTGTCATCGCCATACTTGTAGGCAGTGATATAGACTGGCAGTGTTTCGTTGTCCGAGATGATGTGGTCTTGTGGGTCAGCAACTCCATTTTCTCCACCAAAATCAAGACCTACTGTATCGATATTTGCACCGGTTGCCTGGGAGAGTTCGAAATCATATCTGCCGGTATTGCGCTGGAAAGTACGAGCATCAATGATACCGCCCATCCAGGTATTTGTTACCATGTCGTAAGTTCCGCAAATTTCAGTTTCATAATCGTTGAACTTGATCTTGTTGTCGCCGTTGACATCGTTGTCTGGAATGTACTGGGTGTGATAATTCTCGGCTCTTGAAGAAGTTGGTGGGTTGGTTACCCAACCATCGCCTGCACCGACTACAAGGTTGCTCTTGGTGTCACGGAGATCTTTTACGCCCCTGTCCTGCCAGATATACATGACTGCATCATTGCAAAGCTGCTCGACTTGCATCGGCTCATATTCCTTCAGTGTGAAGGAGAGCTTCTGGATCATGTTTCTGCCAGAATCAAGTGTAATATGGTCAATTGGTTCATAATTCTCGTCGCCTTCGGTCTGCTTGAGATCAAGGGCCCTAACATCAATTCCGTCAACCGGCGGTGCAGTGCAGCAATCTTGGTACATCTTGAAGGTGCCATCTGCAAGGGTGACGTAGATGAATATCTTTCCAGAGTTCCACGGGATAAGTTCGTCAATCACGAAAACGTTATCCAGGGAGCAATAGTTGAGCTTGCCTGTTCTCTTGATGCGAATGTTTTCGTTTGAGCCATAATCAACATCGCTAAGAGCAGACCAGTTCATGTAATTTCCACCTGGTATATGCTCGAAGTATGACCAGTTGGTTTCGTCAATTACGATCTTTCCTGAGTAGTCATACTGTATCGGAACATTCTGGAGTCCGTTGTATGCGTACCAGTTCACAACTCTGTTTGTTGTTACATCGACAACTTTTGGACGTGCAAATGGTCCAACAATTTCGATCCTCTTGATAGTACGGTCGAGGGTTGGAGATTTGAATGAGAGGTGGTTGCCTTCGCCATCTTTAAGAATGAAGTATAGACCGTAATCTGTGAGTGGGAAGAATTCAGTTCCAAGCTTGTAGAACATCTCGGATTTTGCATTCTTCTTGCCTTCTTCACTCCAGATTGCCGGATATGCGTTCCATCCAAAAGCTCCACCATTCTGGTTGAAGTTCTGGCCCCTTACCCTTCCGGTATGTGTTTGTCCACCAGGATATACCCTGAATCCACCATGTGAAGTGCGCAGAATTGGCCAATATGGTGGCTGAATCTGTGGTGCTGGTGGTGGAAGCTGTGAAAGTGCCGGATTGGTAGATGAGGCAACAGTATAGTTAACGTTTGAATACATGAGTGCTTTATCAACAATGAGCCACTCTGCGAAGTTTACATATGGGTCTGGCGGGTAAACCTTAAGATCAAGGGTACCGGCGTAATCGATTCCGTTTACTGCTTCACCAAGGTTTATATAACCCGGGTTGTTCTGGTTGATTCCAGTTGGAACATCAGTCCTGAAATATGGGCTTCCAGTGACCGGGTGGGCTATTGTTGAGTTGTAGTCAAAGATTGCGTTGGTCAGATAAACATGGATATTGAGATGAGTTGATCCATCTTTTGGATGAATAACCGCAAGACATTCTCCACCTGGATCAGACGGGGTAAGCTCACCGTATGGAGTAACATAAGTTGGAACACCATACTGAACGATCCAGGCAAATGCTCCGTCAATAATTCCATAATGGTCTGAACCTAGCGGGTTGCCCCACTGGCCAGTTATGTCGCCGATTGGTTTCATGCCTTCTGGCATGTTGACCCTGCAGGCTATATTGGTGGCTGAAGAGCAATCTGCATCATCCCACGATGCCCTGTCATCAACCTTGACGCCTGTGCGTTTTACCTTATCAGTGCACTGGATCGGGAATGTCGTCCATTCCTGACCAATGATGACGTCGTTCGCATCAATGGCGTTTGGTACCTGTGGACCAAGATTTGGATCGGTGTTGGCTGGTTCGTACCAGTACCAATATTCATAAGTTCCGTCGATGTTGGCCTGGATAATGATTTTTTCACCCTGGACTGCCGGGTTTGCAAGCTCGGCAACCGCAAGCCAGTTGACTCCGCCACCATGGCCATTGTAAACGGCGATGAGCGGGCTGTCAGTTTTTGGAACTGAAATATTAACACCATATGGATCATTAACATCGTTTGGATTATCGATATCTGAAAGGGTAAGCATAATATTCGGGAAGCGCTGATCCAGAGTGGTAATACAGGCAACGTTTGCATCAACCTTGAGTTGTTCCGGAAGGACCTCAAAGTGTTTCTCGCCATAGCAATCATAAGACTCTGAAAGAGTCATTGGGAGCGGCGGCGCAGGAGCAAGATCAAATCCCTTGTTGTCAGCATCTGTCAGATAAAGTCCTGGTGACTTCTTGCCTGAACGCGGGAACCTCTTGCCCCAGTGGTTGCCACCGTGGCTGCCAATCATGTTCATCATTCTCTTCCAGTCGCCTGTCCAGAAAAGGTCACGATAGAAGTGCATGGTGTCCTGACGGAAGAAGTTTTGGGTGATTGGGCTCTGATATCCTGGGTGCTGGTCTGGTGGCACAATCATGAGATCTGCCATAAGTGTACGATTTGCAAAGAGACCAATTTCCGGGTTGGCCTTGAAGGCCTGAATTCTTACCTTGAGTGCATCTTGCTGTGGTCTTCCAAGCTTGAAGTTTTCTGGATGGCAAGAACCCCTGTAAGGAGTCATTGTGAAAGTAACTTTCGGGGACTTTGGTGTAAGCACCCTGTACTGCGCATTGATATTGGTGTCTGACATGCCACCAGCTATTCCACCTGGATCACGAACGAGCACATAAACGGCCTCGTCTGGAATCCATAATCTGTGATCGCCCTTGTCAACCCAGTGGCCTTCTCTTGGCGGCGGGTTAACAGAAACTGTGATGTCAGAGGTCTGCTCAACCATCAGCTCTTTGTCGATCTGGACATCAAGCTTGATGTCTCCAGGAATGACTTCCCAGTCCATATATCTTGAATCACAGTTGAGTCCTGAGGTAACACCATATGGAACTGATGTGTAGAGATAGAAATCAAATGGAGGAACGATTGATCCACAATCATACCATGTATCGCCAATCCAGCCTGCTGTCATTCTCTGGAAGCCTGGCTGAACAACACCCTGATCAATAAGGCCGTTGAATGGCATGTTGGTATCATAGATTATTTCGCCCGGGTCGTAGGTGCCATTTGGTGGGAGGAGTCTTGTCGAATTTTCCGGGTCAATTATGTATTCATCATAGAACATTGGCCAATGATACTGGCCATTGGTAAGAATGGCTCTGAAGTCATTAAGGTCATTGTTTGCGCCTGCGAAAGCGTTTACATCAACATCGCCGGCATTAACATAAGAACCTGCTTTATAGGTAATAATCCCGGCATTCCTGTTGATTGTTATATCAGCAAGACGTTTGTCGCCAATACCTATTTCATAATCATTGTTTACGTCAAGATATATTCCCTTGCCACAACCAAATAGTCTTGTTGTTCCTGCTCCACCCGGCTGGGTGTCAAGGAAACGGACCGGGACTGCAAGGTTGTCAAACCTGGTAAGGATTCTTCCAATATCCTTTGTAATCAGTCCTCTTTGATAGTAATCACTTGTGCTACCAAGGAACCATGGCTTGGAGAAGAGGTTCGGGTTTGGATCCTGTGCCCCAAGGAATACCTCACAAGTTTTGCCAGGACGATAGTCATCTGACATGTTGTTTGGATAGAGGAGATCAGAAGCTGGTGGAGTTCCAACGATATCAGAATAGTGCTGGGCTCCAAGGTTATTGTCTTTCCCGTTGTCGTTGAAAATTTCAACACCGAGATATTGTCTTGATCTTGGATAGCAATCCATGAATGTTGTAGCTGGGACTGCAAAAGCTGTGCCGGTTGGGCCAAGAACTGTGCTCTTGTTGATAGTTTGGCCTCTCTCGGTTATCTCACCAAGCTGTGATCTGAGGACTGCTGTGGTTGTGGATGGTATAACACCTTCCCAAAGATCTGATTCGACTGAAAGATTATAGAAATCATTGTCATTGCAAACAGCAGTGAGAACTTCGGAAAGAATCAGAACGTCTCCAACCCAAAGGCCACCAAGTCTATTTGGCTGATCACTAACATAATTCTGGAGTGCCCATGGATGGGAATTGCTATTTACATTAGTAAGACGGTTGTCACCGATCTGTACCCTTGGAAGAGTGTTGGGAACCCTGGTTGTTGTGGTATCGGTGTAACCTTTTTGGTAAACGTGCTCGTATGGATCATACAGTCTTATGTCGCCTAATGTATGGTTGTTTATGTTGTCTGCATGAAGCTCGTCACCTTGCGTTGGTGAAACACCTGGGTCTGGAACACCAATGTTGGCAATGGAGAGCCTGAACGGGGATGCTGGCCTTGGAGCATTGGTTGGATCCGGACTGCCAGTTGTAGCACTGGTCCTATCCATTTGTCCAATATCATAGTCATCGCCAGGATCCCAGACTCCAAACTGACCAGTTCCTGAGAATTGGCCTCTGTCACGCGGACAAGTTGATGGAGCATAGTTATAAGTAACAAGATTTACATGGACAGAAACTGGTGTAAGTCTCTCATCACCCTCACCCTGATCCTCGACTTGGATAAGTGGGTCGTACCCTATGACAAAGTTACGGTTTGCAGCAGTCCTGACATATATGGATCTGTTATAACCACCCCTGTAGATCCACTCACCAGGCTGGTATGTTTGATATCTTGCAGGATTATTCTGGTTCGGATCATTCTGTGGGATAGCTGTAAAGCCAACGTTGTCGGTGTGCCATTCTTCGCCGTAGTCCCAGATTGGATCATCAAGCCAGGCATAGCCATTCTGGTCTCTTCTGCCTGTATTGGCATCACTGTTGTTGACCCAGAATGGACCATTCGGCCCGACGTCTCCACCGGCAGCATCGCGGAAACGGTAAAGATTGTGGTTGATGTCCCAATCGTCATAGCGGTGTCCCCAGAACTCGTTCTGTCCAATGTTCCAGAATGACGCCTGAGTGAGTGCGACATCTTCCCTATGGGTGTTTCCAACTACCGTCATGGCAGTGGTATCAGTCCAGCTGAGCTGACGGTTGCGTGGGTTATTTGCATCAGCAGAGCGATATATGAGCGGGAAGTCAACCATGTCTACCCAACCAATACGGAACACTCTATTGGTTTTTGGTTCCATGAAGTACATAGGAGTGGAACCCATACCGGTAAGTCTTTCCGATGGCGGAAGCTGGACTGGATTCTGAACAGTTCCGGTAACAAATGGGGTGACACGATAGTTATCAACATAACCAGGATTAAGATCGCCATTCTCATTTGTTGGGAGAAGGGGGTACGGTCCCTGGGTATTATTTGCGGTAGTTGGGTCGACTAGGGCATTCGGGTTTCTCTGGCAGCTGTCAAAGAGGGATGAGTCGTCCTGATTGTAGTGGATATCAAGTGGATCAGCATAAGCATAATAGCGGCTGTCATTGAAGTAGCCGTCCGGGTCAAACCAAAGGTTTCCGCCAGAATCAATCATTGCAAACCAATGCTCATATTCCTGGGACTTTGGTCCATCCGGGTCAACGATCAGGTAGAACTCGCACCAGAAGCGCGGCTCAACGTCCGTAGCGGCTGTTGCCGGGATGTTGTAGAGCGGGCCTTCCAGATTGTTGTCGTGGGTCCTTACGGCTCCGTTCACCGGATTGTCGGTGCAGGCCGGCATTCTATAGTCTTCACGACCCCAGCCGGTGTATGTTCCGCCGATTTCGAAGTTCCTTGTCCTGTCTTCATAGAGCTTGTTTGCGCTCCAGTTGTAGCCGACAGGAGCCCACCTTTGTGCAATATAAACAGCATTTCTGCCGGTGGAAAGGTCCTTCTCTTCGGCTCTTGCAGTCCCAAAATAGGTTCCAAGGGATGCAAACATCAATGCCACAACGATCAAGGTAACTACTCTCTTCATCAACCCTTTCTCCTTTCGAGGTGGTTGGTGGCGGTAACAACCGACACCACACTTGTGCGGCACACAAGCATAATGCTCTGTCCACACTAAGCCTCTTTTTAGCTCAACACTATGAGCCCATGACACAAATTATGAATCCATAAAACCCAACGATCCCAAAAACAACCTGCCATTAGCTGCACAGGCCCTGGGATCAATATCAAATAAACAAAATTCGCAATGCTAGTTAAGCACTGCCACCTTCACTATGTGCAATTCCCATGCCATGGATCAAAAGCGCTAAAGATCGGTAAAAAAGGTTTGGGTTTTGTTTTGAACTCTTTGGTATAAACCTAAAATCACACGTTATTATGGGTAAATAAATGTCATCATGAAAAAATATGGCCCGCAATATTTATAAACTATACAAATATGTATACTAGATAGTTGACATACATATTTATAGTGTTAACATCTCGGCCCGGAGTGTGAGAAAAAATGATCGATATAAAACTTGCAGTTTCCGATCCGGACAGACTAAAAAAAGCCCTGGAATCAAGAGGCCTTCAAACAGCAATTGTGGACGAGATGGCAACACTTGACCAGAAGAGAAAAAAACTGGTCCAGGAAAGTGATGAGCTCAAAAGGTTGAGAAACGAGCAATCAAAACAGGTTGGCCTCCTCAAATCAAAGGGCGAGGATGCGTCCGAGCTCATGGCCAAAACAAAACAAATGGGTGAAAGGATTGCCGCAATTGACCAGGAGCTCGACCAGATAAAATCAGAACTTGACTCGATTGCCCTCACGGTGCCAAATATCCCAGAAGAGGACGTGCCATACGGAAAATCAGACGCCGAAAATATCCACGTAAAAACAGTTGGGCAGCCAAGGGTTTTTGAGTTTGAGCCAAAAGGCCACTGGGACCTGGGAGATACGCTAGATGTTCTGGATAACACAAGGGCGGCGAAACTCTCTGGTGCAAGATTCAATGTTTTCAAGGGAAAACTGGCCGCGCTCCAGCGTGCGTTAATATCTTATATGATAGACATGCACACGAAGGAACATGGCTTTAAAGAAATTTTTGCACCAGTCCTTGTTCTAGACAAGACTTGCCTTGGCACTGGTCAATTACCAAAATTTGCCCAGGACATGTATAAGATTGAGGGTGAAGACATGTACCTCATCTCCACCAACGAAATAACTCTTGTAAACATGCACCAGGGAGAAATTCTCAAGGCATCAGATCTTCCAATAAGATACACCGGTTTTGCACTCTGCTTCAGAAAAGAGGCTGGCGCAGCAGGAAGGGACACCAGGGGCCTGATACGGGTACACCAATTCGAAAAGGTGGAGATGGTGACGTTCTGCAAACCGGAGGAATCCAGCAAAGAACTCCAGCACTTGATTGATTCTGCAGGTGCCGTACTCGAAGGACTTGGCCTTCCATACAGGCTGAGCCTCATGTGCACCGGAGACATGTCCGGTTTCTCGGCAGCAAAATCCTACGACCTGGAAGTCTGGATGCCAAGCTACAATGCCTATGTGGAAGTTTCATCTTGCAGCAACTGCACCGATTTCCAGGCAAGAAGGGCTCAGATAAGGTTTAAGGAAGGGCAAGGCGAAGGAACAAAATTTGTCCACACACTAAACGGCTCGGGGTTGGCAATAGGGCGTACAATGGCAGCCATTATGGAGAATTATCAGGAAAAAGATGGAAGAATCAGGGTGCCAGATGCTCTCAGGAATTATTTGGGATTTGAATTTATTGACGGGAGTAACAAGTAGAAGGCAGCTCCCTTGCCTCTCCCTTCAGATTCAAAATAGATCTTCCCACCCATCGCTTCAGCGTATATTTTAGACAGGTAAAGGCCAAGCCCTTTACCTGTCTTTTCATTTGCCTGCCTGTAATATTTTTTGAATATGAAGCGTTTTTTCTCACTTGAAATACCGATACCTGTGTCTTTTACTTCTATCCTGATAAAATTCCCGCCAATAACAGACGCTGAGAGGGTTATTTCTCCACCAGATTCTGTATATTTTGCAGCATTCGAAAGCATGTTTAGGAGGATTTCTTTAAGCTTTGTGGGATCAGCTTTGACCCTTGGAAGGTCTTCTGGAATATTTGCCCTAAAAGATAGTATTGCCGCCTCAAATATTGGAAGCATGAGATTGGAGACCATCCTGAGAACATCTTTTGTGTTTAGTTCTGCCACAACCATTTCTGGCACCACAATCGTATTATAGGAAAGCTTTGAAAGCTCCCCTAAAAGTGTTTCCAATTGCTTGCCCGCAGCATAAATCGAATTCGCAGCATTCATCGTCTGTTCGCTGCCCTTTATTATCCCAGAAAGTATCAATTCTGCATATCCCAAAATCGAGGTAAGAGGTGTTTTCATCTCGTGATTGACAGACTCAAGGATATCCGACCTGAAAGAGCTTAGCCTTTCAAGCTCTTCTATGTATTGGGACTCTCTTGCCTTCATCCTGCAAAGTTCGATGCCCGAAACCACTATAGGCATTATCGTGTCAAATTGATTGATAATATTTTCATCAAGCGTCTGTGACTTGAAAGAAAACACACCTGTTGCACCATCTGGGCTAAGAATTGGCAATAAATAATAAACATTATCACTTGTTGTAAAAGCGGATCCTACTACTTGCGGCTTCCCGTTTTCAAAAACCTTTCTAATCGCAAATTTGTGGATCTCAGACATTGGTTCAATTTTTTCCCCATATATCTTTTTCTGGACGAAATCTCCAAGTTCTTCAAAATAAATCACTCCTGATGCCAAACCAAAATGCTTGCAGAGCAACTCAAGGGTAACTTCAAGATATTTATCCAGACTATCTTTGCCAGAGATTTCAGATCCCAATGTCCCAATAATCTTCTCCAGGTTTTCATACCTGGCAAGCCTTCGTTCCATCTGGCTTAATTTTGTTACATCATGAAGAACAAGCACTCTTGAGGGTTTTCCAAACAAATCCAGCGCTTTGGAAACCACCCTGAAATGTCTTATCTTGCCCAATTTTGTTTTATACTCAATCTGACCCGAGGCAATATCTTTCGTGTTTTCAAGTTCATTCTTAAGGGCATCTTTCAGTTGTGGAGGAAGGACACAGTAATTTGATTCGAATAACTCGTCAGAAGGATTTTTTGTAAGCCCAAAAAGCTCTCTTGCCTGATTATTAGCAAAAAACACATTATCACCAGTGATTACCATGAAGGCAAAGGATGATATTTCATCAAATGCTTCATGGACTTTCAACATCTCTTCAAATTTTTTTGGGCGCCTGTTTTCCCTGTCAATCCAGAAAATTATGAATTTTGCTTTATTGTCACCCTGGGGGGATTTTTGCTGGACCACATCAAAGATTGCGTTGCAGCCTGCATATGGACCATTCGTTATTTTTGTTTCAAATTTTTCTCCATCCAAAAGTAATTTTTTATATTTTTGGAGGTCAAAATCATCCGATGCAAAAAACAGGTGGAGGTTTTCAACATTATCTATTGCCCTTCGCATCCCAATCAATGAATCGGTAAGGTCATCGGTATGATATGATATGTTGCCATATTCATCAGACAAAATGAGAAATATATCCTTCTTTTCCTTGAACCATGAAGCAGAGTTGCCGCTCTTGGTTCCCCAGTCCCCAAGGACAAAGAGCATTTCATCTTCATTTTTCTCGACCAGAAAAACGTCCTGGGTTGTTTTGCCAAAAGATATGGCTTCTGTGCGAGCGATACCCTTGTTTTGAAGATCGCCGGCAATTCCTACTTTCATCCATGTAGGACAGTTCATCTTTTCAGCAAAAATTGAATTGAAGGATATTATTTTGGCTTCGCTTCCAACAACAAATGCCGGCAGAGGCAAGGAATCAACAGTTATCTTCCAGTCCTTCATCAAGCCTTTTACCAAAAGATGAGACAGAATTGTCAAAAACCTCTCTTATAAAAAAAGTGTAGGCAAGGTTTTTCTTTGAGCCCTTCGGCCGCTTGTGATACACATCATGGATAGCATTGGCAAAATCAATGATCTTATCATCACAAGCAAGCTCAACTTCGCCCCTCACCTCAAATGAAACCATTGGAGGCTGGTAATAAATGAGAGTACATTGTGTTTTTCCAGGTGAAACATTTTCAAAGGTGTGTTTCCTGGCAAGTTCCAGGGAAATAAGTCTTGTTCTGTCGATATTTTTTGAAGCCTCCGGGCTGTATATGTTGTCCCAAAGGGCCTTTAAGGGCTTGCTTTCCTTCTCTTCAATTTCACTGTTGAGTGCAGAAGTTACCTTTTCTATATACTCTTGTCTTGGCACAAACCCAAAACCCTTTATAGAAGCATTCAATCCTGCAGGGCCATTTGTCACCATTGCTGGGGTATGCCTGGTAAATCCCAGATAGATTTCCCTTTCGTCCATCTTTTGGTTGTCCATCATTTTTCTGATAAAATTCGCCCTCTGGACAAAGGCCCATTCCCAAAAAACTTGAGGCATTTTACTCATTTTTCTGAAGATACCCTGGCTGAATCAAAAAGCTCCTGAAGTTGTGGTATAAACTTTTCTATTTTCGCTGCAGAATCAACCACTCTGACCTGAAGGATGGCATCATTTGAAATAAGAACTCTGGTCATTCCAATCGAAAGTTCCTTGCTTCCTTTTGGGTAGCCGGTGATAGTCATTCTTATCTCCTCAGCTCCACCAGATGACGATTTATCTGCAATATTATTGGTTATTTTTTCAAATGAATCTTCAAACTCGATCTTTGCCTGATCAAGAAGATCTGATACCAAAATACCTTCAGAAAGCTTGAAACCTGGGACAGCAATTATCTCGATTGTGGGGCTATCTTTTGCATCCAGTATGTTGAGCTGCAATTCGTCATTTGCTTCGGAAACAACCCCAAAAAAATTCTTGTCATAAGAAACAGAGTAATTCTCCCCACCCCACCTGATTACAGACTGCCCGGAGCAGGAGATCAAAAACAGTGTAAAAAAAGTTGCCAATAAAACACAAAGGCCCCACTTTCGCGGGGCCTTTGAAGATTTCGAAACAATCATCACTCAGAAACCTGGGTGATCATTACCTGCTGGATCATATAATCCATTGTGTCTTTCACTGATTCATCATAGGCTGCTGACGGGCCTTCGCCGATGATCTTGAGGAAGGTTCCTGGGCCAAATTCGGTCTCAGAAATCCTTGGTCCTCTAAGTGAGTAAGCAAGGATTTTGCCCTTATAATCAGCCCCATCTTTTTTGTAGGAATAGGCCTGCCAAATGCCCTTTATAAGGGACTGGGTGTGCTTGAATTCGCCATCTTTGTCTTTTGTGGCCTGGATCGAGGCTATGTAGTTCTCAAGCTGCGGCTTTATTGTCGCCGGGTCTGAGTTCGTCACTGCCTTGTCCTTTGATGCAACGACCTTAAATATTACCTTCGGGTTTTTGTCCCAGGTGAACATCTTGTAAGTTCCGCTGTCATACATTTCCTTTGTAAGCGGGACTTCAGTCCAGCCCTGATACTGCTCTCCTGCAACCTCGAGCCCTTCAAAAGCATACAGAGTCCAGATCAGAACTGGGTGTGGCGGGATCTTCATTTCGCCAACAAGCTCTTTGTCCTTCGCAGGTTTAAGGGCATCCGGATCAGTGCTTGTGCTGCTGATGATTTTTCCCTCATTCGGGTTTTTGTCACCGTAATCAATTTTCCCACCGTTGCCGTTTCCACCAGATTCGCCGCCGCATCCGCAGCCGACCGCAGTCAAAGATATGCTCAGAAGAAGCGCGACAATTAACAGCTTGCGCATATTGCTACTCCTTTCAAATAAAAAAGGTGTATCTAACCTTTTTGGAGTATATTTAATAAATTCTTATTGTCAATTACTTTTTAGGCGCTACAACGAAGCTTTCCATTATATCTTTAATCTGGTTTGCAAGCGCTTCGTCGCCTTCTGGGTAGGTACCTGTGACATACAACACTTTGCCGATTATTGCATAAATATGTTGAATAATTGTATATGACTGTCCGCTCTCTATTGCCGAGAAGACAAGTTCAAGTCTTTCATCGCCAAGAGCATTCGGGACATTTTTGTACTCATGGGAAACAAGGGTGTAGCCGGGGACTTTCTTTTCAGCATCTTTCGCGTATTCCGCAGTAACTTCTCTTATGTGACCCTGCTGAATATCAAGCCTTGTCTGGCTGGCCACCTTGACGCCAATAAACGAAGGGAGATCTTCCCTCACAAAAACAACCTCAAGATTATCGGTGTTTGGCTGTTTAAACTCAGTTACCGGTTTCCAGCCCCTGAAGTAAGATATCGTATATTCATCCTTGGCTGATTTGACCGTTCCAATAGGGCCACCACAAGATATGGCCAACATTAGCGAAAAAAGCGCCAGAATAGCAAGGGATTTTCTCAATTTTTCCTCCGGAAGGAGGGGGATTTGAACCCCCGCGGGCTTTCACCCTCTGCATTTCAAGTGCAGCGCCATAGACCGCTCGGCCATCCTTCCGGGAATGGAGTTTATGAAAAACATCTTGATTTTCAAGGACAAGGCGGTCAATCATAATAGAGAAATGGAAAACTACGATGTTATTGTGGTTGGTGCCGGACATGCAGGAATGGAAGCATCTCTCGCTTCCTGTCGCATTGGCGCCAAGACACTTCTTCTGACAATAAATACTGACCAGATGGCATACATGCCATGCAACCCCGCAATGGGTGGACCTGGTAAAACCCAGGTTTTATGCGAGTTGCATGCCCTTGGTGGCGCCTCAGCCATTCTTTCTGAAGAATCGGCAACATCCATAAGGTTGCTTAATCGTTCCAAAGGCCCATCGGTACAATCGGTAAGAATACAGGCAGATAGACACTTTTATTCACTTATGGCTGCCAAATTGATAGGGGAGACAAAAAATCTCACCCTCTTCCAGGGGATGGTATCCAGCCTCCTGATCGAAGACGAAAAAATTGTCGGCGTTGTCCTTCTTGACGGACGAAAATTCTATTCAAAAACTGTCGTTCTGTCCTGTGGCACATACATGTCTGGAAAAGTGCACTACGCTGATACAAGCACTCCAGGCGGAAGGATGGGACAACCCTCAGTAAACGGGCTTTCAGAACAGCTAAAAGAGCTTGGGCTTCCAATCAGGAGATTCAATACCGGCACCACTCCCAGAATAGATGCAAAATCAATTGACTATTCAGAGCTGGCAAGACAGGATGGGGACACTGAACCGATAGCCCTTGTCTCTGAGCCAAGGATATTCAAGGACCAGCTTCCAAGCTGGCTTGGCCACACAAACAGCAATACCATGAATGTAATCAAAAAGTACGTTCATATGGCGCCATCAGTCAAAGGCATGATGGTAAGAACAGGTCCCAGGTCTTGCCCTTCACTTGAAGAGAAGGCCAGATGGTATGCCGACCGGACAGAACACCTCTTCTTTGTAGAGCCAGAGAGCAGGTTCACAAACGAGTGCTATCTTCAGGGACTCTACATGAGTATTCCACCCCAATACCAGCTTGAGGCGCTCAAAACTCTTCCGGGGCTTTCAAATGTCAGGATGGTAAAATCCGGATACGCCATTGATTATGATTTTGTGGACCCTACCGAGCTGAACCCTGACCTTTCCACAAAACATTACGACAACCTTTTCCTTGCGGGGCAAGTTGACGGAACGACTGGTTATGATGAGGCAGCAGCGCTTGGGCTTGTTGCCGGTGCAAATGCTGCACTCAAATCCATGTCACTCCCTCCGCTCATATTGGGACGCATGGACGGATACATCGGAGTAATGATTGACGACCTCGCACACAAGGGGATAACAGAGCCTTACAGAATAACGCCTTCCCATGTTGAATTCAGGATGTCTCTGAGAGCCGATAATGCCATCTTCAGGCTTGGTCCAATCGCAAAAAAGACCGGCCTTCTTGATCCAGAACGGTCCGCTGATCTTTTAAAACTTGAGTCAGACAAAGCAGAATTCGTAAGAGAATCAGGAGGTCTGGTTTACTATCCTGACAAGGACACAAAGGCCTGGTTCCAGGACATTGGCATCGGTGACATAAATGAGCCCGTCAAACTCTCGCAACTAATCAGGAGACCTCATTTCGATTATACAAAACTGATTGCTGTTGCCCCCATGTTCAAGTCACTATCAAGAAGGGCTGTTACTTCTGCAATGACTGATATTGCCATTGAAGCCTATTGCCAGCGAGAGCAGACAAGAATGAGAGATCTTGAAAGATGGGAGAAATTATCACTCCCCGAAGACATAGATTATGCTGGAAATATGTTCCTCTCAAAACTGGCACGTCTCCGTCTTGCGGCAATCAAGCCAAAAACCCTTGGAGAGGCCATGAGGGTGGATGGTGTTACTCCATCAGACATCCAAATTCTTGGTCAGTATGTTTCACGTGAAACATAATCAAAGCTCTTATTAGTATTTATTACTATTCTCTCTTTTTAACAAAGTCTTATTACTCACTTGGCATTGATATAACCAATACATTTGTTTATACTATCACAGCCAAATTCCATGAAAGGAAAACCCTATGGAACAACGTGTGATGGAGAAGAAGGATGTAAAATCCTTCATCGCTGAGCTGATTAAGCTCTATCCCGCCGTTTATGGCCCTGTTGCCAAGGGAAAGAGCGTTGTATTCGACAGGCTCAAGGATGCAGGCGAGGCAAAATTTAGCTACACCAGATCAATCCTCCCCCCAAAAAAGTACCTGATGCCCCAGCAAGAGTGCATAATGAAATTCGATATGCCTCCAAATCCAAAAGCCGAATCGGTTGTCGAATTTGAAGACCAGGTAATTGTTGGTGTCCACCCATGCGACATCAGGGCAATCAAACTCCTGGACATGATCATGAATGGTGGAAACCCGGATGACAACTACAACAAGAGAAGGGGACACACCGTAATAATCGGTATTGACTGCGTTCCTGATCAGTATTGCTACTGTAGCTCTGTCATGGACCTGAGGTGTACCGATGGTTTTGATATCTTCCTTACAGACCTAGGAGACCAGGTGCTTGTGGATGTTCTCACTGAAAAAGGCAAGGAAGTAATCTCAAAGATTGAGACCAAACCAGCCTCCAGCACCCACCTTAAAAAACAGGACGAGCTTCTTGAAGCAAAAAAGAAACTCTTTACGGCAAAGTTCACTGGCCCTGCCCAGCTCCTTCCGCTTGAGCTCGAAGGCCAGTGGGAAGCGCCAGTCTGGGAAGACATGGGCAAAAAATGCCTTTCCTGCGGACAGTGCGTCCTTGTCTGCCCGACATGCTACTGCTTCGATGTCACTGATGAACTCGCCCTTTCAATGAAAAAAGGTGACAGGGTAAGGAAATGGGACGGTTGCCAGCTTGCAGGTTTCGCCTACGTCGGCTCCGGAGAGAACTTCAGGGAAGAGCCGGGCGCAAGAGTCCGCCACCGCTACCACAGGAAATTTAAATATCATGTTGACTCACATTCAATGACCTTCTGCACCGGTTGCGGAAGGTGCTGGGTTCACTGCCCGGTAGAAATCAACCTCGTTGAAATTTCCAACAGGATATTCAAAAGGGAGGCCGAATGCAAAGCCTGAACCTTTATGAACCAATGATTGCAACAATCAAGTCCGTGAAAGAGCTCACGCCAACCGAGAAAATGTTTGAGGTCGAGCTCCCGGATGGAAAGCGCCTTGGCCATGGCCCGGGACAGTTTGTAGAAATGACGGTTTTTGGTGTTGGCGAAGCCCCAATATCCATTTGTTCTTCCCCAACCGATGGAAACAATTTCCATCTAACCATCCGCAAGGTTGGAGACGTCACCGGCGTCGTTCACACCATGAAACCTGGTGACAAGCTCGGGATCAGGGGACCGTTTGGCTATGGTTTCCCGGTGGACCAGCTCAAGGGTCACGACATTATAATAGTTGCTGGTGGAATTGGTCTTGCCCCGCTCCGCTCTGTTATCAATTACATTTTCCACAATCGCTCCGATTTTGGCCAGTTTACAATAATCCACGGCGCAAAAACACCGTCAGACATGCTCTTCAAGGATGAACTTGAAGGCTGGCGCAAAAACCCGAATGTCGTCTATCTTGAAACAGTTGACAGGCCTACTCCGGAATGGAAAGGCAACGGGGGCGTCATCACAACACTCTTCAAGAAAGTCGGCAAAATCAATCCTGACAATACCTACGCGCTCGTTTGCGGCCCGCCGGTAATGTACAAGTACGTCATCCTTGAATGCGGCGTCCTTGGCATCCCGGACAGCCACATCCTTGCATCTCTTGAAAGAAGAATGAAGTGCGGCCTTGGCAAATGTGGTCATTGCCAGATCAATGGCCTCTATTGCTGCCAGCACGGACCTGTCTTCACATACACTCAAATCAAGCACCTTGAGGAGGCCCTATGAGCAAACCCAGGATAGCTTTTTTTGACTTTTCATGCTGCGAAGGCTGCCAGCTCCAGGTCCTGAATTGCGAAGACGAGCTCCTTGATCTTCTCGCCCTTGTCGACATTGTCCAGTTTCGCGAGGCAATGACAGAGGCAGACTGGAACTTTGATATCGCATTCGTCGAGGGTTCCATAACCAGGGAACAGGACGAGCCAAGGCTCAAAAAAATCAGGGAAGCAGCAAAACTCGTCATCGCAATCGGCGCTTGCTCAGGAATGGCTGGAATCAACGCCATCAGGAATGCAATGCCGGTTGACAAGGCAAAAGAGATAGTTTATGGCAACAAGAAAGACGCCTTTGAATCTACCTTTGCCCGTCCGATTGACACGGTGATCAAGGTTGATGGCTACATCCCGGGCTGTCCGATTGACCGCAAGGATTTCCTGCGCACAGTCCAGGCACTCCTCGTTGGTAAAAAACCACCAGACCATGACTATCCTGTCTGCCAGGAGTGCAGGCTCAGGGAAAACGAGTGCCTTCTCACGGTCGGCATTCCATGCATGGGCCCAATTACAAGGGGCGGCTGCGATGCAATCGAGCCGACCTTTGGCTCACCCTGCATTGGGTGCAGGGGCCTCGTTTCCGAAGCCAATATCGAGTCATGCAAGCAGATGCTTGAAAAACACGGCCTTACAATAGAAGACATCAGCAAATACATGACCATTTTCAATTCCTTCCAAAAGGAGGAAAAACATGCCTGATCATGACATCCATGTTCATTATGTGACCAGGGTCGAAGGCCATGGCGACATCGTCTGCAAGACAAACAACGGTGTTGTTGAGAAAGCCGAATTCAATGTTGTCGAAGCCCCAAGGTTCTTTGAGGCCGCCTGCGTTGGAAGGGCCCACTATGAAATAAAGGACATCGTCACAAGAATCTGCGGTATCTGCGCCTGCGGACATGCCCTTGCTTCTCTCAGGGCAAGCGAAGCTGCAATGTCCATCGAACCATCAGAGCAGACCGTTGATCTCCGCAAGATCGTTCTTCACGGTGAAACCATCCAGTCCCACTTTCTCCACACATACTTTCTTGCCGCACCGGATTTCCTTGGTGTTGGCTCGGTAATCCCACTTGCCTCGTCCCACAAAGACGTCGTCGTCCGCGCCCTCAAGCTCAAAAAACTTGGCAATGATATCAGCGAGACAATCGTTGGAAGGCACGTTCACCCCATAACCCTCAAAATCAACGGCTTTTCAAAACTCCCGGACCCGGCCGCGCTGAAAGCAATCCAGAAGCGTGTTATTGAGGCATTGCCAGATATTGAGGCCACTGTAGACCTTTTCTCAACCATCAAGGTCCCAGAACTCTACAGGGAAACCGAGTACATTTCCCTTGGGCCAACCAACGGGGACAAAGAGTATCCATTCTATGATGGCGACATCATCTCTTCCCTTGGCCAGTCATACAGGCCGTCCAATTACCAGCAGGTCTGCAATGAAGAAGTTGATCCAAAGCACACTGCAAAACTCTGCAAACACAAGGCCCCGTCATACCAGGTTGGCGCCCTTGCAAGGTTCAACAACAACTACAACCTTTTGAGGCCAGAGGCCAAAAAAATCGCCGAAAAGCTGAACCTCAAGGCCCCAAACCACAACCCGTACAATATCACAATGGCCCAGGTTGTCGAAGCTGTGCACGTTGCATACGACCTCATTGACCTGATCGACAAGGTGCTCACAAAGGGAATCAAGGAAGAGAACAACAAATACCAGCCAAAAGCAGGAACAGGCGCCGGTGCTGTTGAAGTCCCAAGGGGAATCCTATTCCACAGCTACAAGTATGATTCCAACGGAATCTGCCAGTGGGCTGACTGTGTCATACCGACAACCCAGAACGTCCGCAACATCAATGAAGACATGAAAACTCTCGTTCCAACTATCATCGGAAAATCACAAGAGGAAGTTTCCCTTCTTCTGCAGATGCTCCTCAGGGCATACGACCCATGCATCTCCTGCTCCACCCACCTTATTAATGTGAGGTTTGAGTAAGTGAATACTCTCGTGGTCGGGCTCGGAAACACCCTTCTGGGTGACGAGGGGGTTGGTGTCCATATTGTCAATGTTCTCAAGGACCAGCCCCTTCCCCCAAGCGTCGTCCTGAAAGACGGCGGGGTTTCAGGTTTTGATATCCTTCCTGACATTCTGGAGTCCGACCGCGTTGTTATTATTGATGCCGCCAAGATGGGGCTTGTTCCAGGTTCTGTGAGGTCTTTTACTCTCGACAACGTCCAGATGCCTGACGGCCCTGAGTTCTCCCTCCATGACCTTGGTCTCCCGCAGGTGCTAAAACTGGGTTCTGTAATTTCCAGTCTCCCCCCGATGCTGCTTATCGGGATCGAACCCAAAAAAATCGCCCCCGGTGCTTCACTCTCCGAAGAGGTCACAGGCCAGATGGAGAACATCCTTGAGTACGTTTATTCCGCCATTCTCGACTTCACCAAGGAGGTAGTCAATTGAAGAAGATACTTATTATTGATGATGACACCGATATGGTCGAGGCGATGAGGATCGCCTTAGAGGCCGTTGGCTACAAAGTTTCTTCTGCCCCCAATGGCACACAGGGGCTCAAGACTCTTCTTGAGTTTGCCCCTGACCTTATCATCCTCGATGTCATGATGGACACCGACACTGAAGGCTTCAATGTCGCTTGGGCCATCAGATCAGATGAGGATTCCTCCGTCTACAAGAAATTCAAAAATATTCCAATCCTGATGGTCACATCTGTCTCATCGGAGAAGAAGATGAAATTTGACCCGAAGAAGGACCAGGAGTTCCTTCCAGTCAACGATTTCATCGAAAAACCAATCAGGCCACAGCAACTGCTTCAAAAGGTGTCACAGTACTTGGGCTAAAGTGCCAAAAGAACAATTCCAAAGGTTTGACCTAAGGGAATGTTCTCAGTTCCTATCAGGGAGCGATGCCCTGATAAATCTTCGCTGGATTGCGGCAGGGGCCCTTTTTATGGCTTCTGCCGCAATATGGGTTTTCTTACCCAGTTTGTGGCCATTCCCGCTCCTAATAATTTCAGCTCTTATTGTATTTTTTAATATTTTTCTCATTTACCTCAGGTCCTTTTGCCCGGATGGAAACAGGTTTTTCATACTTCAGGTTGTTTGTGACTGGATTTTCCTTTTCTTTGTGTGTTTCTGGACCGGTTCCATCTCAAGCCCTGCCGTATTTTTGTTCCCAATCTATTCCATTCTTGTAGGTTTTTTCCTGCCAAAAAAACCTGCATACCTTATTGCAGGCTTTGGCTCCCTTCTTATCGGGCTTCTTTCTTTATGGGGCACTTCATCTCCACTGGCCTATGTTATTGGCCAAGCATTTTTCTACATAATAGTCCTGTTTTTCTGCACAACCATCGGCGTCTGGGCATCCAGGCAACTCAGGGAACAGCTTGATCTTTCAGATTTTTTGCGCAAATCGCTTGAAAAAGAAAATGACAGGCTTGGCCAAGTGTATAAATCAGCACTAGCAATGAACTCCGGCCTTGATCTTCCGAACGTGCTTGCGATCATAACAAAATGCTTCAATGAAACAGGCCTTTCAAATGCCACGGTGATAAGGTTATTGTCAGAAGATGGGCTGACTCTTAATATCGCCAGTGCTGAAGGCATCTCGTCCGAATACGCCCAAAGGGGCTCTGTGGCCCTGAAAGATGACGAGATTGATTCCGAGGCAATCAAATGCAAATGCCCTGTTTTTGTGAGTGATGTGGCAAAAGACGAGAGATTTCTTTACAAATCAGAAGCAGAGCGTGAAAATCTCAGATCTCTGCTGTGCATCCCTTTGTTTAGCAATGAAAAGGCCATTGGTATTATAAGGTGCTACACTTCAGATTACCACGAATTTTCTGATGAAGATGTCGAATTTTTGAGTCTTCTTGCCGCCCAGGCAAGCCTTGCCATTTCAAATGCACTCTCTTATGACAAGATGGTCAAACTCGACAATTCCAGGAACGCTTTTATAAGGATGGCCACTCACGAACTGAGGGCGCCCATGGCGGCTGTCCAGTCCGTTCTGCAGATAATTCTGGACGGATATGTCGGTGATGTGCCAGAGAATCAGAAGCAACTTCTTTCCAGGTCAAATGACAGGATAACCCAACTCCTGAGGTTGGTCTCGGAGCTTCTTGAGCTTGAAAAGACAACAAAAACCCAGGACAGCTTCGAGCCGATAAATCTGAAGGAGCTCCTCTCAAGGATCATTTCAGAAATCGCCCCAAAAGCTGACAGTAAAAAGGTCAGGCTTAGAATGTTTACTTGCGGGGACAATGTAATCATAAAAGGTATCGAAGAAGCAATTTTCAGGATTTTTGAAAATCTTGTGGACAATGCTGTGAAATACACCCACAGTGGTGGTCAGGTAACAATCAGGCTTCTTGAAGATGATGACACAGCAACAATTCAGATTGTCGATAACGGCATCGGGATTCCATCCGAGTCAATACCAAAACTCTTCTCCGAATTTTACAGGGCTCCGAATGCAAAACAGGAACAAGTGCAGGGCACTGGTCTTGGTTTATCAATAGTCAAGAAATTTGTCATAATGCATGGCGGGAGCATATCCATATCTTCACAGGTAGATGTCGGGACAACTTTTACTGTAACACTCCTCAAAGAACCCCAGCTCACAATTTAATAATAAAATTCCGATTCAATCAGGTGCGAACCGCTTGACATTGTACAAATGTTATTTTAGGATAAACTCACTTGTTAACAGGAGGTAATATGCGTCACTTACCACGTGGAATGCCCCTTTATGAGGATTTGCCAACGGTTTTTCTCAACTGGGAGGAAATGGCACAAAAACTCAGAAGTGACCATTTCTCCGGATATATTAATGTTTCCAGCGATTCAAAAACAGGACTCATTCTCTTTAGGGAAGGGCGCGTCACCGGTTCCCTGTTCTCGTCTGAAGCAGGAGATATTTCAAGAGGCCAGGATGCACTTACAAAAACAACGCTTGCCATTCAGGAGAGAAAAGGCGTTCTGTCTATATACCAAACCTCTGCGGATGTCTGCACAATGGTTGAATGGTATTTTGAAGGCAACCAGCTCTACTCGCCAATGGAGTCTTACTTCATTGATTTCCCCAAATTTATGGAGACCATTGGAGAAAAGAAGCTGAATGGCCTTGTAAGGATACAGTCAGGCGATTTTTCTGAGTTCATCTATGTGGATTCGGGTTCAGTGAGGGGGCATTTTGTTGATGGCCACCCGGAGCTCCAGTCAGCCTCCGAACGTCTTTCTGAAACACTCTCTAAAAAAGGCACATCGGTCGAAATCTTTAAAAGCTCGAGTGGTTCTCAACAAAACCTGGAGCAGGTTTTGACTGTTGTCTCAAAAGTTGTCGAACCAAAACCAGTTCCCAGAATAGAAACACCACCTCCACCAAAGCAGGCCACACCCGCCATGGAGACAAAGAAACCGGAGGCTCCAAAACCAGAACCTGTGGTTTCTGCCGCTCCAAAGGTGGAGGAGGCCCCGCCAAAAGTCGAGTACAAACCACCCCAAGCTCCAGCAGCAACTCATACCCCTGCCCCTGTGGAGCCACCAGTAAAAAAAGTTGAGCCACCACCAACGCCATCAGGGAGGCCAAGGCTTGATTTCTCCAATGAGGACATAGACCCATTCAGGCCACACGGCGAATTTGACGACGAGGTAAAAAAACCACCCCAACACGAAGAACCACCAAAAGCACCCTCTTTTGCTGCTACCCAGCCACCTCCACAACAGCCACAAAATATCATGGACCCACCAACCACCCGCATTCCAGTCAAACCACCAGCCCCGTCCCAATCTTCACCACAGGCAACTGTTGTAACAGGCCCCTCGGGCAAAGTGGCTTTTTTGCTTGACGGCATAAAAAAGGTTGCCCAAAGTAATGTCGGAGAGGACATCATTCCATGGCTTGACGGCCAGATATCCAGGATGCAGCAGATCCAGCCCAATCTTGGAAAAAGAGACCTCCTGCTGCTGGTTGACGAGATTGAAAGATACGTAAGAACTGTAAGGCAGAACCCGGCAAAAGCAACAAAACTCGCCTCTCAACTCCGCCACATTATTGATAGCTTCGCAGCAAATCTTGGATAGTTCCGAAAAAACAAAAAGGCCCGGTTTAGACCGGGCCTTTTTTTATTTCTCAGGTTCTTCCTGAGTGCTCTCTTTGGGTATCATTGACTCATCAATACCAATTCCAAGGTTCTCAATTATTTGCTCAATCCTGTCAACAGCTATTACTATCGGGAGGTTCTTGCCTACCTCTTCCTGAGAGGCTTCGACAGATTCCATCTCATGGGTTGTGTCTTTGAGCAACATGTCGAGATAATCCCATTTGTTTTCTTTCGGAATAAATATCTTGTCGATGCCTTTCCCGTATGTTGCCTCAACCTTCTCCTTTATTCCACCAACTGGCATGACTTTTCCATGCATTGATATCTCGCCAGTCATGGTGACATTTTTTGGTATCTTCTTGCCAGTGAATGCAGAGATCATGGAGCAGGCAAGGGCAACTCCAGCTGAAGGGCCATCATATTTCGGGAGCCAGCCAGGAACGTCAACGTGTATGTCCATGTCGGGGTTCTGCACGAGGCCATAACTTTCGAGGTGCCTTTTGAAGAAAGCATAGGCCACCTCAATACTGTTTTGGAAAGATTCGCCAAGGTTGCCGGTAACAAGCAACCCACCCCCTCCTGGGATGTAAGAGACTTCAAGTGTTCCAAGAGACCCTCTTGAGAAAAGCCTTTCCGGTGGTTTTGCAGGATCAGAACTTCTCACTATCTGTGGGGCATACACTGCAAGCACCCTGCACTCTCCAGGATTTTCAGAATCCAGGGCCACAAAATCTCTTTTCCTGAGTCTTCCCTGTATTGATGAAAAAAGTGCCTGCGATTCATTTTTTCTGTTTGCCTCTTCATACAGTTCGGCCAGATATTCCAGCGCTTCAGGAACTTTCTCCCCCATTACCCTGAGGTATTCGGCGTATTTTATTGCAGAAGTCAGGAAATCCTCCGATGAGAAAAGCAAATTTTTGTAGAGCTGGTGGTATGACCTGGATATCCAGAAATCGCAAAGTATTGAAACGGTCTGGAATTTTTGCGCTGTGTCGTTGAACTGTCTGATCGCATCAAGATACTGGTGATTTATGTAGAAAACATGGCCAAGATAATAAGAGGCTTCCATATTTCTTGGGTTAATGGATATGGCCTGCATGAAATATCTCATGGCTTGCTCGAGGGCATAATCAGAACCGATTATCTTTGCTTCCTTGAGATAAATCTTTGCAAGCATTGTAACGACCCTGGGATCAGATGGCAAAATAGTCCTTGCCTTCTCAAGCATTTCTTCTGCCTCTTCTATCCATCCGTATTTTATTGCTATCTCTGAAGCCCTCATCATCGCATCTACAGCAATGCTTGGGTCCACAACCACCATGTTCACAATTTTTCTGTATCTCTCGTAGGCCTCGATGTCGTTTTGCTCATCATCATTTATCTTTGCGATCTGGAACTGGGCGTAAACATGATCCGGCCTTATTTCTAGGGCCTTCATGTAATACTGGTACGCCCTCTCGTCCTTGAATCCCTGCAATAACACGCCCATCTGGTAATAGGCATCAGGGTTTGTCGGGACCTGGGCTATCAATCTCTGCATACAGTTTATCGCGTTTTCCTTCAAGAATTTCTTTAATTCGTCAAGTTTGCTCTTGTCATCCGAGAGTGAAATTCCAACTCCACTTTCCACTGAAGATATGAGGTTATTGTTTATCTGCGCAAGCGAAGCGCTGAAGTCGGGGCCGTCACCCTGTGGATCAAGCCACATTCTCATGACGTTTCTCGCAAGACCAATATTGTCAAAATAACAACAGAGAGCATGTATTGTATTTATTACTGGCTTCTCTGCTTCTGACAGCAAAACGATGAGTTTTTCAAAAATCTCCTTGTTGTGGAGAGGAATTGTATATTCAAGGTGGAGGCGCATTATTTCAACAAAAATGAAGGGTTCAGTGATATTGGCCTTTATTGATGCATCAAGCACCTTGTGGATTGATTCTGCTGATGGTGCAAGTTTCGCCGATCCAAGGAAAAACACCCTGTAGGCAAGCATGTTGGATGGGTCTTTTTTGAGGGACTGGGTTATAAGTTTCTGTGCTTCTTCCCAATTTTCCTTCTGGTTACCCTTTGTTGCCATAGTCAGAGCCGCTATGGCTATTTCAGCATTTGGCTGGTCCTTTAAAATCTTCAAATCTTCTATTATTTTCAGGAGTTTCTCCTGGTTGTCAGTGGTCGCGTAAAGATCGCCTGCCATCCAGAGTGTTTCGACTGTCCGGCCTTTGTCTTTCTCGTACTTTTCAATCTCTTCACTGGCTTTGTCAGGCTGGTTTTTTTCTTTGAAGATAAGCAGTTTGCGTCTCAGGTCCTGCAGGTCTTCTGGTTTGATGTCCAAAAGTATTTTTTCAAATTGTTCAGCTTTTTCCTTGTCTCCCATCTCTTTGTAGGCACGGTATGACAGTTCGGCAATCTTAAACGAACCAGGGAATTTTTGCTGTATCTGGGCAAGAAAATTCAAAAGGGCCCCCCTGCCTTCGGGAAGCCCTTTAAGGAACTCGGCCAGGTCAATCGCCCGGCTGACATCCTGCTGATTTTCTTCAAAACGGCTCTCTAGTCTGCCAAGCAATCTCCACTGTTCTGCGTTCATTGTGTTATTTTCACCTTTATTATTTTGGCCTGTTCAATATCTTTTGGCCTTGATTTCTCTGTTGGATCAATATTGTATTTGTTCTTTTCACCCTGCTCCACTGTCTCAAGCTTTGCCAGCTCCTCCACAACATTTGCACCATCAATGATTTTGCCAAAAACCGTGTCTTTGCCATCCAGAGACTTCTGGTCAGAAAGGAGCATATAGAACTGGGTTTTTGACAAACCAGATTTTGTAACAGTCCCCTTACTGTCTTTCTCTTCCATGGCAGGAGCACATACAGAATATTTTGCATGAGTGACTTCGTTGCTTACAAACTCGATAACGTCATAAGCACCAACACCCTGTGGTCTCTTGTCAGTTTCAGGGTATCCGCCCTGTATCTTCATGCCTGGCAGGATTTCGTGGAAATAGGAATTATCATAAAGCCCTGCTTCGGCATTCTTTACAAAGTTGTTCACAACAGAAAGTGCATTGTCGTAATCCAGCTGTATTGTAAAAGACCCTTTTGTTGTCTCCACAACAGCCTTTGTTTTTTTCTCTTCTTCCTTTGTGGTGGTGCCATTTGAAGAGCATGAAGAAATGAGTATTGCAACCAAAACGACGACGGCCACTGCCGCAAGAGAAATGCCACCAATCGTGAAGATTTTCTTTCTGAGCAATTTGTCTTTTTGGGCCTTTGCCTGTTTTTCCTGTTTTACGATCTTCTCCAGTTCAGCTTTCGATTTGACTTTTTTTGATTTTTCAAGGATTTCTCTGCTTTTCTTGTCCATCTGGCTCCTCCAGTATTGTAGTAACTACTCTGTAAAAATACTCACCAAGTCCCATTTTTGCAAGGAACTTGAAAATCCCCGGATATGGCACCCCTTCATACAAGAGTACCCTTAACCCTGAGGCAGAAATTATCTTTTTCGCTTTCTTAAAAGACATGTGATTAACGTACTCGATCTTTTTCGAGCCCAGCGAGCCGGCCCTAAAAATATATCTTTCATCATCTACCAATGTCCTGTATGCATCAAGGAGTGTCTTTTCACTAAAGAACAGGTGTGCAAAGGGGAACCTTATTGCATCAGTAAGGTGGTGGCCACCGGGTCTGCCCCAGGTTGTGAATGACATTACAACCTTTCCACCGGGTTTGAGCACCCTTCTGGCTTCTTTAAGCATCAAAGCGGGATCTTTCACATGTTCGAAAGCGTCAAACGCAAAAACCAGATCAAAGGACTTGTCTGGGAAAGGCAATGACATTGCGTCCCCTGCCACAAATTTGCAGCTTCTGACTCTCTTTATTGATGCAAAATCATTTGCCATTGCTATAAATTCCTGGCCAATATCAACACCGGTTACGGATTTTGCGCCAAGATCGAGGAGGTAGACGGCTTTCCCTCCAGCACCACAGCAGTCATCAAGAATATCCTTGCCCTTAACAAGTCTCTCAACTTCAAAACCGGCGGGGAAATATTCGATGGTCCTTTTCGCAAGATCATATTCCCAGGCCGCATATGAACCCTTGTTTTTCCTTTCGAGATCCAAAGGGTGTGTCTGTCCTTTTGGAAACAGCTTGTTGATGCCAAGTAGAAGTTTTACGGGGATGCTTGCCATTCTCTGGATTCTAACTACAGTCCGATTACATGTAAAGTAGAATGAAGGTTTTTTTCAAACTTTCTTTCCAGTGCCCTTGCAAGAAGCGTACACACACCCTTGACCAGTTTTTCGTCCATCTCCCAGTTCTTCCAGTCTGCATACTGCATTCTTCGCAACGCTTCTATCGCAAACCCTGGGACGCTTGGCATGCCAGGTTTTGCACACACATCACATAGAAACGACGTTGATCCATAGTCAAAGAAAGCCCCCTCATCTATGCTACCGGAGCAAAGTGAGCAATACTGGGTATCGATCGGGTATCCCAAAAGCGCAAAAAAACCTGATAGAAAAAGTCCCATTGAATAAAACGGATTCTTTGATGCGTCCAGGCACTCAAAACTGTTCAGAAGCAATTCGTATATGCCACTTTCTTCCATATCCTGGGGCACAAAAAAGCACACTGCTTCTGAAATAAACTCGCTTACGGCAGATTTTTCAAATGATGTACCAAAACTTGAATAGTACTTTTGGAGTGACAGCGATGTTATCGTAAATCTCTGCGACCTTTCATAAAGCTCGCAATCGACAATGGAGATAGGCTCTGTTACACAGGCCCACCTTGTTTTTGTGTCCTTCGCTTTACGTATTTTTGCCTCAATCACGGTATCAGAATCAGTTACAAGCACAAGCTGCTTGTCTGCATCGCCAAAGGTCTTTTTGGCAAGTATTATCGCCTCGGACTTGATATACGGCACGTTTCGATGATAAACCCTGTTTGAAAAATGGACAAGAGATGTATAATGGTTTCTAAGGAGGCCTCAAATGGACAAGTTTTCAAAAAAACTCACCGATGACGAAATAAGGCTGAAATTTATCAGAATCCCAAAGGGCAAAGAAAAACTCTTTAAAAAAGACGACTTTAAAACCAGTTTCAATGAGGGTGAATTTATTGCCTATATCTACCCCGTAGAATCCAAAAGCATGGGCCCAAACATGAAAACCTATGAATACCAGCTCAAATTCAGGGACCCACAACCGCCGATTTTTATATTCAACGAGACACTGGAGTTCACGACCTTTGATTCAGGAGAAACGTGGCTTATAAGCTTCGCGTGACAATTGTTGACGATTTGTTTCCAAATTGTTTATATCTACTGTGAGTATGTGGAGAACTATTTATTTTCTAAGCCCATAAATAGTTCTTGGGCTCCAAGTTATTACATGTCCTTGTGAAAAACTCACCCCGAGCAAGTTGTCACCTTGCACTTCCTCGAATGTTCCCTTTACTTTCCCGGTGCAATCAACGCAAAACAGCGTTTTACCCTTTGTTAGATAAAGCAGGCTGCCGTCGGTTGTGAAGGTTTCTGGCTCCTCTGGCAAATCAAACGATGTTTCTTCCTTGCCGGTGGCAGAATCAAAAAGAATCGCCTTTTTGCCTTCCAGAACCACAACTTTGCCCTGGCAAACAAGCGGGTGGAATTTTAGAGGTGCCTTGCTTTTGGATAACTTCCCCGAAGTCCACACAAGCTCGCCGGAATTGTGTCTTATGGCAGAAACAAAGGGCCCTGGCATTGCAAGATAGAGGTTCTTGTCGTCAATTGTAAATTTCCCATCGGGAAGCACCCATCTCTCATTTTTCCAGACGAGCTTGCCTGTGCTCTTGTTGTAGGCTTCAATCCTTGAGCCAAGCGTCCTGACAAGGACCTTGTCATACATGTTGACCGTTTCACCAAAACCTTCATACCTGCTTTTCTGTTTCCAGTTGCCTATCCCTGAACCGGCATTGATGCAATACAAAAAACCCGAAGCAGTTCCGGCATAAATCTGGTTGTAGTCATATGATGGCTCAAAAAAGCTCGCCGGGCCAAGATTGGTTTGTTCAGTTTGAAACTTCCATACCTCATATCCAGAAACCAGCTCAAACGCTTTTAAGGAGTCAGAATAATAAACGATTAGCCTGGGGCCTGCGAATACTGGAGGGAAGTTGGTCTCATTCGTTGGTTTTTCGTCCTGCTCTACATGCCAGGCCGGAACCCCATCGGTTTCATTCAGAAGCGCCACTTCAATACCGTTGAGACCGCAGCAGGCAACGTATTTTCCATTTCCCCTCACGGTTGTGGAGAGAGGTTCTGCAAGGTCACTCCAGGCCCAGGAAAGCGAGAGGAACGGCAAATTGTCACCATTTTCCCCACCCGAACATGACGCAGGAAGGCATACGATGGTCATCAATGCAAGGATTTTTTTCATTTATACGCAATATTATTTTACTTGATGCCTTATGTAAACCCTAATTGTATTTAGCCTGCCCAATCAATATGATGGATTCTATATGAGAAAAATCGAGCTTGTAGACCTCACGCTAAGAGATGGCCAGCAGAGCCTTGTTGCAACAAGGATGACAACCGAACAGGCACTTTCAGCTTTTCCAGATCTGCTTGACGCAGGTTTCAAGGAGCTGGAGTTGTGGGGAGGGGCCACAATCGATGCCCCGCTGAGATTCCTTAACGAAAACCCATGGAACAGGCTTGATGAATTCTACAAGCTGGCCAGGGGAAGGGCAAACATAAGAGCCCTGATAAGAGGTCAAAACCTTTTTGCATATTCCCCGTATCCGGACAACCTTGTCATAGCTTTCTGCAAGGCTGCAATAAGGTCTGGTGTTTCAACCATGAGGGCTTTTGATGCTCTCAATGACAGGCGAAACGTCATGATTTCGCTGATCGCTTCAAAAGCGTTTGGTGGAAAGGCCGAATGCTGCATAAGTTATACAACCTCCCCGATACACACCACAGAAAAGTTCGTCCAGCTTGCCGCCGACTACGCATCAGAGGGCGCTGACATCATCGCAATAAAAGACATGGCTGGCCTCCTCAATCCCAGGGATGCCGCAATAATAATACCGGCAATCAAAAAAGAGATTTCCGTTCCGTTGACAGTCCACAGCCATTCAACGGTTGGCTATGGCGAAACAACCGCACTTGTCGGTCTGATGTTTGGCGCTGACAGGATAGATGTTGCAGTTGGTCCGTTTGCTGGGGGTTCGAGCCATCCGCCTGTGGAGCTTGTTGCAGTCATGGCCGAGAGACTCGGTATCGACCACGGGCTCAACCACGAAGCGATCCAGAGGGCCCAGAAGAAGCTCTTTGAGGTGAGAAAAGCCCTGGCAAAGTTTGATTCCAGCGCCAACAACCTCCCGAAACCAATCCCCAACCCACTCCCACAGACAGACATAGACAAAATCGATAAAGCAATCGAACTGGTCAGAAAAGGCGATTTCGACGAGGCAAGGAGAACCATTGTTGACCTGATGACCTTCTATGGCTATCCAAAACCGGATGAGGCCCAGCTTGACGCACAGGTTCCTGGCGGAATGCTCTCGAATCTTCGCAACCAGCTCAAGGAAGTGAACCAACTCCAGCTCCTGCCTCAAATTCTCGAGGAAGTTGCCAGAGTAAGGGCAGATTCAGGATACCCTCCGCTTGTCACCCCAACATCCCAGATCGTCGGCTCACAGGCGGCCTTCAATGTACAAACAGGGCAGCGCTACAAGATCGTCTCAAGGGAATTCAAGGACATGGTCAGGGGAAGGTATGGCAGGCCAGGCCCGATATCCGAAGAGTTCTTGAAGATGGTGACTGGAAGCACCGAGAGGTATTCTCAGCGCTCAGGCCACTATGTGGATGATGTTCCACTCACTTCTGAAAATGGCTTCAATCCACCACCATTCATCAATAATCACAGAGACCTTCTGCTTTATTACATGCTCCCCGGGCCCACGAAAGACTTTTTTGAGAAACAGGACTCAAAAGCAAAATCACCGGAACAGCCACACTGATCCTGTCTTTACTTCAGTAAGGTGACCGCTTCCTGGGACTGGATTACAAGTCCCTTGCAGAGTGCCATTCCAAGTATGGTCCTTTTGCCTTCAATTTTCCTTGCCGGCAGGCCAGTTTTCATATCAAAAACATAGAGCATCGGATCACCGTTCAATGCAACAAAGAGGGCATCTCTTGATGCAACAATCCCCCTCATCTGGAGGGTGTTTGGAACAATCATTTTTGATTCCTCAATGCCCGTCTTCAAATCAACTCTCGCGATTTTCGATTTTGATGGCACAAGGACGTAATCGCCATATATACAAGGATTGCAACCCAGTGTGCTTGGCTGGCCATCAAGACCAGTTATAGAATAGTACCAGATCTTCTCCCTGCTCCTGGTATCATAGGCATACATCCTGGCCCTTGAATTGACAAGTATCGTATAGGCCGATGCCTGTGGCGGATAATCAGGAGGTCCGTCAAATTCCAGGTGCCAGAGCACATTACCATCAACAAATGAGAGCGCAAAAATGTGGGTATAGTCAAACCCTTTTGGGCCACCTGTTACAAACAGTTCGCGCTCGCCAAGTGTGGCCCACCTGAAAACATAATCCTTTGCAACATCGGTTTTCCATTTGAAAACGCCTGTTTCCTTGTGTACGCAAAATGCCGTGCCAATATTTGTTACCCCATAGAGTGAATCTTTATGCTCAAACATGGAAACCACTTCTTCACCATCAAACTCCATGGCCCAGTTTTCCAGCATTGCTCTTTTATAGAAACACTTGAGACTGCCGCCACTTGTTACAAAAAGATAATTTTCATCAAGGGCAAGCTCATAGGTAAAAGCTTCATCAAGAAGCACCGGGGCAATTGCCTGCTTTCCACTGTGTTCATCCAGAACAACAACTCCCGGGCCATTTTCGGTCGTTGTGACAATATATATGCTTTCGCCATCGGATACCGGCGACGTAAGTGCGAGGGTTTCATAACCAATGTCCCATGCCAGGGCAATGTTACTACCGGTGCTCTCATTGGCCGAATACCACCTCTGGGGCATGCCACCCTTTGTGCCCCAGATGGCAATGCCTCCACAACCAGAAACCAGTACAAGCAAGACGATGATTTGTGTAAAAATCAGAAACTTTTTGATCATTGGCCCTAATAATAGAAAATTATACTCTCTGGTAAAGAACAATTTGGTTTTGTGCAGTGTGTGGAAAACCCTGTGGACAAATTCATGCCATTTTGCCAAGTGTCTTTGGTTTTATGAGACAATTGTCGGTTTCTATCAATTTAACAATCAAAGGAAAAATAATCTGCAAGAAGAATCATTGCAAAAAAAGTTATCAACATGTGGAAATCTATGTGGATATCAAAAATGTGATCAGGGTAATCTTGTGTTTTCTTCAGGCATCCAGATGTTCAGCAATGATGGTTTTGGGTTGACAGCAATTGCGCAATTGAGTCCAAAAACTTCTCCCAGGACAACTACCTTGTCATTCCCTGAAACTGATCTCTGTATTATTGAGCGTGGTTCAAAATATTTCTCCCAGAAGCTGCCATTCCCTATTGACGAAAACTTTGTGATCTTCATTGAGGTTATGTCCCACAACAGTGAGAGTTTGCCAGAGTTTGAAACAGCCAGAATGTTGTCTGTGATCGGCACAAGAACACCGAAACTCTGGCAGGCCGAGCTTTCAATCTGCCCGGTTGTGCAAGAAATCCTGTTCATCAGTCCGCCAGAGAGCACCATCAAGTACATTGAATCCTGTGTGAATGAGAACTCTGGACTCTTTGCCTGCACTGTCTTGATTATTGAACCTTGTTTAAGATCAAAGAGTTTTACTTGCCCCGGTTGGTAGCAGGCCATGTATTTTTCGTTCCAGGACACAATGATGTCGCTTTTGTCTATGTTCTGGCCAATATTTATTTTCTTGCTCGGGTTGTCCCTGTCTACAAAGAAGCCCCCAACAACTATGTATCTTGGGTTCATATCAAGAGTGCCAGGCCGCCTTGTTTTTTCGTTTATGAGAGATGGATAGCTTATACTTGAAAGGTCCTGGCCTATGATGTCCATTGAAGAATAACCCGGAAAAGTTAAAATCACGTCGTTTGTAAGTATTGATCCGGATTCATCCATTGGCAACGAGGAAACGGTTGCGCCATATGTTGGGTGGTTGGAGAACACAAGCCCATATGGTGGCATCTTTTCATTGCCGGTCAAATATATGCCGATTGTGTTTGCACTTGCAACCAGTGGCGTGGAACCAAGAAAAAGTGGCGGTACGGCTTTGTTTATTGTCTCCCCGTTTGGGATGCAGATATAGATTTTTGCACCAGGTGCAGAGTCGTTGTCCACCTGGGAATCAAACGATATGTCCTTGGACTCAAAAGAGTAATTTATTTGAGAATCGTCGGTTATGACGACCTCTCTCTTTATCATTCTGTGGCCTTCCATGGCCAGTCTGATCTTTTTTGTTCCTGTTTCAATCTGGCCTTCCCACGGGGTCTTTCCATAATACTCTTCATCGATGTACAGTTCTGCGCCCTGCGGTTCGGAGCCAATCTTGAGGTTTACCCTTTTCTTCTGGAGGTCAAAATATACGCTCGGATCAGTGTCAAAATCAACTTCTTGCTCTTTTGTTGCAAACCCTGGCAAAACAGCTTTTATCACGTGCTTCCCATTAAACTCTTCCTTTAGCTGCAAGGGAGTTAGGCCGAGAAACTCATTATCAATATATATTCTCGCCTGGTCTGGATATGAGAGGATGGTTGTTCCTCCAGTGGATTTAGCAAGCTTATAGTTTATGGTCTGGTTGTTTTCACTGATTGTGGCTACAGATTTCAGTGGTGCATAACCAGCCAGCAAAAGCTCGATTTCCACATCGCCTTTTTTTAGCCTGGTGATCAGTGGTGTTGTGCCCTTTGAAATACCATCCAGTATAACCTCGGCACCTTTTGGTTCTGAGGCTATCTTGATTTTCAAGATGTCGCTTTTTGGGATGTTGAGCGCCACCAGTATAAAAATGCCAACGATGATTACAGATGCGAGCGTTATTGTAAAATACCTGAACTTGGGGTTCCTCGAAGAGAACCTCTGGATGCCCCTTATTTTCTCGCCATCCGATATCAGCGTTGGTCTATCGTTCATTTTGCAATGACCTCACATATCCTTTCAAGATCTTCTTTTCCATAATACTCAATCTCTATCTTGTCTTTTAATACCCTCACCTTGGTTCCCAAGGTTTCCCTGAGTGCAGTTTCTGCAAGGATTGCTTCATGAGCCTTCTCTTCTTCCCGGGGCTGGGGTCTCTCTGTTGGGGTTTCTTCCTGTATCTTTTTTACGGCTTTTTCTGTTTCCCTTACAGACATCTGGCTGGTAATGATCCTTTGCATCATGCCCAGCATGAGCCCCTCGTCCTTGAGCGGGAGAATTGTTCTTCCGTGGCCCTCTGATATTGTCCCCTTGAGTATTGCATCCTGGACGATATCAGGAAGATCAAGGAGCCTCAGAAGGTTTGCAACATAAGGCCTGCTCTTTTTGATACCGTCTGCGATTGACTCTTGCGTGTAGCCAAATTCCTCGCGGAGCCTCTTCATAGCCCTGGCTATATCTATAGGATTGAGATCTTCCCTCTGTATGTTCTCCACAAGGGCGAACTCTGCCGCATCAATGTCAGATATCTCCCTTATGACAACGGGGATTTTCTCAAAACCGGCCAGTCTTGCTGCCCTGAGCCTTCTTTCACCAGCAATAAGCTCAAAGCCATTCCTGACCCTCCTGACAACAATTGGCTGTATTACACCAGACTTTTTTATCGATTGCGCCAGCTCCTGCAGTGCCGCTTCGTCAAGGGCGGTCCTTGGCTGGTATGGGGAGTAGGTGATTGCATCAGTCGAGAGCTCTACAACACCGCTTGAAACCTCTTCGCTCGGGAGCAAGGCCCCGAGACCTTTTCCCAACCCAAACTTACCTGCCACCTTTGAGCACCTCCTCGGCCAGTTGTTCATATGATGATGCCCCTTTTGAGGTAGGGTCATAGACTGAGATTGGCTGGCCATAGGAAGGGGCTTCGGATACTCTGACATTCCTTGGGATTACTGACTGGAAAAGCTGGTCACCGAAATATTTTTTTACTTCCGAGGCGACTTGCCTGGAAAGGGTTGTCCTCTCATCATACATCGTGAGGAGAACTCCAAATATTGAAAGCGTTGGGTTAAGTGTTCTGTGGATAAGATTTACAGTTGAAAGTAGCTGGGACAACCCTTCCAGCGCGTAATATTCGGTCTGTATCGGAATAAGCACCTGGTCTGATGCAACAAGGGCATTTATTGTCAAAAGCCCGAGTGATGGTGGGCAATCAATGAGGGTAAACTCAAACTTTTCCTTTGCGGTCTTCAAACCCTCTTTCAATCTATGTTCTCTCTGTTCCAGATCGACAAGCTCCACCTCTGCACCGGCCAGATCAACCTTCGAAGGTATTATCGAAAGGTTCTGGTATTGTGTTGGGATGGTAATTTCATCAAGCGTCCCCTGGCCTATCAAAAGGTCGTAAGTGGACTTCTTGACGTCCATCCGGTCGACGCCAACACCAGTTGTCGCATTGCCCTGTGGATCAATGTCGCAAATAAGGCATTTTACGCCCCTCTTTGCAAGGGCGTAGCCTAGATTTACGGCGGTAGTTGTTTTTCCAACTCCGCCCTTCTGGTTTGAAAGCGCAAGGATCTTGCCCATGTTTCACCTTTTTTGGTGGAGGTGACGGGATTCGAACCCGTGTCCAACTTGCCTTTCGAAAGACAGGAATTACAAGCTTTGCAAGCCGTTTACCCTCTTAGCCTATGGCTTGCCCTTTGGCAGAGGGTTGCCCGGATTGTACCATGGGCTACCCGCCCGGGCGGCAGATGACTTGGGGGCACTTGTGCGTCGGCTTCCAGTTACCAGCGCCACTCTCACCGGTTGCCGTGTCGCCTAATTAGGCGGCGAGTGCGTAATTATTTGTGGCAGTTATGCCGTGGTCCATTTTTTACGAGGCCCTGGACCAACCTCGGCTTGCCTGTTCCTTCAATTGTCAAGTGTCGAGACCTTTCACCCCCATGATGTTATTATCGGCTTTTACACAAAAAAATTCATTCATGCTATTGTGAAACGCCGTGAAACATTTTATACCAATAAAGCCCACAATGTCAAGGAGGCTTGGTTTTTTCGAACTCTTATTAACATATCCACAAAATGTGTGAAACATTGTGAAACATTTTTTGTTTAGTCTTCGAGTGGATGGCCAAATAAAACTCTCTTTTATATGCCCCAAAATAATCCCCTAAATTGTCTACAATCTTATTCAGAACGATGGCATTACAGTTCGTCCAGTTTGCCAAACGACTGTCTTCCATAAGCGACCCATTGCTGTTCCATCCTGCTGTGAAACACCGTGAAACATTTTAGCTGACTTTGATGATACTGATATTAAACTCTTTCCAGTACATATAATTTTTAGAATTTACGGGCTTATTCCGTGAAACATCGTGAAACATTAACTGCCGGCAAACCGGTGTTTCATTGACAAAACCAATCCAATCCTTAAACCTTTTTGTTGGAGGTAACCTTGAGAAACATCAATCTTGGTGAAAATCTTGATTTCAGGTCTTTTCTTGATCTGTCACACGGACACGCAAAATCAGCAATTGGCAAAGAACCCATGGAAAAGATGTCCGATTGCAGGAAGATGGTTGATGAGGTTACCAAGGGAGATGCGGCAGTTTATGGCGTCAATACAGGTTTTGGGAGCCTTGCAAGGGTAAAAATTCCATCAGGTGACCTGGAGCTTCTCCAGGAGAATCTCATACGCTCCCATTCATGCGCAGTTGGCGAGCCACTTCCAATAGATGTTGTCAGGGGTGCCATGATCTTGAGGGCAAACACGCTCTGCCTTGGGCATTCTGGCATAAGACCAGAGGTTGTCGAACTGCTTGTGCAGATGGTCAACAGGGAGATCATACCCAAAGTCCCGCTTTACGGCTCGGTTGGTGCTTCTGGCGACCTGGCACTTCTATCCACAATCGCTTGCTGCCTTATTGACAACAGCGACCCGGAATTCATGGTCTTCTGCCATGAAAGTAATTCCTGGACAGAAAAACACTCCAGAAAGGCCCTTGATGACGCCGGCCTAAAACCGGTCAAGCTTACATCAAAGGAAGGCCTGGCACTTAACAACGGTTGCCAGGTTTCCACATCGCTTGGCCTGCTTGCCATAGAGAGGGGCATCCTCTCGCTTGAGGCATGGGACATAGCCCTTGCCGCATCAGCCCAGGCCCTGCTTGCAAAATCAAGCCCGTTTGACGAGCGTGTCTCGGTCGCAAGACCCCACAAGGGGCACAAGAAACAGGCCGAAGTTATAAGGAACCTGCTCAAGGATTCGGCACTCATTGATTTTGACAAAGAAAAAGTGCAGGATGCGTATTCGATAAGGTGTGCCCCGCAGGTTGGTGGCGCCGTAAGAGACGCAATTACCTTTGCGCTTGAACAACTGTCAGTCGAGATGAATTCGGTGACAGACAACCCGCTCATCTATGGTGACGTGCTCTCCGGGGGGAATTTCCACGGGGCACCAGTCGCCCAGTCTTGCGATCTCCTCTGCATGTCGTTTACCGATCTTGGCTCGATGTCGGAAAGGCGCACATTCAGGCTCATCAATTCCCATCTCTCGGGCCTTCCATCATTTCTCACAGGCAACCCTGGCCTTTCATCAGGCTTCATGATCCCGCAATACACCGCAGCCTCGCTTGTTTCTGCATGCAAGACACTTTCACATCCGGCCTGTGTCGATTCCATCCCCACCTGTGAGGATCAGGAGGACCATGTTTCAATGGCTCCTATTTCAGCCTGGAAACTGTGGAAGATTGTGGACAACCTGTCATGGATTGTGAGTATTGAACTGCTTACAGCGTTTCAGGCCCTTGAAATGAGGCTTTCCTCGCTTGGATTGTCCATTAATGATATTTCATATCCAATAAAGACCGTCCTTGGCAAAGTAAGGCAGAAAGTTCCATACATACAGGCTGACCAGCCATTGTCATCAAAAATTGGCCTCATGCGTGACATGGTTTTAGATAAAACACTCATCAATCCAATATCTGATATTTGGAGCAGTGATGTTGTGGATTAATTTTGTGGATATGTGGAAACTTTACCGAAACCTTGGGTGCAAGGTTCTTTCGATTATGTAAATAAGTGTTAAACAATCGTGGGTGAAATTTTGCCATACATTTACAAATTACACAGGTTGTTTTTTGGTTTTAAATGCTTGATATTCGCTGCTGAAATCTATCTTTTTGTTGATTTACTTCAAATTTCCAGATGAAAATGGCAAAACTAAACTTTCCCTCACATCGTATAGGAATCAGTTTTTAAACCAGTGTCTCGAACCATATTAAATCTTTAACATTTGTTCACTTATTTTCCAAAGCGTGCAGTGACAACTGTTCTTGCCATCTTTAAAATAACTGGTGATTAAACCACAAGCTGGAAAACCATCAGGATTGTTTAAAACTCTCAGGCCAGCTGACTAGCTACTTCTCCAAGTTTTGAAAATTCAACCTTCTCCTGTTCCCCTGTTTCCATGTTCTTTATCAACACTGTCGATGATTTTGCCTCATCCTCACCGATTATTGCAATATATGGAACACCCTTTTTTGAGGCATATTTTATCTGTTTCCTGATGTCGCCATCGCCACAATAGAGGTCACACGGAACACCTGATTCACGGATGGTTTTTGCACATTCAAGTGCAAGGGGTGTAGAGCCCTCGCCAAAGTGGCAGATTTGGACCTTTGCTATGGTCTTTGTGTCGCTTATCATGCCAATTTCCCTCATTGCGGCCATGATTCTGTCTATTCCAAGCGAAGCTCCGGTTGCACACACCTGGTTTCCAGAGAATATGCCTATCAGGTTGTCATACCTGCCACCACCGGCAACTGAGCCAATCTTTGGCGTCTCGAGCCTTGCTTCAAAAACCGGGCCCGTGTAGTATGATTGCCCCCTTGCGAGGGACGGGTCAAACTTCACCTTTGCATTCATAGCACCGGCAAGCTCAATGATTTGTTTGATATTGTCCAATGCCTGGACTGCTTCCTCATCACCAGAAAGCATTCCTTTAAGAGTTGGGATCACAACGCCAGCATCACCCTGAACCGATATCATTTCCACTATTTTCCCGGCCGATGGGACACCCTTTGCCTCAAGCTCTCTGGCCACTCCGTCTGGTCCTATTTTATCCAGCTTGTCCACAATCACTATGGATTCCTTAAGCGTTTCCTTGGGCACACCACAAGTTCTCATTATTCCCTGCATTACTCCCCTGTGGTTGACCAGGACATTGAAATCTTTGAAACCCATCCCAACAAGAGAATCAGACAGTATTGAAACTATTTCGGCATCAGAAAGTGGCGAGGCGGTCCCGAAGATGTCCACGTCGCACTGGTAGAATTCCCTAAACCTTCCCTTTTGCGGGCGTTCGGCCCTGTAGACGCGTTGTATCTGGTACCTCTTGAATGGTTTTGGTATGTCCTGGTATGTTGCCATTACCCTTGAAATCGGAACGGTCAAATCGTAGATGAGTCCAACATGTCTGTCGCCATGGTCAGTGAAATCGTACATGAGCATCTCGGATTCCCCGCCCTCTTTCCCTGTAAGTGTTTCATAATACTCAAGGGAAGGGGTCTCGATGGGCTCAAAACCATGAGATTCAAAAACGGACCTGATCATGGACATTACCTTATTACGGGCTATCATGTCGCCGGGAAGCAGATCCTGGAAACCTGACAATATTTGTGGTGCTTTCATTATATCTCCTTGATATGCTCTCTGACTATCCCCAGTATCTCGGAGCTGAATTCTTCTATTGTCCTTTTATTGGCACCCTCGACTTGCAGGAGGTTTTCGAGGCTTGTCGGCATTTTTCTCGCTATATCCTCTATCGTTTTATTATAAAGGATGATATAGGCTGGCCAGCCTCTACTTTTTGCCTCTTTTGATCGCCAGACCCTAAGCTTTTCTGCTAGGCTTTCATCATAGTCAGGTCTCGGTGGTGCTTCAGCTTCCTCGTCTGGGATAACCTCAGTTTTTCGCGGGTTGCCACCGTTTTGCCTATCATGCTCGACATCGTAATAGATAACAAACACAAGCCAGTGATCCACTTTTGACGGTACAAATTGCGGCTGCACCGAAAGAATGGTTCTAGAAGATAAGAAATCATTTAGTGCTTCCATATCTTTTGTCTCATCTCCCGGAAGCATGTTTATCCTAAATATCTTACAGGCTGGCCTTATATCATACCCTCCTACAATATTCCACTTTTCCCACATGTTCCTAACTGTCCCCATAGTCATAACCTCCCCTTTCTTTCCCTGTATCCTCTCCAGTTTTCCACAGTGTCAACACCTTTATTATGAGTTACGTTTTTGGATGCAAAAACTTCATAATCATAATAAGTATGTTGATAAGGTGTATAAGGCAATTTTTGCAACGAGCCTGCTACAAATTGTCCTAAGAAAAATTTTCTTATAACTTGTCTAAAGTGTGGATTACCTTTCGAGGATGGAAAGGATCTCATGTATCGCAGCATCAAGCGTCTGATCCGACCGCCTTTCCTGAGTGATTTTGTCATAGGCATACATTACGGTGGTGTGGTCCCTGCCCCCGAACTGCTCACCAATGGCTATGAGGCTATCATCCGTATACTCTCTTGCAAGGTACATGGCTATTTGCCTCGGTATGGCTATGTCATGAGTGCGCCTGCGTGCAGTGAGGTCCTTGACATCAAGCTTGAAGAACCTTGCAACCTCCTCCATGATCCTTGTTATGGTTATCCTGCGGTTTCCCTTTGGAACAATGTCCCTGAGCACTTCCCTTGCAACCTCGAGGGTGAGCTCCCTGTTCTGGAGCGATGCCACCGCAACGAGCCTGACAAGTGACCCCTCGAGTTCTCGTATGTTTGAGAAACCGTGCCCTGCGACGTAATTGATTACTTCCTGGGGGATATCCACATGCTCTAGACTGGCCTTCTTCTGGAGGATCGCTATCCTTGTTTCAAGGTCGGGTGGCTGGATGTCTGCAAGGAGACCCATTTCAAACCTGGACCTTAATCTGTCTGCAATCCCCTGGAGTTCCTTGGGCGGCCTGTCCGAGGTTACAACTATCTGGCGACTCCTGTCATAGAGGGCATTGAATGCGTGGAAGAACTCCTCCTGAGTCCTCTCCTTGCCGGTGAGGAACTGGATGTCATCAATGAGCAGTACTTCGACAGTTCTGTAGTACTCGTGAAACTCCGGTATCCTGTTTTGCTGGATCGCATAGACCACTTCGTTTGTAAACTTCTCTGTCGTCGTATAGATAAGGTCTGCGGCGGGTTTTCTTGCCAGAATCTCATGCCCTATTGCTTGTAAAAGATGGGTTTTCCCCAAACCGACACCACCATATATGAAAAGTGGGTTGTAAGCCCTTCCCGGGTCCCTGGCGGCAGCAAGACAAGCCGCATGGGCAAACTTGTTTGAATTGCCCACAACAAAGGATGAAAAGGTATATTTGGGATTTAGGGTGTGGTCGTTTGTTTGCGGCTCTTCCATTTCTGGAACGTGTTCCATGCTCCTCTGCACCACAAACGTAATGTCGATGTCTTTTCCGGTGAGGTCATGAAGAATGTTCTGAATGGTATTGTAGTACTTTGACTGGAGCCAGTCCTTGGCGAATTCGGAAGGGACAGAGACGACCAATCTGTCGTAGGTCTCCGAGAGGAGCTCGGAGGTTGCAAACCACATTTCAAAAGTTGGTTTTGTTACATCCTGCTGGATAACCTGAAGGACCTGTTGCCAAATGTTCATGTGGATTATATTAGCAAACCAGATGGCCCGGTCAACGTTAACCTTATATACACACTTTTGTAACCTTTATATCCCCATTGTGTTGCATTCAACCCTCAAGTGCGATATAGTCTCAAATAATACCGTATCAAATGATTTAAATGGCAGGACCCATTTGTCAGGTCAATGAGAAAAAGGCCTAAAAATGCAACATACCAGCCGTGGCATGGGAATTGCATGATAACAAAACGGTGATGATCAATAAGGTGTGAGAAAACATCTTTTGATTGTCATGTTGTTTTTATAAGGAGTTGGATTTATATGGTGCTTTGATGAAGTCACAGATTCATGGTGTGGCTTCGTTTGGTTTTGCGCACTTTGATTCATTCCTTGTGCGTCCATGCGTTGGTGGCTTTGCGAACGCCGCAAGCCGCTTTTGCAACAAATTGAAAGGAGAGTTTGGTGATGAAAAAGACGATCAGCATTCTGATTGCGACTCTCATGCTGATGACGGTTCTGCCCGTCTTTGGCAATGCCTCAATGGCTAGAGCCGAGAACTCTAATGCCAATGGTGTTTTCGTGGCTGTGAGATTCGAAGCTTCCGGTTGGAGATTCAGCGGTAATAGCCATGTGACTATGCCAAACCAGGAAATCATCTGGGGAAGACCACCGCAGTATCCAATGCCAGCCAATATCCATGCCTGGACCGAGTTTTATCTCGATGTAGTTCCAGCTGCTGGCATGTCAACTGAGTCTAATCACTGGTATGCAGTAATTGACACAGATGGCAACCTCTGGTTTGACTCGGACGGAAACTTCCATGACTGCAGGTATTATAGATATGCAGACCCGGAAGACCCGGATTACGGAACCGACGCAGCCTCAACAATAGATAACTGCCAAACAAACCCGCATGCCAGGTTTGACCCGACCTCTGCCAATAATACACAGGGACCATATCAGGTACCGAGGGGCGACAACATCTCCGGTGCCATCACCCCAAATGGCTGGTATTTCTTCGGTGAAGGTGCCAACCCGACTTATTTTATGGATCCAAAGACTGGCAGAACGTTCAGGATTGGAATAGCAGACCTTGTTGCCCGTAACTCGGGTGTGGTAGGCACTTCTTGGATCAATCCAGCAACTGGAAACCCATTGGTCAGCAATCCAGCACCAGAGTGGGACCAGGGAATGGCCCTGGAGCGTTTCCTTGATGGTTATGGTCCTGGTGCACCGCCGGTTCCGCCGGCTGAGCCAGTTCCGAATGCCTACTATAACATAGGTGGCTATTTCTACCTCAATAACCTCGACTCATGGAACTTTGGTGAGGAATGGCACGCCATCAATGCTACCGGAAACAGGGAAATGGGTCCTTTCGACGGCATACACGACAACCAACAGACCTACATCGAAGGTGACTGGATCTACAGAAGGGGAGCCAATGGCGCCAATAATCTGGTTTCAGGTTATGACTACACACAGATTGGTGCAGGTGGCCAGGCCTCTTTCCCACACTATTATGGTGACACGCGTCTTGTTCCAGTAGTTACCCAGAACGCACTTGGTCGCGTGATTAGGTATCCAGCCGGTTCAGCCGTAAGGGACAGGGTTCCTTTCAGCGTTCGTGATGCAGGTGACGATTTCGATGTTGGGACTCCATGTTACCGTTTCCCACTTTCAGACACCAACTTCAGCGCCTTTGGAAATCCACCAGTTTCACTCAGCGGAAATGCATGGCCGGGCTCGACTGTTGGCGACACCGTTCACCTCCAGCTTCAATGGGGCGTTAACGGCATGTTTGACTACACCACATGCACCTCACCTTCAGGCACGATAAGCGTTGCAGAAGGCATCTATGAAAAAGGCCTGGACGGAATGAGAGCCAATACCGTAGAGCAGTATGATTTGAGACTCTCTCACTGGTCCACAGGTGCCGAAGCTTTTTTAACAAGCCCGACAGCATATATCCAGCCAGGTGATGCCCTCATTATGTCCGAAGTTCTCACTGGTGGATGTGCCTCCCCGGTATACAATATCTCTATAGAAACTGATCTCTGGCAGGGTGTTGTTCCTTCCAAAACCATGGCAGCCATCAGAACTCCAAATGGAGAGGTAACTTTCCAGGCCCAGAACATACAGAAAGCCACCGTCCTTGGACCGAATTCCCAGACATTTGCTGTTCCAGCTTGTTCCTTTGAAAACATAAAGCTGGATTACAGGGAATATCTTGGCGTTGAGATATGGTATGATGATGGCGTAGACAACAATATGGGAGCCGATGGCATCAATAGATGCCTCCCCAATAACGGTTCTGATGATTACGTTCCAGGCTCTGTTGGAGAACTCTTCCTTGGATGCCAGGACAATATAGCAGATGCCGATATTGGCCTTGGAATGGATGCTATCTTCGGTCGTGTAACTGACCAGGCCGTTCTTCCAATGTCCGACTTCTACCAGCAGGATCCAGTTGACAACCCGAACTTTGGTGCACCGGTGCGTTTCTTTGACACCAACAATGCCCAGGGCGGTGGTTACGGCATCATCAACTATTATGGTTGTGGAGAAGCCCTATATCGCGACACTGACTACCTCCTTGCCGCCACAACCGGTGGACTTGGTGCTTTCGAAATCTCCCCAGGTGACGTTCGTCTTTCTGATGTCACAGTTGTCCGCCGTGACCCGATTACTGGTGCACAAACAATCATTTCTTATGAGGCAGGTTCAACAGTTGCCCAGGGTGATGCTGATGTCAACCTCAGGCCTGGAACTGGACCAAACGTACTTTACCATCCTGGTGTTGTAGCAGATTATGTTGGTGGTAATGACCTCTCTGCCTTCTACGACAAATATTATGACATCCAGGAATACAATGCTTATGTTGTTGGCTGGAACTTCCCGAACCCATACGAGCCAGTTTTCCTTGACTGGAAGCACTTGGATCCATCTGATACAACAAAGTGGATCCCGCTCAACAACCAGTATGACCTTGGCGAGTTTATTTATGATGCTGGCCCAAATATTGAAACAAATGGATGGACCTACGCTGGTTCAATTGTTACTGCATATGGGAACGTTCAGGATGGATTCATCCGTCTGACCAATGTTTCTTATGCTGGCCAGTATTACAAGTGTGGAACAGTATGCTCAATCTATGACCAGTGGAGAACCAATGCCCCGGTCTATGGGATCACCTTTGGCAACAACGGCGACAAGAGGTTTATGGACATGGAAGTCATTCCAGGTTCGGCCGGCGCCACCATGACAGTGTCAAAGCCATTCCAGGTAGAGCAGACCTCGCACGTCAAAATTACACTTGATCCAGCACCAAAGGCAGGACATTGGGATGGAAATACCTGGATTCCTGATGAGAGAGGATATGTCCTCTTCCAGGGAATCGGCAAATATGAAATGGGCAAGGGCGAACCACGCAATCTTAACAATATGCTCTTCGAGATCACTCCAAACCGCCCGATAGCCGAATTTGAGTTTACACCTTACAGGGGTTCATGTGACGAGACCGGCAGGGCCGATCATCCAGGTTCTTCTTATGGTCTTATTACCACTTACGTCATCAGAGACAACGGTGGCCAGAGACCAGCACCACCAGATGGTTATTATGGTGACTACTTCTGGGATCTCCATGGCATGTCATCCAACCAGTTCGTCGGAAAGACCTTCAAGGAGCGCGTAAAAGGTCGCTTTGTTCCGTGGGCACAGGACAACTTCTACTATCCAGAAGGAAATCTTCCATATCCTCCACTTCCTGCAGACCTCCAGAATAATTATGATTGCTTCGACGTGTTCTATGATAAAGTAAATCCGGAAAAGCTCGTTCTGACGGCCAACAGACTTTGCATTACCACACTTGACCAGCGTTTCCCGAACGTTTCAATCAAGCTCACCGATGCTGATAACGAAAATGATGTTAATGATCCAGCAGGTGTTCCGTTCTCCATCCCGTTTGATCTTACTGCAAGAGGAGAATATGATGGAAACTTCCATACCAACATAGTCAACTACAACTGCAATGGCGGTGGAATTGCCTGGATGGCAGTCGCAGTTCCAGCAAACACCTCAGCGCAGTACAAATTTATTGTTCAGTACAACACTGATGGCACTTACTATTATTGGTACTGGTACGAGCCACCACAAAACCCGATAGATACTCAGTATCCACAGGTACCGTGGGCACTCGACCCCAACGATTACCTTCTTGGTGAAGAGTACACCGGAACCTTCCCGATACCAAATACCACTGCAATCAAGAAAACTCCAGTCTTTGTGGACAACAGAGTATCACTTGAGGATATTGATTGCTCCCAGGGAACCGGAAACTGTGATGTTTGCGAGGTTCCAGGACTCAGGAAGCTTGGCGATATCACTGGTTATGTTGGGTATCCACTCCGTTCAGACCGTATTGGAATCTTTGATGGTACATTTGGATACATTGTTAAGTATGGCGTCCCAACCTATGTTACTGGTTATGGTCAGGTAACACCGTCTGATGTAGGCGGAGAGTGCCTCCTTGCAGTCAAGCCGAAAGATGGTTCAACACACCTTAACATCCGTATCTACTCCAACATGACAACCTTTGACTACAACTCGACCATTGCACATCCAGCAATCACCAATGGTGGACCATTCTTCGTGTACGACAAGATGATCAATGGTTCATATCATGAAGGCATTGATTATTGCGGAACCCTTGATATGAAGGTTTACCCACCAGATCCATACGTCAACTTTGCAGAGTTTACAATTGTTGACCATGCACTCCAGTTCTCCGATGTTCATTACACTGCTGGAACAACAACTGCCAGATATCTTGGACCACTTTCACCACTCAATATCCCGACTCCACAGATTCAGGCCCCATATGATCCAATCCTTCGCTATGTCTCAACCGAATTCAGGTGCTATCCTGGTGGACAGACCCATGCCGGCCGTGTTACCGGTCAGGTTTGGGGTGGAAGAGGCGGACCATTTGGATGGAACGCATACCCAGCAATATGGAGCAAGAAGATGAACGAAAGGCTTACCAACGAGCAGTTTGGCAAGCTTGGAACAGAGTTCTTCCCGCTCACTGACTATGGTTTCTACTTTATCGTTAAAGATGGCGAAGGCCGCCACCTCTCCTTTAATCCTGACTGGGAAATTGACAGAAGAATGGTCAGGATGGAGATTGTTGGACCGTTTGCACGTCCAAAAGTGATAGACAGAACCACTGGCTCTGTTACCACCCAGTATGAGTACAATGGCCTCAAACAAGTCCCGATCTCATATGACTGGACAGGAAAGATCGTTATCGACCAGACAAACTACAAGGACTTCGAATATGAGGAAGTCAGGGCAGACTGGAATGGTGATGCAGGATCAGATCCGTTCACACCATATCAAGGAATCCCGAACGAAAACCGTCAGTACAGAAAATCAAACGATCTTATAAAGAAGCTTCATAATCTCAATTTCTCATCAGTAGGTTATGGAACACCAGTTGGCCCAGGCATGGTTGAAAACACCGACAACGTTATCGTTGTTGATGAACTTATTCCATGGCAGCCAGGCAAGATACTCATTTATGTCACCTTGGCAGATGGTACCTTCAAGATGTATCAGGATTGCTGCACTGCACCGCCGGTTGATGGTGTTGATGTACACGCTCTTGGCATCAATTATGTCATCTCCGACGACCCGGCAATAAGGAATGCACCGCTTGGAATAGACAACAAGGTTGAAGTCACACTCTCAGAGAACCAGCCAATCCAGACCAATAAAGAGTGCAATGACGCACTGGTTTACATCTGGCAGGACAGGGGTGTTCAGAGAGTTGGTAAGGATCTTATGTTTGGCGCTGGTGATGGCTGGATAACCAATCCACCAGGATCAACAAGGTTCTACTATGGCAGATCTGATGGAAGCAGCTCCCAGTATGACACAACATGGGACAATGAACCGATAGATATTAACGGAGACTCAAAAGTAACATTCAAAGATTGGGAAACCGAAATCTGCGGAAGCTATGATATGGCAACAAATACCTGGAATGCTGGTATCATTGATGCTCGTACATTCCAGCGCAACAATGGCATCTATGTGTTTGAGCTCACCGATTCCAACAGGTGCCGCGTCGAGACCTCAGGCCTTGACTTTGGTGGCGAGGAAGGCATTGGCGATCCGCCAGACCATATCATTTCTGACAAAGAACTTCTCCCGCTCTATGTAACAGCATACAAGTATGGCGATGATAACAACGACAGGGCATTCTCACCATTCTGGGATCCATCTCCTATGCAGGATACATACCAGCAGTCAACCCCATCAGCCAACAGAATGAGATATAGCCACGAAGTTTATCTTGCCGGCCAGATTGCAATTCCGGTCGAGCCGCTTGATGACCTCATTGTCACTGTTGCTTCACCAAAACTTCTTACAGCAGGTATCACCCCTGAGCTTATCTCCCCAGACACACCACTCACATTCGAAGTCAAGAATGCAGAGGGTGGAAATGTTGATCTCTCACAAGGCATCAAGGACATCTACAATGAAAACCTGGTCAAGGAAGATCACATCTGGAACTACCTCTTCAAAGACCCATACATTGATGATTTCTATTACTATGGACCAGGCTCGTCATTGCCGCAGTACTTCTTTGTCAGGACCAACCTGCACAACAGGGACCTCGGTGTTGACAATAACGAAGAACTCTTCTCTGTCAGGACCCTTAATGCCAGCACATGTGATGAAACAATCTCCATACCATTCCGCCCGATCAAGGTTGATTTCTCGCAGGCAAAGAACGGCAAATATATCTTCAGAGGCTTCTGCGCCAACGACGTCACCACATGGAAGGGTGAAGAAGGCTCGCCAGACGAAGAGAAGTGGCTCAAAGACCACCAGTTCATCGTCCATGTCTATACCCCAGATCGCAAACACAGAGGAACTGTTGTAGTACCAATTGAATCACCAAAGGTATCATATGAAATCGTCAATGCCGAAGACCCGAACCTCACCTTCTACTCTTCACCTGGAGATCCAGACTTCGTAATGACCGCTGGCGACAACCGCATGTACAAGATCAGAGTCACAATCACTGATGCAGAAGGTCGTCTTGTAAAGGGCGTCACAAAGGGCGTCTCGGTTTGTGGTGGCGGTGTCAAGAATACAGCAAGGTTCACTCCATTTGTAACCAGGCCGGACAGCTTTGACTTTGATTTCAACCCGTGCCAGGGAACACCATGTGGAACAAAGATCTATCCACACGTTGGATTTGATTTTGATGCTTCAGAAAAGAAAGACGGAATCACAAACGCAATTGACCCAGGCAACAAGGAACTCTACCAGTTTGGTGGATTCACACTCAACACAAGGCTTGAGTATCAGAAGTGCCGTGACAGAGTTGAGAGCGGATATGTTGAATACAACTCAACCTGCTACTGGTACAGAGACAAAAATGAATGGGAAGTTGATTATGTGAACCCGAAAGACCCGACCCTCAAGGGCTGGGCAATCAACAAGAGAATCCCGCCAAACCTCGAGTTCTCGCTCACTGGAGCATCCGAGCCACTCGCAAGAGGTTGGGGACTTGGAAATATCTACAACTATCCATACTGGGGCGGTGCATTGTTCGCAGACATCGACTCCAATGGCGAACTTGACTATCACGATGCACTTGGTCTTGATGTCAATGCACAAACAGAATTCTTCCTCTTCGCAGAGGATGCCTGCTTCGTTGGCGGACTTGTCGGTTCCAACACTTACGTCAACAGCCGCAATGAGGCTGACGTGGCCGGATATCCACCAAGGTTCAGGACTGACCCAAGGGAAATCCAGAGAAGATTCAAATACACAGTATCCAACGACCAGACGTTCTATCTTGACTGGGAAGCTTGGCCAGACCATGTTGCTCAGGTCGCCCCACCAAAAGTCAAGGTGCTTGATGCATCAACCGGAAACAGGGAAGAAATCGGCAAGGAATTCCTCAACGGCGACAACTATGATCTTATTTACAACTGGGCCAACCAGCTGATCTGCGAGATCAGGCCAGCCGATGAGAGAGATGTCCCAATGCACCCAGACGGGTACATCATGATGGTCGGCAACCAGCATGAGCAGGCAGTCTACGGCAGGACAAAACCATCGGCCGAAGACGAAAAAGTCATGGAAACCACAATTGAATTCACACCAACAGGTCTTGGTGAAGCAACCATCAACATGTTCTACCTCCAGAAGAACAAGTATTTCTGCGCAGGTTCAGATGTTTGCGACCAGGTCATAAAGATGACAAAGCCTGAGTTCTACGGTGTGAAAGTCCAGAAGTTTGATGTTGGCAAGGGACTTGAGATTACAGCAGAAACAATCGAGGATCTTACACCAAAAGCCAATGGCAAGATCTTCATCACAGTCAAGGAATATGGCGCCGGTGCACCAGTTGCGGGCGCAAAGGTAAAAGTCTCCGGCCTTGGCGTTGACCAGACCAAGACAACAAACGGCAAGGGTGAAGTTGAAATCGAAGTTGCTCCAAATGCAACAGGATTCCTCAAGATTGAAGCAACAGCAGACAACTTCAAGGGATCATCAACAAAGATCGTGGTTGGTTCAGACAAGACCCCGCCAATGCTCGAAATCGATCCAGTTGTTCCGATAACCAACAAAGACGAAGTACAGATCACTGGCACTACTGAAAGTGGCTCCACAGTCACAATCAATGGCAAGCCAGCAACCACAAAGGGCGACAAGTTCACTGGAACTGCAAAGCTCCAGAATGGCAAGAACACAATCGTCGTCGTCGCAACTGATGGTTCAGGCAATACAACAACAAAAATGGTCTATGTCACTCTCGACAAAGAGGGTCCGGCCATCATGGTCGATGCAGTTGGTGAAAACAACACTGTATACGGAAAAGACTCAATCAAGCTCAAAGGCAGAGTTGATGCTGATTCCAAGGTTACCGTAAAAGACATGTCAGGCGCAGTTGTTGGCGAAGCAATCGTTGTTCATGACATGTGGGTCCTTGACAATGTGAAGCTCGCTCCGGCCCCAAGCAAAAACGAGTTCAAGATTGAAGCCACAGACCTCGCTAACAACACCAGCTCGGTCATGGTCACAATCATCAATGTTGACAGGGTCATCATGACACTCAAGCAGGGTGATGTGAATGCAATGGTTGGCAACACACCAAACGCCCTTCCGCTTGCTCCAAAAGGTGCAGAGTTCTCGACACCAGTCGATTTCATTAAGCTCCTTGGCGGAACAGTGGACTTTAACCCGGCAACAAATACTGTCCAGATACAGATCAATGGCCATACACTCATTGCAACAATCGGATCAAACAAGGTCCAGATTGATGGCAACGAGAAAACAATCCAGTCAGCCCCAACACTTTCCGGCAGCCTGGTAGTTATCCCGGCAGTTGATATCTGCATTAAAATGGGTCTTGTAACCCAAGTAAATGATGCAGACAAGACAGTTATGATAATCCTCGACAGGAAACCCTGATAGAGAAGTCAAGACTGTAACAGAACAACAAAAAAAGCCCCCGGAAACGGGGGCTTTTTTATTTCATGGCACATCCATAAAAAAGAATGGTCAATAGCGAAAAATTATATTGGAATCCAGGAATTAAATAAATTGAAGTGAAAGTTTTTCCATCAAAGCCGATGAATTTGTGGCTGAATACTTGAAGAAAAATTTGTTTTAGAAAACTTTTTTGGAGAGGGTTATGATTTTTTTGGACAGCCGGTTGCAAAATGGCTGCATTTTGGTCTGCATCCCAAACACTTTATGATTGGTGTTTCAATTTCGCCTAGCACTTTCCTTGTCCAAAGAGGATCGGAGAGAATAGCACGGCAGACACAGACAAGATCGGTGATGCCTTGCCCGAGGACAATTTCGCAATCCTCTTTTGTTGTTATCCTTCCAGCGACGGCAACGGGACAGACACCAGCATTTTTTATGACCCTGGCAAGAGGAGCAAAATTCAGCCTTCTTGCAGTCTGACTTCCACCAAGCCTTGAAGGGGCTATGCCAACCGAAACATTTATCAGGTCTGCGCCAGCCTCCTTGAAAAGCTTTGCTGCTTTCACACCATCGTTGATGTTGAGGCCACCTTTTACCATGTCACATGCGCCAAGACGCACAGACAGGATTTTTTCTGGTCCGATGATCTTTCTGGCCTCTGTAATTATTTCTTTTGCGAGCCTCGATCTATTTTCAAAAAGGCCGCCATACGCATCATCTCTTGCGTTTGATGATGGCGAGAGGAACTGTGACAGGAGATAGCCATGGGCATTGTGGATCTCCACGCCGTCAAAACCGGCCTCAATGGCTATTTTTACGGAATTTGCAAAGCATTCTTTGACGAAATTAATGTCTTCAGATGTCATCTCCCTTGGAGTCAGTCCGCTCTCGAAGGGAATTGCTGATGGGGCGATGCAGTCCGGATTCAGGCTCATTCTTCCTGAATGAACGAGCTGAATGATCGCTGGTATGCCGAAGGATTTTATTGAGCTGGCCACTTGCCTGAGGCTATCCAGGTGCAAGCTGCTGGTTGCGCCAAGCTGTTTGAAGCCAAATATTCTACCTAGTTCGTGGACATATGTTGCTTCAACGATGACAATCGAAGCCCCGGAAAGCGCGCTTTGCCTGTATGAATCAAGCAACTTTTCTGTTGCCATGCCGTCGTCTGTTGCAAGATTTCTGACAAATGGAGGAACAACTATCCTGTTTTTGAGTGCAAAGTTTTTTATCTGGAAAGGACTCTCCACCATGAAGGAAATGATAGCATGCGAGTTTGTTTTTTGAAGTGGTGAGAAATAAAAAAAGAGACCTTTCCACTTTTTTATGAAAAGGTCCCCCGTTTTTTTGGCAAATTGTGTTTTCTTTATCTGAGGACCATCTTCTCCCTTGAGAACATGCCAATTGTTGCAAGAAATATGGCAATGCCCAGAATGGCAAGACCACCACCGATTATTGTGTAGGAAAGCATCAGGGGGATATTGAGCGGGTTTCCGAAAATAACCCATGCGACAAGACCTATGAATGGCAGTTCTGGGAGGGTCGAAAGACCTGCGCCCATTTTGGTGTTTTTGATCTTGGTTGAGATCAACATGCCTATTGATGTGGAAAACAGGCAAAAAGCCATTGGCATTAGCAGATAAACCAAAAGAAGCGGAAGGTTGTCCTGAAAGATGAATATTGGTGAGCCTGCCGGCCTTGCAAGAAGATTATACGAGATGATGTATATGAGAATTGTTGATATGTAGGATATTGCACCAAGTGTAACGGCAAACAGGGACTTGCCAAGGACCAGTGCCGAGTCGGAAAGTCTTGTTGTCAGGAGCGTTGGCAATGTATTTGCTTCCCTTTCACCGGCAAACGCATAGACAGTTTCAATGCTTGATATGAGCGCTGCGACAAGCATTAAAAGGAGCGGAAGCGCAGGATTTTTATCCGGGGACAGCATTGGTGCCGTCAGCGGAAACATTATCCCATAAATAACAGGCAGTATTACAACGCCTATCATTATTTCCTTGTTGGCCATGGTCTGGAGTCTTTCCTTCCACGCCACAAGCCTGATGTCACGCCACATTGTTTTCCTCCACCAGCTCTATAAAGATGTCTTCAAGTGAGAGCTTTTCCTGCCTCACTTCATATATCAGCGCACCCTCGGCCACGAGCTTCTGGATTAGGATTGGTATTCTCTCTTCAGAACTGAGTTCGTAGTACAAAAAATCCCCATCGGTCCTGGAAAGCCTGCCAAGGTCACCAGTGACTTTTGAGGCGATTTCTTTGCTAATATTTTTTGCTGTAACTACAACCGAGTGCTTGCCCGAATTTTTTCTTAGCTCCTCAACGGTGCCGCAGGCAAGGATCTTGCCACTTTTTATGATGGCAACGCTATCGCAGACCCTTTGTGCCTCGTCCAGCCTGTGGGTGTTGAGGAAAACCGTTGCCCCTCTTTTTCTGGCCAGTTCCAGTATCAAATCCCTGAATCCGGCAGATGAGACCGGGTCAAGGTTTGCTGTCGGCTCATCGAGAAACAAGATTTCAGGTTCGCAGAGCATTGCGCGTGCAAGCGCGGCTTTTTGCCTCATCCCCTTCGAGAGCGTCGCACACCTTTTTTTGGAGTAATCAGAGAGAGAAAAGAATTCAAGCTCATCTTTTATCCTCTCCCTGATCTTTTTTTCATTCATGTTTTGCGCTCTTCCAAAGAACAAGAGATTCTCATAGAGAGTCATGGTGTCGTAAATACCTGGTTCTTCAAGCAAACACCCTATTCTTGAGCGGAGTTCGCTGCCGTCACTTCCAGGATCAAGGCCAAGAACTTTTACGCTTCCAGCATTTGGTTTCAGCAAACCTGTAAGAACATACAGAGTGGTAGTTTTTCCTGCACCATTTGGGCCAAGAAAACCAAACACAGACCCTTTTTTGACATTAAAGGTGATGCCGCTGACAGCCTCAAATTTCCCATAGAAACGCTTGAGGTTCTCAACGTTTATTGCGGTTTCGTTTGTCATTTTCCACTCTTCAGGTCTCCGAGGTTTAATATTACTCCACCGCCATCACCAGACATGACTTGGGGCAGGTTTCCATTCCATTTTTCAATCCATCTGTTCTGTAGAATGGCTTGCGTGAGCGACTGGTTGACAAGTTGTTGTTCAATCTTTTTTGCCTCTGCATTGACCTGGGCAATTTCCTTGTTTTTCATGGCCTCTTGCCTCTTGTATTCGGCCCTGAGCGCGTCCTGTTCGGCAACCTGCTTGCGCTCGATTGCATCTGTATACTCTTTCGAGAATGTTATATTGACGAGATTAACATCTTCAAAAATAACACCTATTCTCTTGCCCGGGTCTTTGTCTTCACGGTCCATCCTGATATTAAGCTCTTTTATTATTGAGTCTCTTATTTTGAGCCTGTTCAAATGAATCTGGTCAGTGACGTAGTCTGGGATTATTTCCTTGACCACTTGGGACACGCTTGGCTCGACGACCCTGGCCGATATGTTGTCGAGGGAATTGAACCTTCTGATCATGTCCTGAACCATTATTGGGTCAAGCCTGTAATTTACGGTGATGTCGATAATGACGTCCTGTTGCTGTTTTGAAAAAGTCTCCAGTTTGCCTTGGTACATCTGGGTCTGCACGCTGATCAACTTTGCCTGGTCAACGAATGGGATAAGGAAATTGAGCCCTTCACCTCTTTGACCCGTGATTGCGCCAAACCTCTGGACAACGCCGACGCTACCTGCTGGGATGACAACAAAGCCATTCCAGATAATAATTACTGCAAGAATTATTGCAGCAATCAGGACAATATTTCTTGTATTATTCTTGCGCGGATTCCCTTCAACGTATCTTTCGGTCATTTTTAATTCCTCCTTTGTTTCTTTGAAAACATTATACATTGACACCAAACAAAGGAAATGGTTTTAAGTCTGGTTAAATCTTCTAGTTTGTGCGTTTTTGGCTCTGGTATGTGACCTTTGTCTGGCCGTATTCGGAATATATTTTTACTGAGAGCCATAACCCCTCTCTGAAAGCAACCAGTTGTGCCATACCAAACTCTTTGTTTATGAATGAGCTTTGGACTTCAATTTTCCAGCCCATTGATTTTAGGTCACGATTGAGAGCCATATATACATTACTATAATCATCTTGCGTCTTAAGGCTCCCATTAAAGATTGGAGGATATGAGTTTTCAACATATATTCCAGCCACAGGATCAATCTCCGGGTTACTTGGTACAGGATAAATTGATGGAATATCGTCTATACTTTTGGTTATTGATAGGGATTTTTGATATATGTCTTCATTGTTTATTTGCTGAATGCAAGACACCAATGATAGTATTGATAACAATATTATTATTGCAGAAGTAATGCGTTTCATTACTGGTATTAAAATGCAGTAAAGCTGATCTGTCAATATGATTAAAATATACAAATATGTATATTTATTACCAATTTCATGGTTTTTATAAATCGTTCCCACTAATGCAAAGGTTGCCCATATTGAATCAAACACTGTCTAACAAATGAATATTTCGATTGTGAAAAATATTCTTATGTGTCATATATGCACATAAGAAAAATATGCCCGGCAGTTGACATGTCTTTATCCTAAATGCTATAAAACCCTTTGAGGTGATATATGGAAATTCAATCCGACGTTCTCAGTGACACTCTGAAGGCCAGCCTTATAAGTGAAATAGCAAAACACGTTGGTGTCGAAGAGACTGAAGTAATGCTAAAATCTGTTTCTTTCGATTTTTCAAATGAAACACTCAATCTCAAGGATGTGACAAGAAAGACCATCATAAGGGCAATAGCCAGGTCTGGTGGCAAAATATCCCATGCTGCAAAACAGTTGGGTATCACCAGAAAAACGCTTTATGCAATGATTAAAAAGTACGAACTTGGTTCTATATTACACATACATGAGTAGTTGATGTATAATATGTGTTTCATATACTCATTACGTGGAGCATTTACTCAAAATAACCCATTTGATTGATAACCTCCCCTATGGACCCAAAACGAGAGCCTTAATATAAAGTGTCGTTGATTGCTAGGTTTTTTCCTGTGGCATGATAATTGCATAATATGACATCGGAGAACCAAACCCTCCAGTCATTCTTATTTTTGGTTCTGCTCGTTTCATTTGCAGTAGATATGGACAGTGAGTAATCTTGCTGTTTATTACGCCTCTAGTATTTTTTGCGGCGTTCCGGTTGTTAGTATTGATGCTACAACCGGTGAATTGAAAGGAGACATTGTGATGAAGAAAGTGTTGAGTATTGTGATCGCTACGATCATGGTATTGGGATTCGTCCCCTTCATGGGCAATCTCGGTACTGCAGCGAACGTAAGCGCTGCCGATGCCCCCACCAACACACCAGCAATCTTCATCGCCAACCGCTGGCAGCCCGTCGGCACCAGGTGGAATGGCACAACGCTGGTGGAGGATCGCAACCGTTATTTTAACGGCGTTGGCACTGCTTGGGGCAGATCGGAATATAAGATGCCGGGCCCAGGCGCTTACATTGACATCGCTGTTATCGATCCAGCCCGTCCGCTCAGGATTAACGCTACTCCTGACGAAGTAGCCAAGAGGGAACCAACAGGTGTCCAGCTTCAGCAGCTCACCTCACAGCCCCTCTACTGGACCGAGTTTTATCTCACGGTAATACCGGATAAAGGCGCTTCACAGCTTTATGACCACTGGTATGCTGTTGTTGATAACATGGGACAGCTTTGGTTCGACCCAGATGGCCGTTTCAATGACAGCCGCTATTACGCAGCCGCTGATCCAGAAACTGAGGCCTACAGGGCAATAACCGGTGGCTCTGGTTCTGACAACTGCAAGAACAACCCATACATGAAGGTTGACTCGTCCGTCGCCAACAATACTCAGGGCCCATACATCTACATGCCCACCGACATTTATGGCAACTTCATCATGAATGGTATTACCAGAAAAGAAGAGTATCCACTTTTCAACTCGACGGGCCTCTTCTTCCGCACCTCACAGGGCAGGGTCTTCCAGGTCGGTTATGTCGACATGCCAGATTTCCCGCTTATCAGGGGCGGTGCATCGCCAATTCAGCTCCAGGGTGTTTCAAGACCCAATATTGAGCAGATTGGAACCAATCTTGTTGATACAACTGTTGGTCAGACCAACGTAATAACTGACACCACAGTTCTTCCATACACAACTCGCCCAATTCTTGATTGGGATCGTGACGATGTTGGCAATGGAATCACTGGACTTCCACTCGTCCGCTTCCTGGATGGTTGGGAAGGTGCTGTTATAAATGCACTTCCACCAGCCCCAATCCCATACACCAACCCACCAACAATTACTGTCGGTGCATACTTCCAGACAGACAACGACATCCTTAACTACGGCGAAGAATGGCACTCCGCAAACGTCGTACTTGATCCTCCAGACACAACCCAGTTCCCATCGCCGGCAATGGACATCTATGATCCAGGCGAATATATCTATCGCGCCGGACTTAATGCCCATAACCTGAACAGCCGCTATCCAGCCGGTTACGACTATATGCTCCAGCAGGACATCCAGTGGTACCAGTATTATGGAACCACCCGTCTTACCCCGGTCACAATGTTCTTCAATGGCCTTTTCTTCAACTATGCACCTGGCACGATCATTCGTGACAGAGGCCCGGCCAATGGTGGACAGTATGGATATTACGATGCTGGTGATGACGTTGACCTCAATGATCCAGCTACCCCGACCCAGCAACATACGCTCTATCGTTTCCCAATCTCTATGACCAACTTCTCTGGTGTTCCGGGACAAGTTGCACCAATCAATGTTACCCAGTACTGCCAGCTCCACGCTGACAACGTAAACTACAACTCCAACCCACGTTGCGCTTCTGGCGATGACATCTATGACCCATACGAAGGCATTTATATGAAATCAGAGACAACTCCAAACGTAGTCTCTGGTGACTATCGTATGACAAACCTCAATGGTAATTCCTATGGTCTTGAGTCATGGCTTGGTCTTGGTGGTGGCGTTGTTTCTTCACTCTATCCATTGATCATGAAGGTCGGTGGAATATGGTCTGGTGACGTCCTTATCCTTTCAGAGCTTGTTACCGGTGGCTGCTCTGCCCCGAAATACAACCTTGCAGTCCAGACTGATCTCTGGCAGGGTGTCATCCCGTCCGAAACCGTCGCTGCACTTCGTTCACCAAACGCAGAGTTCGACAGGACAGCACAGAATATACAGAAAAATGCTGTTCTTGACCCAACCGGAACAAAATTTGAATATCCATCCACAGTCTTCCAGGACATGAAGTTTGGATTCAGAGAGTATGTTGGAGTTGAAGTCTTCCGTGACGACAACAAGGACTGCAACTGGGGATATCAGTATGCAGGCCCAGTCCCGCCAGGAGAAAACCTCTTCATGCTCAACCTCTCCGACGACTATCGCCAGGGACATACTGGTGAAATGCATATCGGTATGAAAGATGGATATGCAGCAAAAGACGTTGGCAGAATGCTCACACAGTTCTGGCCGGCAAATGCCGACCCACTCCCGCCAAATGGCCCGGCAACACCAAATGAAATAGGCCCACGTTTCTATGACACAACAAACCCAGGCGGATGGGGCGTCGAGAATTACTACGGTGTTGGTGAATCCATTTATCTTGACAACAACGGCAACTACGAGATCGACGCTGGCGACCTTCGTATGTCAGACGTCACCGTTCAGCGTGGCGCTATGGGTTTTGCCGAAGTGGTCAAGTATGAAAAGGGTTCATACGTCACCGCTGGTGATGCAGACATTGATCTCTGGGGGGGCGCTAATAATGACCTCTCAGATTTCGTTCCAATATTGACCGATGGTCGTGTAGTTTATTGGCCAGCATTCTATGATGAGCTTATCGAAGATGTGCTCAATCCTGGTCATTATCTCCCGCCAAATGGCAAGTATGACATCAATGAAGTTATTTATGATTGTTCCTATAACGGCAGCTCCATCGTTGGCCCTGGATTCCAGAGGCTCATGGATGTTACCCTTGGCGGAATAGTCTACAAAGCCGGTTCGATTGTTCCAGATCCAGACCTCTGGGTTTACCAGATGCCGATCTATGGACTTTCGATGGGCTATAACTGCGATTACAACTATGCTGATATGATGGCACTCCCGGGCAAAACCGGAATGAAAGTCACAATTGACAAACCACTCAAGGTTGAACAGACCTCTGAGATCACAATTGATTTTGATCCGGCACCAAAGAAAGAATATTATGACGACCAGGGCGTTTATCACCCAGAGGAAGTCATCTATGTATTCATTCGCAACCTCGGACTTTCCATCCCGAACAACAATGCAACAATCAACGAAATTTACCGCGTAGTTTCAGGCCGTCAGCCAATAGCAAAGTTCCAGTTTACACCATATCGTGGTTCTTGCACCAATGGTGGAAACAACGACAAACTCAACTACCTCGAAGATTCCAACGAATATCGTGTCAAAATCCGTTCCTTCAGGGACCTTGGTGGAACAAACAACCCAGCCCCGCTTGACAGAGACTACAACGACCCATGGTTTGTGCAGAGAAATTCAACTAGCACAGATGCAAGATGGGGACGTCCATATAAACTAGCCTCTTATGGCGTAAGGGTTAGAAAACCAGAACTTACCCCACCAATGCCATACGATCTTGCAAATGGCTATGACTGCTATCAGGAAGCAAAGTATGATATTGCACCAGAAGAACTCGACATCGAGCCATCAGTGGCCTGCTTGCAGACACTTGATCAGCGCTTCCCGAACTTCTCGGTGAAACTCCGTGATAAAGACAACCCAGACGATGTGAATGATCCAAATGGAATCATGGTTTCAGTGCCACTTACTGGCGACACCAACATTGACCCGATCTATGGCCGTGAGCAGTATCTCATCTCAACATACAATGCCCATGGCGGCGGTGTTGATTGGATCGGCACAGCAGTTGATGACAATCCAGGCCAGGCACGCAGACAGTACATTGTCCAGGTCAACACAGACGGTTCATACCTTTACTGGTACTGGCTCGAGCCGGTCAACCCAGCAGGTAATGACAGATCAAGGCCACAGATTGAAGGAGCTCTTGATTCGAACGATATCCTTATTGGCCAGGATTTCACTGGAACATTTAACTGGCGTCCAAATGGTGGACCATACATCCCACCAGACCAGAGAACCTGCAGGACACCAGTCATCATTAAAGACAAAGCAACGTGGTATGATACTGATTGCTCTTCGGCCACAGTTGAAGGCAGGAAGTACTCAAATTGCCAGTCATGCAAGATTGACGGTATGAAGGAAATGGGCGATGTCAACGGTCTCCATATGATGTGGAACGCAGCACGCACCATGACCTCAACAGTTCCAGCAAGACTTTCATCAGATTACTATGGAAGATTTGATGGAGTTGGACCACTTAATTCAACAACAACAGTTGCAGCCTGGATAGCTGGTATTAACCCACCATGGCCAGGCAACCAGATGTATCCAAACAGCCAGCTTTGGACAGGCCCATGGGCCACAGGTTATGGCGTGCAGACAGTGGTTACCTCTTATGGCCAGCGTGATGCAAATGATGCTGGTGGTGAGGCACTTGTCGCAATCCTTCCACGTGACGGATCAAGCCATCTACTCCTCCAGATGTACACTGTAAACGCACTCTTTGATTACAACTCTTCAATACCGCATCCATCAACTGGTTCACCATACTTTGTCCTCGACCCAATCAGGAACCAGGGCATTGATTATTGCGGAACAGTTGACATTAAGGTTTATCAGCCAGACCCATACGTGAACTTTGCAGAGTGGTCCATTGTTGATCATGGTCTCCAGTATTCCTCACTCAACTACACATCCGGCAATGATCCACTTTCAAGGCTTTCAATACCAACCCCGCAGATCCAGACCCCGTACAATCCAGTACTTAGGACTTCTAAGGGCGAGTTCAGATGCTATCCTGGTGGCCAGACCCACACCGGCCGCGTTCTTGGCGGTTCCTTTGGAGTAGGCGGAGCCTCAGGCTGGAACTCTTACCCGGCAGTCTGGAAAGAGAAATATTACAAGCTTGGGACTGAATTCTTCCCACTCACTGACTATGGTGTGTTCTTTATCCTCAAAGACGGCGAAGGCAACCACCTTTCGTTCGATCCATGCTGGCCAGTTGACCAGAGGATCAAGAGAATCGAAGTCGTTGGACCATTTGCCCGTCCAAGGGAATGGGATGCTACAACTCATAGTGTACTTCCGAAGTATAAAGCATGGGGCCTCGAGAACGTTCCGATACAGTATGACTGGTCAGGAAAGATCGTAATCGACTCCACAAACTGGAAACAGTATGAGTACAGCGGCGTTGACCAGAACGGCAACGGCGTCACTCTTGATTTCACAAGGAGATCAGGGCTTGTTGGCGATGTTATTCTTCCGCCAGCAAACGGTCAGCTCGAGTATTCAGGCAGACTTGACTACACAATGGTCGGTGCCTGCTCACAACCAGGTGGAAAAGACAATCTCTTTGTAGTCGACGAACTCATTCCATGGAACTGGGGCAAGATCCTCATCTACGTCACCCTCTGGGATGGAACATTCAAGATGTACCAGGATTGCTGCGTTGCGCCGCCAGTTGACGGAATTGACGTAATAGCCCTCGATATCAAGAATGAAATTGCAGAAGACGTAGAGCGTAAAGTTGCATACCTCGACAAGCCACAGACCTTCAATGTCAAGCTTCTTGAGCATCACATTGGTGACAAGAAGCACGAAGGTGAATGGTTTGATGCCGAAGGCAACGAGATAACATACTGCAATGACGCACTCGTTTATGTGTGGCAAGACAGGGGAACAAAACATCGCGGGACCGCCAACCTGCTCTTTGGATCTGGCGATGGCTGGGCAACCGGAACACCAACTTCCTCAAGGAAGACCAATCTTGCACCACAGTATGAAGATTTCAACGACATCACTGGCCCGAAGGGTGAGCCAGATGGAAAGATCCGTTTCAATGACTGGGAAACCGAAATCCTTGGAACCTATGACATGGCCACCAATACATGGGCAGGCGGTCTCATTGATGGCAGGACCTTCCAGCGCAACAATGGACACTATCAATTCAAGCTCGATTCAAGCACCGGTCTTGTTGATACAGTCGGTCTTGATTTCGGTGGTGAGATAATAAATGACAGGGCAGACCACGTAATCGCAAAGAACGAGGTCCTTCCACTTTACATCACCGCCTACAAGTATGGCGATGACAACAACGACAGGGCATTCTCACCATTCTGGGACTACGATGCACAGGCACAGCAGAATGCAAACCTGAGAAGGTATAGTCACGAAGTTTATCTTGCTGCCCAGATGGCAGTCCCGGTAGAGCCGGATCTTGACCTCACAGTTCTTACAACACCAGAGAAACTCACCGCTGGTGTCACACCAGAACTTGTTGATGTCCAGAAACCACTCACCTTCACAGTTACCAAGGGCTCCGAGCCAGTCAACCTCCTTGATGGAATAGCTGACGACTGGGGCAACAAGAAAGCCGAAGAAGAAGTAGTCTGGAACAACCTCATCCTCGACCCGCATCCAGACAACACCGATTTCTACGGATTTGATGCAACACTTCCACAGTACTACTGGATCAGGACTGACCTCCAGAACAATGATGGTTCAGCAGTCTGCAATACCCAGCTTTACGGTCTCCGCAACACACCAGACACACCACCAATCATTGCATTCAACCCAATCACCATTGACTTCTCACAGGCTACAAATGGCCGCTACATCTTCAGGGGCTTCTGCGCCAACGACAATAACCAGTACATGGAGAACTGGGACAAGGGCACCATGAATCCGAACAACTCAAGTGAGGATCTCTGGAAGAGCCAGCACCAGTTCTACGTAAGGGTCTACACACCAGACCGCAAGCACTCAGGTGAGGCATGGATCAATGTCTACTCACCAAACGTTGAGTACAAAGTCACAAACACTGAAGACCCGAACAAGGTAGCCTATGATTCACCAGGCGATCCAGAGTTCATCATGACAGCAGCTGACAACAGAATCTACAAGATTCAGGTCACCTGCCGCGATGCTCTTGGCGTCCTCATCAAGGGCGTTACAAAGGGCGTCTCTGTCTGCGGTGGCGGTGTCAAGAACACTGCAAGGTTTACACCATTCTCCACCAGGCCGAAATCATTTGACTTCGCCCTCGAAGAATGCATGAAACCACCATGCTGCACACAGATTGAACTCCATATTGGTTATGACTTTACTCCAGACGAGAAGATCAGAAGAGATGATCACGAGCTCTTCCTCCTCTCAGGCTTCAACATGAACCGTTCAGCCAACACCTCGTCCTGCTCAGGCTCAACAGCCTCCGCAAGCATGGGCTTCATCAGATACAATACCACCAACAAGTGGTATTGGGGCGGACCGAACCCGAATACTTGGGATGTGACCAAGGAAGACGGCGACGAAGTTATCCCGTGGGTTGCTTGGGATCTTCCACCACCAGTCGAAGGCTGGGGCGCTGGTGCCATCTATAACCACCAGTGGTACGGCGGATTCCTCTTCGCCGACATCGACCAGAATGGCGTCCTCAACTATCACGATGCACTTGGTCTTGATGTTAACGCCCAGACTGAGTTCTACATCTTCGCAGAAGACGTGGCTTACATCGGTGGTCTCATTGGCGACAACACATACTGCAACGTTCCAGCAAACGCTGACCTTGCAGGCTTCCCGCCATACAATGACAAGACCGACCCAAGGTACACCCACAAGAGATTCCGCCAGGCCTACACCAATGACCAGGTGTTCTATCTTGACTGGGATGCACCGCCAGACAACGTTGCAACAATTGACAGCCCAAGGATCGAGCTCCTCTATGCCGACACCAGGGACAAAGTATCAAGAGATTTCCTCAACCCGAACAATTATGACCTTATCTACGGCATCCAGAACCATCTTGTTGCAGTAGTCAGGCCAGCAGATGACCGCGACGTTGCCATGAAGGAAGACTCAAGAGTCTATATGTCAGGCAACCAGCATGAAAAAGCAATCTACGGACATACCAAGAGATCAGCAGAAGACGCAAAGGCAGTCGAGACGACAATCGAGTTCCTCCCGACCGGACTTGGCGAGCACACTGCAGAAATCACCTTCATGTCGCCAAACAAGTGGTACCTCAAGGATCCATATCAGTTTGTTGTTCCAGAATGGTACTCAATCAGGGGCGGCGGAATGAAGGACAGGAAGAACCGTCCAGCAGAAGAATGGAATCCATGGTATCTTGATGTAGGCAAGGGACTCGTACTCAGCCTCCAGACAGAGGGAGACCTCTATCCACAGGTTAAGGGTAAAGTTCTTGCCCAGGTCAAAGAAGCAGGGACCAATGCACCAGTTGCTGGCGCAAAGGTCACTCTCTCCGGCGCAGGCGTCAATGTTGAAATGACCACCGATGCAAAGGGTGAAGCAACATTCGAAGTTAAGCCAACCGAGATGGGAATCATCAAGGGTGATGCCACAGCAAAGGACTTCCTCAGGGCAGCCTCCAACAAGGTGAAGGTGTCCAAGGATGCCACAGCCCCGGCACTCACAGTTGACAATCCACAGACCCCAACCAACAAGAACAAGACTTCAATCACTGGAACTACAGAGCCAGGCTCAAAAATCTTCGTAAATGGCAAAGAAGTCCAGGTTGGAGCAGACGGCAAGTACAAAGCTGATGTCGAACTCAAAGAAGGCCAGAATGTTATCAATGTCGTTGCCAAGGACGCAGCAGGCAATACAACGTCGCAGGTAGTCACCATCGTCCTCGACACCACACCGCCAACAGTCATCCTTGACCCAGTTAGGCCGGTCATCATGGAGAAGACTTATGAGCTTACAGGCCGTGTTGAGCCAGGCTCAAAAGTCATCGTTAATGGCAAGGAAGCAACAGTCGTCAATGACTACTTCACAGTGATCGTTGACCTCAAGGATGCTTCTGCAGCAGCAACAAAGACCCCGGTCAATATTGAAGCAACCGACAAAGCTGGCAACAAGACGACACTTCCAGTTTTCGAGATCATCAACAAGAAGAGGAAAGTTGTTAAGCTTCAGGTTATGAGCATGACGATGTATGTTGACGACAAGGAAGTCAATATCAATCCAGCACCATACATCAAAAATGGCGGAACACTCGTTCCGGTCAGGGCCATATCCGAAGCTTTCGGTGCACAAGTCAGCTATGATGGACCAACAAAGACTGTAACAATTACTCTTGGCCAGATCACAATCCAGATCCAGATTGGCAACAAGAAGGCAGTCGTAAATGGTCAGGAAGTTGACGTAAGCCCACCAGCTGAAATTTCGGGTGGAAGCACAATGGTACCGTTCAGGTTCATTGCCCAGTCACTTGGTGTTCCATCTGATGGAATACTCTATGATTCCGCAACCAGGACCATCACTCTCATCAAGATCGAAGAACCGTGACCTTGATTGGTAAGCAGTAACAAGTAATACCAAAAGCCCCCGCTTTACGGCGGGGGCTTTTTTATTTGCAATAACTGTGTTTATCGGGATTTCTCAGGTCGTCCTTCATTGACACTTAGGATTTGAGGGGTGTATAATCCAGTCCGTGAACAGGAAGAAACTGGAGAAGACAAAGAGATATCTTTATATTGCCGGCTCGATACTTTTGGCCATTGTGCTTGCGTTTACAATTTTCTACTTTATTGCCAGGCCTTCAGGACGGCTTGACGTGGTTTTTTCAAAGGATTTTGATTACCACATACAAACAACAGATATTGACCCAAGTGGTTCGCATATATTCTTTGGGACTGCAGAGGGCAAGCTTGCAATACTTAATCAGTCAGGAGTTGAAGTTGCAACACTGGATGTTGGCCTGCCTGTTCTCCAGCTCTATCTTTTCCCGACAAGACAACAGGTTCTTGTTAGAACGTCATCGTTTTCAGTTTGCTACACGTATGATGGAAAGCTCGTGTGGAAGCACGAAATTGATGAGTACTATCCAGAAAAAATCCAGGAGCTGCCAAAAGACAGACTGGGCCTCTATTTGCGTTCAAAAAGGGGTGAAAAACCCATAATGGCTATCCTTGATGCAAAAACAGGGAAAGAGATCAAGAATCTAAAGCTGGATATCGACAAGTTCGATTTCAACCCGGTTTTTATGCCGGATGGGAACTCATTTATTTTTGAAGTTCAAACAGCGATGATTGCCCAAGTGCTTCTGCAGCCACAAATGCCGATGGTTTGGAAAGCCAGTCTGGACACCAGATCGGGCCAGTTCTCCTCCCTTGAGATAAAGGTAACAAACTCAAACCTGGTGATTTGCTACTTTACGAAAGATGCCAATATCTCACAAGACAACCTTGCAGTGCATGATCTGTTTGTATTTGATGCAGACAGATTGCCAAAAAAATCCACACAAACTCAGGAATTGCCGTTATTCTGGCAAGCTCAGGTGAATGGCGCAATAGAGGACGTCCAGATTGATGGAAAAACGGACACAATTCTTGTCAGGGCCGGGACTGTTTATCTTTATGACAGAAACGGGGACAGTCTTGCAAAAGAACCTGAAGGGTCCAAATACTTTTATTCACTTATTGGGGACAAAAGGTATGTTTCAGCATTCTTCCTGGAAAACAGCTCCCCAGAAAATGCCTCTGTCCAGTTTGTGGCAAGAGGCATTGGCAGAGAGGGCGTCTTGTGGAGATATACGGACACAAGGCAGTATCTTCTTCCTGCGATAACGCCAAGCTGTGATGCAATGGTAATTGCTGCACTTAATCAAAAAAGGATAACCTATCTGAGGCTGAGTCAATGAGAAAGGTGGTTGCTCTTTTAGTGGCGCTTTCTGCTTTTACAGCAGGTGTTTCAATTGCCGCGCCACAAGAAGAGAAAACTATTCAAGTGGACAAAACATATCATGTTATTGTCCTCCAGGATGAAACGGGAAAACCTGTAAAAGTCTATCCAATCGGAACCGGAAGAGTGGACAAGCCAACAAAAGAAGGTTTGCTCAAGATAATTCGCAAAATTGTTGATCCCTCATGGATGCCGCTGAACACGTGGGACTTTGAGGACGCTTATGGTAAAACATGGCCCTTCCCACCGTACAGTGAAAACAGAAGAAATCCCCTTGGTTCCAGGTTTATGCATCTTTCATGGGAAGACTATGGCATTCACGGAACAAAAGAACCGCTTCTTATAGGCAGGAACGTGTCTTCAGGGTGCGTAAGGATGAATATAACCGATGTGGAAGAGCTTTTTGTTATGGTGCCTGTCGGAACATACGTAAATATCAAGCCAGTTGAGGATGTACCGGACAAGTTGAAAGAATCGTTTTCTTCAACTTGGGGAATATATGACATTTTGAATCTTGCCCAAAGGAAACGGGCACAGAAAGGGGAAAATTGAATGGATTGGAATTTTGCATCTAGAACAAACAGAATGAAAGGTTCTGTCATCAGAGAGCTACTGGCTTTGACACAAAAGCCTGAAATTATCTCGTTTGCGGGTGGTCTTCCAGATCCGACCATGTTCCCGGTTGAGCAATTCAACGAGTGTATGTCTCACGTTATCAAGACAATCCCGAGCGTTGTTTTCCAGTATGGCGAGACACCAGGCTACAAACCGCTTCGCGAGATTGTTGTTGAAATGACGAAAAAAGAAGGCATAAAAGACTGTACAATAGACAATGTTTGCATCACAACAGCTTCCCAGCAAGGCATTGAGCTTGTCGGGAAGATCATGGTTGACGAAGATGATGTTGTCATAGTCGAAGGGCCAACTTACCTTGCTACATTGCAGGCATGGAGTGTTTATGGTGCAAAGTATGTTACTGTGGACCTCGATGATGAAGGCATGAAGGTTGATGAACTGGAAGAAAAGCTTGAAGCAATGAAAAAAGTTGGTGTCAGGCCAAAGATGATATACACAATCCCGACCTTCCAGAACCCGGCCGGCGTTACCATGACTCTTGCCAGAAGGAAAAAACTCCTTGAGCTGGCATACAAGTACAATGTTCCTATAATTGAGGACAATCCTTATGGCGACCTCAGATTTACAGGCACACCGACCCCATCGCTCTACTCGCTCGACACAAAGGGAATGGTTGTATCGCTCAAGACCTTCTCCAAGATTCTTGCACCAGGACTCAGGCTTGGCTGGATCGTTGCAAACAAAGATTTTATCGCAAAGATTTGCATGGCAAAACAGTCAGCAGACCTGAACTCGCCGGTCATAACCCAGGCCGCAGTTGCAGAATTTGCAAAGAGGGGATATATAGACCAGCATGTTCCAAAAATCTGCGAGGCCTATGGCAAGAAGAGACAGGCAATGGAAGTAGCCATGAAACAATATCTCCCGCAGGGTGTAAAGTGGACAAATGCCGAGGGTGGAATGTTCATCTGGGTGACACTTCCAAATAATGTCGATACAACAGCCCTTTTCCCGAAAGCCATCGAGCACAAGGTTGCCTATATTGTAGGATCAGCCTTCTTCCCGTATGGTGGTGGAGAAAGCTCCATGAGGTTGAACTTCTCGTTCCCGTCACTGCCGCAGATTGATGAGGGAATCAAGAGGCTTGGAGACTTGATAAAGTCAATTTAATATAATCGGAGGAGACAGTGTCCAAAAAGAACTACAAACCAGTACAGCAAGCAGAAGAAGCCATTAAGCCGGTAGAGACAAAGCCAGCAAGAGCAACCACAAATCATGGCCACAGCCAACAGACTAAAAACCCGTTCAAGGTCATGGCATACACATTTATGTCCACGACCCTGGTTCTCCTAATCATTCTGACCTCAACACTTTTTTCGTGTTCCTCTGGCGGGGCCTCATCCTCTGATTCAAGCATTGCATCGGTGCTTGGCAAGTCTTATGTAACACTGGGCAGAAAAGAAGTTGCTGCAAACCCGGACGATAAGAGCCAGGAGATTACTTTTTGGACATGGCAGGACAGGAATAATGCCTGGGGATATTGCACTGTTATGGACATCCCGAATTACCCATCGATTCTCCTCATAGTAGATGCAAACTTCAAGATTGAAAAATTGCAGGAGATGTCAGAGTTCCCGATAGCTGGTGCTGACAAGAGGGCTGAATACAGAGACATTCTTGGCAGATACGAAGGAAGGACACTTGTTGACTTCACCTCTCTGGAGCTCAATGTTGCAGAGGGTGACACAAGGATTTTCAGGGAGATGCTCAGGGACCAGGTTGCAAGGTCACTGATGACAATGTATGTGAAGATTAATGGGGAAGAGCAGTTCAATACCCTGTTTCCACAGGGCATCAAATTTGCCAAGGTCGGCACAAAGCTCAATACATGGTCGGTTTCAGATGCAGATGGCAAGGAGATTTCCAACAATTATTACGCTGGAAGAAAGTATGCGATATTTACAACCACTTCATGTGGCTCATGCATAAACACTTGCATTGGTCTTGCGCAAAGGCTTGTAACTGAAGGGGGGATGTCTCCTGACCAGATCACAATTGTTTTCACATCGGCAAAAGACAAGGTCGACTACTTGAAAAACCAGATGAAGGGCGAGCACCTTGTGTATGATGAAAACATGAGAGGATTTGCAAAGTCTCTGAACCTGTTTGAAGGTCCTTCAATGATGCTTGTCAATTCAGAAGGTATTGTTGTTGCCAAAGAACCGAGCCAGAGGCTTTCTGACCAGGTCAATGTTGACAAAGTTCTTCAGATATTCTTCAAGGAAAAGTAGATTGTAAAATAATCAAATGGCAAAAGCCCACCCTTTTGGGTGGGCTTTTTGTTTGCAGGGGAATATTTATATCTTTAAAGACGCACAGAATACCCTTATTTTTGGTTTCTGGTTCTTGGTAGGGGGGAGAACTAGTGCAATACACCAAAATCAAAAAATTGGCCTTCCAAAGGGCGCTTAATGGCGATCTGGTAGTTTGAATATCAATGTTTGATAAGTGGTTACATGTTTGTGCCAAAAGAAATAAAAAAAGATCCTGTCAATTTTTAGGCAGGATCTTTTTTTATTGCAAACACAATCTTGGGTTGCTTCGGGTATTTTTTGATCAACTTATGCGGCTGGTTTCTTGCGGCTGGCCTTTACTATGAAATAGACAAGAAGGGCGATAATTCCGAATGGGATCAAGACTGCAACGATCATCAGGAGCCACAGTATTGCTTTCTGGAATGCCACCCATATTTTTCCCAGGCCATCCACAAAACCTGAAGGGCCATCGGTTGAAATGAGGCCATCTTTTGGTGATATGTCAACAGTTATTCTCGAGTATGAGGCCATGCCTTCGAGGTATTGCATCTGGCCTTTTATGCTCTCGATTTCCTGCTCCACATCGGCAATCCTGTCGTGAATCGACAGCAGATCGCCTATCTTGTCGGCCTTTGTGAGCATTGTGAGCAGAGCTTCCCTCTTCCTTGTCCTGCTGTCCAGTCTTGACTTAAGGTCAATGTACTCCCCGGTCACGTCCTCGGATGATGTGGTCACGGAGGCCTTGTCACCGAGTTTGAGCACTTCCTGCATCGCATTGTCAAACTTTTGGGATGGCACCCGTATAGTTATGTTGAAATACTGCGAACTTTCTTCGCCGGAAGATTGCATGCTGAGCACATCCCCGCCAAACTTTGTGGCTATACTGATGATGGAGTTTGCAGCTTCCTGCGGCTTCTCAGCTTTGAGCGAGATGTTGCCATCTTTCTTCATCATCTGCTTAATGCCAATGGGTTTTGCTGTGTTGCCGGGTATTGATGCGGTTGGCACTGGTGAAGGGGCGCTTCCAGCGTATTCTACTGTGGTGGCCATGTCGGCAGCCTTCTGCTCCATTACTCCTCTGCCTATGCCCTGTGTAGATGATGCTGGCAATGTTGCCTTTGTTTTTGCTGTGTTTGACAGGGTACCATCCAACTCGTGCCAACGTTCCCCTATATTGTCGACAACATAAGAGCCATTGTTTGCGCCTTCATCTCTTTTGTTTTCTGGAGCTACAAGAGCAACACATGTGAAGATAACAAGCAGTGCCGCAATTGAAGCAATTACAATAAATACCTTGTTTTTCATGATTTTCTCCCAAAAAGTTGGATTTTTTGTTTCTAAAAAACGCTTTTTTAATTACTGAGACTTATCAGTACTCTTGTCCTGCCGTCTGGGGGTGTGTCCTGGAGTCTTGCAATCTGGTAGAGCGCCCTTCCTTGTGAGGCTGTGACTATGGCATTGAAAACTGGGACGATGTTTCCACCATTCATAATCAATGCCAGGGATGGGAGGCCATTGTCAGTAAACTCGGTTGGCGAATATGAAGCAAGCTGAGATTTGAGGGAGAGGATCATGGCGTAAGGGTCCTGATATTTTATCCTGATGATTGTGAACCCCTCCTGGTATTGCTGTGCAGTGTCGCATGGTCCATCATTTCCGTAAGATGCCATTACTGCTGTTCCTGCTGCCTGGTCTTCTTGGGCAGGTGCCGGTGACGGTGCACTCTTTGCGGCAAAACCGCGATTATCAAATGTTGGTATATTTTGGGCTATCTCCAGGCTGTTTTGGGGTTGTCCTCCAAAAGGAACAGAGAAGGCAATTGCCAGCGTGGCCACGGCCGCCATGCCTATCCCGATTCCCAGTGTCCAGAAGAGTTTTGTTCTACCAGGTTGATGGAGTCTGACTTTTTGCATGACGTCAAAAGCAAACGCTGGAGGTGGCTCCTGGTGGAGTTCCCTTAGAAGTCCGGTTAGCTCTCTGTCGTCAATCTTTTTCATTTCATCCTCCATACAAATCTGCGGTCATAATGTTCCATCTAGAGATTCCTTGAGTGCTGATCTTGCCCTGGACAGTCTTGATCTGACAGTTCCAGTTGGGATACCAAGTATCGATGCAGCCTCTTCGTAAGAAACCCCTTCGATGTCGCAAAGCGTTATGATTGCCCTGAAATCAGGTTTTAATCTGTTTAGGGCTTTTGAGACGTCCTCTTTGGTGAATTTCTGGATCACTTCTTCTTCAGGTGTCGGCGAATCATCTGGCACCTGGAAAGGAACGTCTTCCTGCAAATCTTCTATCTGTATGGTTTCGCGTTTTTTTCTGATGTAGTTGAGCCCGGTTGTGTATGTGACCCTTCCAAGCCATGATTTGAAAGGATATTCCGGTTTGTATTTGGAAATCTGGGTGAGCACCCTCAAAAAAACCTCGGAAGATAGATCGTAAGCGGAATCCCTGTTTCCCCTGACCAGCCTCAGCGAAAAACTGTATACAAAACCCTGATATTCATCAATAATTTCGGAGAAGGGTTCCCTGTCTCCCTTTCTGATGCACTCGGCTATTTCCAAAACCCGCTCGGGACTCACGCAAGAGATTATATTAAATGGTTAACAAAGGGCAAGCAAAAATCAGAGAGGCTTTTTCAAATTGATTTTGGTCTGGCAGATAATACAATATCTGTCATGGAAGATAACATAGAAAATAAAGAAGAGATTACCTCGGATGAACTGTGGAGAATGGCCAATCTTGACCAGAAAGCAAGGCTTCTGGTTCAGATGGACAAATCAGTAAAGCCGATCTGGATTGCTTCATTTTTTCTGGTTGCCCTTGCGATTCTTCTCTATTTTGTTGTTCCCTCCCCTGACCCTGCCATTTCCGCACTCTCTGTCAATAAAAGCACTGTTGCGTGCAAGTCTGACAGCAAAGCTTTTTTGATAAGGGACGGCAAGCCCATTGGAAATTTTGAGGTGGAACCACAAACCAACATTATTGCAATTGGTGATACCAGGGTATGTCTTGGAACGAGGACTACAGGCAAACTTACCGAGTATTCTTTTGATGGGAAAATAATAAAGAAACACCAGATTGATGAGAACGTCTTCAACATCAGCTATGAAGGAGACGAACTCTGGGTGGTAACTGCCTCTTCACTCACAAAGATTTCGGATGGCAAAAAAATTGTTGCTCCTGAGTATAGCGTGGCCCAGAATGTATCATTCTCGCCGTTTCCCTCCATTACCGACATAGACGGCATCTGGATTTATGCTGATGGGGAATGGCTGTCTTTCAAATCGAAAGATCCGATTGTCTGTGCTTTTGCTGGTGAAACCGAAGTTTCACTGGTTGGAGAGGATGGCCAGGTACAAGTGTTTTCTTTTGAAGACCGCAAGATTTTGAAAAAAGAATTTGTGTCTTGGATCAAGAGGCCAGTCATTATGTGGGGTGGTGCCATTTTTTGTGCAGATGGCGGTGAACTGGTTTCTGGTCAGATAACCGACAAGGTGCCAGCCAGGCTGAAAATCTGGGAGGAGAAATGAAAAGGCAAGCTGTAGCGTTAGTGTTTCTTTTTGCTTTTTTTGCCTGTTGCGGGTGTTCGACACCGGGTGTGCAAAAAATCTGGGGATCGGTCAGAAGAGCGCAGGTTGCTCCGGTTTCTTTTGGCAAGACCATGTTTGTTGACCAGGAAATATTTGGACTGGTTGGGGCCGATGGAACGCCAGTCTGGACCTCCACAATCAAAGGTGCAAAGAGGGTTTTTTGCAGAGTAATAGGTGATTATCTGTTTGCGTTTGGAGATTCGAGGATAATAGAGAGGGTCAGTACTGACGGAAAATCAGCCTGGAGGTTTGAGGCACCACAGGGTAGCGGCGTCTGGCTTTTGTCTTCGAGCAAAAAAGTATGTGTCCTGGCTTATGACAGTGATACGGATTATGACCTGAACCCGATTCAGCTCATTGGGCTCTCCGCAAATGATGGACAGGAATCCTGGAGACTTGATGACAGGGACTACCAGGCATGCCTCATGGTCCCGGACTCGAATTTTTTTACAGATATTTTTGTGGCCCCGTTTTCAAGGGGTGAGACAGTCTGGTTCGATGGCATCAACTCTGCCGATGGCAATCAGGTCTGGAGGACTTCATGGGGCATTCCAAGACCGGGCCATCCGCTTGTCCTAGCGCAAGATGAAACAAAATTTTGGGCATGGAAGGCCGAAGGGGAAGGCGTGAGGGTGGCTGTTTTTTCAAGAACTGACGGCTATGAGATTGGCTCCTCTGCCGGCCCTTCAGGATTCCTTGCTGACACTTCTTTTGTTGGAGAGAACGTTTTTGTTGGTTTCAAAGATGCAAAATACAAAGTCAATGCTCTTGGGAAATATGAAAAATTTGACATGGAATACTTCCCGATTTGCCAGGTGCCAGGTTATGGCAATCTCGCTGTATGTGTTTCAGATGATTGCAGTCTTTTTGTGGTAATGGACATTGAAACTGGAAAGATTTTTAATGGTTTCAAAATAAACGTTTGTTACAGCGCAGTCCCAGGGCACTCTTTTGGTGAGTTTTATCTTGTGCCAGAGGTTTCTCCGTACGACCATCAGACTTTCAGGTGCCAGTTCATTGGAGAAAAGGAGATCACGGCAACAAAAATTCCAAGCGACCTGAGGGGGCTTGGCAAAACCAGATCAATAAAAGATCTCTTTCTCAATTTGATGAAAACCAGATAATTTTAGGCTATCCCGTTTTGTCCTGGTGTTTGTGGGAAAAGCTCTTTTTTGATTGGCATTTTGGGTTTTTTTGCTACAGAAATGAAGGTAATCAACGTCAGAATAAAAATAATCCCATCAATTGGATACCAGACATAATCTGGCGGGAAAATCCATTGCAAAACTACTCCTGATGCAAGAATTGAATAAAAAAGCCAGGACCAGCCAAGAGCAAGATCATAAGCATAAGCAAATGATGCCGCTATTATTGGAAGAGTCCATACAATACCAAGAGATAGTATGGATGCTATTGGTACAAGAGATCCTGGAATGTATTGCTGAAAGAAAATTGACGCTCCTCCTATCGCACCAAGACATACAACACAAAAAGAACTAGCTATACTAATATCGTTATTTCTTTTTATGAGTAGCGCCAGGGCAAACATTATAAGCAGGAATCCTGTTATTAGTTTATGCAGCGGTGATTGTGAAAAAGGAATATAATTTTGTTTTGATAAAAACTTCTCAGTGTTTTCAATTGTAGCATCAAAGGAGGAAAGACCATTTTTTGAAAGAACGCAAGTTGTGCCACCAAATTCCCATACCAATAAGTCATCCTTATCTAGGAACTTGAAGGATTCATCTGATACCAGTTTGGAGTTTTTTTCAAGCTGGGTCTTCCACTCTGAATACCTCTGAGTTATCAGTGCGTAGTTTTCCTCCCACATTGGAGGGTCTGGGGTATAAAGCATCTGGGGTGTGGCAATGATTGGCCCTTTTGGTGTTGTGATGATGAGTGTTCCCTGATATTTCCCTGAAGAAATACCTATGAGAACTACTTCTCTCCCCCTTTTTGCTTCATTGAACGGAGAATCTGGCTCCCAGTAGCCCACAAGTCCAAGATCGTAGGTCTGTATGCCAAGGCCAGATATTATCCCCATTATTTGTGCATTTATTGATTCGGGGTATGTGAGAGGAGCCACGTTTGGTGTGGATTTGCCATCAATTGGTATGTCTCGAAGTGACATTATGGGTGCACTTTTTTCTGTTGGAATATTTATTCTATAACTCAAGGATTTGTACCAAAAAAAAGCTGTCAGGGAGAGCGCCCCAATGAACAATACCCATGCCAGAAAAATGGCAAAACTGAACTTTCCAGCCTTTCCTCTCATTTTCAACCTCCTATGGTGGAATCATAACACAAAATGGGTCTTTGGCAACACGATATTTTTTAGCGCCCCCGCCTTTTTCCTGGTAACGAATTGACACTGCATACAATGCAAATAAAATGATGCAATGGTTGCCGAAGTGGCGGAACTGGCAGACGCGACGGTCTCAAAATCCGTTGAGGTAACACTCTTGAGGGTTCGAGTCCCTCCTTCGGCACCATCTGAAAAACAATCACAAACTTTGAAAACCAATTAAAAAAGCCCCGGTGAAAACCGGGGCTTTTTTAATATGCAACCTTCTTATTTCTTTATCAGTTTTCTGCCTTTTAGAATATCACAGGACAGAAGCTGTTTTTTGTTTTCGCTGACCGTTACCTCAAATTGGGATTCTGTTTTTGGGTCTTCCATAATCACTATATTCCAGTTGTTTTTTTCGAGTGTGAAAATTTTTGATGTTTTCCCAGATTTTGTACCCACAATCCAGTTTTTTTCGCCAAAATCAGCCGGGAACATTTCTGTGTAATTTTCCCTAATGATTTCTGGTATGTCAAGAATACCTACCAGAGCAGAATCTTTCAATTTCAGAACAGTAGATTCTTCAGATTCGATCTCGACTGTTGTGGCCTTTATTTTGTCAGAAGAGGTAAAAGATCCGTCAACTTTTACTGTTTGGGAATCCTTCAAAGCCTCTTTTCCCATTTCGGCACCCTTTGAGTTGATTATGTGCGCGGATGAGAAATCAACCTGGATGAGCCGGTTGCTGTTGCCTGTTTCTTCGGGTAGTATGGAGAGATTGAATGTACCGGCATCTTTTTTCATGTCGAACACAATGCCAACCCTTGGAAGCGGCCCGGGGATCTTAAAACCTGACTGATCGTTGTTGTTATTTTCGGGAGTATTTATTGTGCTTCCACCACAGGAGACACAAATGATCGCTGTTCCCAAAATTGCTATTATTTCACGGCTTTTCATACAAAAACTCCTCTATTGATCCATCGCTGTTTATTGTGCCACTCCAGCTGGCCGGTGATTGTGAGCCCGGTGTAATGAGCACGGTGAAACTTCTTGAATCTTCCATTTCATCATATGTAACCACCATGAGCATGGTTCCATACTGGTATGTGTCCATGAGCCTTCCAGGTGGTGGATTGCCCAATTTTGCTTTTTTTGTCCAAACAGTGTTTCTGCCGACCCCGAACTCACTGTGTTTTTCGGACAGATATTGGGAAACCATCTCTGGGACAATTTTGGGGTCGATTATGATATCTTTGCCTTTTTCCTTGTGCCCTGGCCATTCAGTTATCACCAGACGGGTTGCTTTTATCTTGCCATTTTCAAGCCCACCTTCAACATAAATGGTTTGCCCCTTCAGGATTGATTGCGCCTCAACTTCTTTGTCATCAAAAAAGACCTTGGCATCTTCACCGAGGAACATGTTGTAGTTTGAGCCTTCCTTTGAAACAACGATGTCTTCACCCGGTGTGTATTTGCTTTCAACCTTGAATGTTGACGGGAACTCAAGGGTCTTTTTTTCTGGTTCTGGGTTTTGCCCAGCTTGGCCACATGATGCAAGCAGTGCACATGCAACGAAAACCAAGGCTATTTTTCTCATGGGCATTTAATATCATTAAACACTTGCGGTGTGGTTAAAAATGTTGATATTTATTTTTATATTGATAAAAATTAGTCACATCATAAAAAACCAATTGTAAAAAAAATATTAACTTTGTCATTGACTATTAAGATGTGTTGTGTATTGTATCTGTGGTCAGAAGTTAAGCCAGATTTTCTGTTTTATTAATACAAACTGTCACTGACTTAAAAAGGAGGCATTTCTTGGAAAGGGAACAACAATTGCAGGTTTTTCTTGATTTGATGATTGAGGCAGTTTGCAGGGCCTATTCGTATATTGTGGGTGTTGAACAGTTAAAAATGTTTGTCTCAAAAACATGCGAGGCCATGTTCATGATTGCTGAAGAGAAAGGCTATGGCAGTGTCAGTGGATCAAACCTCCAGGATGTTGCCAAATCTATTGCCGCCATGCTTGGCCAAATTGATCCAAGAGAGAAAGATTGGACAACCACAAGCAATGGTGACAAGCTTGGTCTAACAATATCCAAATGCCAATATGCCCATATGTGTTCTGAAATGTTTTCAGAGATCATTTCTTCCGGAAGAGTCGATAAAACAAAATGCCCATGCATTATGGCGGAATTTATTGCAGGAGGAGCAAGAAACATTGGCATCAAAGCCAGAACGACAATGCAGAGCTTTGCACCTGGGCATAAATGCGTTTCAGAAGTAATCAAAATGGAGATGTGACATGGGAATAAGAGATGAAATGATATCGATTTTGAAAATCAATGATGAAAATGGCTCGGTAATGTTTGGTCCAGTTACCGTTGCTTATCATTGCGACACATTTAACACCAGAATTATCAAGGGTTTTGAAGATACTCTTGGCTACGAACATGCAAGAGAGCTTGTTCTCACTACCACTGAAATTTCCACCTATGATCCTTTATCCGACATGTTAAACGCAAAAACACAGGGCATGTCATTTGAAGATTCGCTGAAAGTAGCTTTTGATTTTTACAGGGTTATAGGTTGTGGCTCTTTTGAACTTGTTGAACTCAAGGGCAAGGGTGGAAAGGTGAAGGGTGTAACATTTACGGCAGAGGGATGGCTCGAGAATGAGACAAAATGGAACTGGAATGCAAGAAAAGAGCCAGTTTGCCATGTTGAAGCCGGTCTGATAGCCACCGTTTGGGAAGTACTCAACAAATTACCGAAAGGATCGGTTAGCGTTAAGGAAACTGCCTGCAAGGCGGTGGGTAATCCCGAGTGCATTTTTGAAGTGGAGGTGAAATAGATGACTATTGATCAGGCTGGAATCAGAAAAACCGTCCTGGATCTCGGACTTTTTGGCGATGAGAAGACTGGCATTCTTCGCAGATTTGATATTATGCTTTCAGCGTTTCCCACCGCATTCTATGTCTACAGAGAGCTTGCCCTAGTAAAAGCAATGGGTGGGGAACCATCCAGAAAGCTTGCAGAAAAAGTCCTCATTGATGCTGCCCAGTGGTCAGCAAATCAGATTTTTTCGGGAGTAATGGCTTCTCCAGAATGGAAGAGCCTTATAGAACCAAAGATACAGAACATGCAGGACAGACTTCAGGGAATGATCGCCATAACGAACTGCCTTGGCTGGGGCTTTGTTACAGACTGCAAGCTTGATGAAAGTGCAAAAACACTCCAGCTGACTGTCAAGAACAGTTACTATATTGATGCCTACAAAAACAGGTATGGCAAGAATTCTGATTATCCGATTTGCTATATGTGGACCGGCACAGCTGGAGGCTATATGGACTTGCTATTTGGACAAAAGCCAAATACATTTGTGGCCACAGAAACAACTTGCGCGGCCAAGTCGGGCGACATTTGTGTTTTTGAGGCAAAGATATCCAAAACAAAATTTGGATTCAACTAGGAAAGAGGTGGAAGAAAATGCCAACAGTAGGGGAACAAATGACTCAGGTGCTCAACAGAGTACAAAATTCGATTCCTGGGATGAAGAGTGCCATGATAGCGTCTTCTGACGGCCTCCTCCTGGCCTCGACCTCATTCTCCGAGGAGAATGAGAGAACTGCTGCGATGAGTGCATCACTAGTTTCAATTTCCAGAAGGGCATCAGAGGCGATGGGCAAACCGCGTCTTAACGATGTTACTATCCGTTCTGAAGAGGGCTACATAACCCTGTTCTCAGTTGGAAGAGACGCCGTTTTGGTGATCTCCACCACTTCTGAACAGAAAAATCTTGGAATGGTCTATCTTGAAGGCAAGAGCGCATCAAATGAGCTCACAGAAATCCTCAAGAGAAGTGGTCTTTAAAAACCAATTTCCAAGCGCATCAGAGTATCATAACCTAGACGCCGCCGCGACCGGTCTTTTGCCTGAGTCCGTGGCGGCGTTTGTTTATGATTACCACCTCAAGTCGTGTGTCAACGCTGGCAGGTCAGCTTACAGGCGATCAATTGAGGTTACAGCGATGGTTGATGAAGCCAGAGAGAAAATTGCTTCTTTCCTTGGAACAAAGAAAACCAATCTAACTTTTGCACCTGGTGCCACCCATGCCATCAATTGGGTTGCTAAAGGTCTTGATCTTTCATCAAATGACACTGTTTTGTGCACCATGGCCGACCATCATGCGAATATTCTTCCATGGCTTGATCTTAAAAAAAGAGGCACCAGGATTGTTTTTGCAATGTGTGATGATCTCGGAAGGATCGATGTTGCCGATTTTCAGGATAAAATCAAAGGAGCAAAGGTTGCTGCTTTTATCGCAGCATCAAATGTTACTGGTGCCATCCAACCCATGAGGGAACTGGCAAAAATTTCCTCTGAAAATGGTGCAATCTCTGTTGTTGATGCCGCCCAGCTAGCGCCGCACCAGAGAATTGGTTTTGATTCCCTGGGTGTGGATTTTATGGCAATTGCCGGTCACAAGATGATGGCTTCAAAAGGTGCTGGATTGCTTTTGGCAAGGGAGAGTGCCCAGGCTCTTATTAAACCGCTGATTGTTGGCGGTGGTTCAATAAAAGATGTTACAACGGATTCCTTTGAGCTCCTCCCGTTTCCGGAAGGGTTTGAGTCGGGGACACCTTCAATAGAGGGTATACTCAGTTTGTGGAAGGCCATTGAATGGCTCCATGAGCAGGGCGAGGAGAATGTCTGGCGACATGAAAGCACCCTCAATAAACAGGCAAGGGAAGCCGTTTCACAAGTTCATGGTTTAAAGGTTTACCAGCCAGAAAATTGCACGCCAACGATGTCTATTGAGCTTAATGGCTGGGAACCAAACAAGCTGGCCGTAAAACTTGACAGAGAATTCAATATTGCCATCCGTTCTGGTCACATGTGCGCGCTTCCACTTGTGAGGGACACAATGGGTTTTCCAAAAGGCCTTTGCAGGATCTCGTTTGGACCATGGAATGATGAAGAAGATATTGTGGCAATTGCAGATGCTCTGGACAAGATTTCATTGGGAAAATAGGTTATAGTGAATATTAAGATTGTGGAATTGTGCGGCTATGGCCCAACAGCTGATTACGAAGCCATTGATTTTGACGCACCAAAACTCGATATATCCTATGTCCCTGAAGGATGGGAGTCTACGGGTGGGAATGATGAGGCTAGAAAATTCACCATGGAAATAATGGAATTGCAGGTCTATGTTGAAGGCAGGCTGATCCTTTTTGGCGCTCCAGGCGGGATCTGTGGAAAAGATATGGCGCAAAAACTCCTTGAAGAATGGCCAAGAATTTGACCAAAAAATTACAATTTCAAATTATTTTTGTCTGGTATTCGGTTGACCTCTCCCTGCATTATTGATATATCTTACCCAAGATGAGCAAAACACTTAGGATGGCACTCGCGATCGTTTTGCCATTTGTTGTTCTTTTCCCGTCTTTTGCTACCTCCCAAAGTGGCAAGGCTGTTCAAATTGGGAAAGACATCCTTTCAAAACCTCATTCCATTTGTGTTTTAAATGGCCAGCTTTTTGTGACAGATACACAACTTAATGAAATCTTGTGTTTCTCGACATCAGGTGAACTCATTGCCAGAAAAAATGTTTTTGGTGAAACAAAACTTTCATCACCAATGGGAATCTGTTCCCTTCCAACAGGAGAAATCGTTGTCGCTGATTCAGGTAACAAGAGGATCTTGCTTCTGGATCAATTCATGAATGAGTTGCGTTCACTTACTGTCGAAGACAAGCATTTTGAGAGGCCGGTGGATGTTGCTGAGTCAGGTGGGGCCGTACTTGTTCTTGATAATCAGAAAAGAAGAGTCACAAGATTGACCAGATTTGGCCAGGTTGTTGGTTCTTTTGGCATCCCAGGAATTGAAAAAGGACAGCTTGTTTATCCAACATCAATCGCAACTTATGGTGATAGGATATATGTATGTGATGCAGGTGCTGGACAACTCAAGGAATATACGCAAAAAGGTGGCTATATAGGGTCCTTCGGGAGTCCTGGCAGGGGACCAGAGTCGCTTTCATGGCCTTCTGACATCACATTCGATAATCTGGGGAACCAGTATATTGTTGACAAGTATTGCAATGATGTACTTGTGAGGTCCCGAATTGGCAATGATCCTGTTTCCTGGGGCAGGTTTGGAGACATCAACTCCCCAATTGATTATTTCCACTCCGAGGATGTGTCATCTGATTTCTCTAAAGAGCCCCCAATCATAATGAATCGCCCAACCGGCATTGCCATTGACGACGAGTGTGTCTATGTTGCCGACACCGAAAATGGCAGGATTCTTGTTGAATCTATAAAAACCGTATGGCAATCACCGAGATTGGATGGCCTTCCATTTCAAGCCCAAACTCAGGACATACCGTCAATTGTTGTGAGTCCCAAGTTTCTTGATTTTGGCAACTGCAGGTTTGGTGACACCCTCGAAATACTTGTCACCTCAGTTTCTTATGTTTGTATCGAAGGGCAGTGCTGGATTGAGGGAACACAATCTGTTTCGGTTTCCCCTTATTACTTCAGGGGAACAACTGTTACACTACAGGTCAAGATCGAAGCGAAAAACGGTCCGATTTCCGGGTATGTATCACTAAAGATCGGGAACGAGATGTTCAAGGTGCTTCTTAGGGGGAGCATCTCAAGAACTCCTGGTTTTTATTTCAGGCAAATTGCATCAAACCTCATGATGATGAGCGAGGCCACTTCCAGTTGCATGGTGGCGCTCTCTGTCCAAAACGGGTTTTCTGGGCCGGTTGAGCTTCTTGTTTCACAGCCAAAATATTCCCCCTCTTGGGCAAAACCTGCAAAGGGCGTTGAGGAACTCACCCTTACTACTATTCTTATAGAAGCCGAACCGAAAGAGCTTGATCTGCCAGAAACGGTGTGCACATCTCTTACTATAACTCCTATTGGAAGGATGAGACCTGGAATCTATACCATTGATATTGAGGCAAAATCCAAAAAAGAACCGTTTTTCTCTGCCAAGCAGCAACTCACGATCATGACAATAACAAAGAGCGTTGATCAATCTTTAAGAACATGTCTTCTTGAAACATTTACGGCCCACTGGTGCGAAAACTGTGGTTTTCACAGAGAGGCACAATGCAGAATTGCACAGGAATATGGCCCAAGAAAAGTTTTGCCGGTCGCATACTACACACTCGATGAAAATGATCTTGAAGAAACTGGTATGACCCAACCCGGGAACTTTGAGAGGTTCAAGTTGTATGGTGGGCAAGGAGTCCCACTCACCGCGTTTAATGGTGAAGTGGTCAACTTTGCTTCAGGCTCCGAGAACAGGTTTGCTCCTGACAGGATAAAAGGAAGGCGATACTCAGGCTCCACTTTTGAGTACTGGAAAATGAGGGCCGCCTTTGATGCTTCGGACAAAATACAAAAATTGTCCATGCTCCTGTCGGCAACTGCAAAAGATGATGAAGGGAAGATTTGGATTTCTGTTGGTGCCCTGGATCAGCCTGAAGGCCTCGATGTAAATCTTGTTTTCCTGCTTGTTGAGGACAACATATATTATTATTCCGAAAATGGCGAGAAGGAACACCATTTTGTTGTGAGAGACATTATCGCCCAGAAAAAAATCAAAGCTGGCAAAGAAAACTATGTAGATTCTTTTAAGTTTGCCGTCAAAAGAATGCCTGAAGGCTATGACGTTAAACTTAACAATAGCAGAATAGTTGCTTTCGCGCAAAACCCGAAAACTCTTGCTGTTCTGGGCGCAACTTCAGTCGAGCTTGGAGCAAGAGATTATTTTGATTTCGATGTTTTCTCAAATTCGGAAGACAGAACTTTTACTCCTGGCTCGACACAGTCAGTCGAGTTTTTTATTTCCAATCTTTCAAATCTTAATCAGGATTTCATAATAATGGCATCCATAACCGGAGGCCTCGATTTGAACTTTTCCCCAAAGACTATGTCCCTTGGCCCTGGCCAATCTGGTAAAATATCTTCTTATTTCAGCATTCCAGGGGATTGGCGGGGTACTGATGGACAAATCGTCCTTACCTTGTCTGCTAACAGTCATCTAGGTGAGAAAAAATCATTATCAATAATATTTCGTAGCGGTTTTTAGCATAAACTTAGTATACACACAAGTGAACCATTTTTATCTAAAGTGTGACAATTACCCATCAAGTGAGATTACAACCCATTATTTGAGGTGGTTGGGCATTTATATCCACTTCCCATAGGCGAGATATTTAGAAAACAATAGAGATTTTTGCTATATACGGCCAGTGGCATGGATTTTGCATAATATAAGAGAGGAAGGTGACAATTGAGCGTGCATCGCATTGGTTTGATTTCTTCTTTAGTGCGCAACGCAGGATTGGATTCGGCCTTCTAGTTTTTGTTTATTACGTTCCAGTGAAATGATTGGAATAAGATTTGTGCGGCACATTTGTTTTTTGTGCTCCCAGGACTTCGGGCTGAAGTCTATTGATGTTTAAGTGTGCCAAAGCGGATTGGACGTTAAGTCCCAGTCCTAGTGGACTGCTAAACCTTGTTAAAAGGAGAGCGTATATGAAGAGATTTGCTTCGTTGATCGTAGCGCTGGCGTTGGTTTTGTCCCTTACCCCCGCCCTTCAAATCACGTTTGCCGAAAGTAAAGTCAGGGACAATTCTGGCAATATTCCCGCGACCATGCTTTTCAACAGGTGGTTCAGGGTAGGCCAGGATCGTGACGGAGTATTGCTCAACCCGTCGACACTGGATCCAGCCGATGTTGTTGCTAAGGATGCCGGTGGCAAGGGTTATCGCCTTGTTCCATGGCAGAAGGAAGGCCAGGAAGTTTGGGGGCGCCCATCTGTCAATAATGACTATGCGATGCCACGTTTGATCCCGACTCAGGGTTGGTCCGCACTTGGCCGTGATGAGGCCGGAAACCGTGACTTCAACAACAATTATGCCATCAACCAATATGCGTGGTGGACTGAAATATTCTTGACCGTCAAGCCAAATGCTGGTGAAAGCCAGATGTATGCTCACTGGTATGCCATTATTGATACAAATGGTGAACTTTGGCTCGATCCAGACGGTATCTTCCACAACTGCAACCTTGATATCACCGCTGACCCAATGTTCTACCTTCCACAGGCACAGACTTATCAAGAAGGCTCATGCCTCAACAATCCAAAAGGCACCAGAGATCCTCTTCCCACAAATAATACTCAGGGACCGTACAATATTAACCAGCTCAGAAGAGATTATTCCAAGAAAACTTATTTCTGGTGGAAGTATGATACTTTTGGGAACCTGGTTGACAGAGTGTGGAGAATTGGCTGGGGCGATATGGCCGACTATGACCCAATTCCGAACCATGATTATCCATGGAATGAACAGAATGTCCCAAATCCATACAAATACACAAACCCAGTAGTAAAAACACCGGATTCCAATGGCTCATGCCCACAGAATGTCCCGGAAATTCTTCCACGCAACGTGTCAACTGTTGGATACATGACGGCTTATGACCCATACCTCAACAAATGTGTTACAAACTATGACATTGACTGGGACTACAAGCTTAATTGCATTGACTTTATTGGTTCCACAGAGGCATATCCAGATTGCTCACCAGGTTGCGAAGTTTATGTTGATGCCAACAACAACGGCCAGTACGATCCATACGAATACATCTATCGCAAAGGCATGAACAACACTGGTAATAACCTCGAAGTTGATGATATCCGTCTCATGAATACCTCCGTTACCAGAGGTGGTGAGACAGCCAACTATCGCCATGACACCAATGTCTCCAGTGTTGATCTGGATTTCCTCAATAACCCAATCATCCTTCCACTCAACCCATCAGGCAATACCGGTAGAAGGTATGTCCATACCAATGGAAATACCCCAGGCAACCCGAATGATACTTACGAATATGATGAATTCATATACCTCAAGACAACATCCAACACCAATTTCCTTTGGGCAAATCTTGCCGTTGCAGCTGGCGCAGGC
>JAKIZT010000039.1 GCA_022707885.1 Caldisericales bacterium | reverse complement strand
TTTACGATACGGAAATGCTGGAACTGAGCAAGAAACTCATTAGTGAATTGAACTATACCGGTGTTTGCGAGGTTGAGTGGTTGCGAGACCCACGCGACAATGAGCCCAAATTGATCGAGATCAATGCCCGCACCTGGCTTTGGGTAGGGCTGGCGGCTAAATGTGGGGTGAACTATCCCCTGCAGATCTGGAATTACCTGGTCAAAGGGGAACTCCCAAAGGAAGTAAAGTATGCCACGGGAAAGATCTGGCTCAATCTCTATACCGATCTTTTCTATTCGCTCAAATTGATACTAAAAAGACTGGTCAGCCCCCAAGAGATTCTTGCCAGTTACCGCAGTTTTCATGAAGCATGCTGGGATTGGCGTGATCCACTGCCTTTCTTTATATATGGTGCGCTTCTCCTGACTTTCCTGAAAAGAAGATGATACCCTACTATTCGCCCAATTTCGGGATCGGTGATCTGATCAAGACAGCCATTTGCAGGAATAGCGAGCAAAGGCTTGTCGAATATTTCAGGCAACTCACGCAAAAAGAGCATATCCTCATCACCTCATCCTGTCGCAGCGCGCTCTATTTGGCCTATAAAAGCCTTGAAAAAAATGGGGTGGTGCATGTTTCGCCGCTAACCTGCCAGGTTGCTCTCATCCCAATCACTGCCGCGGGTAATCAAATCTGTTTTCACGATGTTCAAGCTCATGACTGGACCCTGGACCCGGCCAGTGTGGCAGAGGGAATTCAGGATAGATCGATTGCCATTCAGGCCATCCATCTGGGTGGTTTCCCCTGCGACATGCCGGAGCTGAAAAGGATTGCCCTGGAGAACGGTCTGGTATTGATCGAAGATTGCGCGCAATGTTTTGGATCAAGTTATCAAGGCCAGCCGGTTGGCACAGTTGGAGATATCAGCTGCTTCACGTTGACCAAGAACGTTTTCGGTTTGGGTGGTGGGGTTATGGCCACTAACAACAGGGAATATTATGACCAGGCAAAAGCCATTCAGGAAGGCTTCGACCCCGAATCACCCGTTAAGCTTATAAACAGAGTATTATCTGGTCTTGTCGCGAGCGGCAGAAATAATCCCTGCAATGAATACTTGTATCAAAGGCTGACCAAGACCAGACAGGCATATCGGGAAACCCATAAGCGCTCGGAAGAGGATGTTTTGCTCAGGCAAGTGAAAAAGCCTTCCGGATTGTACACAGCGTCAGTTGCCAGCCGCATGTCCCACATCAGCAGATTGAATCGGATCCGGCAACAAAAAGCCAGGCAGATGATCCGGATATTCACACCGTTGGGTTTCACTTTCCAAACGAATGCGCGTTCAGAATCGTCATATACCAAACTTTTCTGTTACCATCCTGACATTCAAGCAGAGGAATTCATTCGTGAGCTGAACTTTTCCAGCATAGAGGCTATGCATCTTGAGCATCGGCACAAGGTTTTTTACCAGACTAAGCAAACTATCGAGAGACAGGAGTTTTCGGTTGAAAGTGGTCAGGCCTTGAAGAATTATAGTGAACTTCACGACCATTTGGTCAGCCTGCCGCTTCACGAAAAACTGAGCGCCAAAGATATAAACAGGATCCAACACACACTCCAAAAGGCAGTAACATGAATGGCAAGCGGATACTTATAGAGATAGGGCATCCAGCCCATGTGCATCATTTTAAGCACATGTATTGGGAACTTGAAAAAAGAGGCTGGACTGGTCTTTTTGTAACCAAGGACAAGGAATGCGCGATTGAACTGCTTAAGGCTTATAACCTGCCATTTCGGGTGTTGGGTATCAATAGAAAGGGCATCGCGAGGAAAATTCTCTCACTTCCCTTTTTTTCCCTTAAAATGATAAGCATTGCACGCGATTTCAAGCCGGATATCTTCGTTAGCAGGGTCTCTCCTTTGTCAGGCTATGCCAGCTTTCTCTTGCGCAAACCCCATATCACTTTCACTGATACAGAAAATGTGCGTCTGCTTGACTCCATCTCCCAACCCTTTGCGGATGTTATTTGCACGTCGGATGTTTATCTCCGGGATCACGGAAAAAAACAAATCCGCTATCCAGGCTATCATGAACTGGCTTATCTTCACCCCAATAGGTTCGTCAAAGATCCATCGATTTTGAGCGATCTGGGGATAGATTACAGCCAACGATTTGCCTTGGTGAGATTTGTAACCTGGGGGGCACATCACGACATTGGTCACAGCGGTTTCAGCACGGGCAACAAAGTTAGACTGGTAAATGAACTAACCAAACATCTGCAAGTTTTCATATCCTCAGAAGGTGCAATTCCGCAAGAACTCATGCAATATAAACTTGAGATTCCTGCCCAGCATATCCACCAGGTTCTTGCTCAGGCCCATATGTTCGTTGGAGAAAGCGCGACTATGGCTTCTGAATGCGCCATGTTGGGAACGCCATCCATATACCTGAACAGCACACATTACGGTAGTACAGATTCACAGTCCGGTTACGGTTTGATGGATTTGTTTCCAAGTGATGAATCGGGACAGACACAAGCTATCTCTCTGGCTGTGGAAATTGCCTGCAACCCTGATATAAAAATCGATTTGGCTCAGAAGTTGGCCAAAATGCTGAGCGAAAAAATAGACGTTAGTGCTTTCATGGTTTGGTTGGTGCAAAAGTATCCCGAAAGTGTCATTACAATAAAGAAACACTCAAATCTGAAGGAAATATTCAATTAATTGGGTGGTAAGAATTTTGACTTGCAGACAATACGTAGATATGGCTAAAATGCTGTTTTGGCTGTGGCTGCTCATTCTTCTCTTGCTAAATGTGATCCCCATCGGCAATGAAACAAATAAAGCATTAACAGACAACAGGATTGTTTTCCGCTTGGATTATTTGATCCATTTTACCATGATGCTTTTTTTCGCCATTATCTGGGGAGTTGGCAAGCGCAGGAATGTAAGCTGGTTTGCCAAGCATGAAACATTAAAATACTGTGGGGTGCTTTTGATTGCTGGCATCGGTCTGGAACTGCTCCAACTGGTACTGCCCTGGAGGACTTTCAATCCCATGGACCTGCTTGCCAATTTTGTTGGCGCAGCCTTGGCTGTAGCTATTATAATTGTCAGCAAGCTAATTGCGAATCTCAGGCGAGTAAAAAGGTAAAATCCGTATAAGGTATATTAAGGGAGCTTCCAGGAAGTTATAGAACAAAGAGATGCGAGATTTCACTCTTAAGGCATATACCAATTTGCTCAAGGCCCTGAAAGAATCGAGTTGCGTTTTTCATCCTTTCTCCGCGTACCTGAATGAACCGGCTTACAGAGTTTTCATACTCCGTCACGATGTGGACAAAATGCCGCAAAATGCTCTGGATTTTGCGCGTCTGGAGCATGAAATGGGGATATCTGCTTCCTATTATTTCAGGATTGTTCCGCAGTCTTTCAATCCCAAAATCATTAAGGAGATTGCCTCTTTGGGGCATGAGATAGGCTACCACTATGAGGATATGGACCTTTGCAAAGGTGACGTGGATAAGGCTTACGCTTCTTTTCAAAAAAACCTGGCTAAGCTGCGAGAAATAGCGCCTATCCAAACCGTCTGTATGCACGGCAGCCCCTTGTCCAAATACGATAACAGAGACCTCTGGAAAAAGT
>JAKIZT010000038.1 GCA_022707885.1 Caldisericales bacterium | reverse complement strand
GTGGATCCCGGCAAAGCTCTCTTCCAGCTCGACACCAATGTTTTTTGCCGTGTTGCCTTGCGTTTTCAGCTCGACTTCAGGGGTGATACTGAAGAGGTGTCTGCAGCGCTGAATGAGTGAGTCAACGAGTCTTATCTTTGCGCCTGCCTCTGCAATAATTGCGAAACCATTTTGCTTGTTCATGCAGTCGAGGAGGGAGCACCTTATAAGGTCGACCTGACCACCCCTTACTTTCACTGCTTGACCAAGCGATTTCTCGATTATGGTGTCTTCAATTATCTGCTCGTTTTTTGTGTTGGTTGCCTGTCCGAGGTATATGTTTCCGTTGCCACCCGAACCACCATATCTTACGATACAGTTTTTCATTACAGATCTGCCAAAAGACTCGGTCAGCTGTATACCCTGATTGTCGCCGGGGAGAGGGTCCTTGGCGCCACTGTCACCGTTGCTGTCGCCACCCACACTGTCATCATTCAAGGAGGTGAAATAAATTGGCTTGTCTTTTGTGCCGATTGCTATTAGCTTGCCGTCAACTCTTATCATTTCGCCGTACTTGATGATGACGCCGGGGAGGAGGTGAAGTGTCACGCCTGGTTTGATGCCGACCGTTTTTGGGATGTAATGGACAAGATCAGCTCCCCAAACTGCATCTTCTTCAAGGAGTGGGCTCTCAAAATAGATGTTGTTGTACTTGTTGCCGGAGATGGTGAGTTTTTGCGATTTTGGGTATGAGTACCCGTCACAATATATTGCCCATTCGGAATCTGTGAGCTCGCAGTTGTAAAGGATTGGTTTGCTCCTGCTCTGGAGCCAGACACATGCCCCCAGCTTGTCGTTCTTGTTGTCGGTTATTTTGCAGTTGTAGATGCTCGGGCTTGATGCCTGCATGTAAAGACCGGCAGTTTCCGAGTGTTCCACTGTGCAGTTGTACAGTTTGACCCTGTTGTCAACGCCACCTGCAGCGCCAAACTTCAGGATGGCGTAGCCGCCACCTTTTTCTGCCTGACCGCCACCCCATGAGAATTTTGCGTATGTTATCGTGCATGCTCCGGCTTCGCCAGTGAACTCGATTCCACCCCAGTCACCCGGCTGTGGCGCAGTTTTGTCCTGGTCATTGTTTGTGTCACCGCCAACACTGTCATCGGTAAGAGATGTGAAAATGACTGGTTTTTCTGCAGTTCCCCTGATTTCCAGGCGACCGGAAACCCCGAGTTGGCCGGTGCTTTTTACAATGACACCTGGCTGTATCCTGAGGAACCCTTTGCTGCCGATTACAAACTTGTCAAAAACATAGGGCATAGAGGCGTCCCAGACTACTTCCTTGTCCAGGGAACCTGTGATAACCTTTATCCCGTTTGTACCGCAGTTTTTTATGATGTTTCCAAGGAGTTTTGGTGAGCAAGAAAGGTCGATCTGGATGCCAATGGTGCACCTTTCAACTGTGCAACCGGAGATTGATGGGTTTGAATCTTCCTGTATCCAGATGCCTGCGCCTGTCTTTGGGTCCTGGCAGTCGGTTATGACGCACTCCCTCAGCACCGATGTGGAATTTGCAAACCATGCGCCCATTGAAGCCGATTTGGATATTGTGCAGTGGGAGACTCTTATTCTGTCGTCGGAGCCTTTTCCGGATGAAAATTTGAGTGTCCCAAAACCACCCTTGCCACCATAGAGGAATTGCACCTGATAAAGCTCGCAGATGCCGCAGTTGTCCGGGAATTCAACATTACCCCAGTCACCTGGCGAAGGTTTTGACACGTCGCCATCTTTGTTTGAATCCTCTTTGACATCATCCTTGAGCGATGTGAATATGATTGGCTCATTTTGGGTTCCGATGGCTTTTATCCTGCCTTTTACGCCAACGTTGCCACCCAGTTTGACCACTGTCCCTGGCATTAATGTCAGGGTGGCATCAGGGGCTATATAAAAACCTTCTGGCATAATGACTGTTCCTGACCAGATGGTATTTTTCAGAACAGTAAAGGGGACCGCCCCGGCTTGTGGAAGACCATAAACGGCGGGTATCGTAAGGGTAAACACCAATGTAAGAAAAAGAGCAAAAAACTTCCTCATTCCAATCCTCCTTTGGTTCTCTAGTTTACTCCTGGTCTCAAAGTCTTCAAGTGAACATAAACAGGGAGTTCATCCAGAACTCTTGGAAACAGAAACCTGATTGCTACGAGAAAATATTATATCATTATGTAAATTGATTGTATGTAAATATTTTTTGTTCGAGTTTATTCTTATGGATTGTTTGCTTATAGAATGAATCTAAACTTTATTAGTAGAAGTTAATTTCGTATTGCCAGTGCGTCGCTATTATTATTCTTATGGAAAATATTTTCTGGGTGCTTGAAAACAGGCTTGCCGGGAGACCAGGCCCTGATGAGGTGCCGTGGGATTTGGGGGAGATATATGGGGCTGGTTTCAGGGCAATACTCTCCCTGGAAAACAATGTTGATCCGGCAGAGATCAAAAATTTTGGTTTTGAATATCTCCTTGCCCCAATGCCTGACGAGATACCGCCTGACGACAACAGTATTTCTGCATACAAAAGACTCCTTCCTGGTGCTATTGATTTTATTGACGTACAGATTTCAAAAGGGCTTCCCGTGCTTGTTCACTGTCATGCCGGAATGGACAGGACGGGGATGGCAATCGCTTGTTTTTTGGTGCGGCATCGTGGCATGGCCCCTAAGGAGGCCCTTTCCAAAGTGAGAATGACGAGACCTGTTGCACTTACCAGCGCGGGTTACGAGGCAGCTTATTTTGCTGTTGCCTCATCCCTGGTCTGATTGTGTTTTGGTTTACTATCGGTATTTACTCCAATGAGGATTACCAGTGACGGGAACATTAGATTTGTTCGCCAAGATTTATTTTCATCTACAGGATTACTCCTTAGAAGATATAATAAAAATCAATTGTTCTGATAAATTGGAAACAGATTTTTTTGGCGAAAAATTTATTTGTTATTGTTTCTTGGTTTGTTGTTGAATTTCCCGTATTTGTTGTAATTTGTCCTGGCGATTGGTGGAAGATCGACCTCCATTTTTATTGGTTTGAGGTCTTGTTTTTGTTGGTGGTGCTGATGGTGTTGCTGGGGTTTTTGTTGCTGACCCTGGTGTTGTTGTCCACCCTGTTTCCCCTTGAAGTATTTTTTGTTTTGGTTGCCATACCTGTTTTGTTGGGGCCTGTCTTGTGGTGGTCGCCATTCTTCGCGCTGTGGCGATGAGATACCAGGCCTCCAGCTGAGCATGTCCTCGTTTCCGCCGGAACGCCTTTGCCTGTCATCTGACATTGGTAGTCTTCGCCTGCCTGGCTGGAAATTTTTTTGATACCATGTGAAGGTGGTTTCAGACTCAAGGTAGTCTTCCGCGATCGCTCCCTCATCTCTTCCGATTTCGAGATCAAAGTAGTAAGGGGCGCCCTGGAGTGCCTCAATGCCTTTCTCAGTGAGCGAGACTTCATTGTCATCGAAATCCTCTATGATTCCCTGAGACATACAATATTCCGCAAAGAGCTTTCCCAAATCAGCGATACTTATTTTAAGTTCCGGTTTCATCGCCAGAAATTATATTTGTTTTGTGCCTTTTGACAACATAATAAATTTTGTGGAATATGCTGCAATACCATAAGAACCAGCAAAGTACGATTTAAAACAACTGTCATGTGAAAATTGGACCATTAAAAATGTTGTTTTCATGCGCTTTGCTAGTGGCAATCGAGCTATTTCTTGTCTTGGGGTATTGACAAACCAGCAAAAATGTATAAATACAAACTTGTGCTTGAAAACATATCTTTTGCCACAAGAAATTCAATAAGAACTCAAAACAATCACAAAACATCAAAGAACAGCTCTGAGAAATCCATAAAACACACTTTTATATTGCAAATCTATTGTTTTTTGGCA
>JAKIZT010000037.1 GCA_022707885.1 Caldisericales bacterium | reverse complement strand
CAACAGGATTCAAAAACAGACTATGCCTCCATATTCATTCCAAGACAACAATCTGTGGAAGTCCTCCAGTTCGAGGTCAACTGGAAGGGGATTGACCTGAAGACAGGCAATGCAAAACTTGGCAATGAAGTGGAATTGCGGGCCAGAGCAAAAGGTGGCTCCTCGCCTTACAGATTGACATGCTCGTTTGGCGACAACAGTGCTGACCAGAGCGCCGATCTAAAGAATTCTGACAGCGAAGCTGTATTCAAGCACGCCTTCAGTCAGGCCGGAGACTATAATATTATTATCACTTGCACTGATACCTATGGCACGACGAAGAGAGTCGAGAGGACCATACATTTGAAATAATTGAGTAAAGTTGTTCACTGAACACTGGGCCAGCAGTAGATTTTATGTTGGCTCTATTTTTAACATGAGTATAATATAGTTATTGTCATATCTAAGTTTTCCAGGCCTTCAGACTCCTCTTTTGAAACTCAGAGTTTCATGGGATGTATATCAAAGAATTAATCATTCACAGATTTGTTCATAGACATGATGTTATTTCAATAGAATAAGTTACAAAGTAAATTGGCCATGATCCTGAAAATCATAAACAGCTTGTAACAAATTATTGACACAAAATGAGTATAAATATATTCTTGTAACAGGAGGTACCATGAGAAAAACTAACCTTGCAGTCGCAATATTATTCTTGTTTTCTGCAGTCTTTCAATTTTTTGGGCCAATAAATTCTTTTTCTGTGAAATGCGACTGGCTCATGTATATGAACGGGCCGGAGCATTCCGGAAATGCAAATAGCGATTGCGCACCATCCTCAAAGGACTTTAAAAAAACCTGGGAATTCAAGACTGGCGGAAAGATCTATTCGTCTTCTGTGGTAAAAGACGGACTCATGTATTTTGGCAACGCAAACAACATGTTTTATTGCGTTGACATAAACACCGGGTCAAAGAAATGGGACTTTTATATCGGCGAAAGTTGCAAGAATTCAAAAGATGCAACTATTGGTGGCACCGTCTCGACACCCGCGCTTTTTGACGGGAAAGTCTATTTTGGGACAATCTGTGGAAGTGTCTTGTGCCTGGACGAGAAGACGGGCAAAAAGCTGTGGGAGTACTCAAATAGCTACAAAGGCGAGTCTTTTAATAGTGCAATCATCGTTGCAGATGAAAAGGTCTTTTGCGTCTCGACTGATGAGTGGCTCTATTGTCTTGATGCTGATACTGGAAAAGAAATATGGAAGACCGTTGTGTTGAATAATCAATATTCATCGCCATGTTACTATAATGATCAAATATATGTTGCCGGATTATATTTTTTTAAATGCCTAGATGCTGATAATGGCAGAGAATTGTGGACTTACTGGCACCGAGGGGAAACAATCGGGAATTGCGAACCTTGTATTTCTGATGGTAAAGTGTTTTTTGGCATCATAGATGGCCTGTTGTGTTCGTTTTATGCTTCGGATGGGAGAAAAAACTGGGAAAAAGAGTTTCCTATGTGTATAACTGGCATCGCATCTGATCAATCTTGTGTTTATTTTGGCGGGTTGGACAAGAAAATTTATTGCGCCAACAAATCTGATGGAAGCACAAGATGGTCATACACAATAGATAATTTTTCCGCTGCGCCTCCTGTTGTAGGAGGGTCAATGGTGTATGCCAGTTCAATGTCTGGCACTTTTTATGTCCTGGATGCCACAACTGGCAGCCTGGTTTGGTCGTATAAAACTGAAACTGGCGATATGATTTGGTCAGCTATTTCGATTTATGACAAAAGGGTCTTTTTGGGGTCAATGGATGGAAACATGTATTGTTTTTCTAGTGACACCCTGAAAGCGCCACTGGAGAGGATCATCGTTACTCCTGAATTATCAAATGTCAAAATAAAAGAATCAGTTTTGTTTTCTGCCGCAGGCTATGATTCGGACGGCAAAAAAATTGGCATAAATCCAAAATGGTCTGTGGACCCGCCGGAGATGGGCACCATAACATATGGTGGAAGGTTTACTGCAGGCACAAAAGCTGGAACCTGCACAGTGAGGGCCTGCGTTGGCGATATATGCGGCGAGGCCCGGATTGAGGTAATTGAACCGCAGATCCTTGCAAAGATTGAGGTCAGGCCGGAGCGAAAAGAGATGTTTATTGGCGAGAGCGTGGTGTTTGAGGCCACAGGATATGACCAGAATGGCAAGCAAATCCCCAATATCACATTTGTCTGGAACACAAATAACGCATCTGTCGGCTCCATAGATTCGAATGGACTGTTTTTGGCAAACGGGCCTGGCAGCTGTAGTGTGATTGTACAATCTAGTGGCGTACGAGGTGTGGCCACAGTGGTTGTGGAGGACATTGAAAAGATCGAGCTTGAGCCTGATAAAATCAATATCAAAAAAGGGCAGGCTTACCAGATAAAAGTCTATGTTGTGACCCTTTCTGGCAGAAGGGCCGAATTAAACAAGGAATTAAAATGGTCCCTTGATCCAGAGGGCCAGGGGAGCATCACAAAAACAGGCCTGTTCACGGCCCCAAACGAGCCTGCATTGAAAGGGTCAATCATCTGTGAATATCTTGGCAAAATCGCCAGGGCCGAATATGCAGTCGAGGACGACAGAATGGCAAATGTTACCCTATCAACGAATTTGCTTGATTTTGGCGAATTGGCCGCGGGCCAGACAAAGACACTGAAGCTGGTTTTGAAGAACACCGGCAACAAGGGTGCGCAAATAAGGATCGCGGCAGATTATGATTTTATCATCATTGGGCAAAAAGAATTTTTGCTGGAAGCCGGTTTTCAAAAAGAGATGGCCATAATTGCTGACAGTGCCAAACTGAAACCTGGAAACACCTACAATGGTTCCATTCTGATAAAATGGGAGACGGGGGAATCAAGCGTCAAATTTGTGCTGAAAACTGCAGAAAAGCCAAAAAACTGTCCCAAACTTTCACCTGGTGAGTTCTATTTTGGCGACATCAAGCGTGGAAAATCAATGTCTTTGCCCTTCTCCCTGGATTTTCCCCAGAGCGGAACTTTCAAAGGCACGATAAAAGCTAGCGCCAGCTGGATTGAGGTGAACCCGTCGACGTTTGCGATTAATGGAAACAGGTTTGGTGGCACCATCTCGATAAAAGCGTCTGCGATGCCGAAAGGCACTGATTTTGAGGAAGAAATCACAATCCAGGTTGAAGATTGCCCCGAGATAAAGGCAAAATTGAAAGTGCGAACAGAAAACAGCATATTCGTCAAACTCGTGCTTGGCGAGAAAAAGGCCCTGCTAAATGATGACGAGCTTGAGCTGGATGTCCCGCCCCAGCCGGTTGGTGGCCGGACGCTCATCCCTGTCAGGTTTATTTCGGAATGTTTTGGCTGCAAGGTTGACTGGTTGCCCTCCGAGGGCAAGATAACCATAACCAGGAACGACTTTCAAATAGTCATCTGGAAGGACAGGAAAGAGGCGCTGGTGAATGGCGAATCGTTTGTGCTTGATGTTCCGGCGTCCATTATTGCAGGCCGGACACTTGTGCCGCTCAGGTTTATCTCCGAGGCTTTTGGGGCCAAGGTGGAATGGAACCAGAGTACAAAGGGCATAACAATTCTCTGGGAGCCATTTTAGGGGGTTGACTGACTGGGCCGGCTAATAAACGTTCCTCAGGCTCTAACCTCTTTCATTCTGGCGGGACGGAGCAATCAGTTAAAATTTTTCTGCAAAAACGACTGGTTGTTCCAGTCCTGCTGTATTTTCCTGGCAACCTTTTCCACAATGTTTTTGTCAATGATTCTCACGTTCATTTCAAGATTTGGTTTTTTGCAGGCAGGGTTTATTCCGGAATAAGTGAAGTTTGATGATCCAATCCACAATTTGTCGTCATCAATGATGCACACTTTTCTGTGGAAGGTTCTGTTACTTTT
>JAKIZT010000036.1 GCA_022707885.1 Caldisericales bacterium | reverse complement strand
AAGATGTTCCGCAAGGTGACGGACGACATGAAATGGCTCCTTGGGACCAAGTATGACTCCTATCTCCTGGCCTCATCGGGATCAGGCGCCATGGAAACAGCCGTCCAGAACCTTGTCAACACTGGAGACAAAGTCATTGTAATCAATGCCGGAAACTTTGGTGGAAGATGGGTGAAGATCAATAAGGCCTACGGTGCAAATGTTATCGAAATTAAAAAAGACTGGGGCGACATGGCAACCCCAGCAGAGCTTGAAGCAGTGATTAAAGAAAATCCGGATACAGTTGCTGTTTTCTGCCAGCTCTCCGAAACATCGACCGGCGCATGCTCTGACACTGCAGGTTTCGCAAAAATAGTCAGCAAAACCAACGCAATACTCGTGGTTGATGGCGTTTCAGGCATCGGCGTTGTGCCACTCAAGATGGACGAGTGGAACGTTGATGTGGTAGTCGGTGGTTCCCAGAAAGGCATGATGCTTCCACCAGGAATGGCTTTCATCTGCATGAACGAAAAAGCATGGAAGCTCGTTGAAAACAACAAACAGCACAAGTTCTATTTTGACCTCAAGCTGTTCCAGAAGAAACTTGTTGACAACGAAACCCCGTGGACACCACCAATCGGGATCATTTACCAAGCCGACAAAGCTTTCGAGATGATGAAGGCCGAAGGGCTTGAAAACGTCTGGGCCAGATCAACAAAGCTCGCCAAAGGCATCAGAACTGCCATGAAAGCAATGAACCTCGAGCTGTTTGCAAAATGCCCGGGCGATGCAGTAACAACAGTCAAGATCCCGGATGGCGTTGACGGCAAAAAGGTAACCTCAGTCATAAGGGACAAGTACGGCATAACAATCGCCGGTGGTCAGGGCGACTTCTCAGGCAAAATCTTCAGGCTTGGTCACATGGGATATATGGACATGTACTCCGAGCTAGCCTGCCTCGCAGCCCTGGAGCTTACACTCAAAGAGCTTGGACACAAATTTGAAATCGGTTCTGGCGTCTCTGCCTTTATGAAGGAGATGGCACAGGAATAAATCCAAAAGGGGGTGTTTTTATGGCCAAAATATTGATTTCTGATCCAATAGCAAAAGCAGGAGTGGACCTTCTGCAAAAAGAAGGACATGAGGTCGTTGTCAAAAAAATGACGCCCGAGGAGCTTGTCAGTTCAATCGGGGACTATGATGCCATCATCGTCAGGTCGGCCACAAAGGTCACTGCTGACGTAATAAAGGCCGGTTCAAAACTGAGGATCATCGGAAGGGCCGGTGTTGGTCTGGACAATGTTGACTCCAATGCTGCAAAAGAAAAGGGGATCAAGGTCGTAAATACCCCGGCAGCAACATCAATCAGTGTTGCAGAGCTGGCAATTGGCCACATGCTTGCCGCTTCCCGCTGGATCGGCTACGGAACAGCCACCATGAAAGAGGGCAAGTGGGAAAAGAAGGTCATGGAAGGCGTGGAGCTCTACGGAAAAACACTGGGACTCATTGGTGTTGGAAGAATCGGCAGGGAAACAGCCAAGAGGGCAATGGCATTTGGAATGGAAGTTATTGCTTTTGATCCATACGTTTCCGATCCAGGCATGCAGGGCATACGCATGGTGACCAAGGATGAATTGCTTGCAAAAGCAGATTTCATCTCGCTCCATATTCCGCTTACCCCTGAAACAAAAAATATTCTGGACAAACAGGATTTTGACAAATGCAAAAAGGGCCTCGTCCTTGTAAACTGCGCAAGGGGCGGTACTGTCAACGAAGAGGCGCTCTACAATGCGCTAAAAGAAGGAAAACTCTTCGCGGCCGGTATCGATGTCTTCGAGAAGGAGCCACCGGAAGGAGTAAACAAGCTGGCTTCCCTGCCGAATGTTGCCCTTACTCCACATATTGGAGCCGCCACCGAAGAAGGTCAAACAAGGGCTGGCGTTCAACTGGCAGAAAAGATCGCCGAATTCTTCAAGGAAGGAAAATAGAAATCGATGGAAATACTCCCCTTTAAAGGAGTCCACTACAGCAAACAGGCTGGTAACATACAGGACCTGATCACCCAGCCATACGACAAAATCACCCCAAAAATGCAGGAGGAATACTATAAGACCTCGCCTTACAACGCCATCCGCGTTGAGCTGGGAAAGGACCTCCAGGGGGACGACGAGAACTACAACAAGTATGTCAGGGCAGAATGGTACACAAAGCTGTGGATGGCCGAGAACATTTTTGAGCGCGACCAAGAGCCGTGCATCTACGTCTACAACCAGGAATATATCCATCCTGATACTGGCAAGACCGTTACCCGCATGAGCTTCATAGCACTAGGCAAACTCCACGAGTATTCGGAAAAGATTGTCTATCCGCACGAGCACACACTTTCTGGCCCCAAGCAGGACAGACTCATGCTCATGAGGTCAACAAAAACAAATACTGGCCTCGTCCTGATGTTCTACAGAGACAATGAGGACGCAATCAACAAGGTGCTCTCCGGGAAAACCGGCTCGGGGCCCCTCTTTGATGCTGTGGACGAATACAAGACCCACCACAAAATCTGGAAAATTAGCGACCCGGCAACAATAAAAAAGGTGCAGGACCTGATGGACCCAAAAATAACCATCATCTGTGATGGCCACCACAGGTACGAAACCGCCCTCAACTATCGCAACGAGATGAGGGAAAAGAATCCGGGTTTCACTGGCAAAGAAGGCTGGAACTACAGGATGATCGCCTATGTCAACATGGCCGATCCAAACCTTTACGTTTTCCCAACCCACAGGCTGGTCCGTGATGTCCCAAATTTTGATGGCGCAAAACTGCTTGAACAGCTCAAGGGCAATTTTGATGTAGTAGAGGTTGAAATTTCCGGATCAGCAGTCGACACCGCAAGGAAGCTGGTCGAGATGATGGGGAAAAACGTGGACAAGCACGCCTTTGGATACTTCCCGAAGGGCTCAAAAAAGATGTACATGCTGACACTCAAAAACCTGTCAATTGCCGATTCCATTCCAGTTGAAAAATCCAATGACTGGAAGAGGCTGGATGTAACGATACTACACAAGCTGATACTTGAAAAACAGCTTGGAATTGACGATGCAAAGCTTGCTGCCCAGACAAACGTTGACTATGAAAGGTATGTTCCGGAAGCGGTCGAACCTGTGGCCAAGGGCACTCACCAGTGCGTCTTCCTCATGAATCCGACACTCACAACCCAGGTTGAGGATGTAACAAAACACTTCGAGACAATGCCGCAGAAATCGACGGACTACTTCCCGAAGGTCCAGTCAGGGCTTGTAATTCAGTACTTCCCAGACAAAGAGACTGTAAAATAGCCAAATATTAACCAGACAAATAAAAAACGGCCCTTTTGGGGGCCGTTTTTTATTTGGTCGCAAATTGCAATTTGTGTAAATATTTTAATCGTGACTGCCGGAGTTTTTTGTAGATAATGTTTCCGTATGGAAAAATGGCTCATAGTGGGACTTGGAAATCCCGGACTCAAATACGCACACACACGGCACAATGTGGGTTTTGATGCTGTGGACACCCTCGCAAAATCGCTGAAAACAAGGATTTCGAGAATGTCCTGCGGGGCAAAAATTGCCAGGCTGGAATTTGATGAAATGAAATTTGTGATTGCAAAACCTCTTTCCTTCATGAACCTGTCTGGTGGGCCAGTCGGGTGTCTTGCAAATGCCAACGAGGTGCCTTCCGACCACTGGATAATCATCCATGACGACATAGACCTCCCGTCAGGAGCGCTTAGAATCAGAAAAAGCGGATCAAATGGCGGACACAAGGGAATCGCATCCATAATACAGGAAACCGGAAAATCGGATTTCTACAGGATAAAAATAGGCGTCGGAAGGCCTGAGACAAAAGATGAGGTCGTTGATTTTGTCCTTTCAAGGACGAAGGATGAAGGACTAGGAGAGGCAATAAAAAAAGCCGCACAGGCTTGCCTTTTTCTGATAAAGGAAGGTTACCAGGCGGCCGGCAACAAGTTCAATTTTGTGCCAAAGGACCAGGATGAACTAGAATAGGTCTTCAGGGAAATAGTCCCTGTCGACTTTCTTGATTTCGTATGTGTTGCTTGTGCTGACACCAAGCCCGTGATCAATCATCAACTCAACGAGTTTCCTGCCATCAACAAGTGAAATCCGGCTGTCAATTTTTTCTATGTATTCCCTGGCATCTTTTGTGAAATCAGAAGTAGTGATAAA
>JAKIZT010000035.1 GCA_022707885.1 Caldisericales bacterium | reverse complement strand
TGTTCAGTTTCATCCCTCTTATTCTTATGAAGAGTTTGTAGAAGGAATACGCCCGGATAGCATCGAAGGACCGAATGGCACAAAACTAATAACCTACCCCGTAAAATCTGGCATATTCCGTCGATTATGTGATGAAGCCAGCAAGCATCCAAACCGCAGGTATGTATTGATCATTGATGAAATCAACCGTGGCGAGTTGCCGCGTATCCTCGGCGAACTGCTTTATTTGTTGGAGTATCGGAAGAAATCAGTAGAGCTGCCTTATTCAGGCAGCAAGGGTGAATTTGGGATACCCGCGAATGTATTCTTGATCGGCACAATGAATACAGCAGACCGCTCAATTGCACTCGTCGATCACGCCTTGCGCCGACGTTTCTATTTTGTTCCTATGAAAGCCGATTCAGAGCTTTTAAGATCATTTCTACTGGAAAACCAACCCGAAATGGAATGGGTAGCAGATTTATTGGCAATCCTCAATAAAAAGCTGGAGAATGAGGCCAAGATTGAGTGGTCATTGCATATCGGACACAGTCATTTTATGAAAAAGAATCTCAATGAAGTCCGATTGCATTTGATTTGGGAGCATAGTGTTATGCCAACGCTGGAGGAATACTTTTACCGGAAGGCCGATTCATATCTCAAGTCATTCAGCCTGGAGGCCCTAAAAGCAGCCCTTGGGAGAAGCTAACCGTGGACTCAATAACACTGGTTGAGCACGAACAAAAGGAGGTCAACCTTTCCAATATAGAGGTTGATACCTTAAGGAAGTTTTTCCCTAAACAGCTAGATGTCTGGCCAACCCAAGAACCAGGAAGGTACCTGGTCAAGGCTCATAGCTATGCGGGTATGATCATCTTGCCCACAGAAAAAACGATCTATATTAACCCCAAGTTACCTATTCAGACTCTATTCGCTTTACTAGCGAAAGTATATGATCCAAACAAAGAAATTTTTGATGATCAACCACAGCCATACACAACAGTAAACGAGTTGTTTGAATTTATTGTTTCTTTTTTCGCTGGTCACACTGAAGACCTGATTGCCAGGGGACTTTTGCGAGGATACCAAAGTCTTGTTGAGGATTCCCAGGCAATACGAGGCCGGCTCCTGATCGCTGAGACAATCCATCACAACCCTGGCTTACAGCATAAGCATTGGTGTTCCTACAGGCATTTTACAACGGATATCCCTGAGAACCGAGTTTTACTTTGGACAGCCTTTGTATTACGTGGCTGGAATTATGTGGATGTTTCCCTTTTTGGAAGATTGCACCGTATTCAACACATTTTGTCCGATGTGTATTTGGACCCTTTGGCACGGACTCTGATAGATCGTCTGGAATTTCATCGTTTGAATGATGCTTATAAACCCGCTTTGACATTGGCAAAGCTCATTTTAGACTATCTTACTTTTTCCGGCTCACAAGGAAATGAGCCATTCTTGGCATACCTGATCGATATGGATGTGTTGTTCCAACAATATCTGAGCACGATCTTGCGCCAAGAGACTGAACAAAGCAGGTATTGGACAAAAGAAGAGGAAAACCATTCGCTCGACTTGGGTAAGAAAATCACTATCCGCCCCGACATTTTGATTTACCTGGATGACAGTCCATACCTTGTGGTGGATGCTAAGTATAAGCTCAGTGCATCTCAAGAAGATTTATATCAAATGCTGGCGTATTGCCATGCGGTAGGGATAAATCAGGCTGTTCTTGTTCATCCAGGAAGCGAGGCTTCACCTCTTGGGGCGATAACAATGCGTGGTCCAGGTAATATTCGCGTTGATTATCAATCCTTAAATTTGAGCGGTGGGCCAGCAGAATTGGAAGCACAGGGAAAAATTCTAGTTACAAAAATTCTACAAACCATCCCCATTATCGGCTAGATGACTGTTTATTGTCTGAGTGTATGGATAGATAATACAATGTTACTTGTTAACACTCTCGTAGAATTTTTTCCCTATCATTGTCAATAACTGGGTCAGCTCTGCGATTTCGTCAGGTAGGATGACAACTCTCCTTCCTATTATTGCTGAAGGATCTTTTGCCTTCTTGACGTAATCATCGTCGATTACGCCCATTTTATGGGCAATCAAGTGTCGTTTTTGAAAGCCTCGATTAACCGTTTCCCATTGACCTTCCTCCACTGCAGAGGCAATATCATGACCAAAAAGCGTTCTAACATTGGTTTGTGCCCCAATGATATTCTGGAAGGAGATTCCCTTTGCCTTCTCAGGTTCAGTGGCCTTTCCGCAAAAGGCTACGCATGTGGCTCGACCAAAGCCATCAAAGGCAGATACAATGTTTTCCAGTGCGTTCTCGATCAGTCTCTGTCCCATCTCCTGATCTGGTAGCGTCGCCGCAAAAGCAAGAATTTTTTGAACAAGTTCCAAGTTTTTATTTAGAATTTGCAGAGAATTGTGAGAACCACAATCCGGGCAAAAAGCGAAAACACCGTAAATTGCATATTCGAGAGTGCATTTCTCGCAAGTGACGTGCGTCTCTATTTGTTTTTCTTGGTAGATATGAAGAGGAATGGGCTGTCCGCTCACCCTGACCTTTGCGGATAGAAAGCCACCACTCATACTTCTTTCAATTTGACGCCCCCAACGAACAAGTTCATCATGAACAATACCCTGTACATACCGGATAGCAACGGACTCGATGTACTTTTGCTGCTCCGGGGTATTGAAATCGCTCATGTCACCAGTACACCCACAATAAGGACAATGGCAAGGGATATTTTCTCCTTTAAGGCCAGTTCCGAATTTAACTTTGAATAATCCATTACATTTTTGGTCTGGACATTTTCGGCTAGTTAATCCATTATCGTCTGCAGGGAGCGTTAAGCTTATTCTATGTTCTTTTCCATTCAACCGATTGAACATGTTAACCTCAGATGTTTTTTGGGATCAGAGGAATGTACTTAAATCAGATGGAGTCCTGTATGCATTATACAGGACTCCAAAATATTAGATACCAAATCCCATTTGTCCCTCCGGTACTACCTCCTTTCTCCTTGTCCGTCTGACCACCACCGTCTTCTGACTCACCCAATCATCCCAGGTCATTACTTTCGGACCAGGAATTATCACTGCACTGGGGGTCGTCAGGCTGCCCATCGGATTGTGGCTGACTTGCAGATCATCAGCAAACAAGGTCTGTAGGTCAGAGAGCTTCGCGCCCTCTAGCACATCACGAGCAAGCTGAGTGAGAAAGTCGCCTTCCTCCTCTGGAACAATCGCACCTCCGACCTCATCCCCATAAACGAGCTGCGCGGCCTTCATCTTTTTTCCCATCAAAGCCAGCGCTGTTGCTTCCATCGCTGACGAGTACACCGAGAAAATCGCTTTGACCGGCTGAGTCTGTCCCAAACGCCATACACGTCGCACGCTTTGCCACAAAGTATAGAGTGAATATTCGATCTCGAAGAACACCACGGTTGAAAATTGCACCAGATCGAGACCCGTTTCCACAAGCCGCGGGTTACAAATCAGAACATCGATTGTATTCACGCGTTTGGCGATCCATTCTTCACGCTTGCGTGGGTCAACATTACCACTCAGGATAGAGACTCGCAGTCCATTGGCTTGCAGCGGCATCATCACCCGATCTTGAATGTCACGCGTGCCAGTCTGACGAACATAGACCAGCACTTTTCGCCCTTGCTGCTTTTCAACCTTACAGAAATCAGCCAGCCAGTTCTCTTTCGGCAGCCATTTATGACCATTCGGATTGATTGCCGGCAACTCCATCAACGGTACTTTGCGCACGGTTTTGCCATCACCATCTTCCACCTCATCTACCACCACAACCTCATCCCGAAAAGCCGAATTCGGTCGTGCAAGAGTCCATTGAAGCCAGGTGGATAGGTAACGACTGGATTGGATCGCCAGTTGTTTCAAGCTTCTGTCCATGCTGTGATACTGCTGTCCCTGGTCGTCGAGCATATCCAGGGCAACCACTTCCTCTTTATACGATGGCAGAGCCAGGTTCAGATCCTTCAGGCTCAGGAATATGGTGGTATCCAATAACCGGCTCACGATTGCCGGGCTGACACCCGGCTGTTCTTTAGCCTGATTTCGGTAGCGCCGGTTACCAGTGTAAACGCCATCTTCATCGGCGTCTTCATTGCGCCTACGTCTCCGGGTGGTTTCAAGCACTCCATATAAACGCGCCCAGCGTTTCTCGTCATGGAAAGCAAAATCACGACGGACACCATGGTTCAAGCGATGCAGCAGCCAGAAGATTGAGGTGCTTTTGCCACCAAAGAATGTCCCGGTGAGCGTCAGCGTCCACTTCACCGCTGTTACCAGTTGATGGAACGCGACACCTCGATCTGACGACTT
>JAKIZT010000034.1 GCA_022707885.1 Caldisericales bacterium | reverse complement strand
CATGCACTTCAACAGCGTTTTCATCTGGTGGTGGGTTCTCAGATGTTAATACAATGCTGCTTATGGAGGGAAGATTCTGTTTTATGGTATTAGTTTGAGAACTGGTGAAATTATTATCAGTTGATGGTGAAGCCTGAATATTTGTTGCCAGATGCTTAGGACTATACAAAACATCTGCAGCCTTTTGCTCATATGATCCCTGGGCTATTTTCAGGTTCTCCGGTGAGGCTAATGTTCCTATGGCGCCAGCAACAACGAGCCAGATAAGACACAAGGCAATTGAACCAGTAACAACTGGTAATGGTTTTTTATCTTTATAAAAAGGAAACCTGTTTCTCATCTTTCCGATATTGCCAATCAATGCGACCGGAATAACAAAAAGCACTAAAACCCAGAGTGCCATTAATATATACGACAGTAATTCCATTTTCCACCTCTAAGCACGTTTGAACCATAATAATTTGCTTATTTATATCCAAATTATGATTAAATTATGTTATATGCCAAGAGGTATGTTTAGTAAAGAAACGTATTACATCTATATTATCGAAATTGAATTTGTGAAATATTGGTAAAATAGGTATCAAAAATAATAAACCAAGTTTAACTCATTACCTTCAAGGTATACTTTTTTGGTTTACAACATTGAGGTGCCAATAAAACTATCTGGAAGGGCCTTTATTGATAATTATGTGTGCATGGTATTGCGCAATTGCGGTGCAAACTTGCGGTTCTTCTCTAACACCAGATAATATCGTCTGGTACAGGCATATTTGAACTTTATTGCCTGCAGAATCCACTGCATATATAGAATTTCAACCTCCGACATGCTTGACATTGGATAAAATCGGTGTGTGCATTATATTTTTATAAATATGTTCTTTTCACTTACACATCAAATATACAATGAAAAGATACAATAAATAGGCTCTGGGACATGTTTTAAGATCAAACGCAAAGCCATTTGTGCTTGCACTATTATGCTGTTGTGGTGCAGAAAAAGCGGTGGCATCTGTATCAATAAATGTTATATCAATATTTCCCTAAGTTTTTATATATCTCTTTCCTATCTCCCACACGTACAACAAGCACCAGAAGCACCTTCTTCTGGACCTGGTATATTATCCCGGAATCACCAACCCTGTCTCTCCACAGGGCATCTTTTGTTTCAAGCTTTTTGAGCTTTCAGGGAATGGGTTGTCTTGCAGCAAGCAGATCCTTGTCATTACCTTGAGTCTGTCTTCAGTATCCAAAGCCTCAATATCCTTCAATGCCCTTGGCTTGAATTCAATCCTGAAAGTGGCATTAGCTACTTTGATGTTGTGGCAAGTCTGACTGCTTCTTCACTCAACCCAAGTTTTGCCAGGGCATCTTCAAAGGTTACTGTGCCCTCTTCCTCAAGGGCTTGCCTTGCAAGCTTTATGTCCTGGTTGTCCTCAAACTTCTCAAGTAACACAAGGTCTTCAATGGGTACAATTGCGGCAATGTCCTTGCCTCTTGAGGAGAAAACAAACCTTTTCTTCCCAAACCTAACCTTGCCAATTATCTCTGCAAGGTTCTCTCTTGCCTTTGATGGGCTCACTTTCTCAACTGATGAACTGCCTGGCATATTTGCACCTCTGTACATAATGTACATATTGTACATGAAAGGTCAAGTATGTAGGTTTCTTCAAACTCCTGGTTTAGTAAACAAGGAAGAGAACCTACTATCTGTGCAACAAGGCTGGCTATGATTCTTCAGAGTGTATAGTTCCGGTGTAGGGTGGCAACACCATAACATTATTAAATATTGCAATATTACTTCAATAAAGCATCATGCTGGAATGGCAACAAACGTTGTATTAATATATATTATTAATGGTGAGAAACAATTCATGTTTTTTGACCTGTGGTTTTGCCAAAAATGCACACCTGAACATAATTTATAAAATGATGGAAATACTGCTGGTTTCACATTTATATGGCTAAATCACCAATGCGTTTTTTTTGCTTTAATGCGTTTTTTTGACAAATATTTTTGAATGCGTACATCCAGTTTTGTATAGAAATGGAGTAAAGTTGCTTGTGATGGTGCTTTGTTTAGATAATCACCTTGCTTGATTAGCATAATTAGACAATGTTGGAAATATTGAAATAAACTCAGGTTGCATCTATATCGTTACGGTGAATGCCAAATATAGCAAAATATGGCATCAAACATAGTGTTTATATATATCCTTACGGTGAGTAACAATTTATGTTCTTTTGCCAATTCACTCACTTCAATTTTACGAAAGGTTATTTAATTGTGATGGAACCTCTGCCGGATTCTCGCACATATAACAAACCCACTTACCGAAATTTGACTGTGTAACACCATTGCACCATTGCTCAAGATAGGCAAATTTTGTATCGTCCTTGTCAGTTTTCTCACCCTTAACTTCAATAATCAAATTAACTCCATTTGTTAGTCTGACCAGGAAATCAGGAAAATAGGATCTGTAAATACCTTTATGGATGTATGGTATTGAGAACCCCAAATGGTCATTTTTTGTCCATGCATCAACGAGTGAATTCCTTTCCAGCTCATAACCAACAGAGCATTCCCATTCACTGTCGTACACAGAAAAATTAATATGATTTTTTTTAAGATCACCAACAACCTCTCGCCTTGTATACCAAGGAAACATCATACTTGTTGATTTAACTGGCAAAGATGGATCTGGTACAGCTTCGATCTTCTCAGAACTGCTTTTTTCAATTTCATCCCATATGTGGTTGATCAATTTTGACATATTCATTGCAATTGTGATTCTTTTTAGGTCTTCTGGTAAACCATCAGGCAGGATTCTAACATAGCCATGTTTAATGTAACTATTTACAAGAGAGACAAAATCTGCAAAGGTTGCTATTGGTTTTTCTTTCTCCTGGTATCGCTCATATTCTTTTTTGGCAACTTCAAACACGATTTTTTGTAATCTGTATTCCTCAGAAAGAGATTTTAAATCTATGGTTTTGAGTTCATTTTCATCAATGCGGCCATCCTTAAAAACACCCATATCAACAAGTTTTGGTGTTTCAAAAGCATTAAGTACAAATGGCGTTGCATCCTTATAATTTATCGAAAGTTTGTCCCTGAAATAGCTGTTGATTCTGGCAATATTTGGCCATTTGATCTCTTTGTCAATTTTATTTGGATCAGGTGCAATTCTTATTGGGGGTGTTTTGGGTATTTCATCATCATCTGTGCCACCATTACCCTCAAACGGTAGAAATTTGAAAGGTACACCAAACACATTCACATACTCAGGCTGTAAAAATCCATTTTTATCTACATCGTATGTAACCCTTCTAAGACCCCTGCCAACAACCTGTTCACATAAAAGCTGGCTTGTAAATGCTCTAAGACCCATGATGTGTGTTACAGTTTTTGTGTCCCATCCCTCAGACAGCATCCCAACAGAAATTACGTTCTGGATTTGTTCACCCAATTGACCAACTTTGCCTACTGTGTTTACTTTTTCACGTAATTCAAGAGCCTGCTGTTTTTTTGATTTTTTTATTGGTACAGCATCATCTTCATCAAATGTATCGCTAACAGAAGTTTCAGATGTTCCATCATCAAAATATTCTGCTTTTCTCAATAACTCAGAGTCAATTCTCAATGTTTTTTCTGGATCGCAAAGTTCGTGTATTGAAATTCCCTCTCTTTTATCAAAAGCATTCTTTATTCTTGCAGCGGTTTGAGTGTTGTTTACAACTGAAATCATTACGGGGGGTGTATCAGAATGTTTTTTATCCCAGGCTTTTTTAGTGTCTCTCCAATCATTACCAAGTATATTGTAAGCTTTTGTAACCAAGTCTGGTAATTGCTCATTTTCATTTGCTTTTCTATTTAAATCCTGCTTTACCTCATCATCCATATAAATATGGTAAAGCCTAGATTTGGAATCTTTTGTCAGTATCGAATCGTCCCTCACAACAACTTGTGGTGTTTTTACCAGTCCCGATTCAATGGCATCATTGAGGCCAAAATCTGAAACAATCCATTGGAAGAGATACTCTTCCTCACTCTTTTTGCCTGAAGGCCAGAAAGGTGTTGCTGAAAAATCAAAGCAAGCCCTGATTCCAATAATTTTATTTATTCGATCCAGGCCATCAATCCATTTTGTGGCCTCTTCTGCAGCTTCTTTGTCGGGATGCTTGATATTTGATGGCACCCTCCAGGCGTGATGTGCTTCATCATTTATGACTACAATGCCATTAGTCCTTGAAAGATCTCCCAGAACCTCCCTAACAAATGCTAAATCTGATTTGGCACCTCGCTTGTCAACACCCTTTTTCCTTGAAACCTTTTCATCATCTTCAAATGACAGCTTGTGCCAGTTTTCAACAAGAACTTTTGCTTGATTTAGGCGGTCCCGCATTATGGGTTGGACAATATTGAATTTGTCATAATAGTTTGAAGTGCTGGAAGGCTTAAGAACATCAAGCCTTTCTTTGACAGTAAGGTTTGGTGCTACTACAAAAAAATATTTGGAAAACCTGGCATCATTAGGATAAGCAATCTTATTAAGAGTTTGCCAGGCAACAAGCATGG
>JAKIZT010000033.1 GCA_022707885.1 Caldisericales bacterium | reverse complement strand
GTCGCACAGATACTGAAACAATCACTCTTCCCCACACACGTGGGGGTGTCCCTGATTATGAAATCCGTTAATGTCCATTTACCGTCTCTTCCCCACACACGTGGGGGTGTCCCCATAATATGCCGCTCCCGAAAGCTTTGCTACCCCTCTTCCCCACACACGTGGGGGTGTCCCCCTGATGGAAATTTTACATGGAAAAAATTAGGTCTCTTCCCCACACACGTGGGGGTGTCCCCCGGTCATCGGCATTTTGCATGATACGGCTTACCTCTTCCCCACACACGTGGGGGTGTCATTTCCTGTCGTCAAAGTACTTAGGATGTACCAACCTCTTCCCCACACACGTGGGGGTGTCCCTTTACTGGTTCTATTGGAGTAGCAGCGAACCAACTCTTCCCCACACACGTGGGGGTGTCCCCTGCGAACTGAAAGGCAATGTATCTGATAAATACTCTTCCCCACACACGTGGGGGTGTCCCTAAATAACACTGCCCAAATGTTTGCGGATACCTCTCTTCCCCACACACGTGGGGGTGTCTATTTAATCCATATCTGCCTGTTTTACCAAAGCTTGTTTAACTGCGTGGATTGCCTTTGGGATGTCATCCCTGGACTTAATCCTGAAATGGGCATTGGACCACCAGTTCTGTGGCGATTTCTGGCAGAAAATATCCGGATTGTCCAACTCTTCAAATTCGATTCCAAACAATTCACACACTAGTGAAGACTTTCTTGAATAAATCATGAGAATATTTCTTGTAACTTTATAAGAAATACTGGTTTTATGAATTATCTCGATTATATCCGACGACAATTTAAGTATTTCGTTCCTAAATTCTTCGAGTAATTCTTGCCCCTTTGCATTCATCCTATCATTGAAATCGTCCAGATCAAAATTTCTTCTGGATTGTTTTTCTTTCTTGCTCTCGATAAATTCTGAAACCCTGCTTGTAATTTTAGGGTATTGCCATATTGATACAGCTTTTTCGGCAAGAAGAGTTGATCTGGTTTTAATTTCTTCCTCATCCCATTTTGGCAACTCTGAAAGGTATTTATTTAATAGAAGCGGAGAAGTTTTGTATGCAATATCCTGTTTTTCCTTAAACGATTTGTCTGACAGTTCGGAGTTGTAACCTGTAAGTGTTAGGTTACCCAGGGTGTTTACATACTTGTTCTGGACCATTTCCCAATCAGATCCAAGCATCTCTTTCCATTCCCGAGACAACTTCCTGTTTTGCGGCAAAATGTGTTCAATGGTGTATTCTTCAGGGTTTATGGCCTCTTTTTGGTGTATATGGTTTTCCAGCTTGGCAAGCAAATATTTTGGCGTGTTTTTCATGTCATAGAGATTTCTCATTGCAAGTTGACTCTTGAAACTGTCATCTGTTGGAAAACTCTCAAAGTCTGATTGCCCCAACAGTATGGCATAAAAAGATTCGAGCAGATAATTTTTGTCCAGTTTGCAATAGAGTGTTGCAAATACTTTATTTTGATTGTTAGTTGCCAAATTGAGTATCTGTCTTCTGACTACATAACTTATGATTGTCCTGATTATTTCCAAAACCTGTTCTCTTGTAATGCTATTTTTTCCAAAATCATCAAAAATTCTGAGCAGGAAGGGGTATGAAACCTCAAAACGAAGCATTTTCAATTCTGCAAGCATGTTCTGGATTTCCTTGTCTGGAGATTTTGCCTTGTAGATGGTCTCATAATGTTTGCTGAATTGTTCAAGCTCTGCAAGTGCTTCTTCGTTTGTGAGTCTGCTTTCCAGATAGTATTTCTTGTAATTTTTATATACCTCACCAAGATTCGATATTTCGCCTGCGTCATTCTGGATTGTCATGAAGTCCCTTATGAATCTGTCAAATCTGTCTTCTTTGTCGGCTCTTGAGAACCTTTCTTCTATTGGTCTCCAGTGGGTGTGATACAAATCAGACTGTTTTTCATAGCCCTCCTCCATTAAAAGCAGATTTCTTATTAGATCTGATTGGGTAAGACTCATGCCTGTAGAGTTGAGACTTTCGAAAATAAGCTGTGGTGAATCTTTTGGCTCCAGGGAAATATCTACAATCTCCAGCTTTTTTACTCCGCAAAAAATCGTTTCTGGCGATTCCATTCTTAGTTTTTCCTGGAAAAAATAGTAATTCTCAAATATTCTGGAACCTGCAAATTCGTCTATGGGTTTGTTTTGAAAAAGCTTTTCAAGCTCTTCCTGGTCCCCAGCTGTAAGAACAATTTTTTTCCTGAGGTCACCTTTTTCGAAAGAATTTGTAAGGTATTGGTCGTGGATTCTCTTTGTTTCTTCTGGAGTCATCATTCTTGATATGGCCATCAGAAGCAGAAAAACCGTCGTAAGCCTTTGTTGACCGTCAATCATGAGCAGCTGGCTTGTCTCATGATGGTGTTTGATATTATTGATGCAAACTATTGAACCAAGAAAGTGGCTTTCGCAATTTTCATCTTTGCCAATCCTTGACACATCATCCCATAGTTGTTCGCATTCTTCGATACCCCAGCTGTATTTCCTTTGATATATTGGAATGATAAAATGTACATTTTGCATATATTTTGTCAAATTAACTTTTTTAGCTTCCATAACCCTCACCTCTAATTTGCTATGTGAATTCTATTTTCTTTTCCATAAATTCTCAACCTCTTGACATTTATCCCATAACTGGTATATAAGTACCAGTATGCTTAATAAGAGAGATGTAAAAATGGAAAAGGGAAACGCAAGGGGGCAGAAATGGCCAGCTTTGTAAAGCTCTCAGAGGCCTGCACGCTGGCACTTCACACAATGGCTTTCCTGGCCTGTGATGATGAGGGAAAACTCTCTGCCAGGGAGCTCTCGGTCCAGCTCAAGGCGTCGTTTGACCACCTTTCAAAGGTCCTCCAGAGGCTCACAAAAGCTGATCTGGTCAGGCCGGTCCGCGGTCCGCAGGGCGGGTTTGTCCTGGCAAGACCAGCCGGAGAAATAAGCCTGCTTGACGTGGTGGAGTCGATCGAGGGGCGGATGGAGCCCTCCTCGTGCCCTCTCTCCAAGCCGTTTTGCCCCACCGGCGGGTGCGCGCTTGGCTGTGTCATGAAAGACGTTGAGGCAAAACTTTCTGGCCATTACAGCAAAACTTCGCTTGAGCAGCTCTGTCAGGCGATCAAAAAGGAGAACAGATAATGGGTGTTCGCAAGATTGTCAAAATTGACGAGGAGAAATGCAATGGGTGCGGTGAATGCGTCACCTCTTGCGTCGAGGGCGCAATAAAGATCATTGATGGAAAGGCCAGGCTCGTGTCAGATTCATACTGTGACGGCCTTGGCGCCTGCCTTGGTCATTGCCCCCAGGACGCGATAACAGTAGAAGAGAGGGACGCAGTGGGTTTTGACGAAAAGGCGGCCATGCAGCACATGGCACAGTCAAGCAAACCGCAACCACAGGCTTGTGGCTGTCCGTCTTCCCAGTCAAGAACGATTCACAGGGAAAAGCAGGAAAGTGGCGCTATGTCATCAGCAGAACAGCAGTCCTGCCTTGCCACCTGGCCGGTCCAGCTAAAACTGGTCTCGCCCCATGCGCCGTTCCTGAAGGACTCGCACCTTCTTCTGGCCGCAGACTGCGTTCCGTTCGCCTGCGCAAATTTCCACGGCAAGATGCTCCAGGGCAGGCCGGTTGTGATTGCCTGTCCAAAACTGGATGACATTTCAGACTATGTACAAAAACTGTCAGACATCATAAAATTGAATGGTGTGAAGAGTCTGACTGTTGTGCACATGGAAGTGCCCTGTTGTTCCGGGCTTGTCAGAATTGCCCAGGCAGCCGCCGCGATGTCCGGGACCAATGTCCCGATCAAAGAAATTACAGTGATGATAAACGGAGACGCTTTTGACAACTTTGGAAGCCAGATATAAATTATAAAAAAGGAGAAAAAGCCATGTTTTGTTACCAGTGTGAACAGACTTTTGGGGGCAAGGGATGCACAGTGCAGGGCGTTTGTGGCAAGGACGACGCAACGGCTACCCTGCAAGACCTTCTGATTTATGCAACGAAGGGGATAGCCCAGTATGCAAGAAGGGCAAGGGAGCTTGGCGCTACTGACCCGGAGATCAACAGATTTACTGCCGAGGCGCTTTTTACCACCATCACAAACGTGAATTTTGACCCCAACAGGCTTGTAGAACTGATCTACAAGGCAGGGCGCATGAAAGAAAAGGCAAAAGACCTGTACGAGGTTGCCTGCCTGAAATCCAGCAGAGTGCCGGACAAACTCTCCGGGCCAGCGACATGGACAGCGGCCAAGTCCTTTGAGGGGCTGGTGGAGCAAGGAAGAGAGTTTTCGCCTGCAAAAATGATTGGGCGCATTGGCGAACAGAAGGCTGGTCTACTCCAGTTCATGACACATGGACTCAAGGGTGCGTCAGCCTATGCCGACCACGCCGCAATCCTTGGCGTCGCCGATGACAAGTTTTATGAAAAACTGCACAAAATACTCGATTTTATTGCAAAGGAGCCGACTGAACTTGGCCAGCTCATGGATGGCCTGATGGATGCCGGACAGGCAAATATCAATGCAATGGAGATGCTTTACAGGGCCAACACCAACACCTATGGACACCCTGTCCCAACCAGAGTAAGAATGACAGCAGCAAAGGGAAAGGCAATTCTTGTTTCGGGCCATGATCTGCTGGACCTTGAGGAACTGCTCAGGCAAACCGAGGGCAAGGACATAAACATATACACCCATGGCGAGATGCTGCCAGCCCACGCGTACCCAAAACTCAGGGCCTATAACCATCTTGTTGGCAACTGGGGCGGTGCATGGCAGGAGCAAATCCACGA
>JAKIZT010000032.1 GCA_022707885.1 Caldisericales bacterium | reverse complement strand
TACATAATCGGATATTAATTATCGAGGATGACAGGGAGATCGCCCGACTTGTAGAACTGAGACTTAAATCCGAAGGATTTGAAGTCCTCCATTCAGAAACAGGGCAAGACGGTCTTTTTAAATTCAGTCAGAATGAACCTGACGTTCTCATACTCGACCTGATGCTCCAGGACATGGACGGGATTGAAATATGCAGGCAGGTCAGGAAGCGTTCAAATACTCCTGTCCTTATGCTCACAGCAAAAAGCTCTGAAGTAGACAAGGTTCTTGGTATTTCATCAGGTGCTGATGATTATTTGACCAAACCTTTTTCCCTTAATGAGCTTGTGGCGAGGATAAGAGGTCTTATCAGACGCTGTCACTATCTTTCTGCTCCGGCAAAATCAAAAGAAGAGATCGTTTTTGATGACATGGTTGTTGATTCAAAAGCACACTCTGTCCTCAAAGGCAATAGACGTATACATCTAACCGTCAAGGAGTTCGAACTATTATGGCTTCTGATGAGCAATCCCGGAAGAGTCTTCACACGCGAAGAGCTTTTTACCAAGATTTGGAAAAAACAGTCTCTCGTGGATTGCAGGACAGTTGATGTACATGTGAACAAGCTCAGAAAAAAGATTGAAGACAAATCGTTTTCGTCCTCAATGATAAGGACAATCCACAAAGTAGGATATTGTTTTGACCCAGGAGGAAGCTGAGTCTGGGGGATTGAAATAAACCTGCCAGAGACTTGCGTTCATGCCAATAATTGTTTTATAACCTTTCATTCTTGACATGGTGCCCTCGGCGGATATAATGCCCTACGCTACTCCCCGATAGCTCAACGGCAGAGCGGCTGGCTGTTAACCAGTAGGTTCGAGGTTCGAATCCTCGTCGGGGAGCCAGTATTAGGAAGAACCCCTTGATTTTACTCGTCGGTCACAATATTTATTTCCCAAAAAGGCAATTCTATTTTTTGTAAGAAAAATACACTAATAACTGGCTGGTGATTTTTCGTGTTGCATTTTGCCAACTATTGGAACAAAAACAAAAATTTCATTTCGAATTCTTCGATTTCCTCTTTGTGGCAAGAAGAACCTCTATATCACGGATAATCTCTTCATCATCAACATTCAGCAAGAGCCATTTTCCATCATGATATGTTGTCGCGTTCTCATAAGCATTTCTTGTTCTGCCGGACAAATTTTCCTTTATCTCCTCAACCTTTAGACGCTCATCTTTGCCAAACACAATTTGAATGGCAAGTCGATCTTTTCCTGGAATCATAGTGCAAAACGACTTGTTCTTCTTATATCGGAGCGACCAGCCATGTTTTTTGCCGCCATATAGCCATTCAGGGGTGAAAATGCCAGGATATTTTTGATCAATCAGGCTGGATATCTGATCCCAGAAAGTAAATGCATTGCCTAAGAATTTTTCAATTTTGTTGGTTTCTGGCACATCATTTGGGTCAACCAGCTTCAAAAAGGACTCTTCCATTTGGGCACCTCTCCTCGCTGAAATTATAACAAAATTTCTAAAACACAGATAATATTGATACTAAATTACTTCTTGTAGTGATCGCTATAAAGTTGTCACAATTAAAATACTGGATTATCAATTATCTTTTTGTATGATTTATCACAAAAATACAAGAAAAGATGATTTTTGCAGTTTTATCCAAAATATGGGCAGAGTCTTGCCAAAGCTTTGGCGTGAGCCAATAAGTAATTTTTCGGTAACAACTTGCCCTGCCAGGTGTGTACAATCTAGCATATCACTCCAAAGGAGGGGGTAATGGTCCAGAAAAGCAGAGTTTTAAAGAGGAAAACAAAAACTTCTACAAAGCCAGCTATGCAGGTGGCACACAATGCAAGTGTAAAACATACTCAGTACCATCTCGTTCCGGACAAAGAGAAGAAATGGATTGTTAAAAAGGTTGATACAGAAAAAGTGATGATGCATGCGTCAACAAAAGATGATCTTTTGAAAAAAGCCTCCGATTATATAAAAAATCATGGTGGTGGTTCCCTGAGAGTGCACAAACTTGACGGGACCATACAGGAAGAAAGAAGCTACGGCTTCAATTCAAGGAGTTCAAAAGGCTAACTGGTTTTATAGCTCCTAGATATATCCCAATCATTCTCATCAGAGAGTTCCACTGGTACCTTGGTAGAGAGGTGATAGCTATCAAAGAAATAATTGGAATTTTCGAAGCTCTCTGGTGGGGGGGATAGTTTGTATTGCCAAAAAAAACAGTCAAATATCAAAATTATCGATATTCCTGGTTTAATTTGGCATTAAGACAGACATTTGATGATTCCATCTGTGTCAGCCAGTTTACCTGTTTGTCCTGAGGCCGAATTTGGAGAACCACCACCCTTGCCGTCAAAACTTGCCGTGATTGCGGCAATTATTTCTTTTGCATTCCCGCTTTGTGAAACAATGCTTATCTGCTGCGGTTGGGAACTTGTAAAAACAACCGCTGGAAGTTTTGTATTATTGGCAATGATTGCAGACAGTTTGCTCAGAAGCTTTGGCGGAGTGTCTGTTCCCAGTACTGCCAGTTCGCCAAACCTTGTCTGGCGTTTTTCTGCTTTTTCGGCCTCAGCCGGTAGCAGGACCTCCCAGAGCCTGTTCAGTTCTTTCTGGAATGATTGGGCCTGGTCTATATATTTCTGGAAGGCCTGGGGTAATTCTTCAATGCCTGTCGTCGATATCTCCCGGAGTTGCCTGATTATTCTGTCCTGCTTCTGGAGATGGGCAATACATCTTTCCCCGGCAACATAGGTTAATCTGGAACCACCTTTGTGACCCTCAATAGATATGATTTTTATCGGGCCAACTTTCCCGGTTGAGACGCAATGTGTCCCACAACAGGCCGATGTGTCAATGTTTCCTATGCTCACAATCCTCAGATCATCCTTGTTCTCGCCCAGCAAATCTTCCCTTACTCTTGCCCCATCACCTGGGGCCCCAAAAGTTGTTGTGACCTGGATGTCCATCATGACAATTTTGTTTGCCTGCATCTCAATATCCTCGGCCTGGATGATGTTTATTGGATTTTTCAGGTCAAGTGTTGAGGTGGCATCTCCGATATGAAATCCGTGCGTTTGGGTCTTGTATTCCCTCTCGGCAATTGCCGAGATTATGTGTTGGGCAGTGTGTTGTCTGCTGTTCTCCAGCCTTGTGTGAATGTCAATTTTTGCTGTGTGTTTTCCAGGTGCAAGGTCTCTGTCCAGTTTTACGCAAACCTTGCCATTTTTAAACTGGACATCCAGAACGTTTGCATCGTCAACAGTTCCATGATCCGGGGGCTGCCCTCCCTCGTCTGGGTGGAACACAACCGGCTCCATGATAAACTCGTTCCCACCTATTGGGATAAGGTCAACCTCAAAGTTAGATCGTTCCGGATCAGTCCAATATTGTCTCTTCATACGTAAAAGTATAGGAAAGCGAAAGAGGCTGGTCAATCTTGAAGCTGTTATGGTATAGCGTAGACTCTCTAGCCATGAACTGCCCACCAATACTTGCTGTCAAAAAAAGAGGGCCCTTGGATGAATCAATTTTCAGGGGGCACATTGTTGTTGCAGATGGCCATGGCAACATAATCCAGAGTTTTGGTAATCCCCATTATATCACCTATTTCAGGAGCTCGGCCAAACCTTTTCAAGCAATGGCGCTCCTTTTGACCGAAACTTACGAATATTTTGGACTGGAGCTGGAACATTTAGCCATAGCATGCGGTTCTCATAATGGACAAGCCAGGCACGCCAAAACCGTTCTTGAGATACTTTCAAGGGCTGGCCTGTCAGAAAAAGATCTTTTGTGTGGGACTCATGAACCAATCTCTGCTGCCGCAAAAGCAGAGCTTGATGGTAAACCCCTTTCACAATTGAACCACAATTGTTCTGGCAAACACTCGGCAATGCTGGCGGTATGCAAAAAAATGGGTTGGGACACAAAAACCTACCTTGAGCCGACTCACCCTATTCAGAAACTATCCCTCGAGATTGTTGCCGGAATATGTGGTTTGCCAGTTTCGGATGTCGTTGTAGCAACAGATGGCTGTGGCGTCCAGGTCTTTGGTGTGCCGCTTGTCAATATGGCCCAGGGTTTTGCGAGGCTATCAGATCCAGATTCCGCACCGCTTGATCTCCAGGAACCTGCAAAAATGGTGTTCAAGGCGATGACAAAAAATCCGGAACTTGTTGCAGGCGTTGACAGGGTCGACACTATCGCCATGAAAGACAATCCAGATTTTGCCATCAAGTCAGGTGCAGAAGGGGTCAACTGTATCTCGGCAAACAAAAAAGGCCTTGCCCTCAAGATGGAATCGGGCGAAGGCCATGAACCATTTTATTGCGTTGTTACCAATTGTGTCCGCCTGCTTGACGGAAAAATCGGTGAACTCAAGATGTTCGACAATCAGCCCCTGATGAGCACAAATGGGGTTCAATCGGGGCAAGTTGTCTGGAGAGGGCCTTTCTAGGACCGTCCTCCCTTTGGACTCTCCTCCGGGACTATGCTCCTGAGGAACTGTTCGTTGTTGTGTGTATCGCTGAGCCACTTGAGAATCTTTTCAAGTGCTTCGTAGTTTTCGAGGTTAGAGAGGAACCTCTTGAGGCTCCATATTCTCTTTCTTTCCTCTTCGCCATAAAGCAGCTCGTCCCTTCTCGTACCTGACCTCTTGACATCTATGGCTGGGAAGAGGCCTCTTTCTGCAAGTTTACGGTCAAGGACCAGCTCCATGTTGCCTGTGCCTTTGAACTCCTCGTATATGACCTCGTCCATTTTCGAACCGGTTTCAACAAGGCATGTGGCCAGGATGGTCAATGAGCCACCGTTGTCAATATTTCTTGCGGCTCCGAGGATCTTTTTTGGCCCATGGATTGCAGATGTATCGAGACCGCCAGTGAGAGTTCTTCCAGTTGGGCTCATGACAAGGTTGTAGGCCCTTGTTAGTCTTGTGATACCATCCATGAGGACAACAACGTCCTTTTTCATTTCGACAAGGCGTTTTGCCA
>JAKIZT010000031.1 GCA_022707885.1 Caldisericales bacterium | reverse complement strand
CAGGAAGCAAATATGTGGCGCCAAACCATAGACCACTTTGATGCAATTAAAGTCGGTTTGACGGCCACTCCAGCAGTTCACTCTTCGGCATATTTTGGAGAGCCAGTGTACAACTATCCTTATGGTCAAGCAGTCCAGGATGGTTACCTTGTTGATTATGATGCAGTGAAAATCAAATCAGAAGTTAGGATGAAGGGCGTATTCTTGCAAGAAGGTGAATTAATAAAGATTGTCAATCCTGACACTGGTATAATCGAAACAGATAAACTTGAGGACAGTAGAGACTTTGACTCAACAGATATTGAAAGAAAGATTACTTCTGTTGACTCAAATAGGAAAATACTAGAAGAGATAAAAAAGTATTGCGATATTCATGAAAATGAATACGGCAGGTTTCCAAAAACCCTAATCTTTGCCGTCCACGATGTAGAATTTTCTTCTCATGCAGATCAGCTTGTAAAATTGGCAAGAGAAGTTTTTGGCAAAGGTGAAAAGTTTGTACAAAAAATCACAGGCAAATCAGACAAACCACTTCAAAAGATAAAGGAATTCAGGAACAGAGATGAAATCGGTGTTGTTGTGACGGTTGACATGCTTTCAACCGGTGTCGACATTCCAAAAATAGAAAACATTGTTTTCTTGAGGCCAGTAAAATCAAGAATACTTTTTGAGCAGATCCTTGGCAGAGGGACGAGAAAATGCGAAGAAGGTTTCAACAAATCGCATTTCACTGTATTTGACTGCTTCGATGGGACTCTTTTGGATTATTTCAAAAATACTGTGGGAATGGCTGACAAAGACCCAAGCCAACCTACAAAACCACTTGAAGAAATAATTAATAATATTAGCAAGAACAAGGACAGAGACTATTATTCAAAAGTATTGGCCAAAAGACTCCAAAGATTTGCAAAAGAAATGACAGGTGATCTAATAGACACAATCGAAAGCTTTGGAATCAAAAACGGCAATCTTTCAGAATTTGCGAAAAGCCTTCCTGAAATGATTAAAAATGACTTTCCAGCTGTGATCAAAGTTCTTACAAATCCACAATTTATAGACCTTCTGAAGAACCTGAAGCCTTTTAAACCAGGTCTAATTATTGATGAAACAACCAATGACACGGTTATTTCAGTTCCTTTATCTTGTCAACAATACAAACCACAAGACTATCTTGTCGAATTTGAAAAGTATTTGAAAGAAAACAAGGACACAATTGATGCAATCTCAATTCTTTTCAACCACCCAAAGGACTGGAATCGTCAAGCTCTTGTTGAGTTGAAACAGAAACTGCTTCTCTCAAAGGTGAGATTCACGATAGAAGACCTGCAGAAAGCCCACAAGCTGGCCTACAAGAAAGACCTCGCAGACATAATTTCCATGGTAAAGCATGCGATAAGACACGATGAGCCAATCTACACAGCCTCAGAGCGTGTTGAGAGGGCTTTTGAAAAGCTTATGGCCATGCAACAATTCACACCTGACCAGCAAAACTGGATTGACAGGATAAAAGAACACATGAAAACAAACCTCACTATTGAGCTTGAAGACTTTGACAAAATGCCAATATTTGAGGACAAAGGCGGAAGAAAGAGAGCTGAACAATTGTTTGGCACAAATCTGCTTCCAATACTAAACAAAATAAATGAGGCGGTGGCAGCTTGAGCGATATAGTCAACAAACTCTGGGGATTTTGCAACGCATTAAGGCATGACGGCATTGATTATGGAGATTACATCGAACAGCTCACATACCTTCTTTTTATTAAAATGATGGATGAAAAGGGCAACACAATGCCTGACAAAGCAGACTGGAAATCAATCATTTCAAGATCAGGCATAGATTTGATTGACCATTATTCTGATACCCTAAGATTGTTAGGCAGACAGACAGGCATCATAGGTGAAATCTACTCAGGCTCAAAATCAGCTTTCACAAATCCTGTCAGCCTCAAAAAGCTTGTTGCCCAAATTGATGAAACAGAATGGACAATGCTGGATGTTGACGTCAAAGCGGCGGCATTTGAAGGTTTGCTTGAAAAAGCCGCCTCAGAAGGCAAAAAGGGCGCTGGACAGTATTTCACTCCAAGAATACTCATCCAATCAATAGTCCGTTGCATCAAGCCAGACCCAAGGAAAAGCAGGGATTTCAAGATAGGCGATCCTGCCTGCGGCTCAGGGGGCTTTCTTGTTTGCTCATATGAATGGCTAAAGGACATCACAAAAGGCTCTTTTGATAACGATGTAATTGACAGAATAAAGAAAAACACATACTTTGGTCAAGACCTTGTAGACAGGCCAAAAAGACTGGCTTTGATGAATATGTATCTGCACAACATCGAGCCTCGAATTACTAAGGGCGATACAATCTATGAGCTTCCTTCAGACACTCGCTTTGATGTGATACTCACAAACCCGCCCTTTGGCACAAAAGGCGCAAACCAGTCTCCAGAGCGTGATGATTTTATGATCTCAACCTCAAACAAGCAATTGAACTTCATTCAACACGTCATGTCGGTTTTAAAAAACAATGGCAGAGCGGCTGTCGTTGTGCCAGACAACTGCCTATTTGCCGACCAGGCCGGCCAGGTGTTTGAGTTTCTCACCAAAGATTGCAACCTTCATACAGTGTTAAGGCTCCCAAACGGCACCTTCACACCTTATAGCCCAGGCACAAAGACAAATGTAATTTTCTTTGTGAAAGGCCAGCCGACAAAAACAACCTGGATATATGACGCAAGGACAAACATCCCAGGCATAACCAAAAAAGACAGGCCGTTGACCAAAGAATATTTTGAGGAGTTTGAGAAATGCTACGGCCAAGACCCATTTGGCAAGTCAGACAGGGCTGAAAGTGATTCAACCCAGGACAGATGGAGGAGCTTTGCAATAGATGAAATAAGAGCCAAAGACTACAAAATTGACGGCCTCAAATGGCTCAAAGATGAGCTTGGTGAGGATGATGCAGAGGCAGAGCCTCTGGAATTGGCTCAAAACGCAACCATTGAGCTGACACTGGCCATGCAAGGCTTAAACAAGATTATTGCAAGCCTTGAAGATATTGGGAATGGGCAATGAGAGACATTGACAACGAACCTCCAACCGACCTTCCCGAAGGATGGGAAAGATGTGAACTAAAAGAATTATTTTATAATGGATTGATAGCTGATGGTGATTGGATAGAAACTAAAGATCAAGATAAAAATGGAACAGTCAGATTAATACAGTTATCTGATATTGGAGATGGTTTATTTAGAGATAGATCAAACAGATATATTACAGAGTCAAAATATATGGAGTTGAACTGCACCAAGCTAGAAAAAGATGATATTCTAATAGCAAGAATGCCCGATCCTTTAGGCAGAGCGTGCCTATTTCCATTTTTACCTTATCTATCAATTACAGCAGTTGATATTGCTATATTTAGATCTAATAGCATAACAATTCAACATTATTTAATGAGATTAATTAACTCTAACGAAATAAGGAATTATTTTGAATCGTATTCAAAAGGAACTACAAGAAAAAGGATTGCAAAGAAAGATATTGAAAATTTAATAATACCCGTTGCCCCACTTGAAGAGCAAAAACGAATTGTAGCAAAGATTGATGAGGTTTTTGAGCAGGTAGAAGCTGTAAAAGGTAGCCTGGAAAAGAGCAAAAAGCTTGTCAAGCAGTTCCGCAAGGCAGTGCTCACAAAAGCTTTCAAAGGAGAGCTTGTGCCAACCGAGGCAGAGCTTGCACGCCGTGAAGGAAGGGATTACGAGACAGCCTCTCAGCTCCTGGCTAAAATAAAGCCAAACAAAGAAAAACCTAACACAAAAACCACCACTCCACCCATTAACAATGAACCCCCAACCGACCTCCCCGAAGGCTGGGAAGAAAACATCTTAAAATCGAGAGTAATACTACAAGGAGGAAATGCATTTAAAAGCAAGGAATATGAAAATTCTGGATGCCCTATAATAAGAATATCAAATCTGAAAAATGAAATTGTTAACTGTAATGATGTCCCATTTCTAAATATTAACAAAATTAATGAATATAAAGACTTTATACTCAATGAAGGCGATATATTAATCGCAATGTCCGGTGCTACAACTGGAAAATTAGGAATTGTACCAAGTATATGCAATAATTGGTTGCTAAACCAGCGTGTTGGAAGACTTATTATTAAAGACAAAACTGAAAATAAATTTATATATTGGTTATTGAAATATAAACAAAATGATATTCTAGGGAAAGCTTACGGAGGAGCACAACCTAACATCAGTCCAAATATGATAGAACATATGATATGCAATTTCCCTCCAATCAACGAGCAAAAACGAATTGTTGCAAAAATAGATGAGCTTTATGCTTTTGCAGATGAGATTGAAGCTCAAATTGACTTTGCCTTGAAACGAACAGACACGATAAAACAGGCAGTGCTTGCCAAGGCATTTAGGGGAGAATTGGTTATAACAGAAGCAGAGCTTGCAAGGCGTGAGGGCAGAGACTATGAGCCTGCCTCTGCGCTCCTTGAAAAAATCAAGAGTCAGGCAAAAGAAATATCAGAAAAACCACAAATAAGAAAAAGAACAAATAAGAAAGGTGAGTGAATTGAAAAAAGCAGAGACAAATCAAAAAAGGAGATTTAAGAAGACGATGACAGAAAAAGCCCTTGAGGCAAACAGAAACAACGCAAAGAAATCAACAGGGCCAAAGTTCAAGAAAAGAACTCAACTGGTTTTGCCTTCAAACTTCAAGCATGGGATATTGGCTTCGATACCTGTGTTGCCTTTCATAGAGAACCAAAAAGAATGGGAAGAATTTGTAATAGGGCTTAAAAATGATTTGGAACCTAACGGCACACTTGAGAATCTTCTTGTTGAAAGAATAGCAACTCTATACTGGCGACTGGGTAGATTGGAAAGATACCAACATGAGAAGCTTACAAGAGATATAAACAATGTACCTCAGGATGTTGCTTCAAAATGGAAACCCAAGCCCGGAACAGATACGCAATTTGATATATTAACGGAATACGAGGCTTGTGATGCAGGGCAGGTTGAGAAAGAAGCAAAGATATATCCTAAAGTGCTCAATTTGATAGATGACTTGTATCAAGGCAAACAAAAGGATGAATTGAATCAAGACTTGGCAAGAGAAGTAGTAAAGATAAGTGCAGAGCTTTACGTGGAGTTTGTAAACAAAAAGGAACTTGAGAAGCCAGAAAAAGAAAGATCATTGAAAGGTGTAAATGAAAAGTACCTTGAGAATGACTTTACCGATTCAAAAAAGATTGTAAAGATTCTAAAAGATGATGCCAAGAATAGAGGAATAACTTACAAAGAACACTTAGGATGTATA
>JAKIZT010000030.1 GCA_022707885.1 Caldisericales bacterium | reverse complement strand
GAGACACCAAGGACATATGGCACCATTGCCCAAAGTACACCGCCATGGGAGACGAGCAGAATATTTTCTCCCTCATGTTCACGAGCAATCATCTCGCAGGATTCAGATATTCTCTTTGAGAAATCGACAATGCTTTCCCCACCCTCCAGCGTGAAATTTGAATCGTTAACAAAATTTTCCCAGGATTCATGGTTTTTCAAATCATCAATCTTTTTGCCATCAAATATACCACATGCACGTTCCCTGAACCTCTCATCAAAACAAACATCCAGCCCAAGTTGTTTTGAAATGATGAGGGACGTTTGTTTTGCCCTCTGAAGATCAGAGCTGATTATGGCATTTATGCCGGCATCCTTCAGAACCAAGGCAACCCGTTCTGCCTGGGCAATTCCCTTTTCTGTAAGGCTGGAATCATGCCAACCACAAAGAATTCCCTCGCTGTTTCCTGTACTTTCACCATGCCTGACCAAAATCAATCTTGTTATTCTCGACATTTTTGCTCCTGTGATTTTATGTTATAATACAAACTACAAAACAAAAACGTCAAGGAGTCACGCAATGAAGAGTGCCAACCTGTCGAAAGAACTTTTTGAGTCCGAGGGCAAGCAAATAATCGAGAAAATAGGCCCTGGCGTATTGCAAAACATCAGCGTCGGATTAATAAACGGTGAGCACATCTTTGATGATCCCAGTCAAATTGCCAAGTTCCAGGTTTTCATGTTTGAACAGGATGAAAACCTGCAAAACAAGATAAGTGATGCCCTAGAAACAAGATTGCCAAAAACTTACAAAGGCAGAAATGTTCCATTTTCAGACGAAAATGGCGTATATGTATGGTTCTGGCCAGACTTTACAGAATATATTCTTGGCCTCAGGAGAAGACCAATCGATCCAATTTCCTATGCTAAAGTTTCAGAGGCACAATTTTATGCACTACTTTCCGGCACAATCTTCTGGGATCCCAGCTACGAACTCCAGAGGGCGCAACTCCAGTGGGACCACATGCCGCAAGAAGTATGGTACTGGAGACACCACTGGATATTCAGGAACCTCGAAAACAGGAAACTTGTACGACTCGCCATCGAAGACGACGATAAACTGACCGCAAAAATGATGATTTCAAGGTATATCGAGTGGACGATCAGGCTGAGTTTTCTCGCCGCAAGGAAATATTCCCCCAGAAGATCTCTGTTGCTTGAAGCACACAGTCAGCTCCAAAAAACTGAGGAAATACATCAATTGATAACATCGGCAATCGAGAGTCACTCGGCCGAAGGGGCGCTTGAAAAAATAGAAAAGGCCATCATGGCAATAAGGCTGAAGATGATCGAAAAAAAATACTTGCCAGAAAATATCGGGCTTGATGAAGATGGAAACGCAGATTGCCTTGCCATGTCAGAATACTTTCTGTCGGCAATGCCTGGCGATTTCAGGAAACAGGCTTCAAGGGTCTGCCCGGTTGATCTTTTGGGGTCGCTGGAGCAAAGGGCAAAAAATACGCCATGAAATAGAACCAAAACAATGGGGAGGTGCCAAATGAGGAGGTTTTTACCTTGTCTTCTAATATTATTTATGGTTATGAGTATCAGCTGTTCCAAATCTCCTTTTACGCTTCAAGCAAAACCATTAAGTAAACATCCAATTCAAGGTATTTTTGTGGGAAGCATTTTTGATAGAAATTCTCAAAGTGGATACAGCATGATAGCAGATAAAGATATATTAAAAATATGTGATGAAAAGACAAGAACTCTTGTTATGTCAGAGATCAAACTTCCAGGCCAAGTAATATCAAATTACCAGATTGCAAATGAATACCACATGATTTGCAAATCCCAAGATGGCAATTTGCTTATTCGTTACACATTCAACAACCAAGCTCAAAAACTGGAATTGAAAAAACTTTTCGAAACTCAAACTAAATCATCATATATTGTAAGTGATTTGCCAGGTATGGATGGTGTCATTACCCAATCAGAAGATAAAACAATCTTGTATTTATATGTGAAAGATAAACTAATAAAAAGCATCAAATATCCCAAGCCTACAATCTGGTGGCACCCCAATTACGATAGTTTACAAAATATAGGCTTCGATGGACAGGATTTGATTTTCCAATCAGACAACAACAAGAATGGCAACATTAATGAAACCAGAAAGAAAATCAAGGAACCATCACCGATTGATAATGCCTTCTTTCAGCCTACTGAGTGGTATAAAAAGTATATTGACCTTTATGATGGGACTAATCTCTGGAGAGTTGAAACCAGTTTAGACTATCTAGGGAACGCAAATGTCAGAGGCCCTCTTGAAATAAAAAAATTGGAAAAGGGCTATAATCAGATTTTTTATCCATATGAAAAGGGCCTCTGCAGGGTAGAAGTCAGTGAAACCAATTCTAACATATTGGTATTAAAACATATTGATGACAAAAAAATGTATCCGATCATTGATTTCTCTGGTGATTGGACTGCCCCTACGGGTTATTATCTTTACGGATACAAAGAAAATGGTAATTACAAACTAAAATGCTTCAAGTTTTTTAGGAAAGACGATAGGAACAATTATGATATCAGGTTTAAGTCATGCGATGTAAGGTTCCTTTTCGATTTGCCAGTGAATGAAGATATCTACGACAGTGATTATTATCATCAAGCATACGATTATGACAATGTTTCCTTTAATATTTACACTAAAAATTTTGTTTTTGTTATTCCCAATGCCACGAACTGGTGATTCAAGATTAATTCTTGGTGCACAAAAATATAATTCCTGTAATTATTTTCGCAATTCCAAACTAAAACCCCCTTGGTTTTCCAAGGGGGTTTATCATTTTTGCCACTCTATCGTTTATTTGCAGAAACTTCCCTTGCATGACAAGGCATACAGCAATCCATAATAATCCCTTGTTTTGCCCGGCTTCGGATCAAAGCTGTTTCTGTGTACGAAATAGATTGTGTGTGTCCCAGGGGTCAAAACTATCTGTAAATTGACAATCATTCCTCTCCTCTGCTTGTCTGCCCTGCCAATGTAGTAATACGACGTTTCTGGCTGGTTTGAATGAGGAGGATTGCTCAAGCCAAAGGTCGGTGACTGAAGCACAAGCTTGGTTGATTGCCCCGGATTGGGAATGCTGATGAACGGGTCAATGTATATGTCCACATCATCATTTGTGTAGACCGTAAGTTCAGCAGTACAGTGTTTGTCAACAGTAAACGCCTGTCTATAGATATTAGTTATGTTTTTCGGACAACTGTTCCAGCCTATGTTGCCAGGAGGGAACATCCCAGCCACACCACCGGAAGGAATATGGGTTATCCAGTTAGCGCCCATATCATAAAGTTTCCTCCATGGCGCCCCCTGGACATCAACACCCCAGGCATCATTGTCTGCTCTCTCCCAAGGGATGGTAGTGACAGGTGCCCAGTTGCCGTTTACCCACTCGGTTCCCTTTGGTAATCCAAAGACTTCCCACTTGCTGCTTGCAGGATTATTGCCAGAATCATTATGGACAAGATATTCTGCCGTCTCATTGCTGACAGCGCATGCACAATCTCCATTTGTGATGTCCCATCCACATGCAGATTTTTGGCCAGGCAGGGAGAATGTTTCAAGCCCAAAAATCATCCCAAAGAAATTAGAATAAGGGTCTGACCTGTGAACAAAATAGATGCAATGGGCACCAGGGTTTATAAGAGGCAGATTTATCACATTCCCGGATTCTTTATCAATTCCTGAGTAGCTTCCAAGGTAGCTCTTGGAGGTTGAATTCTTAACAAGGCGGGTCCCTACTGGGGGATCAAGGTAGACATCAACTTCTCCAGAGACCCAGATAGTCAAAAAACCTGAGGATTTACTGCTGACTTTAAAAAAGTGCCTGTAATAGCTGGGTAAAGTTTGAATTGTGCGTTCTGGAGGAAGAGGTTTACCAGGTTTTATTATGTCAGGTGCATTGAGCTTTGTTGGTGGAGGATTGTTCCAGGAATAATAAGGATTGCACCCATAAACCCATTGAGCACCCCTTTCATAAAGCTTCAACCATGGCATTACAGTCTTATTGATGGCATAGCTTGCTTCTTTCCCGTCGACAAGCTTTGCGTTCTCCCACGAACCATACATCCATTGTTCAGCATCCCAGCTTTTATTGAGAAGCCATTTTGTCTGAGTCGAAAGATATTCAGTGTCACCACCAGAAACAGCGATCATCTGAGTTCCATTGCTCCATAATCCGTCATTGCCTATTGGAGGAGGGAGAGAAGAAGATGGATTATTTTTTTTATCGATCAAGCCTGCCGTTTGAGCAGTTGAGCAGGAACATAAAGCCATGATGGCGATCAGAACAATAATTTTGATATGGTTCATATAACCACCTTCCCAATCCTTTATTGTATAAAAACTAATCTAAAATTTAATCATGTTAAATCAAGTTGTTAAAAAGGCGAAAATAAAGAAAAATATTATCGAAATATAAAAAGCCCCCACTTTTGGAAGTGGGGGCTTTTAAAATAATTATTGTCCCTTGCTACTTTATTCCGAGGTATTTGGCAAATTGATCAGAATCGAGCCTCTCCGAGCAAGACTTGCCCTGCATAAAGAGGTAAAGATAATCGAACGCGCCAGCTTTTGAATCGGTGCCTGACATGTTGAAACCACCAAATGGCTGTGAGCCGACAAGAGCTCCAGTACATTTCCTATTGAGATACAGGTTGCCAACATGGAACTCTCTTCTGGCCCTTTCCAGATTTTTGCCAGAGTCAGACAGAAGGGCACCAGTGAGCCCGTAGATTGTTCCATTTGCGTAATCGAGGGCTTCATCAAAGGATTTTGCCCTCGAGATCGAAAGCACTGGTCCAAAAATCTCTTCCTGGGCAATTCTTGCAGTTGGACTTACATCGCCAAAAACAGTTGGCTGGATAAAATATCCAGTGCTGTCATCACAAGTACCACCAACAAGCAGCTTGCCTTCAGTTTTCCCTATTTCAATGTACTCCTTGATTGTAGAGAATGCTTGCGCTGAGGAAACTGGTCCCATACCAAAAGAAGCATCTCTCGTATCTCCAACCTTTATTGCCTTTGCTTTTTCCACAATGCGACCAATAATATCGTCATACTGATCGCCAACTATAATAAGCCTTGAGCAGGCAGAGCACTTTTGACCTTGGAAGCCAAATGCTGCGGAGACTGTTTCAGCGGCTGCAAAATCAGGTTTGCTGTAGTTGCCATCTATAACCATGCAGTCTTTGCCACCCATCTCAGCAACGACTCTCTTGAGCCAAATTTGGCCCTTGTTGACCTTTGAAGCTCTTTCGTAGATCCTCTTGCCCACATCCATGGACCCAGTAAAACTGATGAAACGGGTGAGCGGGTGATCAACAAGGTAATCTCCAACTTCGCTGCCAGGTCCCGGAAGGAAATTGATGACGCCATCCGGAATGCCAGCCTCTTTCATCACTTCCATGAATTTCGCACCAATAATTGGGGTGACTGAAGCTGGTTTCAGGACAACTGTGTTTCCTGTGACAACGGCCGCAGTAGTCATTCCAGTCAGAATTGCAAGCGGGAAATTCCACGGTGGTATTACAACACCAACGCCAAGCGGAATATGCCAGTATTGATTGTCCTCGCCAGGGATTGAAGGAATATTATATGGAACAGAGATATTTTCCATCAGTCTTCC
>JAKIZT010000002.1 GCA_022707885.1 Caldisericales bacterium | reverse complement strand
TTGATTTCCTTTTCTATGCTGGTGCTATCAAGGTGGCTGGTTCGGTTTATGATGAAGGTCATGTCAGATTTCTCTCCGAATGTTTCAATGGCGAAGAGATCGAAGTTGAATGTGGCAAAAAATACCAATACGATGAACGCCAATACCACTGCTACTGTCTCAATTATGATCCGTGCCTTCTTATTCATTTAAGTCCCCCCGTTCCTTGCATTCCTCCAGACATAATATGTCTTTTCCCCATCTTTTCCAATCCCCAATATTTTGCGGAAAACTTTGATTGATAATTATCTCCATTCCTTGTCGGCAAGGGATACGCAAAGGCTTTTTGTGCCAACACATGCATCCACACACCTGAAGCACATTATACACCTGTGGTGCTCTAGTTTTACCGACGGCGTGAGGTTCACCGGGCATGCCCTGTCGCACAGCTTGCAATCAATGCATTTTTCGCCGTTATTTTTGATTTTTGTGAACCCGGCCAGCGAGACCAGGCCAACATATCCACCAAGGGGACAGAGGTAAGCGCAGAAACCCCTCTCGAGAACGATTGACAGGCCAAAAACGACACCAAGTACAATCCACAGCTCTGTGGTCATCTCGCGGCCAAAATGGAAAAATGCCCTATAGGGGTCGATGTGGGCGAAATGGAGCTCTGTGTCAATTGCAAAGGTAATCAGCACGATCAGGATGAGGACTCCGTATCTGGCATAGGACAGCGCAGAGCTGAGTTTGTTTGGCAATCTGACCGTTTTTTTCCAGAACAGTTTTCTTATTTTATAAACCCACTCAAGCAAGGTGCCAAACGGGCACATGTACCCGCAGAAGCCACCGGAGAATATGAGGACGAGTATGGTTAGGGCGCCAAGCAGAAGGATGGCGTTGAAATTGGTCCCCTGGACTATCTGGCCTGATGTTACAAATGGGAGCAATGTTTCAAGGCCACCCATCGGACAGTAGGCATCGAGTGGTCCTGCCGATGTGCCGGGCCACCTGTACATGTGGGTTGTGGAGATGCTGGCAAGGTAAAGGAGCATTCCCCACTGAACCACATATCTCATTGTTTGGGTCAAAGTTGGTTTTTTCATACGGATACAACATAGCAACATAATTTCAAAATCGCAGTTAAGGGTGCGTCGTTGACAAAGGTAAATAAAAAAGGCCTGCAATCATGCAGGCCTTTTGAAAACAAGATCTGGGTGGCGCCTAGGAGAGGAGGGCAATAAGCGCTGATGCAGCAACTGCCGTTCCGAGGACGCCAGCCACATTTGGGCCCATTGCTGGCATGAGGAGGAAGTTGCCAGGGTCTTCCCTCTGGCCTTCCTTCTGGACCGTTCTTGCACTCATTGGGACGGCTGAAACACCGGCTGCACCAATCATTGGATTGATCTTGCCACCAGAGAGCAGATACATCAGCTTTCCAAGGGCAACTCCACCTGCGGCCGAGAAAGCAAAAGCCAGGAAGCCAAGAAGGATTATTTTGAGGGTTGCTGGAGTGAGGAATTGCTGGGCAGCCATTGTGGAGCCGACAGTCAATCCAAGGAATATCGTATTGATATTTACAAGCTCGTTCTGCAGGGTATTTGAAAGCCTTTCGACAAGCCCGCATTCCTTTATGAAATTACCTGCCATGAGCATTCCGATGAGCTGGACAGATGATGGGAGGAGGATCCCAACCACGAGTGTGACGACGATCGGGAACAGCATCTTGGTTGTTTTTGAGACCGGTTTTGCCTGTTCCATTCTTGTTGTACGCTCTTTTTTGGTGGTCATGCATCTGATGACAGGAGGCAATATTATTGGAACCAGCGACATATATGAGTAGGCCGATACTGCTATCGCACCAAGAATCTGGGGTGCCATTTTCTGCGCAATGAAAATTGCGGTCGGGCCATCGGCTCCACCTATGATTCCAATGGCAGCTGCTTCCTTGATGTTGAAACCAAGCGTAAGTGCAAGAAATATAGCCACAAGAACACCAAATTGAGCTGCGGCACCGAGAAGGAATGTTATCGGGCGCTCAAGAAGGGGGCTAAAATCCGTCAGCGCCCCCAGACACAGGAACATTATTATCGGTGTTATCTCAGTTTTTGTTATGGCGTCATAAATGATGCTCAGAAAACCAACACCTGGCTGGCCTATCCATGCAGAAACAAGTTCTTTTGGTAGCGGGATGTTGACCAGTATACAGCCAAGAGATATTGGAATGAGAAGAAGCGGTTCGAATTTGAATTTTACAGCCAGGACAATGAGGATGAGTCCGACTACGATCATTATCCAGTTTCCCCAGCTTGGAAGGAAAAGGGGGAGTCCCGATGTGTCGAAAATACCTTTCAGGCCAGTGACGAATTCCATCTATGCATACCTCACGATTGGCTGGCCAATGGATACCGAGTCCCCTTCCTTGACCAGGAGTTCTGCTACTGTGGCATTGACGTCACACAGGATTTCATTGTCCATTTTCATGGCTTCGATGACCATGAGAAGGTCCCCAGGAGCAACTGCCTGTCCAACTTTTACTGCTATCTGTTTTATCTTTCCAGGAATTGGGGAAATGACATTTTTTGCAAAAACCGGTTTTACCATTGCGGGGCCTGCCGATGGTTCTTGTGGTGGCGGAGGTGGTGTCGGTGCAATTTGTACTTGTGGTTGTGGAATTGCCTGTGTCGTTGGCACTGAATCAATGGATTCAACCTCAACCTCGAATGTCTTTCCTTCAACGGTTATTCTGTATCTTCTGGTCATCTTGATCCTCCGGATTTGTGATAGTCATTTTTGAAAAATGTTGTCCATGGGGTGTTCACATCAAGCAATTCCCTTACCCTGAAACCTATGGCAATCTGGCCATTTGAATCGAGCTGGAATTGATGTACAGCAGCAGCAATTACTGCGGCCATGATTTTGTCTGATTTCCCCTTGTTCCCTGTTGTCGAACCAGGGCTTTTTGCGGATGTGCCATTGCCTGAAAAGCGCTCCGTTATGGTTTTGATGAGATAAATTGAAGCTGTGACAACAAGGAGAATGATAAATGTGGTTGTAAAGGCAACAAGCCCCTTTGTGACACCTTCACCATATTTTGCCGGGTCAAGTATATAGCTTGTGATAATGAAAACCGTTAATCCTATAAGCACAAGCCCGGTCACGATGTTTGCAATTATCTGTCCAGTTGATGTTTTTTTCAATTTGTCACCTCAAAGTGGCATATTGCCGTGTTTTCTTTCTGGCATGCTCTGCTGTTTTGTCTGGAGCATGTGTAGCGAGGAAGCCACTCTTGCCCTTGTCTCCTCAGGATTGATTACCGAGTCAATGTATCCCCTTTCGGCGGCCACATAGGGGTTGCAGTGGTATTTCTCATATTCCTGGACGAGTTCTTTGGCCCTCTCTTCAGGATTGGGGGCATTCTTGATTTCGTCATGATAAAGTATTTTGACTGCTCCATCAGCACCCATGACGGCGATGCTGGCCTGTGGCCAGGCAAATACGACATCGGCACCCATGTCTTTCGAGCACATGGCAAGATAGGCACCGCCGTAAGATCTTCTGGTGATGACTGTTATTTTTGGGACTGTTGATTCAGCATAGGCGTAGAGCATCTTGGCGCCGTGTCTGATGATCCCGCCGTGTTCCTGGTTGACTCCCGGAAGGAAGCCTGGAACGTCGACGAGATTCAGGAGTGGTATGTTGAAAGAATCGCATGTTCTGATAAACCTTGAAGCCTTGTCAGAAGAATCGATATCCAGACAACCGGCAAGATACATTGGCTGGTTGGCAACAATGCCTATCGGGAAGCCGTCTACTCTTGCAAAACCTATGGTGAGGTTTCTTGCAAAATCTGGCTGGACTTCCATGAAGTCACCATCATCGACTATTTCTGCAATGACCTTGCGGACATCATAGGATTTGTTTGCTTCCACCGGAACAATCTGCCTGAGTGCCATTGAAACCCTGTTTGGGTCGTCATTACCCTTGATGCGTGGTGGCATCTGCCTGCAGTTTTGTGGCAGGAATGACAGGAGTTTTCTGACTGACTGGATGCACTCCTGTTCTGATTTGTATACAAAGTGTGTCACACCGGATTTGGAAGCGTGAACTCTTGCGCCACCGAGGGTTTGCTTGTCGGATTTTTCCCCTGTAACCGATTCGATGATCTGGGGGCCGGTTATGAACATCTCGGTCAGCCCATCGATTGTGAAGATAAAATCAGTGAGGGCGGGAGAGTAGGCTGCACCGCCGGCGGATGGCCCTGCAATGATCGAAATCTGGGGAATTACACCAGAATAAATTGAGTTTCTGTAAAACACCTTTCCGTATCCAGACAAGGCGTCTACACCCTCTTGCACCCTTGCCCCGCCGGAATCGTTGAACCCAATGACCGGGGCACCGGAGCGATAGGCCATTTCCATGACTTTGCCAGTTTTTGCACCCTGCATTTTTGAAAGGGAACCACCCATGACTGAAAAATCCTGGGAGAAGACAAAAACAAGCCTGCCATTTACTGTGCCATAACCTGTTATAACACCTTCCCCTGGAACGAATTTCTCTGACTGCGGGTAGTCCTTCCTGTGCTGGACTAGGGCGTCGGTTTCGACGAAGCTTTCTGGGTCAAGGAACAGCCTTATCCTGTCTCTTGCAGTAAGTTTCCCCCTCTTTTCCTGGAACTCCCTGGCCTGTGGCGTTTCATTGCTTGCTCTTGCAAGCAATTCATCTTTTTCTCTTATAAGATCGTCTAAATTCTTCACATGGTCACCATAACCTTGCACCAGGGCAAGTCAATTATGGGGTTGCTAATGTCAAACAGACGTTTTATTAAATTTGTTTTATTTGTGGTCTCACAGTACAAAAGACTGTTTCATAAATACCTTTATCTATATTTGTGAAATACATTTTCTATTATCAAAGTTGAAACAAATTAATGGTGAAACCGGGCACAAAATCGGTTGGTTTAATTTTATACGAATTACAGTCGAAATAATGCACAGATTAATATTTGCATAACCAAAAGTGTAACCCATCCAGATTTGAATCTTTCCACAAAAAACCTTATCCTTGAGTCATGAACACAAACCCGGAAGTTACAGAATACCTGGTCCTTGCCTATAAAGGTGAGCTGGCAATAAAATCTGCGGATATGACAAAGGTCAGGCAGTGGGCGCTGGTTGCCTGCGAGGCAATAGCCACAAAATATAAAAATGCCTGTAAACAATATCTTGTTAACCATCCAAAAGCAAAGGAAGCCAAGATATCAAGAGATTTTGTGGATGCTTTTTTTGGTGCCATTGGTGCAACAATGACCAAGGAGTGTTCTTTTGATCTCCCCGACGGGGTCCCGACCATGAACCAGGCAATCAAGGCAGCCAGAATATTGTCTGCCCATGCATATGAATTGCAGTCTTTCCCAAGGTTTGCATGGGGCCTTGCTTCGATAGTATTTGGAATGCTTTTTGTCGCCTCGGCATTCTCGCTCTGGTTTAGTCCTGATTTCTCCGGGTGGGCAATATTTGGCTCAACGTTGCTTTTTATGGCATATTGCATCTACAACTGGCGCCAATTTGAAAGCTTTGAAAGGGCCTCCAGGGATATAAAGGACAGGGTGGAACGATCAAAATAGAGGCCAGACTTACAAAATCGGCACTTGTAAAGTCGAAGGTCCAGGGCTGTGATTACTCGATAAATCCTTATTATGGCTGTTCCCATGCGTGCTCTTTTTGCTATGCAACATTTATGTGTCGTTTTCTTGATGAAAAGGAGCGCTGGGGAAGATTTGTATATCCGAAAATAAACTTGCCGGATGTTTTGATGAAGCAGGTCAAAAAGGCCAGTGGCAAATCTGTGGTTTTTTCGACTGCCACAGATGCCTATCAACCCCTTGAAGCAAAATTCGGGGTAACAAGGGCTTGCCTGGAACTACTCGCAAAGGTCGATTGCAGAGTAGAAATCCTGACAAAATCTGCCCTTGTGGTCAGAGACGTCGATCTTATAACAAAATTTGATGGGCCGACTGTCGGATTTTCAATGTCCTACCATGACGAGCGCCTCAGGGCAGCTTTTGAGGATGATTCTGCGCCGATACGCGCCAGAGTCGATGCCTTGAGAATGTTCAAACAAAAAGGTGTGGCAACATGGATCTTTATGTCCCCGATATTGCCACTTGTTACAAATATTGACAGAATAATCGAGATTGCCGCAACAATCGGTTGTGGCCTCTCGATGGATTTTCTAAACCCCTATCCGAGGGTGTTAAAAAGCCTTGCTATTTCGTACAGGAAGCTTGGTCTAAATTTCGATGACGCAATGAGATTGCTCTCTAACGCTGATTTCAGAAAAGCCCAAAAACTCAGGGCAATAGAAAAAGCAAACAGAATAGGTGTCCAGCTTACATGTTACTAGTTACTCTAAAGTTTGATTCCGCAATTCGGGCATGATTCCATTCCCGGGCCAATCGGTTCCTTGCAGTTTGGACAGACTGTCCTTGGTACCCTTGAATTCCGGAGTATTGCCCAGATACCGATAGCACCAACAACCAGCTCGAAAGCACCAAAGATTATGAATGCGACATTTGATTTGTCGATGCCAATCCAGAGTGATGGCACGCCAATAATCAAAACTACAATGACTGGTAACCACCCAATTTTTCTGTTTTCCATTGCAACCTCCTTGCTGGATTATACAGGTTCTGGATGTTTTTGGAACACTACCCCCTTCCAAAGATGGCCATAAGTGGTAAAATTCATAAAGATGAGAAAGATTATTTGTTTTATGTTGCTAGTTGTTGTTGCTGCAGGCTGTGGCGCCAAGGTGCCAACATGGGATGAAATCAATGCCATGGTGGACGGTGGAGAGTACAAGTCAAAGGTTGACGAAGCCGTAAAACAGGCCGGCCCGGAAAACCACCCGGCGTCAAAGGTTGTGCTTTCATACTTCGAAAACCTTTTTTCTGGCAAATATGACGAGGCCTGGTCACAGATAGAGAAGAACTCGCCATTCCAGACTGCAAGGACAAGCAAGGAACAGATGGTCGAGATGTTTGAAAAGGCCAAGGCCGAGGTGGACTACAAGAGCGCAAGGGTCATCTCCATATCGATCATGAAGAAAAATGCCAATGTAAGAATGGTCAAGGTTGGCTTCATGCTATACGTTTATGACAAACTCAAAAAACAGGACGACACACCCATTGGTTCGTACACACTCAGCGACCTTACTGGCGAGTGGAAGATATTTGACAGCGAGATAAAGTAGAAGTTTCCTGATTTTATAAATCTCTTGAATATAAAAGCCCCTGAGAAATTCAGGGGCTTTAGAATTAAAAACAGATTTTTCTTGTTAGATCAAGCTGTTTTGTCCATTGCACCGATGAGGACGGCGATTATTCCAATTGCAATCTTCAAAATTGCGTGCCACATTGGCTCAACACCAAGCCCAAACCATGACCATATCCCCGAAAGGCCCATAATCACCAGCAAAATACCAATTATAATCAACGTAATTTTTGACATTTAACCTAAATCCTCCTTTCGTAAAACCTATTATAAACAACCCAGAAAGTTTGTCAAATATTAAGCTTATTGCGAAAAGATTATATTGGTTAGATTAACATTTAATTGTTAATTTAACAAATGAGCTTCTTCGCAAATAATTCCTCCCCTGGAGAGCCGGAGCATGATGGAGGACCCTTTCTTGAAGTTGATGCCAACATTCTTTTCCTGGCCCAAAAATGCTGCATCAAACTCCATTTTTGCTTCAGTGGTTCCATCTGACAGGCCATACGGCATAGGATAAGAGATCGCCCTTGTTGCTGGATTTGCCATGAAAATATTTATTCCGTCCAATGTTTTTCTGCACCAATATTCAGGTTTGGGCCCGTTTGTTTTGGAAAACAGCGGAGGCAAGACTGACGATTTCTTGATGCTGTCTGAAACATTCTCAAATGAAGCCAGTTTTGAAATTGCCTTTTCATAAGCCGGGGAAGCAATAAAACCTGGTTGTTCCGGAACCTGTTTCAGGCAGATTCTCGCACCTTTTTGCGCCAGGCTGATAAGCGCATTGAGCCCTTCAAAATCCAGATACTGGCAGTCAACATAGATAAAATCAAATTCAAGATCACCAATGACGGTAAAGCCGTCCCTGACCTCTGCTTTTTTCAGGAATGGTGCTGTTATCCAGCACGGGCGGTGGCCCCAGAGTTCTTCCGGCATCCTCTGGTAATGGAACTCCCAGTGGTATTTTGCAGACGGCCTCCTTAGTTTGTCTTCAAGCTCGCCTTCCATCCATGCGTCTTCAACCGGAAGCATGACGGCACACTGGAAATATGGTTTGCCCTCAAGCAGGAAACTGGAGATTTTTTCCATGTATCCGTTTAGCGCTGGCAGATCATCTGCAAAACTTGCATCCGGGCCAACATGGACGCTTGCATAAAAAGCATTTTTGCCACCCTCCGGGTTGTACGGCATCCCGTGCCAGATGATCTTGTTGATGCCGTTTGCCAGCATGGCGTCTGCAAGCAGTTTCAGGTCGCCAGTCTTTTCCTCTCTCTGGTACTGTCCTGGACCCGGCCATCCTTTCCATCCATACAGACAGGTGAAGGTCTCGGCAGTTACATATTTTTTGCCAGACAATGCGGCAGAGCTGGCTGCAAGCTGTGAAAAGTGCGGATCAAAGAGGACAGCTTCACTCTCCGGAACATCACATGTTGCATATCCCTCGATTATGTCGACTGGTGCCCCATGGATCTGCACCCTTGAGAAAGAATTGTGTTCCCTGCACCATCTGGCAAATGGGCTGAAAAAATTTTCCAGGAGCATTTTTGATACGAGTTTTCTGTAGTCGTATCTTGCCCCCGGACTGGAATCCAGATCATCCATGAACGGGACAATGTCATATCCAAAAGCAGATTTGAAGTCATTTTCAAAACCCTTTGCCCAGAGGCCTTCGGTTGCAACCTCGAATGAGTCACAGAACAGGCATTGTTTTTTGCCGTCAAGCGGCAGGAAGTTTCCCATATTTTCTGCGTAGCGAAGGAACGCACCCTCATTCATGTGGTCAAGAACAAACGTTTCAGGGCAAGTTCTTGCCTCCCACGATTTCTTTATCCGCTGTTTCGATGTGCCGCAGAAATCTTTTGAGGCATCTTCCTCGCCCACCATTGAACCGCCGAAGGGCCAGAGGGTGCCAAAGGTGAAATCGCATGCGAGCCCCAATGATCCAGCCTGTTCTTTTGTGTGGCGGACCTTGTCGGAGAGCCCTCTTGAAAGCCATGCCGGGCCTTCCGGACTCTCCGGGAGCGGATAGACCCATGCTATCTCTACTCCACCAAAGCCATTGTTCTTCAGCCATGAAAGCTGGAAATCAATGTCTTTTTCGTTGATGGGGCCTGAAAACCACCACCATCTGGTCAGGGGTCTGCTGTCTGAGTATGGTTCCATGGGCCAGATGGTAGTCTTTTAGGGGATTGCCCTCAAGCCCCCCCTGTGCTATTTGCAATCCTGAGCTTGAGTGAACCCAGCGCAACGGAGGCAGAAATAGACAACGCTGGGGAAGGGTTAGTGAGATATGCCTGGTTTACCAGCCAGCCGTCTTTTGTGGTGAACCCGCTGCCCATTTCTATTCCACCCAGTGTTGTTTCACTTTTCACTGCGACTGGCACATCTGATGGAATATCAAGATCGAGTGATGCAACACCTATCTGAATATTTGCGTTGCAATCCTGGCCAAGCTGGCCGGTAAAATCAATCTTGTACGAGGCAGCCCCGCCTTCCACCCTGAGATTTTTGAATCCTGCATTCAGTAGTTTCAACAGCGTCATTGAGCCAGCTCCGGTAGAAACCTTGAATGAATCCATCAGGATGGGATTTGGTTTCAAGAATGACATCTCGAATTTGCCTGCACCAAAGGACACGGCAACCGACGAGAGTGGCAACCCACCCAGCTCGACGCAGTTATCGCTTGCCCCTCCTTCCATCACAAGATCGAAGGGATTTTGTGAAGAGAGTATCAGGTCAAATGTTGGTGTTCTGTTGAAAACATTTACAAGCCCCGAGATGTTTCTTGATTGAGAGATGCTCACTTCGTTGCCAGATTGTTCTATAACGCATGGCAAATTGTCGGTTGGATCGTCATAAGATCCTTCCACCCATGATGAGTTTTCGCCTGGTTTCAAATTGAATTTGCAGGCGCCAGTTGAAAACCTTAGCTTTGGCCTGGTACCAGCCGGAAATGGTATTGAAATTGGCGTTTTCATTGTTCCTCCTCAACCCTCTCGACAACGATGGTCATTTTTGCAACCAGTGCTGCTATTGCTCCGATTGCCGCCCATACTGGCAACAATACTGCACCAACGACACCAAGCGTCAATGGTATTTCAATAAGTGTTGAGCCGTGGTCGTTTTTTATTATGATCCTTCTGATGTTGCCCTCATGGACGAGTTCCTTGATTTTCTCGATGACTTTTTCACCTGAAATCTGGAATTCTTCTGTTCGGCATTTTTCTGTCATGTTGTTTCTCCTTTCCCTTTGCAAAAATTTGACACCTTATTATTGTATTGGTTTAGGGATTTACAAAAAATTGAAATCTGGAGGATTAAATGAAAAAAATTCTTGCTTTAGCCTGTGTTGCTGTTCTTTTTGCAGGTTGCGGTGGCGCAGCTGCTGGCCCGACCAAAGTTACTGAAGAGGATAAGGGAAAAACCTTTGAGGCAACAGTTGGCCAGAAATTTGAGGTAACACTCAAGGCCAATGAAACAACGCCAGTTCAATGGACTAGCCCTAAAATCGAAGGCGATGCAATAATTGGAACCGTGAATTCTGAATACAAAACCGAAGAAAATCCGCAAGGAATGGTTGGGGTTGGCGGCTGGAGGATTTACACGTTCGAGGTCACGGGTGCTGGAACGGCGAAGATGGTTTGGGAATCCAAGCACATTGCTGAAGAAGGGCCACCTTACGATACTTTTGAAATCACAATCAACGCAAAGTAATCTGGCACTTGCATATTTAGGTTAAATCCTTTATCTTTTTTAACAAAAGATGAGGGACAAGTTAGCAATTATCATCCTTGTCGTGATGGGGCTTGCTGGACAATTTGCTCCAGCATGCCTCTCCGGCCCGAATGAGGTACGCCTTGAAGGTGTACTTTACACGAAAAATACAGAAAAGAATTTGTATATTCTCAAAAGTGGTGATTGCCTTTATAAATTTTCCCCAAAAAATGCCAATGAAATGGAAAGGTTGCGTTCAGGAGATTCGCTCATTCTGACTGCTATTCAGGATGCCAATAGAAAATTTGTCCTTCATGATGCAACATTCAAAATTGTCTATGACAAAACAGTAACAACTGTTTTGTGGGCAAAACTTTCCAGTGGCGGATGGCATGACGGCCTCTTCAGAGTGTTGACATCCAATGATGAATACTGGCAGGTCAATTTCATACCGGGTGAGGGAACAGCAGGGCTAAAACCTGAAACATATTATACTTTCAGGGGTGCACAGGACCACCATCTATCACAAACAGTCAATAATGCATCTGTTTATGACACCGTGAGGCGCAAAATATCCCTTCTGAAGGTTATTTCGGTGGACGCCAAAACGGGATGGCTTGAAACCAGGGACACTTCTGATAATGACATCCGAGTCTACAGTACTGACACATCCGAAAACCTTACCAGTTTAAAAAAAGATGGTTTTATAAGGGTTGAGGGCTATCAAGATGTAAAGGACAGATATAACCCGATATTATTTGCATCAGTGTGTGCGAAGAACCCTTGCCCAGAAACTATCAATGTTGAATTTGTCGGGGAAGTGCTCGATGTGCCATCAAATATTAATGGAAACAAATATAGCATCAGGGAATGTGATTCAGTCATCAATTTTGAATATAATGGCCCAAATGGTAAATCTTCGATTGGGAACTGGGTCAAGGTCAAGGGAAGTTATTCCCCGAGGGAGAGACTTTGTGTTCCAAGCTCGATAACTTTGACCAACCCGGCAATAATCTGTACGGTTTTTGAAAGAGACCCGGTAAGCCGTGATCTCCGTGGCATTGAACCAGAAGTCAATATTAGATGGAGTATCCAGCTTTCTGAGAAGTCGAGATCAAAGAGTGTGCCATTGGGAACAATGCTGAAGGTTTCATCTTCATCGTATTCACAAAGAAGGCTCATTGGCTGCAAAACATCAGATGTTGTCAAAATCTCTGGCACCATAACAGACATCGATTACGAACTTCAAACTGTAACTGTTGAGAGTGCCACAGGAGAGAAGACAACAACCCACATACGACCAGAAGTGGTTGATCTACTATCGCTCAATTATGAAGATCAAGTTGAGGTTTATGGTTTGCATGCGACCAAATCTTCACAAGAGGGCCACATCTTTGAGTGTGTCCTAAAAAAGGCAAGCAAGTAAATACTTTTTCAAATGCAACCGTAACCTTGTTGTCAGAACAAATATCAAATAAATGGCAATAGGCCTGGATTTATCTGTTTAATAATTTTGTTTAAGGAGAAAAAATGTCTACCGAGATTATTGAAGTTTCACAGAAAAGAGAATTGAAGGAGTTTATTCATGCACCCACAAAGTTGCACAGGGGGCATGAAGGTTGGGCAACGCCGCTGTACTCAGACGAGTGGAAGTTCTTTTCGAGGAGGAAAAACAAAAACTTTAATCACAGCGACACAGTGATGGTTCTGGCAAAAAAGCGCGGGAGAATTGTTGGCAGGTGCATGGGAATCATAAACAAACGATTCCTTGAAATCTCTGGCGAAAAAACGGCCAGGTTTGGCTATCTTGAATCCACAGACGATATTGAGGTGACAAAAGCGTTGGTAACCCATGTGGAAAAATGGGCCAAATCCAGGAACATGAACAAGATTGTTGGGCCAATGGGATTTACTGATCAGGACCCCGAGGGTTTTCTCATCGAAGGATTTGGGAATGAACCGACACTTGCCACATATTACAACTACGAGTTTATACCGGAACACATTGAGAAACTTGGATATGGCAAGGAAGTTGATTACGTAGTCTATAAAATCCCTGTTACAAATGAGTATCCGCCAATTTACAAAAAGGTGCTGGAAAGATTGTCCAAGAAAAATGAATTCAAACTTGTGGAGTTTGACTCCACCTCTCAAATCAAACCCTACATTGTGCCTGTGCTGTCACTGGTAAACGATGTATTTTCGCACCTTTATGGCTACGTCCCATTGGCGATGGAAGAGATGGAAGATCTTGCAAAGCAATATCTGCCAGCCCTAAACCCAAAATTCCTCAAGGTTGTTGAAAAAGACAGCAAACTTGTTGGTTTTATCCTTGGAATCCCCAATATGGACGAGGGTTTCAGGAAGGCAAGAGGAAGGTTGCTTCCATTTGGTTTCTACCACATCCTCTCCGCATCAAAAAGGTCCAGACAGCTTGATCTTCTGCTTGGCGGAATTGACAGGGAGTACAGAGATAGGGGTATTGATGTGCTCCTCGGTTCGTCACTTATGAAATCTGCGCATGACTCTGGCATCAAGTTTATGGACAGCCATCTTGAGCTTGAATCGAACACACTGGTCCAGGCAGAAATGAAGAGGTTTGGCGGGCAGGTGTATAAAAAATACAGAATATTCCAGAAGAAGATTTAGTTAAGTTTTGAAAAAATGCCATCCGTGGTATAATTCCTGCAAACGATTGACGGGAGTTTGCCATGGGAAGAGTTTTGCTTGTTGTGATTTTGCTTGTATCACAGTTGTTGTTGCCTGTTCGAAAGCTTAGGGCAGAACCATATTTTTATTCGCATACTGGTTCAACTGGATGCGGTCAGGCAAGGATTTCTGGTGAAGAGGACAAGGTAAAAGAACTCGATCTTGAGGGTTGCCCGGGTGACAAGAATGACCTTTGGGTCGACTTGACTGTGACATCGGGAGGCACTGCAAGCGTCGAAGTCTTATGGCTGCCACCCGATAATGTTGCCCCCAGGGACTGGAACGGTTTGTGGATGGACCCGACCCCAAAGCATTTCCAGCTTGAAGAAGGCGCAACCATAAAAATTGCGCTCAACATCAAGTGGTATATGCTCAAAGTTGGTGAGGTTTCAAAAGGCAGGCTGATTTTTGCTATGACCTGGGTGATTGCCGGCAAAAAAATCACAAAAAATCTGATTTACAAAACCACCATGGTGGTCCCCGGCCCCAAAATAAAGGCCGAGGATGTTGTCGTAAAATCGGTTTGCCCTGATGGTGCCACGTCAAGGTTCGGCATTCCGGTGGGGAATTTTGGTTGCAGGATGAGTGGACAGATAGTTTTTGGCGAGTGTGAGTTTCTTGAGAAAAGCCATTTTTTTCCTGTGGACATTGCCCAGAGAGAGGAAGGCAAGGGAAAATCTGTAACCGTGGCTACAATTGAGGGTCTTGCGGTAAAAATGAAGGACCGGAAGGCGGTATTGCCAGTTTTTATCCGTGATCTTTCAAAAACACCTCTTGTTGATGTTCCACTGTGCAGCGTCACGCTCTTTTCGAACATGCCGCCTTTGCTTGAAGGTGACATGACCTTTTCTGTGGCTCGGGGCATGAAAGCAACCTTTGATATTGCATGCAGTGACGAGGAAAATGAGCCGGTCGAGTTCTCTGTTATTGGCGCACCGTCGTGGTGCACCATTGAAAAGAAGGGAAAGCAGAGCGCACTGGTTACATTTGAACCGCCAAAAGATGCGCAAACTGGAAAAATGGCCTTCAAATTGTGTTGCAAGGATTCCTGCAATGCCGTTTGCGTTGATGCCAATCTGGAGGTAAAGGCCCATGAGACTGGCCAGTACGGGATTGTTATAAACTCCGGCGCGCCGCTTGTAATCGGCAAGGACGACATCAAATCATTTTCTGTCGAGATAAAACCAAAAGCAATCTGCAAGGGGAAGGTGGTAGTATTTGAGGTTTTTCCGAAGGAGACTGACTGGTTCCAGGCGGAAATCGTGTCCCATGGGGACTACGCTTCACTCAAGTTAAAAACAAAAAATATCCCTTACTGCGGGATCATTAAAATATCGGTGACTGTTGGAGACAGGCGCGAAGATGCCTTTGCCTCGATAATCATTTATTGATCACTTCTTTTGTGGTTTTTGAAAATTTGCAATGACAACCGTTTTGGACGAGGCCACCCAGTAGACCTGGCAATCCAGGACAGTGGCCAGGAATTTTGCCGGTACCATTGTCCTGCCCCCTATCACCTTTGGCATGGCATTGCCTGGGTCAATGTTGACTCTTTGGCCATCGACAAGCACCCAGTTTCTGCCAATCCACATCTCGATGGTCCGGCCATGCAATTCTGCTGTGACCTTTCTTTCGGTCTGGGACCATGTAACCCTTCCGCCAAAAGGCTCCACAATGTATTTTGCTGGAACGTAGGTTGTTCCGCCAATCGACTGGACTGGTGAATCTGTCCTTATTGTGGTGACAGGTTTTTTCTCCTCCTGGCTGTAGATGGTGCTTTGCCCAAGAGGCATGCTCAGCACTTTTGGCGTCCTTGGCACGTCCTTTACATCATCCAGGCACACAAAGAGATGTTCATCTTGTGCCGCGCCGTTTTTATGGAAAAGCGAGATGACCTTGCCATAGATTGAGACTGCAGTCTGCCACTGCCCGTCCAGATAGCCAAGGTTGGTGTAATCAATGGGCTTTGAAAGCAGTTTGCCGTTGCGTGTGTCGTAGATTTTTAATCCGGTCCTTCTGGTGGAGATAAAAATCCTGTTGCCGCTTATTGAAAAAAGTCCCATAAACGGGTCAGATGATTTTACTCTCCAGGAATAGCTTGAGCTTGTCAGATCAAAACAGACAAGTTCATTATCATCGTGGTAGTATGCCTTGCCTCCAATTATAGAAACATTGACTCTGTCTTCGGGGGGCATGGTAAAATCATAAAGAATGGTTGGATCAAAGCCGTTTTTGCTTTTTGTGTTGAATATTTTAATATTTTTATAGGTAGTTATACAAATATATCCTTCACCACAGTACATTCCTTCGATTTCTCCACCACTTGCACCGGTTGCATTTTGATCCCATCTGTATTTTGTTGTTATTTTTTCTGTTGCCGGATCAAACATCTCTAGTGAGTATTCAATGCCAAATAAACTGCTGCTTGCAGAAACAAAATAAATTTTTCCATCCATGTAGGCTGGACACGTTGCATTTTCACCATAAGAACCCAGCTTCAAGCCAGTTTTTGGGTCAAAACAGTGAAGGTTGCTCCCGCCAGTCCAGACAAGCCCGTTGGCATAGGTCATATAATTGTAAACACCCTCATCAATGCTTTCCGGTTGCCATGACCAGACGAGTTTTCCATCTGCAAGCGAAATGGCAAATAGGGACTTGTTGATACAGAAAAATTCCTTGCCTTCCGCAATCATGGCGTTGGTAATCGTATTAAATCGTATCCCCAGCTTGTCGCGCACATTGGTAGAGGTCCAGATCCTGCCTCCAGTTTCGAGGCTGTAGCAGTTTACACCGACAAAGCTATTGTTTGCCGAAACAAGGTAGAGTCTCTTGTCCAGCATCATCATGTTGCCACTCAGGCCGAGGTCTTGCGCCCACTGGACGGAAAGAGCATTTGTTTCTGTGCCGTTTCCTTCTGGTACGGCATAGCTCCTGTTATGGTTTGAGCCATGATTTATCCAGCCCTGGGTGAACGTCTGTTTTGGTCTTGCCTGTTCAAGCGGCCTTGTATAGCCGATGACAGCAACCGGGGTCTTTTTGTTTTCCCATGTGGCTGTGACGTCGAAGTTGTAAACCCCACCGGAGGCAGGTGTTGGCTTTGTTGAGGAAACATAAATCTTTTTTGTGCTATTTGCTGGTATCGTGAATTTTGTTTCCGAGAGCGACGCCCATGCCGCCTGTTCGGAGAGGTTTACGGCAAGCGGGAGCGGTGAGCAGTTGGCAAGTGTTATTTCAGATTTTGCATAGGATTCCAGCCAGCCGAGAATGACCGGGTTTGGCGTGACTTTCAGGCACATTTCGACAACCTTGACGGTGAGCGTTGCCTCAAGCCCCATGTAGCTTGCCCTTATCTGGCACACTGTCGGCCTGTCGCTTGAGAACTGCAATCTGTTGGTTCCGGTTTCCCTTGTTGTCCCGCTGCAAGTTTTGTTCCACTGGACTCTTGCATATGGAACATCCTTCCCGTTCTCGTCACTAATTTTGCATGATATGTCGAGCTTTTGACCAACCTTTATGATCACCTCGCCCGATGGGGTGAGTTTCAGGTTTTTTTCAAGCTGTATTTCCTGGGCCATGTAAACCATGACTTTTGAGGTGGCAGTGGTGTCGCCCCATCTGGCCGTTATTGTCGAGAAACCATAATCTTTGGCGTTTACCGTGATTTGGGTGCCGGATGCCTCTTTGATTGAAACGGCATCGCCTTCGACAGACCATTCGATGTCAGGCTGTACTTTGTTTCCATTTTCATCGGTTGCGATGGCATTCAGTTTTGCATTTTCGCCAAGATTGATGACCAGTTCGCCTGGCTCGATTTTCAGGGATTTTTCCTGTGCCCTTGCACTGCCAAAACTCCCAATTACAAACAGGGCTGAAAGCATTATCAGTAATGAATCCTTAAAATATTTCAAAAATCTTTTGTTTTTCATTTTCTTCCAATATAGAATACACGAAAAACCTCTGTTTTGTTCTCGTGTTTTTTAATATTCCCAAAGGATGGTCATAAAACAAAAACCCCGAGACTGTTAAGCCTCGGGGTTTCAAGATACTCAGTTAGTCAAAAGGTTGAGCTTATTTTACAGTTATCTTCCTCGTGATTGTCCTGGTCCTTGCGTAGGCATCTGTTGCCGTTATTGTGACCACATATTCACCCGAGGTCCAGGAATGCTTGAAGCTTGTTTCGGTGCTGCCATCAAGCGTGTTAAGGTCATCTTTTCCATCACCCCAGTCAACCGTTACGTCACATGGGAACTGTCCACCCTCTACTTTGACGCCAAGTTCGAGCTCTTTTCCAGATTCAATCGTGCTGGTTCTCGTATCAAGCCCGTTCCATTTTGCGGTTATCGTGAAGTCAGGGGAGGGGATTGATTTTACATACATCATGGAAGCGGATGCTTTTGCACCTGTTATCTTGCCGGTGTATGAGTTTGTGGCTGTGCATGAAGCGTTATTTATAACTGTCAGGTTGTTGCCAGGGAATTGGATACCCTTGTTGAGTTTGAATACGATCTCAAAGGTCCTTGTCTCGCCAATCTTGAGTCTTCCGATCTCAAACTTGACGCCATTGATGCCTTGCGCTCCGGTTGGCCTTGAAGTATCGTAAACAAGCTCATTGGGGAAATTGTCGTAGAGTATAACATTTATTGCATCGACGGTTCCTGCATTTGAAACGCTTACGTAGAACACTGCTTTTTCATCTATATTGCAGGTCGATTTTTTCACCCATTTGCGTAGCTGTAAATTGACTTCTCCAACGATCTGGACTTCTGCCTGGGCTGGTTCTCCAGAAGGAGACTGGATACTGACCGCCCTCAAGTCTGCTAGACCAATTATCTCACCGGAGGTCAGGGTTGCGCTTGCCCCGCCGCCGTTTATGAGCAGTATTGTGGAGGTGCCTCCATTGATAAGACCAAGGTTTGTGGAAAGCTCGACTGTCAGGATGCCATCGAGGATATCCGGTGAAACTGTTCCACCATCAAAATCACTATGGAAGTCCACTATTACAGGTGTCGAATATCCACCGACAACAATGGATGAAGATAACGCCCTGATCCTCATCACGATCCAAGGTCTGTATTTGATTCCAGAAGGTCCAATCGGGTCCCCATTGCCGGGGCCGAATCCTGACGGGCCACTGTTTGATCCCCACCAGTTACGCCTTGCATCTATCTTGCTGGACTCAAAGCCGTACTGGGCAACATTGAACATCTCGTCGATGTTCACAAGGGCGGCGTTTGTGTTCCCACAGAAGATGGAGCTCTCAATTACTGCATCTGATGGTTGCCACAAAGGGCCAGTGGTTGAATTTGGATAGAGCCTTCCAGAAATACCAATGCCATAGGTATTTGCATAGCTTGAATATGGGGGATATGCAACCATATTGGAAAGGAATGCACAGCGCCTTACCACCAAGCCTACTGTACCTATTGCATTCAACCCATAGGAGCAATTGCGGACAATGGTATCAAGAATAGACACGTTGTAAACCGAGTTGTCAATGTTGATTCCCCTTATGGAATCCTGTATCACGCACCCTGATATGGTAACACCACTCAGCGTTGCCGGGTTGGCAGAATAGGCATTATCAGATCTTCCCTTTATTCCCAGGGCCATGCCGTTTGTTGCGTGGGTGTTTCCACACCTTGTGAGTACACAGTTGTTAATGAGGATGTTTGAGAAGTCACCGTATTTCAGATTGAGCTCAAGTCCATAAGGGCTTCCATATCCTGGCCAGTAACCTGTATTGGTGATTGTCAGGGAGTCAAAAATTGCATTTGAGAGCTTCTCGAAATACATGGCTTTGTAAGACAGGTTTTGAAAAACGCAATCCCTCATGGTCAGATTTGTAAAATCATTTATCCTCATTGGGGGTGGTGGGAGATGGGGAGTACAAACATAGAAGCCATATCCCATGTTGATGAAATTGCATCTTTCAACAAGAATATTGTTGCATGCAACGCTCAGACGCAACCCGTCATTCTTGAAGAAGTATATGCCGACATTTATATTGTTTATCATATCGCAGTCGGCAACAACGACATTAGCCGTGCTCGAATTGTAATCAAAAAACATGCCATAGCTGCAGCGGTAAATGTAGAGGTTTCTGAAGGTCAGGTTTGGTGTTGCCATGTTAGTGTGAATGGCATTACCATTGGTGGGCCTGTTGTTGGTTGTTATGGAAAGGTTCTCGATGGTGACATTGCCAGACTGGAGGATAAAAGCGTGGCTGACCAGGGAGGTAATCACTGTATCCTGGGTTGGATCTGTCCCCTTTCCTGAACCAACTATTCTTATTGCTTTTGTAATGGTCAGGCTTTCATTGTATGCACCAGGAGCCACATATATGGTTGCATTTGCGGAAGTTGCTGCAAATGCTGCGTTGATCGTTGGGAATGCGTCGGTGCCAATAGTGTGAGGATCTGTATCGCCAGGGAAGGTGACATTGGTTCCAGGTGGAAGACCAACCCAATCATCATCAACGCATGTATCGGGCAGACTAAAAGTAATCTGCAGATCCGCACTTGAGGTTTTTGGCCCTTTATTGGTTGGCATTACAGCGTATATTGGTGAAGACAAGAAAAGTAACGTAACGACAAGTATGATTGTCATAAGGCCATTTTTTCTCATCACGTCCTCCTTGGAAGATGAAATAAAAAAATAAATAAATCCACCTTCTTATTTAGAGGAGATTTATATTCCTATATTAAGTGATAATCAATTATTAATAATTTTATAATGTAATAAAATTGTAAATAATCGGGGTTGACAAGCTTATGTTTCATCTATCTTTAATGATAAAAATTTAACCCTGTTAAGGGCATTCCCAACAACAGATGCCGTGCATAAATATTTTATGAAGTTGTATTGAAACCATAAATAATAAGGCAATATTTTATATCATTATATGATTATATGTAATAATGTTTATGTTTCTCAAACCCCTTCTTATAATTTCAACAAATAGAATAATTATTAATGATTGGTGTAAAATCATTAAAATTGGAATTTGTATTAATCAGACGCTTTCCATGCAGATATGACAAAATACAGAGCTGAAATAAACAGCGGAATGCCGGTTATTGTCCCTGCTCCGGGGCCGGCAAAGTAATTGCCAGTTGCGATCCAGCCAATGGAATGCACGAAGAAATTCAATATTCCGGAAGCTATGGCGATTATGAATGCAAGCTTCTTCCCGAGTGGTTTTCCAAGCGCCATGAGCGTCATGGCCAGACCTGAAGCCAGCACAACCATTGATGCCGCAATCAGGTAGTTTTCAAGCCTGTGGAATGGCAGGATGGTCATTTCATAGGTCCTTCCCCAGATTTCCTCAAAAATATGTAGCACCTGGAACGTGAAAAAGACAGCATAAATGAAAACTAGTTTATCTTCATTCGTTTTTGTCATCTTTTTCAACCTGCCCCCTGGATTCCATTCGTTCTTTGATGCGCTTTTCAAATCCGATGTCTGTTGGCTCAAAAAACTTTGAGCCCAAAAGTTCTTTTGGCAGATATTCCTGTTTCACGAAACCGCTCTTGTGGTCGTGCGGGTACTTGTAGTCCCTGCCCCAGCCAAGGTTTTTCAGTCCCCTGAAGTTTGCATTTCTGAGATGGATTGGCACTGGTGGAGTTGTTTTTTCGACTGTTTCCTGCGCTGTCCAAATTGCCTTGGCTGTACTGTTGCTTTTCGGGGCCTGCGCCAGATACACTGCCACCTCGGACAGTATTAGTCCGCATTCAGGGACGCCTATCTGCTCGACGGCCGAAAATCCTGATTGGGCAATCAGCAATGCCCAGGGGTCGGCAAGCCCGATGTCTTCTGCGGCCAGAATCACCAGTCTCCTTGCAATGAAGGTTGGATCTTCCCCGGATTTCAGCATCCTTGCCAGCCAGTAAACGGCCGCATCTGGGTCCGAGCCCCTGATGCACTTTATAAAAGCTGATATGACCTGATAGTGTTCGTCGCCCGTCTTGTCATATGGCAATCTTCGCAAAACGTCTTCTGATGGTATCTGGAGTGTGTACTTGCCATCCACAGGCACGGAAAGATTGAAAAGGTCCTCCAGAAGATTGAGCGCTGACCTTGCGTCTCCTGCCGACACCTGGGCAACAAAGTCCATCACCTCTTCTGGCATTTCTATGGTGAATTCGCCAAGGCCTTTTGGATCGACAATCGCTTTTCTGAGGATTTCTTTGATGTCCTCGTCGGAAAGCGGCTCCAGCCTGAGCACCCTGAGCCTTGAGAGGAGCGGGCCAATGACCTCGTAGTATGGGTTTTCTGTCGTGGAGCCAACGAGCAGGACTTCGCCGGATTCGACAAACGGGAGCAGAAAATCTTGCTGGGACTTTGACCACCTGTGGATCTCATCCACAAAGAGGACAGGGTGATCGGCCTGTGCAAGCAGTTTTTTCAGGTCTGGGATGCCTGTTGTTACAGCATTGATGACAATCGTCTGCCTTGATGTTGCTTTTCCGATCAGGTGTGCAAGTGTGGTTTTGCCTGTTCCGGGTGGGCCCCACAGCAAAAGCGAAGTTGGCTTGCCCGACAGGGATTTTGAGAGCAGGCCGTCTTTTCCGAGCAAGTGCTTCTGGCCAACAAATTCTTCTATCGTCTGCGGCCTCATCCTGTAAGCAAGCGGTTCTGACATGCGGCAATTGTATTGGACAAACCGGTATTTTTCAACACTTGCCAGAGCGCCTGTCTTGACAACCCGGGGAATATGCCTAGAATCACCTCAAAACAAATTCCGCCAAAGGAGGTGCGATGATGAGAGTGAGAAACAATAACAACAATGCGCATCTTTTGGGCGGAGCCCCAGTCTAAGCAGTACCCAACCATAAAATAAACTAGAAGGCCCGTTCAAAACAGAGAACGGGCCTTTTTAATTCAAAGGCCCCAGCGCACAAAAAGGCAAAGGGGCCTTTTTAATTTCCCGCAAAGGAGGAACACAATGACCACGCTATTTGACAAGCTCGCACAAGCACTCACACCGGCCGTCGTCCGCGCATACAAGATAAAGCTCGAACGATACAAGGGCGGGAAAGTGGCAGTGGCTGGAAAAGCCGATCAAACAAACGAAGAAGGGAGGTATTAGTATGAAAAATGGCAAAGGATTCAAAGTGATGAAATTGACACAGATAAAACCAAAGATGGTGCCAAAAATAGCGGCACCAAAAGCAAAGGGTACCAAGGAGGAGTTTTGGAAGAAAAAATCTCCAAAATGAAGACAAGCCACGAGTCAGACGCTTCAGTCCGGCTCTGGCTCGAAAGAAAGGGCATCAGGACGGGTGAATTTGACCCTGATTTCCTGAAAGAGAGCCACCTGCGTGAGTGGATATTGCCTTCACTGACTGCTTTCAAACAGCAGGGGCTGATTGAGGATGTGATCATGGAAGTCTCATCGGGCAAGGAGGCGACAGTCTACAGTTGCCTGGGGACAAAGAAGTCGGGGTTTCCGCTCCTTGCGGCCAAAGTTTACAGGCCAAGGATTTTCCGGAGCCTGAGCAATGACGCGCTTTACAGGGAAGGCAGGTGGGTTTCCCAAAAAAGCGTCCAAAGGGCCATAAACAGGAGGTCCACCATGGGCCACCAGTTCATGTTCGAGCGGTGGATAAATGATGAATACAGTGTCCAGAAGCTCCTCTGGAACAATGGCATTGATGTCCCGAAACCAATTGTGATTGAGGGCAACACGATACTGATGGAGTACATTGGTGACGAGAACGGGCCAGCGCCGCTTTTGAGGAAAGTGAAAATCCCGGACAGGGATATGGACAGGGCATTCAGGCGGACCATAACAAACATCCGGAATATGCTCGGGCTCAATGTTGTCCACGGCGACCTTTCCGCATTCAACCTGCTCTGGTGGGGCGGGAAGGCGATCATCATAGACATGGCGCAGGCTGTTGACCCAAGGTCGAACCCCAATGCCGAGTTGTTCTTCAAAAGGGACATGGCAATCCTGGGGCGCTACTTCAAGAGGGAGGAAGAGGCAAGGGAAATTGCCGATTCGCTCTGGCTTGAGTGGGAGACCGGAAGTATTTGAGGAAAAAACATCCAGGGCCCCCTGCTTTTGAGGGGCCCTGGTCTGCTCGAAAATTAATGAAAACAACATGGGAGACAAAATGAACATTCAAATCAGAAAAGTTGAAACCGAAGAGTTGAGGACAGCATTGTTTTTGCAATACAAAATGCATATAAGCATGATGCTCCAAGAGAGAGATCCTGAAACAAAACCGATGTCAGATGAAATGGCAATGCAGTGGCTTGATGACAAAAATGAAGTATGTGTAAGGAATTATGCGTTTGAAAACGAAAAGGTTATCGGTTTTATGGAAATCTATCTAAGAAAACCAGATGATCCGGAGTATGGGTTGAACAAGGGTCTTGGATATATGAGTGGCTATGTGGTGCCCGAATACAGGAACAGAGGTATTGGGACAAGTTTGGCCAAAAAAGCCTTTCTGGACATCAAAGACGCTGGTGTTCACACGATCGGCTCATACTCTTGTTCTGAAGAGGGCAACAGATTTCTTCAAAAACTTGGTGTGCCTTCTTCAATATTTTCTATCATGAGGCTCGAGTTTGATGGACTTGACTGGAGTATTATTGATGAGTGGCTGAAGATTGCAAAAAAGCCTGGAAATAATTGGAAAGTTGAACTACACACCGAAATAACAGACCAATTTGTCGATGATGTCAGCGACTTGTCTTTCGCCACAGCGGTTGAATTCAATAAAATGAACAATCAGGAAACAATAGACCTGAGGGAGGCAGAGAAAAAGAAGTGGCAAGATTCCAAGGAATTCCTTGAGAAATTCAGACAGTATCGCTGTTTTTTGGTCAAAGATGCAAACGGGATGGTCATCGGTTATACCGAGGGTGGCATCGACAATGAAAATCCTGGCAGATTTATGCAGTATGTGACAGCTGTTGATGCAGAACATCGTGGAAATGGCATTGGTAAACTGTTGAAGGCCCTGATGCTTGACCACATCAGGCAGAACAATCCTCAGGTCAAAATGATCACAACAGGTAACAATGACCTGAATGCCCCGATGCTTGGGATCAACTCCAGACTGGGTTTCAAAAAACGTAGGACTGAAATCAACTACAAGATTCGCGTTGAGGAGGTTTTGAAGAAGCTAGGAGTCTAAGTTTTTTGTGTTTCCTATGCTTTTTCAGTCTTCAGATACCCCACCACTAATTAAGAGTGGTTTCGATGTGTCCTAGAATATGCTCATTTAAGGCATAGCTAGAAAACGAAGTGTTGAGAATATTGAAATGGATTTAATCCATCCATATACATTTTATGCTATTTCCATTCATTAGGTCGAGTCAAAATGCATCCATCTTCTTTCGTTACATGTTCATCGAGCTGACTAATGGAAATATTTTTTCTTCCAACAACAAATGAACTATGAACAGCATTTTTCAAATCTATTGCAACCCTCCCTGGTGGAAAAGCAACTATAACCCTCTTTTTTGGAAAAAGTTCCGAGATGATTTTGACTGGTTCGACCAAATCTGAATCTCCAGTGATTAAAAGTGCTGCATCAAATATATCTTGGTAAGCATCTTTCATTAAGTGCGTAGCTATATTGACATCAGTCATTTTTTCTTTTGGTGTTTTCAGTTTTGAGCCACATTTTGGGCAAATGGTTTCAATTATTTTGTACTTGCCATAATATATTTCCAAATCTTTTATATTCGATAATGCCTCAATATAATCGTTTTGCCTTCGGAATTTGTTTGAATCGGAAGTAGTAATTCTACTTGTAAAATACTTTGTCAATATGAGAGTTTGATTTGCTTTAAGAAGATTTTTCGCAAGCAAGTGAACGTTCAACCAGTAATATCTTCTCCATCCCTTGTTTTTCATACCAAAATAAAGGTTGAAACCATCAATGTAAGCTGCAACTCTCTCTGCGTCTCCCATACTCACCCCCCACTTCTCATTGTTGACAATCTTCCTTAGCTTATTATATTCATAAATATAACAACATCGGTGATAGTATCACCGACCCGACATCCCCCTCGGTGAGGGGGATGTTTCATTTATGTCAAATAATCATTTAGAACTGATTTGCTTTCTTTCAGATACTCCACCAGCAATTTCGAAGTGGCCTCAATTGCGTCCCTGTGGGTGCGCTCCATCGAATGGCTGGCCTGGACGCCCGGCCCTATAAGGCCGGCCCTCAGATCATGGCCGCCGTGGAGCGCCGCGGACGCGTCACTTCCATAGAATGGGTAGATGTCCACCGCGTATTTGATTTTGTTTGCCTTTGCAAGATCGATCAGCTGGTTTGTCAGGGCGTAGTCATAGGGGCCGGAGGAGTCCTTGGCACAGATTGAGACGCAGTATTCGTCTGTTGAGAGGTCAAGTCCGATTGCGCCCATGTCCACAGCCAGGATTTCGTTGGCCTCCGGAACAAAGCTTGCGCCGTGGCCGACTTCTTCGTAGTTGGTCACGATTGCCGTGAAGGGGTGTGCCGGGGTTATTTTTTCCTCGGAGATTGCCTGAAGGGCACAGAAGATGCAGGCAGTTCCAGCCTTGTCGTCCAAGTGCCTGGTTTTTATGAAGCCAGATTCCGTGACGATTGTCCTTGGGTCCCAGGCGATGAAGTCTCCGGCGGAGATGCCCAGTTTTTCGGTGTCTTCCTTGGAGGAGACGCGCTCGTCAAGCCTTATAATCATGTTCTCCGGTTTTCTCTCGAGCTCCCTCGCGTTTGGGTGGACATGAACCGACGGGTCGGTTGTCAGGCATGTTCCAGTGTAGGTTTTTCCGCTTCTTGTGAAGATCTGGCAGTACTCGCCTTCCACCGTCTGCATCATGTAGCCGCCGATTGGCGTAAATTTCAGCCAGCCGTTTGAATCTATGGAGCGCACCATGGCGCCGAGGGTGTCTACATGGCCGGAGACGAGCCTCCTGAAGGACGCGTCCTTGCCGGGAACATCGACCAGCAACCCGCCCTTGTTGTTTCTTCTTGTTGCAAACCCAAGCGATTTTGCCTCGTGCTCGCACCTGTCTATTGCCGCCATGGCAAAGCCTGTCGGGCTTGGAGTCTTGCAGATCTCTTCAAGAAATTTCACTGCGTAGTCAATGTTTGCCATGTTTCACCTCTTCTTTTTGCCAATTCTATCATTGCCGGCGGAAACAAAAAAGGGCGACCTTTTGGGCCGCCCTTTTTTCGATGACTGATGAGTCAATCAAACTTTTGACTTGTAGTTTTTTGACATCATGAGGAAATCTATGAGGTCGACCTTCTGGTCGTTGTTGAAGTCTGCGTCTTTGTAGTAGTTCGGGTCGCCAAGCGAGCTGTTGAAGTATTTTGCAAACAGTTCGACATCTGCATCGTCCACAACCCCGTCAAGGTTTACATCTCCCGGGATCGGGGCCACGTCAACAACTACCTTTACCCTTCCGGTGCCGGCGTTACCGTCGTATTTGATGTATCCGCTGTTGAAGCCGTACTTGAGTGAAGCTGTATTGATTGTTACGTTTATTGGCTCTTCATTGCCAATAAAGCTTGTCCTGTCAATGTTGATCCATTGAGAGTCAGATTTGAGCGTTGCCTGGAGCTTTTTGGGGCCGATGTTGTAGAATATGAGATCCTGGCTGGCCATCTCACCCTTGGTTACCCTTCCGAAAGACAGGGTGTCGAGTACCTGCATGATTGGAACTTGTGGGGTGTCATAGCTGAGCTTGAAGGTCATCTTTTCACCGACTGAAGAGATCTTGTCAATCCTCAAAGTTTTTTTGGAGTCGTTTTTCTCATATGGCAGGGTATTGGGTGTAGAGTCGACACTGATGGCTACTTTTCCGTAGTTGTCCCCGTACATTGCTGTTCTGTGGAGCGGCGAACCACCTGGGTCAAGAACCTCTATTCCGACAGTTCTCCATTCTTTTGTTCTTGTGTTGAAAAGATGTTTGTATTCCCTGCGATCATCGACATGATAAACAACCATGCCATTGCCGGGGCAACCCTGGAAGTATCCGTCTCCGCCATGCCTTTGCCTGTTTTCGATACACAACCACTCATCATCGGATCCAGGAAGCGGGATTTTATACATTTTGTGGGGGCCATCACCATTCAGGTCATCGACTTCATAAATTCCTGGTTCGGTGATTGTTTCCGGCTCAATCCAGTTGGCTTTCCATCTCTGGTAGGAGTTGATCCCGCAATATCCGTCCCAATTACCTGTGGCCATGAGGTCCCAACCGCCGACGGGGTCGGATGTGTAGGAGTAATCATACAGGTCATAAAGCTCACCCATTGCATGGAAGTATTCGTGAAGGAGCGTAATCAGCGGAAAACCACCAACCCTGACATCTTCGCCAATGCTTATGATGTTGCCTATCTCCATGGGCATTGTGAAATCCCCAGGTTTGTCTCCTCCTACAGTGTAGGAATTGCCTGCCCAAATAATTATTGTCAAATCAGGAAATCCATTCCCATCCTCGTCGAATTCGAATGGATCAATGCCATTTTTTATTGCTGTGGTAAAGGCATCGTCAAAAAGCCCTTCTAAGTTGTTTTTTTTGTATTCCTCAAAAGGTTTCGGCATCATCATCCATTCTGGAATGCCTTTTTCACCGTAGGTTGGCCTGTATTTGCCGTAAGAAGATATCTCGTAGAAATTGAGGAGGCTTCTTTGGGTTTGTGAGATGAATTTTTCCCTTATACTGCCTGCAGTAATGGTCCATCTGCAATCGGGGAATTCCATTGGAAGAACAAGAACCTTTTGGTCACCAAGATGTTTCGTTGGCCTTATGGTCGAGTGCACCATTGATGGTGGTATCTTGCCGCCGTTTGCCATGACAATATCCCTTACTTTGGAAAGTGGCATTTTCATGATGTCACAGGTTGTGTCACACTCTGAAGCCTTGGCAACAATCCATATCGGTGAGACCAAAGACAGGATCAGCGCGAAAGTCAATAATTTTTTCATTTATAAACTAGAATACCACTGGTTGATGGCATGTAAACAAAAAGACAAAACCTGAAAAAAACGTGTTCTTGTCTAAATGATCACGCTTATCCCCACTGGTACTTTTTAAGAATTGATTAGAATGGTTTAACTATTGTAAATATTACTTTCTACCAATATTTCTCGCAAGGATCATTAAGTCCAGCCAATCAATAGTCCCATCCTTGTTTAGGTCAGCCTCCTTTTTATATCCCTCCTGGCCTTCGCTTTTTCCAAAGCAGGCAACCAATTCGTCGAAATCTTTTTCGTCAACTTTTTGGTCAAGATTGATATCACCCAATATAGGTACTACCTCAACTGAAACGGTAATCCTTCCTATAATTGACGAACAGTTGAATGATATTTGTCCCTTGTTTATTCCATATGGGAGTTGTGATGTATCGATAGTCACAATGACGGCTTCATCATTGCCAATGAAGCTTGTTCTGTCGAGAGTTATCCATTTGCAGTCAATCTTAAGGAAAGCATGAAGCTTTCCGGCACCTACATTTAGGAATTTGAGCTCCTGAGATTTTTTGGCACCTTTTTCAACCTGACCAAAAGGCAGTTGTTCGTTTACTCTGACAAGTGGGACCTGTGGACTTTCAAACGTGATTTTGAAAGTCATTTTGGGTCCCACATTTGAAATACTGCTTATGCAAAGAGTTTCTCTGGAGCTATTTGCAACATATGGCAAGGTGTTCGGAATGGTGGTGCCACTTATTTTTGTTTTTCCGATATCAGCCCCAAAATTGGCTGTTTTATGCAAAGGGGCACCGCCTGGATCAAGTATCGCGATCCCGGGAGTACTCCATTCCGAAGTGATTGTGTTAAATCTTCCTCCATAGGGTCTCCTGTCGTCTACATGGTACATAACAATGCCATTTCCGGGACAACCATTATAATATCCATCTGCACCATGTCTTTGCCTGTTTTCCACAAGTATCCATTCGTCTATTGATCCAGGTATCTGGATTTTGTACGCCTTGTGCTCACCATCCCCGTTAAGATCATCGATCTCATAGGTGCCGGGTTCTGTTATTGTTTCTATATCGACCCAGCCAGCATTAAAACGGCTGAAGGATGACATACCCCAATAATTTTCCTCAAGGCCAGATCCCATGAGGTCCCAGCCCCCAACCGGATCAATTATGTATGAATAATCGTAAAGATCATAAAGTCCGCCCATTCCATGAAAGAATTCGTGTAGTGTTGTCCCAAGCGGAAAACCTCCTTCGCGTATATTCTCGCCAATGCTTATAAGTGGAAATGGAACGTCGCCACGATAGAAATCTCCCGGGACGCTCTTCGTCCCATCTCCATAGCTGTTCCCAGCCCAGATAAAGATTGTCAGGTCCGGATAGCCATTTCCATCTTCGTCATATTCCTCGATTTTGAGCCCCTTTTCCTGTGCAGCTTTGTATGCATCTGGTCCCATGGTTAAAACCATTACGTGGTCTGGAACTCTCATTTGGTTGTATTCTTCTATTGTTTTTGGCATTTTTATCCAGTCATGCAGGAAAAATGAGCCAAAATCAATCTTGAGTTTCCCACCTGAAGCAGTGTCAAAATAGTTCTTAAGACTTTTTACCTTGTCAGAAACGAATTTTTCCTCGGCGCTTTTGTAGGTCATGACACCTTTTTGGTCAGGAAATTCCATCAAAAGCACCAAAACTTTTTGCACTCCGACACTTTTTATTGTGGAAGCGGGTTTAGGCGGATGAATCAGTTTTGGTAGCTGGAGTTGTTTTGAAACTACATCCGGTACCAGCCAGCTGCTAGAAGCAAGCATGAAGGTCAGAAAAACCATCAGCGAAACTTTTGTTTTCTCCCACATGTATCCAACTTATCTCTTGGGTGTTTTTTGGAAACCGACAATTGTTAAATTAATTTGTCGAAAATAACAAATATGCAAACCGAAAGTAATTAAAAAAACTGGATAAAATGCTTCTGGAAAAGAAAAAATCATTTTTTATCAATTTATGGTAAATACCGAAAAAATCTTTCATTAAATTATATTAAATAAATATGTTTAAAATATTAAAATATTTATTGTGTCTATATTATTCATATAGATAATGAATATTATATATAATAACTTCTATATAAATACGATTTAATCTATATTATATGTATGATTAAACATTGAAAATTTATAGAAAAAATAATTGACAAAAATTACTATATCCAATAATGTAGTTAAGATTTTAATTTATATATGGAGGACTTATGAAAAAGTTTGTTGTGGCAATGGTGTCCTTTATGGTGGCCACTGTTTCGACCACGATTTTTGTGCCTATTTCATCTGCCTTTTTAGGTTGGGCGGGTGCAAATAATTCCAAGTATATTCCTACGAATAATACCCAGCCTTATGATATAAATGTCAGCAGGAATATTGGTAATTCAAAACATCCGTGCATTGCGGTGGATTCTCATGGGATCCCGCATGTTGTCTGGCAGGACAATCATGAAACCAAATTTGGTACTTATGAAGTAATGTACGTAAAATGGGATCCCATTAAAAAAAATTGGGTTGGTGCCAACGGGTCTGTTTATGATCCATCAGTGAAACCTGAAAACCAGCCGGCAGACATAAACGTCAGCTACAATATAAAAGATTCAGTAGTGCCAAAGATCGTTCTGGACACGAATGACCGTCCGCACATTGTGTGGGTCGATGAAACGGGTAATGATGCTGATATATTCTATGTGTACTGGGAACCAGGTCTTCCGTCTGGCCCAGGCTGGGCAAGGGCAGATCACACAAAGTATAACGGAAGCAATGCTGACATTTGTTTGAATACCGGGACATCCTGCCAGCCAACTTTCGATCTTGATTCGAGTAATACCCCTTTTATTGCGTGGGCAGATACCGAATATGGCAATGCCGAAATTCTTTGTGTTAAGTGGGATGAAGTAAACCACAGATGGGCTTGTGTTGATGGAAGCGAATACAAAGCAAATGGTCCCTTCTGCCATGGGATCGTGTCAAACAACAGCGGTCTTTCGGTGGAGCCGTCACTGAAGATAGACAAATCAACAAATACACCTCACCTCGCATGGGCCGACCAGTCGTACCAAACAAATTCAAAAACCAATTATGAGATAATGTATGTAAGATGGAATGGGACCTCCTGGGTGGGCGCAAATGGCTCCGTCTATGACACTTCAACAGGTGCAAATGCCAATATGAGCAATAACATAGGTGATTCCAGAAATCCATCACTTGATCTTGACCAAAATGGCAGACCACACATTGCATGGCAGGAGACCACCTGCACGGTTGGTATTAGTGAAATTCTTTATGCGCATTGGAATGGAAATAGCTGGATAGGTGCAAACGGTAACGCTTATAATACAGCTAATTGTGCAAATGCATTGGTTTCAGATAGTTCGGTCGGATCAAAACACCCGAAGCTTGTGCTTGATTCCAAAAATAACCCACACCTGGTCTGGTATGTAAACACCAATGATGGTGTTTCCGAAATCATTTATACCTATTGGAAGCCATCCCTGTCAGGCTGGTATTATCCAGATGGAGACCAGTACACAAACACAAATTCAAATGTGAGCAAGAATAAAGGCAGCTCACTCTTCCCGTGTCTTGCGCTTGACTCATCAGATGCCCCACACATTGTATGGGAAGACAGATCGTATCCACTTGATAATGAATGCCCAAAAAAGAACATTGGCAACAAAGAGATTATCTCACAAAACAATCTGAGTGATTCGCCATATTCTATCATGGCGCCTCCAAGATTTGATTGTGGCAATGAGGAAGATGAAGATGAATCTTGCTCAACCCAAAACAAGTTTGAGACAATGTATGTGCACTGGCATGATGCTTTTACCGGCACCTTCACCTTTACAAAAGGTGTAGATACTGATGATGACAGTATTTATGATGATACGGGCGAAACTGTTTACTTTGGGACAACCATACATTTCAGATTGTCCTGGATCTTTGAAAACCCAAATGGGGAGAATCTTGTAGATGCTTATGTTTTTGATGTTGTACCCAATGGAACCGAGTATGTTCAGGGAGCAGCTCCAGTTACAAATATGTCTCACTCATTAGATGGTGGTGTTAACTGGATTGTTGGTGAACCTGCGGATGGGGCACCAGCTGGTACGGTTCTCAGGTGGTTTATAGCTGATGGTACCACTTCAATTGATATATTCTTCTCGGCCAAATTGCTTGCCGGTGAAGATACGATACAGATTGAGAACAAAGGAAGCTTCAGCCACAGTCAGGATGAGGGTATCCCAATCTATACAAATACAGTTTATGTCGTAGGTGAAAAAAACCCTGATGATGGTGGAGGCGATGATGGTGGAGGTGGTGGTGATGATGGTGGTGGTAGTAGTGGGAGTAATCCACGTCCATATACAGTCAATCTCATAAAATCTGTGGATGCGAATGGTGATGGATCGTTTGATGATTGCGGTAAGAAGGTCAATTCAGGATCTACGATTACCTATCAGATCAACTGGAAAATGGACAATCCAGACGATGTCCCAGTCGATGGTTTCATATATGATACAGTTCCGCAGGACACCTTTTATGTTGGTGGTTCTGCCACCCAAAGTGGTCTTGCCTATTCCCTGAATGGGAGTTCCAATTGGATTTGGGGCGACCCTCCGAATCTTGCGCCTGGTGGTACTAAATTGAGATGGAATGCCGGCCTGAAATGGGTTGGAACGGAAAACGTGTTTTTTGATCCAAAAAAATCGACGCAACCAAAAGAAATAAATATTAGTGAAGATATCTGGAGCTCCGAAGATCCATCGATTGCCATAGATTCTAAAGGCGTGCCTCATATCTGTTGGGCATGCAAGATTAATGGCAGTTTTGATATCTACTATGTGAAGTGGGATCATGCAAAATTACAGTGGGTGGGAGCCAATGGGTCCATTTACATACCTGGCAATACCACACAGCCATTGGACATAAATATTAGCAGAAACCAGCTTGATTCTAGGAAGCCATCCCTTGTTCTTGACTCAAATGGTATGCCGCATATCGCGTGGGAAGAGAGTTCCTACTCCCAGCAGAAAGACATTTTTTATGTGCACTGGAATGATACAATAAAAGACTGGGTAGGAGCCGGAAATTCTGTTTACAACCCTGGTGGTGGACAACCTCTGGACATAAATGTTTCCAGAAATTCCGATTATTCGGTTTTCCCGCAGCTTAAACTCGATAGCTTTGGAATACCCCATATCGTATGGTCAGATGCATCATACTTGAATGAAGAGATAATGTATGTGAAGTGGGACCAATCAGTAATGAATTGGATTGGTGCAGCTGGATCTATATACAACCCAGCGGGAGTTCAACCATTAGACATCAATGTCAGCAGAAATACCTGTTACTCTTTCAACCCATCTTTTGATCTGTATCAGAACCTTCCACACATTGCCTGGACTGACAATACCTGTGCGGAATACGGAGACATCTATTATGTCAGCTGGAGCACTATTGTTGGCAACTGGGTGACGGCAGGCGGCGTCACCTTCAATCCACTTGTTGGAAATGCCAATGTTAGCAGGAATTCTGGATATTCTGACCAGGCTTCGCTTGATATTGGTTCCGATGGAAGACCACATATTACCTGGACTGATGATACATATGGTTTGGCAGGGATCTTCTATGTGGGATACAATCCAGGGTATGGAAACTGGACGGGTGCCAATGGTTCGGTTTACTGGCCGCTTGCTTCTGTCCAGCCTTTTGATATTGAGGTTTCCAAAACGCTTGGTGCATCGGTGCAGTCAGACCTCAAGCTTGATTCTGCAAATAGACCATATATTGCTTGGATGGATTACTCCCTCTCTTCAAATTACGGTGACACAATTGTGTTTGTTAAGTGGGACAATGCAAACAGCAAGTGGGTTGGTGCGGACAATTCACCGTACATCACAGGTACGAACCACCACAAGAATTCCCCTGGTGTAATTGTTTCAAATAGCAGTGGTTACACTAGAGCACCGATGATGCAGATCGATTCGACTGGTACACCACACCTTACATGGTTTGATAATAATTATGGTGGTATTTATGCAATCATGTATGTAACACTTGGTGTTCCAACCGAACAGACTTTTCAGTTCCAGGTCAAAATTGGTTATTCGCTCAAGGACAAAACAATCTGTAATACAGCATATTTTGCTGCCAACACAACAAATGGTTCAGCCACCAGCAACGAATGTTGCATTATAGCAATGATGTCAGAGAACCAGCCAATAATCGAAGTGGTAAAAAAAGCCAAAAGATCTCAGGCTTTCTCAAACGAGGCAATCGTTTTCACCATAACCGTCAGGAATAGTGGCAAACTTCCTTCTACAGGGGTCACCCTTTATGATGTTTTTCCGAACAACTTGCAGTTTGTTTCTTCCAGACCGACTGGCGTTATTTCCACAACAAGAGCAATCTTTATTGCGGGCACGCTCGCTCCTGGCGAATCAAAGCAATACGAGCTTGTTTTCAAACTCAAACCAGGAACTGTTGTCCCATCCTCCGGCCTTGTTATCACAAATATCGCAACAGCCACTTCCAGCGAGCTTGAGCCTGTAACAGATCAGGCCTCAGTGCTTATATTGCCGAAAGAGGTTTCTTCAAAAGAACTCTATCTCTGGACCTCCTGGAAAGGCATTGATCTGAAAACAAGTGAAGGCAAGGTTGGTAGTGAGATCGAACTTTCCTACAAACCGCAGGGTGGAGTTTCACCCTATGACATAACAGTTGACTGGGGTGACGGGTCTCCAAAAACTTCAGCAAACGGCCTTGATGGAGAATCTGTGACCACAGTGAAACATGCCTACCAGACATCAGGAGACTATGAAGTTCTGATAAAATGCGTTGATTTCCAGGCCAGGACAACCATTGTCAGGAGAAAACTCCACATAAAATAAACCTGATAATTTGCCGAGAATTGAAATTAAAAAGGCCCCTTCAAGGAGGGGCCTTTTTAATTTTATGAAAATATTGGCTATGTTGTTATGGGTATATGTTTTGCCAGAATAATTAAATCAAAGCCATCGATTATCCCGTCCTCATTCAAGTCACACTTTGGGTCAAACTTAAGATTATCTTTTGTTTTGCCAAAAACCTTCTCCATTAGCTCGATATCCTTGGAATTAACATATCCGTCTGCATTAATATCACCGAGTTCTGGGATGACTTCAACCTTTACCCTTACGCTTCCATCGACATCTTTGCCTGAATATTCAATCGAACCTTTATGTGTTCCGATTTCCAGCCGCTTGGTGTTACAAGTCATAATTATGTCCTCATCATTGCCGATGAAGCTGTTTCTGTCAATTTTTAGCCAATCGGTATCGTAAACATTAAGCCTTACTACAAGATTGCCTCTTCCTGCATTTTTGAAATTTATAGATGATGCAACTGTATCGCCTTTTCTAACTTTTCCGAAAGATACCTCTTTTTGAGTCACGAGAACAGATTTTATAGGTCTCTCATAATCAAGATCGAAAGTCATCGTTGCCCCTGATTTTGATATGTTGGTAATCTTAATCATTGGGGCAGTCGGATCCAGGTTGTATGGCAAGGGTTTAGCCGGAGTCTGAAATGTTAGCGAAGTTCTTGAATAATTTGAGCCATAAGCCGAATTTTGTTTGTAAAAATCACCTGGCTCTGGACAAAGGACACATATTCCTGGTGTTATAAGCGCACCTTTTGTGGTATTGAAACGATGTTCGTATGGTCTGCTATCATCCACATGCCAGAAAACAAGCCCCTGGTTTGGGATTCCCTGATGAAATGAATCTCCACCTGCCTTTTGTCGATTTTCAACAAGCAACCACTCTGTTTTTGACCCAGGCATGTTTATTCTGTATGCCCTGTGTTGGCCATCACCATTCAGATCATCAACTATATAGGTTCCAGGTTTGTCTATTGTTTCTATATCAAGCCAGCCAGCCTTCCATCTTGAAAATGCGCTAAGACCACAATAACCCATGTAGACGCCCTCACCCATCAGGTCCCATCCGCCTGCATTTACGTTTTTGTAGTTGTAATCATAGAGATCGAAAAGATCACCCATTCCATGAAAAATCTCGTGGTACATTACTATCACTGGAAAACTGGATCTACTCTCTCCTGCATCCTCACAGCAACTAATTGCTGTGTAATTGTCCAGGTCAACTGAAAAGTTGCCCGGCATGTAGCCGCCGCATGTGTATGAAACGCCAGGCCACAAAAAAATAACAAGATCAGGATATCCGTTTTCATCCTCGTCAAATTCTGTAAAATCAATGCCATTTTCCTTGGCAGTTTCTAACCCATCTTTAAATAAGTCCTCTATATCAGAATATGAAAAAAGAGATGATGGCATCATCATCCAGTCTGGCACCTGCGGTTTGCCAAAACTGACAAAGGATTTTCCATAAGAAGAGGCTTGGTAAAATTTATCTATCGAATTTTTGCCAGTCAGCATTATGTCCCTGATGATATCCAGTGATAATACTGGTTTAAGGTCTTCAAACATCAAAGGAAGGACAAGGATTTTTTGTGTGCCAACACTCCTAAATTGCTTGTGGGGTCTTGATATGAGTTCTGGTGGCAACTGGCCATTATTTTGAAGGATTGCTTCTCTGAGCTGTGGTAAAGGCATGTGTGAAATGTCAATTTTTTTCGCATTCCCAATATAGGATGGTGTGATCAGAATAACGGCGAGACAAATGATTGCTGCTACTGTCTGTTTCCCTCTCATGGTCAAAACTATACAACGAGAAAACTAAAACGTAGTTAACGAAATGTAACCAACAAAACTTAAATCCCTGACTTGATCAGCCTTGGCCCGTCTTTTGTCAGCTCCACTTTTGCCCCGTTTGGCCAGTGGCAGGCACTTTTGTAAAATTGGTCAAATATCCCAGCGTGGCACGTGTGGATTGGGAGCAACCACCTCGGGGTGATCTTGTTGACGATATATTCAAGGTCGCGCCTGTTTGCGTGGCCGGACGTGTGGGCATAGTCCAGCTCCATCCCGAACAGGTCGATCCAGTTTTCGAGCTTCCTGAAGCTTATTTCCATTTCTTCGTTGAATGGTTCCGCCTTGCCGTATACATAAGTGCCCTTTAGCCCTCTTCCGGCATGCATCATGGAGAGTGGTCCCATGCTTGTGTAGATAAGGAGGTTGTCCTGGTTTTTTATTATTTCATCGCGAAGTGCCGGCCCCCAGACAATCCTTGGCAGAATGCAGTTGTTTGGGAAATCCTCAAAAACTGTCATGATGTTTTTTTCAAAAGTCATGCGTCCGTTGTATCTTGTCTCGATATAGATGTCCGGGTTATTAAAGTCGGCTTCCCTTAGCGCATCCTTGCGGGCCTCTTTTTCCGGATCTGCACTCTTTCGGGTTTTTGAGGTGGTTTCGGGTTTTGGCATCCTCTCCTTTTTCCTGGACAGCAAAAGTGAGCAGTTGTCAAATTTCTCCAGCTCCGAATATAGGCCGGAAAGCAGGTTGATGCCGTGGACAAGATATGCCTTCTTGGCGTCAATGAGCACGTTTCTGCCTTTTTGGGACGCGATCCTTATGACCATGTCCATCCTGTCCATGTCGGCCGGGGACGCGTCATATATGATCATACCCTTTGCCCTGTCCATTATGGTTTCGAGTTTTGATGCCACCTGCTCCTCGGAGTGCAACGAGTGGGCTTCCTCGGCTTGCAATTCTGGGTCGGCAGTCCTGCCGTCATCGACCCTAGTTCCTTCGCAAAAGAGGTAGTCCAGTTTTGCGTTCTGTGCCTCTTTGACAAATTTCTCGGTCAGTTCCCTCCGCCTTCCGTGGAGCCTGAGGTCGCCGGTGTATCCGATCAGGAGTCCACCCATTTCAATTATGAAGGCTGAAGCACCTGGAATTGAGTGGTCAACAGAGATGTGTTTTATTTTTGCAGATCCAACCTCAAACGTTTCCCCGTCATCAAGGCCTGTGAATGAGTCGTCATCATACTTCATCATCCAGCCTTCGGAGATGTCCCTTCTCCTGCCAAGGAAGGTTTTTGTGATCCTGGAGCCGTAAAACTTCATGTCTTTCCTGATGATGCCAAGATAGCCTGCGTGGTCGGTGTGTGCGTGTGAAACCAGAACGGCCATTATTTTCTTGGGCTCGCCTGTGCCACAAACACCAACAAAACCTTCGTCATCATACATTGTTTTGTAGCCGGCATTTTTGTAGAGGCCGTCAACATCTGGAATCGCCCCTACAAGTCTAAGATCATCTATATTTTGTGGAGAAAGGAAAGGCTGGTCGAAGAAGTTGCCCTCTGCAGTGAATGATTGGCCAAAGTCCAGGAAAAGGCGTGTGTCTCCATCTTCGAGCAATATCTTGTTTCCGCCAATCTCGTTCTGGCCGCCAAAAAAGGAAAGTTTTACCATTTACTGCCTGTATTCGTACCTGAAATCACAGACTTTGTCGCCCTTGCCAATGGTCCCTTTTCTTGTGAATATGATTGATTTCGGGAAGTGGGCGGCCTGCTCTTCATCAAGTGCGCAGAAGACTTTGGTCAGCTCGGGGGAGCCGAAATAGTCGAGCATCTCCTGATAAAAGCACTTTGAAATATCGAATGCAACAACATCTTTTTCGAAATTGACAATTTTTATGTCCCATGCACCTTTCGGAAAGGAGCTCTTGAGCTTGGAAACAATGTAAGTCCTGAGAATTGTGAATGGTGACGGTGCCCTCTTGAGGAGTATCACTTTTTTGTCCTGCGAGACGATAGCTCTCAATACCCTTTCTGTCTCCTGGAGTGCTGCTTTCTGGTCAACCATTTCATCAAGAAGGACCTGGTACAGTGAAAGACCTGGCAGTATCCATTCCTCAAGGTGTCTGTTCAGGGCGGGATTTTTGAAGACCGGCTTTTTTTTCGAAAACTCCCTGATTTTTTTATCAACCTTTCCTGCCAGGACACCTGAATATGCAAGCCCAAATTTTTGTGAGAGTGGTTCCTGGAACCTGTGAGAGATTGGCAACCCCTGCCCCTTTTTTGCCGAAAGAACCAGACCGGCAAGAACACCAAGGGCAAAACCGGCAAGAACCTTGTTCCTTGAGTTCATCAGCCCCTCCTTTTTACTTAAAAGAACGCCACCCCCGCCTTATCGGGGTGAGAACAAAGAACATCAGTATGAAAAATATTGCAATCCCCAAGCATGAGAGAACGAGATTTTTGGTCCCGACAACTTCTGCAATCCTGTCTACCCAGGAAGCATGCACTTCTGGCTTCTGGATTGTTATTTTCCTTGTTTCCTTGTCAAATGTAAGGTCAAGTCCAAGCAGTTCTGCACAATCTTTTGCCGGAACCCAGAGATATCCGGAGTTGTATGTTGCAGGCCTTGTCAGGAATTTCTCGGTGTCTTTGTATTCAATTCGTTTGAATCCATCAAAAAATGTGACAACAGGGTTGCCAAGATTATCAAAAAATTTCCATCTGCCAAGGTCTTTTTTCAGCTCCAGCCCGGATTCGACTGCCAGGAGCTGTGCAGGGACCATTGCTGTCCCGTCCTCGACATAGACTGGGATGTCAATTATGCAGGAAAGGCCTTTCACTTCGACCTTTCTTTCCCCAATTGCAATTGAAATCTCGGCGTATACGGGTTCTACCGATAGCAGAAAAAAGCACAAAATTGGAATGAGCTTCCTCATATGCGAATAGGTTATCCAATAAGCAAAAACAATCAAGCGGAAAGGTTATTTTTTTATTTCGGGAATTTTGAACTGTTTTCCAGCGTCGGTGACCGAGATGTCAAACTGGATATTGTAGGAGTGATATTGTTCGTCCCTTCCGCTCATTTTTCCGGTTATTCTGGTTGGCATCCCACGCAGTTTGCCCTCTTTCATGATCCAGATTGTGTATTCAAAAATATTGTGCCCCATCCAGTTGTCGAAATCGGAGTACGAGACATCAGTCTTGTCGCAGAGGACGCCATTGGTTTTCTCTATGCCACGGTTGGTGGTTTTTGCAAACCTCCTGTCCGTGCTCGCCTCGTTTAGAAAATCAAAAAGATCTTCATTGACTTTCATTGCCTTTATTGCGGCTTGGGCACCTTCAGGATTGAATTCCTTGTAATCATTTCCTTCAGACCACCAGACCTGGTTCCCCTTGTAGACAAAGGTCAGCTCTCCACCGTAATCGTTTGCGGTAAACGACTGTCTCATTACCGCCGACCCATCATTATTCCGGTCCATCCTGACCAGAAAATCTTGTGGGAAACCTGCAACATGACCCTTGCGCTTGGCGCTAAGCGAATATGAGTAATAATCGGCCAGCTTGATTCCAGTGAGATTTGCAGGCAAGAGATAGATTTCTTCGGAGATCCTTTGCCCTGTAGAGAAGAAATAGCTGGAGCTGTAGCCATTTACCATCGGGTTGTCAATAAACAGCGTGTACTGGCCGGGCGGGACCGTTATGCTGAAGACCCCGTCGAGGTCTGACCTCGAGAAGAACTTGCCTTCTTTTCCCTCCATCCTTACTTCAAGGCCGGTTATGGGCCTCAGTGTTGCCCCGTTGAGCAATCTGCCGAACATCTGCCCCTGCTGTATGATGCCAAAATTGATGTGCTGGTGTGAATTTTGTCCAACATCAACTGTTGCAGAGAGCTCTTCGAATCCTGGTGATTCGACAGAGACCTGGTATTGTCCGACAGGGAGTTTTACCGTGTCGGAGCCGTCGCTCTTGATCCTGGTTTTTTTGCCTCCGCGATCAATGAGTGTTATATCACAGCAAACTTCTTTGCCATCCATTACTGAACAGACCCTTAAATAAACATCCTCGGGGCTTATGTTTGAAAGATACGCTATGATTGCAAAAGGCAGGACAATGCCGAGAGTGGCCCTGGCTATTGTTTTTTCCCTCACAACGCTCCCTCTATCATGATGTCGAGCAGTTGCCCAAAGCTGATTCCCACATGCCTGGCGGCCTGTGGAACCAGCGATGTGTTTGTCATTCCCGGCAACGTGTTTATTTCGATAACTTTCATTGACCCGTCAGTCATTAAAAATATGTCGGTCCTTGTAACTCCGGAACATCCAAGCGCTTCGTGGCACCTTACGGCCAGTTCCTGTGCCAGCCTGAAAGAGTTTTCAGGTATTGGCGCAGGTGTTATTTCGTCGGATGCGCCGATCTCATATTTGGCTTTGATGTCAAAAAATTCTGAGTTTTTTGGAATGATGAGAGTGACAGGCAGTGCCTCGGCTTTTGAGTTTCTCCTCTGCAGGACCGAGCATGTTATCTCCTGCCCTTCCAGGTATTCTTCGGCTATCACTATGTTCCCGTAAGAAAAAGCCAGCTCTATTGCATTGCTTAATTCAACAGGTGACTTGGCTATTGTGACACCCACCGAAGACCCCTGGGCATTTGGTTTTATGACGGCAGGCATGAAGGGGATTTTGTCAAATGGAGAGTTCAGATAGACAGATTCGGGGACCGGTATCCCATGCTCCTTCATGACCATCCTTGCCCTCATCTTGTCGATTGCCAGTGCCGATGCGGCCGTATTAGAACCGGTGCATGGAATTCCCAATACCTCAAGAAAACCCTGGAAATTACCATCTTCACCATAGGGGCCATGCACAGTGTTGAAGATTACATCAAAATTCTTCAGGTAGCGGCAAGCTTTGTGCGCAGGAATTTCTGGCTGGGAAAAAGCCGCCATAGAATTGCCCGAAGGCCTGTCCGATATCTGGAAAAATCCTTCGTTTGTTATATGGACAGGATAAACGGCATATTTGTCGCCAGGTATTTCCTTGCAGACATTCTGTCCAGAGCTGAGCGAAATTTCATATTCCGGGCTTGGCCCTCCAAAGGCCACCCCAACCTTGATCAAGTTGTCGCGCATGACATGATTCTACATTTCGGACTTCAAGTTGCAACCCATGCCCAGCGGCATGTTTTTTGCCGCTGCACCACTCCTAACTTGCGACAAATTCTTATAAACATATAATCTTACGGATAAGATGAATACCTGGAGGAAACATGTTTGAGGAGTTAGGTGAAAAATCCATAGTCTCCGAGGAGATGGAGACCCTGGAGTTCTGGAAAAAGAATGACATCTTCAAGAAATCGATAAGCCAGAGAGAAGGCAGGCCCCATTACGTTTTCTTTGAAGGCCCGCCCACAGCAAACGGAATGCCTGGCATTCACCATTGCCTCTCGAGGATTTACAAGGACACAGTCTGCAGATATAAAGCCATGGAAGGTTTTATCGTTGACCGCAAAGCGGGCTGGGACACACACGGTCTGCCCGTCGAGCTTGAGGTTGAGAAAAAACTTGGCCTGCACAACAAGAAAGAGATTGAAGATTACGGCATCGAGGCATTTATCAAAAAATGCAAGGAATCGGTGTTCACATACGAGAAGGAATGGGTAAAGCTGACCGAAAGGATAGCGTTCTGGCTGGATTTTGAGCACCAGTACATGACCCTTTCGAACACCTATGTCGAATCCCTCTGGTGGATACTTGCCCAGACATGGAAAAAAGGGCTTCTCTACAAGGGCCACAAGGTTGTGCCTTATTGCCCGAGATGTGGTACATCACTGTCTTCGCATGAGGTTGCCCAGGGGTACCAGGAAACCAAAGACCCGTCGATAACTGTGAAAATGGAAGTCCTTGACGAGCCTGGAACATATTTCCTTGTCTGGACAACAACCCCGTGGACATTGCCGGCAAATGTTGCTCTTGCAGTCAAAGCAGATGCAACTTATGTACTGGCAGAGAAAAACGGCGAGAGATACATTCTTGTCGAAACCCTGGCCCAGAAAGTGCTCGAGAAGGACTACCAGATCGTAAAATCTTTCCCTGGCAAAGAACTGGTTGGCAAAAAATACAAACCACTTTACTCATTCATAAAACCTGACAAGAATGCGCACTATGTTGTGGCTGGCGATTTTGTAGGTACAGAGGACGGAACGGGCATCGTCCACATAGCACCGGCTTTTGGTGCCGATGACATGGAAGTTGCCAGGCAAAATGACCTTCCGGTAATCATCACAATTGATGATGCTGGAAAATTTCTCCCACAAATTGAGCTTTGGAAAGGCATTTTTGTAAAAGATGCCGACCCGGAAATCATAACTGAAATCAAGAAGAGGGGGCTGTTATACAAGTCGGAAAAGGTGACCCACACCTATCCGTTCTGCTGGAGATGCGACTCCCCGCTCCTCTATTTTGCAAAGCCATCGTGGTACATCAAGATGAGCCAGCTCCGCGACAAACTCCTTGAAAACAACTCGCAGGTGAACTGGTATCCCCAGCACATCAAGGAGGGCAGGTTTGGCGAATGGCTCAGGGAAGTCAAGGACTGGGCAATAAGCCGTGAAAGATATTGGGGAACACCTCTTCCGATATGGGTTTGTGATTCTTGCGGCCACCAGGAAGCAATCGAATCGATAAGGGAGCTCAGGGAAAAATCACCTGAAACGCCAGAAAATATTGAACTCCACAGACCTTATGTTGATTCTGTCACTTACAAATGCCCGAAATGTGGCGGCACGATGAAAAGAGTGCCCGAGGTTGTTGACTGCTGGTTTGACAGCGGCTCGATGCCCTATGCCCAGTGGCACTGGCCGTTTGAGAACAAGGAAATGTTTGAAACGCATTTCCCTGCTGATTATATTTGCGAGGCTATTGACCAGACAAGGGGATGGTTCTACACGTTGATGGCCGTTTCTACAATACTTTTTGGAGTCACGCCATATAAAAACGTTTTGTGCCTCGAGTTGATCGTTGACGAGAATGGCCAGAAGATGAGCAAATCCAGGGGCAATGTTCTTGATCCATGGCTTGTGTTGAACAACCAGGGAGCTGACGCTCTTAGATGGACCATCTACACAGCTTCCCCGCCATGGACGCCTTCGAGGCTTGGCGTTAATACTGTAACCGAAAGTTTCAGGCAGTTCATACTCCTTTTGAGAAACATATATTCCTTCTTCTCAATGTATGCCAATATCGACGGGTTTGATCCAACCAAACAAAAAGTGCCACTTAAAGAGAGGCATTATCTGGACAGGTGGATAATTTCCGAGCTCAACACGCTTGTCAGTTATGTCGATGAAGAGATGAAGAAGTTTGGAATCACGTCGGCCACAAGGGCAATAACCGCATTTACAGATACCCTTGCCAACTGGTATGTCAGAAGGTCAAGAAGAAGGTTCTGGAAGAGTGAATCTGATCAAGATAAAGCATCTGCCTACCACACTCTTTATGAAGTGCTCGTCACTTTGTCAAAGCTTTTGGCGCCGTTTACACCATATTTTGCCGAGAGACTCTATCAGACGCTCGTGGTCCCATATGACAAAACAGCACCAGTCTCGGTACATCTTTGTGATCTCCAGAAATCTGACCCTGACAAGATTGACAAAGAGCTTGAGCGCAGGATGGAATTCGTCAGGGACGCCGTTTCTGTTGGGCTCAAAGCAAGAAAGAGCATCAAAATAAGGGTCAGGCAACCACTTAGCAAGATAACAATCAGGGCGACTGAACCACACCAGATTGAAGCAATAAATGAATTCTCGGAGCTGATACTTGACGAGTTGAACGTAAAAAAGGTTGAAACCTGCAATTCGATGAACAACTACTGCCAGATAAAAGTCAAGCCAAATCTCAAAACGCTTGGAAAGAGGTTTGGTGCAAAGCTTGCTTCGGTCAAGGAAAAGATAGAATCTGAAGATGGCCATGCCATCATCTCGAAGCTTGAGTCGAATGGAAAGATATTGTTAAATGTCGATGGTGCCAATGAAGAGCTGTCAAAAGAAGACCTTTTGATTGAAAGAAACAGTCAGGAGGGTACGTTTGTCGACTCTGATGGGCAGATAGAGGTCATGCTTACAACAACCCTCACCCCGGAGCTTGAAAAGGAGGGCCTTGCAAGGGAAGTAATTCACGCAATCCAGGGCATGCGCAAGGAAGCCGGGTTTGCTATTGATGACAAAATCAAAACGGCGGTCACAGGGTCTAATGCAATATGCGAAGCAGTTCATTCCCTAAAAGACTACGTATCGAAGGAAACACTCTCTCAATCAATATCCTTTGTCCTGGACAAGGACCCATTGCTACAAAGGGAGTTTCAAATAGAAGGCGAAACACTGACTGTGGCGATTTGGCTATTTGCCAAGGGAGCCGGGCAAAGCTTGAGACCAGAGAGGACTGCTTGACAGCAGAGGAATCTGATAGGGCGTTATTTTCAGCCCTGGTGGACGAACACCAGAGCTATCTGTACTCTTTTGTCCTCGGCATGGTTGGAAACCGTGATGATGCCGAGGACATCACTGCAAAGGCCTTCCTAAAGGCCTACCTTGCGTTCAAATCTTTCAAAAGAAATTGTTCATTCAAAACATGGGTCACGACAGTGGCCATCAATCTCGTCAAAAACCACAGGAGAGACAAACACCCTGCCTCATCAATCGAGGCCGAATCTGAGCAGATCGGTTTTGAGCCCATGGATGTTTCAATATCACCAGAAGACACAACTATGAGGTGTGAAAATACAAACGCCATCAAACACGCCATCTCACAGCTCCCAATCAATTACAGGACCTTTATTGTCCTAAAATATCTGCAGGACCTTTCATACGAGGAAATAGCCGATACGACCGGCGTTCCCGTCACAACAGTCCGAAACAGGATTCATCAGGGCAAAGAGATATTAAAAGAACTTTTCAAAAAAAATGGGGTTTCGGCCCCAACGGAGGACGGATATGAAATCGTTTGATCAATTGCTTGATGAGTGTATCAGGGAAGGAAACAGGGTTGTGACACCCGATGAGCTCGCACTAAAAGCGCTCTCCCTTTATGATGCACACAAGTCTGCAAAAAAAAGGCAAAGAACCATGTGGCTTTGGGTGTTGATGATTACAATTCCCCTCATAGCCGTAGCAATATCTTTTTTCACATGGATTTCCGGTTTTGATCCATTCTATCTCTTAAGAAAAATGCTGTCTATTGATTTCGTTTCATATACTGGAGATTTTACAATTATTCTTATGACGTTTGGAATGATAGTGACCATGGTTTTTCGTCTCTTTAAAATGAGAAATGTAATTAATAACTGAGGGAAGGTGCCAAAATGGAAAAAAGAAATGCTTTTATAATTGGCGGTATCCTTATTCTTGCAGGAGTAATCCTGCTTGCTGCCCAGGTGACTGGCTGGCATTTCAACTGGAGCCAGATCTGGCCGTTGATATTGGTGCTGATTGGCTGCTCGCTCCTGTTCAAGATTGATAAAGACAAAGGCGTAATTTTTCCTGCCATTATCCTTATCGGAATCGGAAAATTGTTTTTTATCACCCAGACGCAGATGTTTGGTCCTGAATACAGCCTTGGCAATCTTTGGCCGTTTTTCATAATAATACCTGGTCTTGCATTTATCGGTCTTTGGCTGACAAATGTGCGAAATTATGGCGTTCTTGTTCCGGCAGCAGCATGCCTCATAACTGGTTCCGTGTTTTTGGGAACAGAGTTTTCAGGTTCGTCATTTATCACATACTTTGTACCAGCAGTGGTCATTTTGGTTGGTATCGTAATTATATTTCAGGTTTTCATTAAAAAACCTGACCAGATTTCAGGTCCGACAGATGATAAGGAGAGCAAGTAATAAAATGGAAAAAAGGCTCTACAGATCAAGGAAAAGTAGAATCCTTGGCGGTGTTTGTGGGGGGCTTGCAGATTATCTGAATGTTGATGTAAGCATGGTCAGGCTGGTGGCAATATTGGCAATATTTGTTGGGGGACTGAGTTTCCTGGTTTATATAGCTTTATGGATTGTCATACCAGAAGAGCCTGTAGTTTACAAAGAGCCACCGAGGGAGGCATAATGTGAGGAAGCGTTTTTTTTCTGTATTGGCCATAATTTTACTGGCAACATTCGTGTTTTCGCCACTGGCCTTTGCTGAAGTCGAGAAGGAGCCGCAGGAGACTGCTGGCAATCTGGCAAAAATAAGCCAGACTGTGATGCTTGAGCCATCTTTTGATCACAAGGGCGACCTCTATGTAATAACCAGTATTTGCACCCTTAGGGGCAAAATTGAAGGCAATGTTTTTGTAATGGCCCAGTCTGTCCGCATGGAAGACATGGAAGTGAAAGGTTCTTTGTTTATAGCGGCAGCCAACATATACATTGCCAGGTCGAAAATATCGGGCCAGGGTTACTTAATGTGTGATACACTGGAAGAAGATTCTGTCTTTTCAGGTGACCTCAAGGCAGCTGGGGGGTCTGGTGCCATATTAAAAGGACAGTATCGTGGCCTTGATGTAATGTTTGGTGGAGAGCATGGAGTTGTCTTTTCCGGTAGTACTGAACGGGCAAATATTGGTGGCACAAAGGTTGAGATAACCGAAGGTGCAAAGGTCAATGGTGAACTCATGGTTTTTGTTCCAAAGAATGTTTCGCCAATAATACCAAAAGACCTTGCCGAGAAGGCGCAGATCAAGCCGTTTACCACTGATGACAAGAAAAACCCATGGTCACCGGTTATGGGGCAATTCCTTTCGATGATTGTTGCTTTCTTGATGGGAATCTTCTTGCTGAGGTTCTGGAGACCATGGACAGAGAGGGCCATTACCAAAATGAAGACAGTTTTTCACTGGTCATTCCTCTCTGGTCTGGCATCATTCTTTGTCGTACTAATGACAATGATTGTCCTGACAGCTTTCCTTGGTTTCTCCGGATTTGTCCTTGGATTATCCTCATTTGGAGTCCTTGCAATATTCCTCTATCTTGGAGTGCTCTTCTCATGCTACTGGCTTGGGAAGTTCATCTGGTCTTTTGGCAAACAGACCAATACATACATTGTCTATGGAACAGGTGTCTTCATGTTCTTTGCGTTATCCTTCCTGATTGGGATGATACCTGGAATCGGCTGGATCGCATGGCTTGCAAAAACAGTGTTCTCGGTTGCAGGTTGTGGAGCAATAATAATGATGATGTTCGACAGACAGCCGCAATAGAATCTTCAATTCCCATTGTTTAAAATATAAAAAGATTCACCATCCGAAAAGTCTGATATCGGGCAATCTTTGCAAGATGAACAATCCCCGCAGGGGCAACCCTTTGTGGGGATTGTTTTTTTCAATATGCCTTTTCTGATGAGCAGAGCCACAATTTCCTTTATGACCTCCGGGGTTGTTCCTAATTCCCTTGCCACCTGCGCAAGCGAAATAAAGCCCTTAGATTTGATCAGGTTCAGCAATTTAGAAACCATGGTCCCATTATACCCGCAATATGCCGTAAGTAGAAACAAATCTCAACGGAAGTCTTACGACTGGTATTTTAACTAGTAAAAAAATATCATAAGTCCCGCTTTGGGTAGGAGGACAACAATGATGAATAATACAAAAAAACTGACTCTTTCAGCACTTTTTCTTGCACTTGGCATTTTGCTTCCCTATGTTTTCCACGCAACAAATCTTGGTGGTTCAATATTTCTTCCGATGCACATCCCTGTTCTTCTGGCAGGTTTTTTTGTAGGCCCATTCTATGCATTGGCGATTGGCGCCATAACTCCAATCATTTCAGGGCTCATGACTGGAATGCCTCCATTTGCTCCTGTTCCGGTTGCCATTGTGATGGCTTTTGAACTTGCTGCATATGGATTTTTTGCCGGCTTGTTCTATGAAAAATTAAGAATAAACCCGATCTTTAGCCTCGTGCTGGCGATGATTTGTGGAAGAATAGTCACCGGACTCGTCATTTTTGTTTTAGTGGCCGCATTTGGTTTTAATAAATTAAATCCAGTAGCATATGTTTGGGGGAGTTTGGCAACAAGCTGGCCAGGCATTCTCATACAGCTTGTGCTCATACCGGCTGTTGTTGAAATAGTGAGGAAGGCTGGACTGCATCCAAAGGAGCATCAGGTTTGATGGGTAAGGTAGAATTTTTCAACAATCATGCTGAAAACTGGGACAATCATGCCAGGCACGATCAGGCAAAACTGAATGAAATCATTGGCATGATCGGTTTTTGCGCCGGTGATCGGGTCATGGATGTTGGCACTGGAACGGGCGTCATGGTGCCCCATATTATGGGTCAGATCGGCGAGAACGGCTCTCTGGAGGCATATGACATAGCGGAGAAGATGCTCGAAGTGGCAAGCAGAAAATTCTCCCACAAAAACCTCAAATTTGTCTGTGCAGATGCCATAGAGGTCCCTGGTGATGATCTGTTTGATGTCGTTGTCTGTTACTCAGTTTTTCCACATTTTGATGATGGTAAAAAAGCTGTTGCGAGTTTTGCAAGACTTTTGAAAAAAGGCGGGAGACTGGCCATCTGCCATTCCCAGCCTCGTGACGAGATCAACCGCATACATGCTGGTGCCGGCCCAGAGATTGGTGGGGACTATCTGCCAGAGGGTGCCAAGCTTGCCGATGTGATGAGGAAAAATTTGCTTGAAGTGTCAAAAATTGTCGATGATGACAGAATGTATTTCTTGCTTGGCGTAAAGCGGTAACCCTTATTGCATTAGCGGGGGGTTAGTCAAACCTTATCCGGGGTCAATCTGGTCTTCTACAAGAATATCGCAGAAACCTTGACTGTCAGGAATGCCATAATCCATGCCAGCGCAAGGCTGTATGCAATCTGAAATGTGGCCCATTTCCACCCTGCCTCTGCCTTGGTTGCCGCTATGGTTGCAAGACATGGCGTGTAGAGGTTAAGAAACACCATAAGCCCAAGTGCTGACGATGCAGAGTACCACTTGCTTATATTATCGTGGCTCCCGTCACCAAGTTGTCCAAAGACTGCTATAACAACCTCTTTTGCCACAATCCCGAAAAGAAGTGCAACAGATGCGTGCCAATCGAGGCCAAGTGGCGTAAAAACAAATGAAATGAAGTGGCCAATCTGTCCTATTATGGTGTCCTCAAGCCTGGCACCCCAGGGGATGCTTGATGCAACCCAGAAAACCAGCGATCCAATGAGAATAACCCCGCCAGCTTTTTTGATGAAGTGTTTTGCCCTGTCCCAGGTGTGGATCAGGACACTCCTTATGGTCGGCACCCTATACGGAGGCAACTCAATGAGGAGTGGTGTTGGCGGCTGGTTTTTGAACAGCACCAGTCCAAAGAGCTTTGCTGTCCCAACAGACAGTGCCAGGCTGAGGGCAACTACGGCCCAGACAAAATTGCCTGCGCTTGCTCCAAAAAATGCACCGGCAACAAAAACAAGCACTTCCATCCTTGCGGAACAGGTCACGAGTGGCGCTGACAGGATTGTTATTATTCTGTCCCTTTTGCTCTCCAGCGTCCTTGTTGCCATGACCGCCGGCACTGAGCATCCAAACCCTATCACGAAGGGCACAAATGCCTTCCCGGAGAGTCCTATTCGCGACATAAGCCCATCCATTACGAAGGCTATCCTTGCCATGTAGCCGGAGTCTTCAAGCGCACTTAAAAAGACAAACAGGATGAAGATGTTGGGGAAGAGGGCAAGTACTCCGCCAACACCATTTATTATCGCATCGTGGAGCATCCCGCCAAGCCATGGCAAGGCTTGCAAGGCTTGTTTGATCCATGTCCCAAGTCTGTCCAGGCCAGTGCCAATCAGCTCTCCGATGGGATTTCCCAGGAAGAAAGTCAGTTGGAAAATACCCCACAAGATCACAAGAAAGAAGATAATGCCAAAGAATTTGTTGATCAGAACGGAATCAATGGCGTCGGTGACCTCCGCCTTCCCTTGGGGCGAAGAGATGGTGACCATTTTTGCCAGCCCGTTTGCTGCAGCATACCTTCTGTCGGCAACGAGGGTCTCAATGTCATCACCATATATCTTTGCGAGTTTCTTTATTTCCATGCCCACAGTCTCGTGTACTTTTTCGCTGTGTGCTATAGAATCCAGCTCATGTTCTACCTGTGGGTCCTTCTCCAGCAGCTTGTGGGCAAAAAAGTGTGTTTTGTAGCTTGTTTTTGCCACTTCATCCGAGCTTATGGCGCACTCTATTTTCCTGGCCGAGGACTCTATGTCTGTCCCGAAATCAACTTTGTAGTGGCTTTTTTGTTTTGATTTGCCAACTTGAATCGCGGTTTTTTTTAATTCTGCCATGCCCCGCCCGGTGGAACCTACTGTCTCCACAACAGGCACGCCAAGTATTCTGGACAGTTTTACGGAGTCGATCTTTATGCCCTTTTTTTGTGCTTCATCCTGCATATTGAGTGCTATAACGAGTGGCACCTCAAGCTCTATGAGCTGGAGCGTCAGGAAAAAACTGTGTTCGAGGGTTGTTGAATCGACAACGTTGATTGCGACATCGGGCGTATTTTTGACCAGAAAGTCCCTGGCAACGATTTCGTCCTCTGTGAATGCAGATAATGAGTATGTTCCTGGCAAGTCGACTATTTCAGCCTGTACATCATCTGCGAACATCCTGCCGGTCTTTTTTTCTACAGTTACACCCGGCCAGTTCCCAACGGCCTGAGTTGAGCCTGTCAATGCGTTGAAAACAGATGTTTTGCCCGTGTTCGGGTTTCCGGCCAGTGCAATTGTCAGGTCGCTGTTTGCCAAATCTCTCTTCCTTATCTGTCCCTGAACCTGAGTAGCCGCATGCCGTTAAGGGAAACAAGGAATGTCACTCCAACATCGGCCAGCACGGCAAGCCACATGGTTCCGAAACCGAGCAGTACAACGACAAAGAAGCTTGCCTTTACTGCAAGCGAAAAGGCTATGTTCTGGTAGATGGTCCTCATGGCGTACCTGGAAATGCGGAGAGTAAACGGGAGCTTGCTCAAATCACCACTCATAAGCACAACATCGGCTGTTTCCATCGCCTGCCCTGTTCCTGTGTTTCCCATTGCAATGCCGACTGATGACTCTGCAAGCGCAGGGGCGTCATTTATTCCATCACCAACCATGGCGACATGTTTTTCTGAGCCCATCAGATCTTTTATTGCGTCAAGCTTTTTCTCTGGGAGAAGCTCTGGATATACCTTTTCTATACCCACCTGGTCTGCAATCAGTTTTGCTGTCGCCTTTGCATCACCAGTGAGCATGACGAGATTCTCGATGCCCATCTTTTTTAGTCTGTCGACTGCCACCTTGCTGGTATCACGGACCGTGTCCGCAACAGTTATGAACCCGGAATACTTTCCCTCGATGCTGACAAGAAGCGGCGTATAACCCTGGATTGTTGCCAGATTGATTTCTTCACAGGTTTGGGGATCATGCGGAATATTGCTGTCAAAAAATGAATGGCTGCCTACAAAAACGCTGTCGCCATTGACCTTTCCACCGACGCCCTTTCCGCTCAGGGCCATTACGTTTTCTGCTGGCTTGTAATGGGCATGGATGCCCCTTGCCCTGGCTTCTTCCAGGATTGCCTGTGCCAGTGGGTGTTCACTCCGGCTTTCGACTGATGATGCAATTGCAAGCAAATCGTTGCAATGCTTGCAATCACCATTCTCGCAACTCGGACAATTTTCAGATTTTACTTTTATGACCCTTGGCTTGCCTTCTGTCAGAGTTCCGGTTTTGTCAAATGCAATTATTTTTGTCCTGGAGAGTTCTTCAAGATAGGCCCCGCCTTTTATCAAAACTCCATTCCTGGCCGCATTACTTATCGCGCTGACGATTGTTACCGGAACACTTATGACCAGCGAGCAGGGGCAGGCAACAACGAGCAGCTCCAGTGCCCTGTAGAGCCAGCCTTGAGTGCCATTGGCCAGGTTAAGAAACGGTGCACCAAAAAATATTGGCGGCACAGAAGCAACCAGTATTGCCATCACAATGACGACCGGAGTGTAGTACTTTGCGAACCTGTCTACAAATCTTTCGGCGGGCGCCTTTCTCTCCTGAGCTTCTTCAACAAGTCTGATCATCCTGCTAATCGTGTTGTCAGACGAGATGTTTGTGACTTCGATCGTCAAGGCGCCTTCACCATTGATGCTTCCTGCAAACACATGGTCTTCCTCACACTTGTAAACCGGGATGCTTTCACCTGTTATCGGTGCCTGGTCAACTGACGAGCTCCCCGATATAACGATGCCATCCATGGGAATCTTCTCGCCAGGTTTTACTATAATCCTGTCACCAACAACAAGCTCTTCAACTGGCACCCTTTTTTCTTCAGGGCCACAGAACGGGCATGGGCCGCCATTATAGCCATCTTTCCCGATGTGCTCTTCGCAATCGATGCATGGCCTTAACACGAGAGCGTCGTTTGGAGCAACTTCCATCAGCTTCCTGATCGCATCTCTTGATTGCTCCATGGTGTAGCCTTCGAGTGCCTCGCCGATCATGAAAAGGACCATTACCAACCCGGCTTCGGTGTATGCGCCGATCACAACACCGCCAACACCTGCAATAACCATCAGCAGGTTCATTGTTATTTCGTGATTTGTAAAGAGGTTTTTGAATGCCGAGATAAACACCGGGTAGCCCGCAACGACCAGGGCCGCTATGGCCATGTACTCGAAAACCGGTGTGCTGATGCCCAGGAAAGGAAACAACTCGTCAAAGACGAGTCCTGGAAAGACGAGAACAAACCCGATCAGCGCCAGTATTGTATCGCGGTCCCCAAGGAGAAACTGGATAAATCCGATAAAACCTTTGTATCTTTTGTTTTTTTTGGGAACATTTAAGATTTTTCCTTCCTCTACAATTTCATAGCCCATGTCTTTGATGACCTTTGCGACCGCTTCACGGGACATAGTTCCCTCAACTATTATTTTTGAAGCCGAGAAAACAAGTCTGCATGATTTGACGCCATCTATTCTGGAAATGGTTTTCTCAAGACCTTTCGCACAGTCCGGGCAGGAGAGGCCGGAGAGTCTGAATTCCATTTTTTGTATATCTCTGGAGTTTATACTTGTGTTTTGTTTTTCGGTTGTGTTTTTCATCAGATCAAAAATACTCCGGTTAGACATTCGAGCAAGGGACTAGCGTAAGATGGGCAGTTAAGGTGGCAAACAAGTGGCAAATAAACCTGAATACCAGTTTAAACTTCATGAGAGTTGGCATCCTGATGTTTTCTGACAGATGATCTTCGAGGCCATGCCCCTTCCTATGGCCAATCTGACACATTTTACCAATATAAGTACGGGACCAGAGAAGTCAGATCTTAGGACCTTGATGCAAGCACCTGCTGTAATGCCAAGATCTGCGAGCCTCTTGCGCATGCTGCACCCCGGGATGCTTGATATCTCTATTTCATCACCTGGCCTGAAGGTTGTCAGTGGCCTTGGTGAGTTTGTTCCAGATTCCATTTGATCTACCTCTTTCATATATTGCGAATATTTTGCAATAACAATATAACATTTCCACAGTTAAGTACAACCAAAGATAAAAACACTGATTTGAGCGGTGTTTTTATGTTTTGATGAAATACATGTCCTTTTCCCCCTTAACCAATGGATGGAGGATTGTATATAAGAAATATAAGTCTGGCGCAATATTATTTGCCAATTTATGGCCCTTTAATATACCTTGTTGACATCCTTCCCGTTTTCAGTAGACTTACAAACTCGTTGGCGATGAAGTGCCTCTTGACAGAGTGACCTGAATCTGCTAACCTGATACGAGCAAGCGGCGAAGGGGGGAACCCCGAGGCCTTTTGCGAGCGGCAGTTTGAAAACTAGATAGTGATGGAACCCTTCAATTCGAAAAATAATTGGTGTGTTAAAGACATCTTCGATGTCAGCACATAAGTTGCTCGAAGAGTTTGATCCTGGCTCAGGATGAACGCTGGCGGTGTGCCTTATACATGCATGTCGAACGAGGCGTAGCAATACGTCTAGTGGCAAATGGGTGAGTAATAAATAGGTAACCAACCCTTAAGACGGGGATACCCCATCGAAAGATGGAATAATACCCGATAATGTCCCTTCCGGTGCGCTGGAGGGGAAGAAAGATGGCGCAAGCTATCACTTTTGGACGGGCTTATTTCCTATCAGCTAGTTGGTGAGGTAACGGCTTACCAAGGCTACGACGGGTAGCTGGTCTGAGAGGACGGTCAGCCACATTGGGACTGCGACACGGCCCAGACTCCTACGGGAGGCAGCAGTCGGGAATATTCGGCCAATGCGCGAAAGCGTGACCGAGCGACACCGCGTGGGCGACGAAGATCTTAGGATTGTAAAGCCCTTTTGCCAGGGAAGAATACGCTGGAGACAATATCAATAGCGTTTGACGGTACCTGGCGAATAAGCCGCAGCAAACTACGTGCCAGCAGCTGCGGTAATACGTAGGCGGCGAGCGTTATCCGGAATTACTGGGTGTAAAGGGTCCGCAGGCGTCTTGTTAAGTTAAGAGTTAAATCTCAAAGCCCAACTTTGAGGCTGCTCCTAAGACTGGCAAGATAGAGTGTAGAAGACGGAAGTGGAATTCCTGGTGGAGAGGTAAAATCCGTAGATATCAGGAGGAACACCTGTGGTGAAGACGGCTTCCGAGTCTATAACTGACGCTCATGGACGAAAGCTAGGGGAGCAAACAGGATTAGATACCCTGGTAGTCCTAGCCCTAAACGATGAATACTTGGTAATAGGGAGTACATACTCTTTATCGCCGAAGCTAACGCATTAAGTATTCCACCTGGGGACTACGGCCGCAAGGTTGAAACTCAAAGGAATTGACGGGGGCCCGCACAAGCAGCGAGGCATGTGGTTTAATTCGATGCTACACGAAGAACCTTACCTGGGCTTGACATGTAGTGGAAAGCAGTATGAAAGTACTGCCCTTGTTGTAGCAATACAACAACCGCTATGCAGGTGGTGCATGGTTGTCGTCAGCTCGTGTCGTGAGATGTAAGGTTAAGTCCTTAAACGAGCGCAACCCCTGCCACTAGTTGCCACCGGTTCGGCCGGGCACTCTAGTGGGACCGCTAGTGATAAACTAGAGGAAGGTGGGGATGACGTCAAATCCTCACGCCCCTTATGTCCAGGGCTACACACATGCGACAATGGTAGGGACAGCAGGATGCGACGAGGTAACTCTGAGCCAATCCTCAAACCCTGCCCCAGTACAGATCGAGGGCTGCAACCCGCCCTCGTGAAGATGGAGTTGCTAGTAAACGCAGGTCAGCTATACTGCGTTGAATACGTTCCCGGGCCTTGTACACACCGCCCGTCACACCACCCGAGTCGTGTGCACCCGAAGTCGGCAACCTCAACCGCAAGGAGAGGACCGCCGAAGGTGTGCTCGGTAAGGAGGGTGAAGTCGTAACAAGGCAGGTGTACGAGAACGTGCGCCTGGATCACCTCCTTTCTAAGGAGCTGATGGCCCTTCGGGGCTATCCATAAAAGATTACAACTTCGCGACTGTAATGGTCGCGTTGATTCTGTCACTATCTAGTTTTCTTTCTGTCGCGATAAAAATTCCGCCCGATAGGGCGGTTTTTTATTTTCAGACAAAACAAAAAACAATCAAAGCTTTGATCAAAAATATTTTTGTCAAAATAATTTTTTGCCATTGATACATTGGAGAAACCAACTGATTTATTTTCCGGACTGGATTGGGAAATAATAAAATTAATTAATATTTATTAAAAAATACACCTTATGACTTTCATTGAAACAGATAAAATTGTTTCATTCCAAAAAATAGGAGGTTTTTAACATGAAGAAATATCTCGCGCTACTCCTTATTGTTTTTTCTGGTATCCTGATGGCATCTTGTGGTGGAAATCCATCAAGTGAACCTGTAAATACCGATAAATCAGCAGGACAGGAGAACAACAATCATTCAGCCGCAGATGGTTTTTTATATACCGGAGAAAAAATCGAAATTTTCATCCCTGAAGGGTGGAGCTATACAGATGACATGGCAGGCATAAAACCGGATATGGGTGCAGGATTTTTCAATATGAAAAGAAAAGGCAAGGAATTTTATGTGATGCTCAAGTTCCAGTTTGACAACTCGCAAACACCAGAACAGTATCTGGGTGCTTTTATTAACAATTTCCCCCAGTATAATCCCACCCCAATGAAACCGGAGACCCACGGTGGCACCCAGTATCAGACAACCAGCTATGTATATGGACTGCCGCAAACCCAGTATGCCGCAAAAATAAACAACACGATGATAACGATAACAGTCCAGGGCAGAGACCATGCAGGTGATCCGGATGTAAGGACTATACTGGAAAACATCAAGTACAAACTCTGATGGCTCTTTCCAATCGATGGTTTAGAGGGGCTGTGTTTGACAAAAACAGCGCCTGTATATGGTAATATCTTGAATGAAAGTAGTGTTAAAAATGGAAAAGCGCAATCCAATTCTTGTATTTGTTTTTTCAATAATTACATTTGGCATTTATTGCATCTGGTGGCTCTGGAAGACAAAACATGAAATGGTTGACAAGGGTGCAGACATCCCAACCACTTGGCTTATCATCATCCCATTTGTAAATATCTGGTGGATGTGGAAGTATTCTCAGGGTGTAGAGAAGGTCACAAGTGGAAAATGTACTGACGTTATAGCTTTTATTCTTCTTCTCCTTCTTGGTCCAATAGGTATTGCGGTTCTTCAGAATTATTACAACGAAATTGCCTGATTGACTGAAAAGATGTATTCAAAGGCCTGCCGGAAGGCAGGCCTTATTTATTTGCCTGGCATTGTAAAACAGGCCATACTTCCTTTTGATTGTACAACAACACCGCGCCAGTCGAGCCAGACAACTGATGTTTCAGTCCCCAAATCCTTTTTGTCTATCCACCATGTGGTTGCCAGCGTTTTTGGGTCCGCACCTCTTATTTTGTCTTTTTCTTCCAGAACCAATGTGCCGTTTATAACATTGGCGCTTTGAGCATTTATGGTCATGCTTTTTCCGGATTCAGGGTCATAAAGAACCGATTCTTTGGTTATATTGCTACTCACCAAAATGTAACCGCCAATTGAGTAAAGAGTGCCACTCATACCTATTTTTACACTTGTGGCTGTTTTCATGCTCTCTTCATCAATCATGGCCAGGTGTCCTTCTGACGATGAAATCCAAATATTTTTCCCGATCGGCTCAATTCCGTGTATTTGGTAATATGGCAATTTTACCTCATCCACCTTTCCTGTTTCCGGGTCAATCCTGACTAAATAGGACATTTTATTTTTGCTGTCATTTAATTTTGTAAAAGCGTACTTGTCGCTTGTTTTGGCATAGTGCAGATCGTAAAGCGGATTTATAATCTCCCAAAGAACTTCACCAGTCCAGGGATCAATACTATTTATGCTACGAATATCATTTTCTTTATTTATTGATTCAGCAAGAATGCCTGTTTTGATAAGCTTTCCAGACACAAAATAATATTCTGGTATAATTGAAGTTGATGAACTTGACCATAATACCTTGCTACCATATATTTTCCAGCATGAATCTGCCGAAAGAGAGCCCAGGGGACCATTCACAATGACATACTCTCCATTAGTTGGCCCCATTTTATAATACTTATCCTTAATCTTTTTGATTTTTCCGGTTTCAGGATCGATCATTCCAAGAAAGGGTTTGTAACCATCAAAAGCATCTATGGGAGTGGAAACCATCCAGCCTTGTTTAAGCGCCTTCAGGTCCAAGAAGAAGCTAGGAATTGTTTTGTCTTTTAGTTTGATGTTCCACTTTTTGCCTAGCTGGCCCGAGCCGTCAAATTCTTCTGCCTCCCACGGCACAAAATCCTTGTCCATTGGCTGGCCCTTTTCCAGTTTGTTGTTCAGGTCTTCTTTTGGTGTTGCAATCCAGCCGGTTTTTGCTGGCTGGAGCTCTTCCGTGGATTTCTCAAGATAGGTCCCGTTGTTGATCCACCCGCTGCCACATGAAGCACAAAGTATGGCCACTAGTGTCACCACGCCCAGAACCACAAGCTTCTTTTGCATAAAATCCCCCTCTCGGCTTTCCCTTACACCTACAGTACACGGGAGGGTGACAGAGTTGTTCCCTGGAGCGTCAGAGTATTATTTTTTGAACCTCACCAGATAGTGCCACCATGAGCCAAATTTCTTCTCAAAAACAAAGCCGGCCTTCCCGCATTCTTTTATGACTGTTTTCATCAGTGGGTAATCAGGGTCGGGGAAGAGCTCGCCAACGCAGAGCAGACCGCCATCTTTCAACACTCTTTTGCACTCGGCAAGTGCCCTTTGCCTGTCCGGGATTTCCTCCAGCACAGCAACCATGAACACAATGTCAAAAATTTTGTCGCCAAATGGGAGTTTATAGGCATCGCCAACAATCGGAAAGATGTTTTTAATTCCGAGTTTTTCGATCTTTGCGGTCAGATTTTTGATCACCTTTGGCTGGATGTCCAGCGCATGGATTTTACCGCTTTCACCAACAATCTTTGATGCCGGAACGGTGAAAGTCCCATATCCGGGGCCGATTTCCAGCGCCTTCATGCCCTTTTCGAGCCCAAGCCACGAGGCCACAAGATCTGGTGGCTGGGAGATGTTCCTGAGCCTTGAAGCTATGAAGACCGTGACAAAAGCCGGTGCTGGAAAATGGACATAGTGCCTGACTATCTTGAGGATAACGAGAAAAAAGAAGAGGAAGCACCCGAAAATAATCCCGACCCACGCCAGAATGTCCAGAAATAGATTTCCTGTCATGCCAAGATGATAATACCGGCTTTATTTTTGGCAACCCCAGAGGCTGTATGCACTTCCATTACATATTTACAAATCCCTATTATTTAGTTATTTTATCTTGGCATGGGATTGAACGAAAATGGGAAAAAATTCAGAATAAATGATCCAATACATGGGATAATAGAGTTTCCTAAAAATGGTTTGATTCATCAGCTTATAGAAACCAGGGAATTCCAGCGCTTAAGAAGAATAAGGCAATTAGGTACAGTCGAATTTGTCTATCCCTGTGCTGTCCATACAAGATTTTCTCATAGTATTGGTGTAGCTTACCTTGTAGAAAAAGCGGCTACTTATCTATTAAACCAAAAGGATGAAAATGGTAAGAATATTTTTGAATCCCTTCAAGATGAAGGCTTACTAGAAACATATAATCAGGATCAAGTCGTATTAGCTTTGACTTGCGCTGGTTTGCTACATGATATAGGTCATACTCCTTTTAGTCACACACTTGAAGATTATTACAAACAAAATCATGAGGATAATTCAATAGCTATCATTAGGGATACAAATAGTGAAACTCATCAAGTACTTGATGATGCGATGAAAAAAGGACAATTACCATCATCTGCCATTGACGATATGGCATCTCTTTTGAAGGAGAAACAATATGTACCAGAAGTTTATGATGATTCCACTAATCAAATAGCTATTTTTAAGGACCTTATTTCAAGCCAGTTGGATTGTGACAGAATTGATTATATCCTTAGGGATAATTATTTTTGTGGGACTCCAATAAGAATCGATTCCGATTACATATTAAAATGTATAACATTAGATAAAATACCTGTATTAAATAATGCCCATAAAATCGTATTTTTAGAAAATGCAATATCAGCAATAGAGCATTTTTTGATGTCTCGATGGATACATTACAAACAAACAATTAATCATAAGGCTTGCCTGTCTTCTGAAATTTTCCTCATTAGAGTAATGGAAAAAATAAGAGAGTTTGAGAATAATATGACCAGTCAAGGGACCACAGAAGATATTAGAAGAATTGAAGATTGTAAAAGTGAGTTTGATCTAAAAGCTTTCTTGCGAGAGGACGATTTTACAGTTATTGCTAAAATCAATGACCAGGCGAATGACGAAAATAATATTTCTGGATATTTATGCAAGCGTTTTTTATGCAGAAAAATACCTAAACTTATGAGTAAAATATCATCGGAGAAAAATAAAGATTCTGATTCAGAATACTGTGAAAAGAAAAGAAGTTTTGATTTAATAAAAACTCGTAACGATGTGTATGCGAACCGTGATTTCGATAGTTTTATTTTTGAGCATAAATCTCAAAATAGGGAACAATATATTTTTAATAAAGATAATTATTATCACCTAAAAGATTTTATGCATGATAACAGTTCTGAACACAAAGAACGGGAAGCTTTAATACAGGATTTAATACAGGAGGCGCAGAATTATATTTATATTCGTTCAAAAGATGGAAAAATTCAAAATTTGGCCGAACTTTCTGATATAGCAAAACAGCCTATAGCCAACGAGGAAAAGCAATACTTGTTTATAGACCAAGATGTCAGTAGACTAATAGCCAACTATGAACAACGAAAAACTGATAAATAACAAAGTCAGGCTTTTGAGGCTTATTGATATTGCACCAGAGAAACAAATTGCTGGCCGAATCAAGCTACAAAAAATAGTTTTTCTTGTTCAACAGTATGCGAAAGCAAGAAATAAAAAAACTTTCACTTATGAATTTGATTATTATACATACGGACCTTTTGATAAGAATGTGGGTATTGATGCGACATATTTGGCAAAAGAAACTAGTTTTATAATTGAGAATGAGCCAGTTGGCAATGAGTACCCTTGGACATATTCGTCAGAACTTGAAGACTCAACAAGAGAAAAGTTGCCAGACTATGAATCTCTTTTTGGCATTGAAGAAGAAGAACTAAAAGAAATTGTAGAAAAGTTGGCTAAAAAGGATTATCAGACCCTTGAGTTAACAGCAACTATTGTTTTTGTGGTGAACAAGAATATTTGTGAAAACTCAAAAGAGATTGTTAAGAAAAAAATGAATGTGCTCAAACCTCATCTTATGGAGAAATATGATGGAGCATGGGCACTAGCAGAAAGTTATTTCAAGAAAAATTAATCATACCTATTTCTTGGTTTGTGGTCGTCGTATTAATTCTCGAGCCTTTTTCGGCTTTACATTCTGCCCCCTTGCCCTAAAATCTTTTCAAGACTCGTTATAGAAAAAGAGGACAGTGATGCTCGGAACATGTGTTGCCATTTTGTCTGCCGCTTTTGTGCTGGCGCTTCTTGCCAGGCCGGTTTTTGCCTTTGCGCCAAACAACAGGGTGCTGTTTTTCAGACGCTCGAAGGATTTTGACAAGCCAATCGAAATTCCGGATGAATATAAAAGGTCCAGACAGGCAGAGAAAAAAACTGGCGACCAGCCACAGGCCCCGCTTCCCCAGCAGCCACCAGCCGGGCCAAAAAAGCCATCCCCATTTTTGAAGATTGTCCTTCCAATCATTGTTATTGGTGTGGTTGCTATGATTGTTGTTTTTGTTGTTCTTTCGACGATTCCGAAGCCAGTGGAGGACAAGCCGTTTGAAGGAAAACTTTTTGTTGCCACAGTTCCTGGCGACTGGGAGCCAAAGGATGACGGCCCAAAAGTGGAATTTGCAAAAACGGGCAAGTTCAAGTTCAAAATAACGGCCTCCACGATACCGGTTGGTGTTTCGCTTGCCACCCAGCTCAGGATGGTCGATCTTTGGGATTCCTCGACCGATTTTGAGAATTTCGAGGCCATCAATCCGTCTGGTCAGCAATATTGCCGTTTCATAAGCAAAAACACCACCACTGGCACGAAATACCAGGTTGTGGTCTGGACATGGACGAATTTTCTTGTGATGATTACTGGCGCAATATCAGATGATCTGCCTGCGGACAGATTCTTTGAGATTGCAAAGACCGTCAAGATAAAAAAAGTTGCCACACATGCCTACATTATAAGACCGTGTGAAGTATCTGTCCCTGCGTATATGGTGATGGATGACGCCAAGACCGACTGGAAAAAGGGGCGCTACGTTTTCAAGAGCGCTGGAAAGAAAACCGAGACACTCATTTTCCAGGACCAGAAGAAGCTCGCGCAGATGATGACAAAAGACAAGAATGACGAAGTGGTCAAGATGGAGGGGGTGTTCAAGGGCATCGTGATGAACGAGAACACTAGCGAGAAGAACCCGACGTTCTACCAGGTCATCAACTATGGCGAAAATGCAGTCCACAAGCTGATATTCCAATCCTTCAAGGAGCCGTTTATCGTCTACTACACCACCTACAAGGACAATGAAAAGATCCAGGATGTCATAAAACTCCTGCAAAACGGCACCTATGACCTCAATATCGCGACAAACAACCTTGATGAATCAATCAATTTTGCTGTCCCAGATGGATATTTTGTCGACAAGACCGAGAGAAATTCGATGGTCATCTGGCCGGATGACGGCAAGCTGACGGAACCGATAAGGTTTGGAATGCTCTACTCTTCTGGCAAAAACCTGAAAACTGTTGCTGGCGAGATTGCAAAGGCGCTGGATTTCAAAGGAAAACAGGAAGACATAAAAATCGGGAAGCATGAGTGTGTGATGACATCTCTGGGTGATAAAACCAGCAAGGACAAACTGCTTGTTTTTCTGGTTGGAGACAGGTCTTACCAGGCAATTTTTACATCTGACAAGGGTGTTCCGAAGCAACTTTCTGACTTTGTTGCATCAGTTTCTGCGAAATAGGTGAAATAATGGACGAGAAAGAGGCATTAAGGATTGGTTCAGAGCTTGTGAAAAGCTCCAGATTTGCTCTCCTTTCAACAATTGGTGACGATGGGCACCCATGGACGAAGATGATGTTTAATATTGCTCCTGAAGGCTTGAAGAAAATCTATTTCAGCACAAACACATCCTCAAAAAGGGTTACGCATATCCTGAAGGATGGGCGTGCCAGTGTTTATTTTTTTGACCAGGAGAGATTTGTTGGCCTCCTCCTTGTTGGCACTGCCAGAGTTTTGCAGGACGAGGAGTCAAGAAAGCGTTTTTGGGTCGATGGCTTTGAGAGATATTACAAGCTGGGGGTAAATGACCCCGATTATTCTGTTATTGAGTTTGTTGCCTCAAAGGCAAACCTTTACTATAGTCTCAGCAAGACTGATTTCTTGGTATAATGTAAGAAGATGTGTTTAAACTCCCCATATTTTGATTAGAATCCATTTACCGTCGGGTTTACTACAGATAAATGATAACTCATTATGAAATGCCTCAAATGTATGTTGAGGGAATGTTGTTCCCTTTTCAATAGCTTCCATCTTACCACACGAATGTTGATAAACACCTCCTATAGGACAAATATCTCCAACTTCGAAAATATCTCCTACTTTTGGAATTGATTTTGACACTTTCTACCTCCAACTTGATTTTACACTAAATGTCAACTATGCAGTTTGCTTATTACTTATGTGTGTTTTGTGTCATAAAGCCAATTGCGATACTTAGATATACCCAAGTATCATCAGGATGCCGACGAAGGTCGTGAGCATTATTGCCTGGGTCATTGCCACCACATATCTGTTATATCCCTTTTGGGTCTGTTTTTACATTTTTCTTCTTCATTTATGAGACTTTTATATTGGATGTAACGATTATATTGAAAAAGTCTTTAGGATTCATCTAGCAATCAGGCTGTAGATGGGAATGTTTCATCAGAAAATGTCATGATTTCAGCTGTTTTTTGAACCAATTTTCTGGTGTGCGATGTAATTTTATCGGGAGCTGGCCCGCCATTCCAGGGCAACGACACAGATTTTGAAAACCCGATCACTTTTTTTGGTCCAAACTTTGCCAATATGACATTTGCCTGCTTCCTAATGAAGAAGGGGGTTGATATTGGAAGAGAACGGAAACCTTGAGGAGAGAATAGAAGGAAAGCTGGACGCAATCTGGGACAAACTGTCCGGGCTGTCAGTTTTGTGCGAGAGGGCGCTTGTGAGTCTTGAGTGGCTGGACAAAAGAACTTCGAAACTGGAGGTGGACACCCATGACCCTTCAAAATGTCCGGTACAGACCGGAATCGAGGGCGTCAAAAGAGACCAGGCGTCACTTTCCAGGACTGTTGGCTGGATCATGGGACTCATTGCAACAGTGATTACCGGGACAGCAGTTTATTTTGTAACACAGCTGGTTCGATAGGAGGGAAACATGGAGACGATCTGGGAGATTTTGGGGAATGAAGCGGTGGTGACAACATTGGTGGCTATTTTGTGTACCATCCTTGGATGGTTTGCAGTCAAGCTGAGGCTATATCTCATGTCAAAGCTTGGAAAAGAGAAGCTCGACAGGGCACTCGAGATGGCCGAGGTGGTTGCAACAGGCGTTGAGCAGATGGCTGACAGGCTTGGGTGGAGCTCAAAGGAGAAGTTTGACGAGGCGCAGAAAAAATTGAAGGATTGGGCAAAATCTTGTGGCATCAATTTTACGGATGCCCAGTGGGAATCGATCATAGAGAAGACAGTTCTAGAGTTTTCAGGTGTCTGGAAACAGTTCAAGGGCGAAAGCGCTCCGTAAATTAATAAAAGCTCAATAACAAAAAAAGGCGGCATACATGCCGCCTTTTTGATGATTTCTGGACAATGCGCCACAAACAGCTATCCTTGGTATTGATGAGAAAATATGGGAGAAGTTTTGCTGCTGTAATATTGGTTGCATTTTTGGCGTTGACTTCGCATGGCATATCAAAAATTAGTTGTCCTGATGACATTTCTGCTGCACCTGCAAGTTTTTGGGCAATTGATGGGGGAGATCCGGGGAGAACCGGATCAGCAAACGCTTCTTGTGGCCCATCTGCAACTTCACTTGGCCAGCTCTGGCAGGGAGTCAATGATAAAGCCTTTTTTTCTGTTATATCAGATTCGAAGACACTTTATACTGTATCAAGAGACCCCGATATTGGTGGTTACTACGAGCTGAGGTGCTATGACTATGCAACGGGGGGTTACCTCTGGGGACAAGGTCCAAAAGCATATATATCAAGGCCATGCCTCTCTGGAAAGATGCTCTATTTCATTTCCTATGACATTTCCTATACGAGCAGCCTTACCTGTTTTGACACTGTCAAAAGGAAACCAGTTTGGGAATTTACTATTGAGGACCAGGTAGAGTCAGATCCGCTATTTGTTGGTGGAAAAGTTGTTTTTCTTTATGGGCAAACTATTTTGGCACTGGATGCTGCAACCGGTAAGAAAAAATTCTCATTTGAACTTGATTATCCACCGTTGTCCAGGCTTGCTTCAAACGGAAATAGCGTTTTTGCTGTGGTATCTGATGGTTCTATCAATTCGATCGATCTTTCAACAGGAGAACAACTCTGGACTGCGAATGGAATACTTGGCGAAGTTTCCGAGAAAGACAGGGTGGCATTGTCTGTTTTGCAGGACGCAGTTTTTGTTTCCCGATCCGGAGGCGATTCCCTGATTGTTGCACTTGACTCCAAAAATGGCGACAAGAAATGGGAGAAAAAATTTGAAAAAACTTTCCTTGATTCGTTTGTTCTCTGGCAGGGAAAGATCATTGCAAACCTCTTTGATGAAAAAGGCCAGGTGCTTTATGCCCTGTCGCAAACCGATGGTTCAAAATTCTATTTTACAAACATAAGAAATACTGCTCCAAAAGGAGATACACAAACAAACATCAGCCCGATGAGTGTTTTTGGTGACTATCTCATAATGCCAACAAGATCAAGCGTGGTTTGTATAATGGGGGCGCTTTCCGGAATGGAGCGCTACAGAATCAAAACCCAGGAATTGCCGTCTATTGTAATCCCAACTCTGGGAAGGATTTATGCCGGTTCTGGAAATAACATAGAGTGTTTTGGGCAGATGCCGGAAGGCGGACTCTATATATCTCCAACGAAGCTGGATTTTGGGGAAGTACCGAAATACCAGGCTGCACAGGCATCCTTCACCATAAAAAATTGCCTGCCAGAAAAAGTATCTGTTGCGCTTTCACAGGGGTTTGACTGGGCAACACTTTCTGTCAAATCTGCTGTGATTGAGCCACAAAAAAGGCTTGTTATTAATATTACTACCGTTCCTATCAAGCTAGCGTCAGCCGGCCAGAAAAATGGCACCATAAAAATTTCCTGGAGTTCTCGATCAGTTGTTGTCAGTGTTGCGGCAAAGGTTGTCGACAAACCGATTGACAACAACTGGCTCATGCCAAGATATAACGAAAAAAAAGTTGGCATCCCACCAAAAGGCACATCGCCAAATAAACCACATGTCTCTGTTATCTGGAGCGCGCAGCTGCCACAGACGTCTGGTCTGTCTCCATTTGCACCGGTTGTCTACAAAGGGAAAGCGTATGTTGCATACGGCAAGACACTGGCTGGTTTTGACATGACCAATGGTAAAAAAGTGCTCTCAATTTCGCTCCCGTTTACCGCAATAAGCTCTCCGGCTGTCTCCGACAGCAGGCTGTATGTGTCTGGTAAATCTTCATCAACAGATCTCTATTGCCTCAACTGCGCAAATGGCAAAACAATCTGGACGGCAAAGGGAAAAGGCTCCCAAACCTCCCACGTTGTTTATGAAGGTAAGTTGTATGGAACTTTCCAGGGAACAATCTATTGCCTTAATGCCTACGATGGAAAACAGGTCTGGTTAAAATCTTTTGCAGGTGCCTCTTTCTTTTCTCCATCAATTGGGCAGGGGCTTGTTTATTGCTGGTTTGTTGATCCGAATGGGAAATGGTCCCTGTCTTGCTTCTCGGCAAAAAACGGCAGCCTGGTCTGGTCTTACGATTATGTCCAGAAGTTTTCACTTTCCAGACCGCAAAATGGTGAATATTTTGCGCCTGTTGTTTTCAAAGACATGCTTTATACCGTAATGCCGGAGCGTGAGGGTTCATCTGTGGCCATTTTTGATGCCAAAACTGGCTCTCTCCTCAGGAATTTCAAATTTGCAGGCTCTTCAGAGGCCGACACAAAATTCCCCACCTTTGGTTCCATGCCTTTCATGGGCTCTGGCAAAATCATCGCTCTTTCTGGCGAGAAACCGACCATTTTCGGGTTTGATGAGGAAACTGGCGCCCAGGTGTGGAGAAAAAATATTGCCCAAAAAAATGATCCATTGGTCCCCATCAACCCAGCCCTCACTGGCAGTGATTTTTCCCAAGGTTATCTTGTCGTGGGGTATGCAAAATCTCTTCAGTGCATCAATCCGGCAAATGGAAAAACGATCTGGACATTGCCTGTCGGTCTTGGCTATTGTTCCAGCCCTGCGATCTCCTCCGGCAAAATACTTGTCTTTGGGAATGATGGCAAGCTAATTTGTTTTGGTGAATCGCCCTCTGCAAAAAAGAAGCTTGTGTTTGTCCTGGGGCAAAAATCTTTCAAGAGAGATTCTTTCACCTATCCAACCGAACTCGGTGTTGTGAAACTCGATGGTGTCCTGTATGCCTATGCCGCAAATATTGTGGAACCCCTATTTGGGACAGCCTCATGGTTGCCAAAAGAAAGCAAACTGACATGCAGGCTTGGCAAAAATACTGTCGAGTTCTGGCTTGGTAATCCAAAAGCGAAAGTTAATGGAAAACTTGTCCCAATTGATGCAAATCCCAAAATAGTGCCAAAAGCTTCACAAGGAATCATGCACGTCCCGCTTGCCTTCTTGTGTAAATCGCTCAAGGCGGCCATGTCGTTTGATTCAAAAACTGGTACTGCAACAATCTCTTACCCATAAAAAACCCTGTCGCAATAAAAAAGCCCTCCTAAAAGGAGGGCTTTTTTATTGGTTGGATAGCTGGAATTACCTGTACTTTTCAATGAATTCGTCTGTTGCTTTATAATATTCGGGCAACTCTTTTATGCCGGCCAGCTTTGTTGTTATCTCTTCCGGGAGATGTTTTATGTACTGGATTATCCAGTTGACCTCTTCTATACCGTTACCTTTGACCATTCCGAGTGTTTCATTTGCAACAAGGAAGCTTTTTGCGCTTGTGAGCGTTGCAATCGCCGTTTCTTTTTCTATGGCATCCTTAACTTTTCCGATTCGTCCCTCATAATCACCAAAAGCTTCAGCAAGCTCTTTCCTGAAATCCTGGCCACCTTTGTCCTTTAGTGTTTTTTGGAGGTCCTCATAGAGTGATGATGGTACTTTTGAATAATCGGCCTTGAGTATTGAGAGTACACCAATGCAGGCCTGATCCGGAGCCATTTTGCCAAATTTAAAATCTACAAGTTCAAGCAATCTCTTTGCCATGTCCAGCCGTATGTACACATCGACATCGGACGAAGTGGCGCTGCCACCACAGGAGGCGAAAAAGCACATAGAAAGGCACACTGCAACCAGCAAAGTTATTTTTTTCATGATGATTTTATATACAAAAAATACCCAAGTTCCAACAAAGCGGAACTCTGACGCTTGACTAAAAGATTTTTTGGGTTTATTAAAGTGTGCCATATTACACGGCCCCCGGCGTTGGGAATAAACGAGGTCGGGGTTTTATATGAAGGAGGTTTTTTTGGCTAGATGTGTCAATTTGATTGATGGGGGATACTTTGAGAGAGTGCAGAAGGCGCTTGGAAGAGGAAAAATAGACTTCCTGAAGCTCCAGGAGAAGATGACCGGCAATTTCGACATGCTCAGAACGTATTACTACCACTGTCTTCCATACCAGAGCGCAAGTCCAACTGAAGAGGAAAAGCTTGAATTTGCAAGGAAGCAGTCTTTTTTCAAGTATCTTGAATACCAGCCCAATTTTGAAGTGAGACTAGGAAGGCTTGAATTTAGGGGTTACACACAAGCTGGCGAGCGGATCCTGGAGCAAAAGAGGGTCGACCTGTTGATAGGTGTTGATCTGGTCATGCTCTCAATGAAAAAGCTGATCACCCATGCGTGCATAATCGCTGGAGATTCAGATTTCATCCCTGCCATTGAGGTGGCCAAGTATGAGGGTGTAATAACGTACCTTTTCCATGGCCCGAACTGCCACGAAGACCTTAAACAGATCGCAGACGTCAGGATAGAAATCAATGACGAGTTCATGGATGCGGTCATGGCCCAGGACATTGTCAAACCTCAAAGAAAGGTTTTTGAGACAGTAGAGGAATACGAAAAGAAGGCAAAAAAACCCCACAGTATCTGGAAAAAAGAAGCCGAGGCAGTTCAGGAAGTGAAAAAACCCAGGAAGGGTAAAACTGCAAAATCTTGATTTAAGGTTGACCGGCTTAATCTGAAAATTTTTCTGGCTTATGCTTGTCCCATATCCTGTCAACAGGGGGAAAGTGATATGGAACATTCAGCAAATATGCAAGGACATGGACATCCAGGCGGCCACCCGGGTGGAATGCCGCAAGGCAATGGCATCATGCCGCCTTTTCTTGTCTCATATTCCGTAACAAGGGAATGCAATCTCAGGTGTAAACATTGCTACAGTGAGTCATCCGACAATGTGCCAAAGGACGAGCTGACAACAGAACAGGCCTTCAGGCTCCTTGATGAAATAGTTTCATGGGGACCGAAACTCCTTATTTTTGATGGTGGAGAGCCTCTCAAGAGGGCAGACTTCTTTGATCTGGCCAAACATGCCAGTTCAAGGGGAATCAGGACAGTCATCGGAACGAATGCCACCCTCATCGACAGAAATGTCGCGCAAAAGCTCAAAGATTGTGGAGTGATGGCTGCGCAGATATCGGTTGATGGGGCAAACGCAAAAACCCATGACTGGTTCAGGGGCGTGGAGGGCTCGTTTGAGAAAGCCATGCAGGGTGCAAAAGCCTGCCGTGAAGTAGGGCTTCCCTTCCAGTTTGGTGCAACAATCCGCAAAGGCACGATAAAAGAATTGCCTAGATTGCTGGATATGGCGGTTGAGACAGGTGCAATTGCCGCTGAACTTTTTGATCTTGTGCAAGTCCAGAGGGTCAAGGAAGAAATTCCGGATGAAATACTTTCCGTAGAAGAAAGAAAAGAAATAATGGGGTGGCTTGCCAGAAAACAAGAAGACTACCCGATTGTGATAAGGACGCCTGGCTGTACGATGTATCCAATCACGCTCCAGTCGGCTGGTATTGTGCCAAAACATTTCCCAAAAGAAAACCTGATGAGAATTCCATACTACAACAGGGGTTGCGCCGCGGGTATGCCAAATGGATATGTCACCATTCTGCCAAATGGGGATGTGATCCCGTGCATGCTCCTCCAGACCGTTGTTGGAAATGTAAAAAATGACAGCCTGAAGAAGATTTGGGAAACATCACCAATCCTGTTGGAGCTTCGTGACAGGTCAAAACTGAAGGGCAAGTGCAAGGATTGCGAGCATGACAAGACATGTTCCGGTTGTCGCGGGAGAGCGTACGAACAGACCGGTGATTATTTTGCGGAAGACCCGGGTTGCTACCTCAAATAAACAAAATGAAAATGAGCATCAGATAAAAGAAGCCCCTCTTAATGAGGGGCTTCTTTATTGCCTGGAACATAAACATTGACTTTGATCCATTTGGTTTTATAAAAAAAGCATGCGAAAGATTTCATGGGTTCTGGTTCTTGTTGTTGCAATTATGTCTATTGTCTCTTGCGGGCAGGCGACCCCCGATAACACGCAAACTGGCCAGGAGACCCAAAAGAGCCAGTATGAAAAAACCAAGCCTGTTGCAATCCTCTCGATTGAGGCCTCTGACAAAGAGTCTGGCCTTTTCAACATGCAGGTCCAGAACATGTCAGACAAAATGATAGCCTCGTTCTCATGGACAGTTGTTTTGTATGACGCTTCAGGAAAGGTGCTTGGCACCCAGGACAGCTCTTTTGAAGACGCGCAATACGGGCTCAGTCCATCCCAGGCAGTCCAGGGCTCATTTGTCTCCGATTATAAAGATGCCGTGAAAGCAAAAGTTGTTTTCAAAAACGCTGTTTTGTTTGTCGATTTCAAGGCAGGCACCACAAAAAACTGGGTTAATGAAGACTACAACAAAGAGCTTCAAGAATTGCTGAAAGAATAGAGCTAAACAACCTCAAAGTGTGATCCGTCATCATCACGCGTCACGAGTATTTTCCTCTCGAAACTGTTTCTCATCTCTTCAACGTGTGAAACTACAAGTATTTTCTCAAAATCTGAAGACATCTCGTTTATTGCCTCGACCAGCCTCTTTATGCCCTCGCTGTCCTGCGTTCCAAACCCTTCGTCCACAACGAGCGTCTGGAGCTTCGCACCAGCCCTCTGCGCTAGGAGTTTTGAAAGGGCAAGCCTGATTGCAAAATCGGCCCTGAACCTCTCGCCTCCGGAAAAAAGCTCGTATGGTCTTGCTGTCTGGCCATCCGTTAGGATAACATCAAGCGTCGAGAGCGATTTGTCTTTGGATTCCCTTTCCAGTCTTATCTCCATCCTTAGTGATTCTGATCCCGTGTGCCCCTGTGAAATTCTCTGGAGCACGGAATTTGCGATCTCTTCAAGTTGTGGAGCGACCCCCTGGAGCACCCTTGAGGGGATACCGTCAATCCCGAACATTTCCTTTATCCGCTCAAAGACCTTCTGGTCTTTTTCAAGGGCCACCAGTTTCTCCTGGATTTGTGACGATTCTTCAAGTGCCTTTTTTGCATCTTCCAGAGTTTTGGCCAGCACATTTCTGCCGGAGAATGCCTGATCCCTCTGTTTCTGGAGCAGTTTTTCCCTCTGCTCCTCGACGCCTGTTTTCTGAACGGCCTCCTGATATTCCCTTTCTGCATCCCCAAGCTCAAGCAGCAATCTCTGGGATTCTGCAATGTCATTGTTTATTGAAGAAAACCTTTTTTTTGCGGTCTCGGATTGCTCGGTTACACCCACAAGGCTGGCTTTCGCCACTTCAAGTTCCGTTTTTTGCTGGGCGAAAGGCTCTAGCTCCGAAACCGCCTTTTTTGCCTGTGAGAACTCCATCTGGTCAAATCCTTCGACCTCAATTTCTTTTTTGGTTTTTTCAACCAGCTCAAGCTCTTCTTTTGCAAAGGATTTTGATATAAGCTCTTTCTGGAGTGAAATCTCCTGTTCTTTCAAGGAGCTGGTTTTTGAGGCCTTCTCTGTCGCCAGTGCCAGCTGTTTTGAGGTTTGCTCATACTGAACCAGAATCTGGGCCTCCTGTTTAAGGATCAGACCATCTGTTTCTTCAAAAAGTAAAAACCCTTTTTGGGCCTCTTCGAATGATCTGCGCTTTTCTTCAAGCTCTTGTGAGATCTGCCCTGATTCTGCCAAAATTGACATCGCCTGTTCGAGGAGTGGTATTTTTGCCACAGATTGTTTTGCCAGGTCAAGCTTTTGCTCCGCATTTGTCAGTGCCTGTTTCATCGGGTCGATTTTTCCGTTTATTTCATGAAGGCTGGTTTTGAATTTGTCGATTTTTTCTCTCTTATCTTCAACAAGCTTTGTCGATCCTCCGGAAGGCAGTTCCTGGCCGCACAGGGGGCATTTTCCTGCCTTGCCTTCGCCAAGGACCTGGATTTCCTTTTCAAGATGGTCAATCTCTGCATTTGCTGTTGCTTTTTTGCCCTCGGCATCTGAAATGGATTTTTTTATTGAGGCAATTTCTTCTTCGAGTGCTGGGATGCCAGCTTGCAGTTCATGTATTTTGCCCAGTGCGTTATTAATTTCTGAGGCGTTTTCCACCCCTGCCAGTTTTGTGGTCTTTTCCAGTCTCCCCTGTTGTTCTGCAAATTTTTTCTCGGCATCGGCGAGCGCATTTTTTACCTGCTGGAGGGAGAGGTCCCAGGAGTGCTTTTCTTCCTTTATTTTGAACACCCTTGCCTTTTCTTCCGTGAGTCTGTCAGTTTCTTTCTGCAGGCCTTCGAGCATTGTTTGCGCCTTCAATGACTCATCGATCTGGGCCGAGAGCTGGACAAGTTTTGTTTCGAGCTCTTTTGCCTTGATATCAATTTTTGTTTGTGCCTGTGTTTTAGTCCTTTCGAGGGCCGATACCCTTGCTTCTTTTTCTGTCAGTCTCTCGAGCTCTCGCCTTTTTTGGCCGAGTTTTTCGAAGCCGAGGTTTACTTGTGCTTCGTTTTCCAGCAATTTTCTGTACTGGGAAATTCTGCCATCCAGCTCGGCAATCGAGTTTGCTATTTCAGCAAGCTCTCTTTCAAGTTTTGTCACTTTGGTTTTTGTTTCCTCGAGCGTTTTTCGTTTTGCTTCCGACATGCCGAGGTTTTTTCTCAGCGATTCAAGATTTTTTCTGCACTCTTCCCATTGTCTCTCTGCGCTGTTCAGATCGTATTCTGCCTGTGCGAGATCGGATTCGATCTGGGGTATTCTTTCTGATATTTTTGATTTGTCTTCAAGCAGGGTTTTTTGGGCCGATGTTTCTTCCTTGAACGATTTTAATCTTGAATCAGCAATTTCCTTGCATGAAGCATACTTGTCCAGCTGGAGTATCTGGGCAAGTATCTCTCTTCTTTCTTTGGGTTTTGCCTCCATAAAGCGCGCGCTGTCGCCCTGGGTGATGAAGGACGATGAAGCAAAGACTTCGTATGTAAACCCAAGCTCCTTTTCAATTGCCTGGTCGGTCTCCGGTGTGCTCTTTCCACGAAGGTCGTTTTCGCCATCGCGGGTGATTTGCCTGAACTGGAGCCTTATTGCCCCTCCCCTGTCCATGGCCCTGTCGACAAGATAGGTGTTCTGGCCAATCCTGAATGTAAGCGAGATCTCGCAGGTATCGGCATCATCGTTTATGACCGTTTCCCTGTCTGATTTGGTTTTTGACCTGATCAGGGTTGGCCTTCTGGCCTGTCCGAATAATGCCCAGGTGATGGCATCAAGGATCGCTGATTTTCCAGCCCCATTCATTCCAGTGATTGATGCCACATGAAATGATGAGAAATCGAGCTGGTGGAAACCCTTGTAGGAGAGGAAATCTGTTATCTCTAGCGATATTGGGACCAGATTACACCACCCTTGCTTCCTGCATGATCCGTTCTGCTTCTTCCTGTATCCTTGCCCTGTTGGTCTTCGCAAAGTCGTCCTGGAGGGAATTCAGATATGATTTTACGGCCTCCACTGGCGATTCAGTCTGTGCGATGGCTGACTTTTGTGATTCCCTGGCAGATGGTTTGTAGTATGGCGTTATTATTTTTTCAAACATTGGCAATGTATCGAGCCAGGACTTGATTGCCGGCCAGATTGACCTTGCCTCTTCTGGCAGTCTGAGCCTGAAGATGGGAAGCGGCCCCTTCATTGTTTTTTCGATTTGCTCCTGATCGCATCCTGTTGCTGCATACTCGTAAGGCTGGCGCCAGAATTCCGACTTGAGGAATTTCGATTCAAGCTCTTCCTTCCAGTTCAGTGCATTGTCAACAGTCAATTGCCTGAGCGATCTTGAGTGTTCGACTTTGCGGCATTTTCCAGACGACCCTTCCGGTGTCAGGTCAAGCTCCATGTACATCCTTGTCCTTGCGCCGTCGGAAAAATCTCTTCTGCTTGGGGCACCGCTGTACGCCATCTGTATTTTTCTTACAGGCTTGCTGTCCCTGAACAATGAATCAGGGTCAGGGGCCACTGTCTCGCTTGATGAGAGCTCCCAGTCCCTGCAAGGATTTGTTCCACACAAAACTGATGCCTCGCCGTCCATGTCCTCGTCAAGTGATGGTGCTACAAGATTTGGGCTGGGCATCTGCGGGCTATGGTAGTGGCCGAGAGCTATGTAGCCGAATTTTGCCTGCGAATCCGAGAGTTTCAACATCAGGTCATATGTGGAAATTATTACATCATCTGCCAGATATCCCTTTACACCCGGCCTGAGTTCAGCCTCTTTTATGCCAAAATGGCCAACAAAGATTGTCGGGAGTTCGGGAAGGGCCTTCCTTGTCAGATCCTGAATGCGAGTTAGAAATATTGTTGCGGCAAGCTTTTTGACCTCTTCCCTGCCCCTGTTTTTCATTTGTTCGGAAGTGAGTATCTCTGACCTTCTCGGATAAGGCATGGCAAGGATTTGCAGATTGCCTGATTTTGTGGGTATGGTTGAAATCCCGCCCATTGTTTCGGTGTCCCCTGGCTTTGAGGGCTGGCAACCCAGCACATGGCAGGCGATTTCAGTGCCATCTTTTTGTGGGTGCAGTGCCCTAAAGACCTCAAGCGCGGAAGGCACCCTTGAGGATGAAGAGGTTTCATGATTCCCTGGGGTCAGAATAACTGTAATTGATGAATCGACGAGGTTTCGTATTCTTTTGGCAAATTCAGATATGACGTAATTGGTCGGACGTTCATTGTCAAAAATGTCTCCTGCCACAAGAAAGGCGTCACAATCGAGCAATTTTGCCTGCAAGACGAGCCAGTCGAGCGTTTCGAGGTAGTCCTTGATTCGGCTGTTGATTCCATCCTGGCCCGTAACACCGTATGTCTCGACCCCAAGGTGGAGGTCGGCAGTGTGTAGAACCTTAATCCTGCTCATCTTCTGTTTGCTGGTTGGGAAAACCTATGACGACCGTGTACTCGCCTTTTGGCTGTATATTTTTTTGCCTTTCAAATGCTTCTTTTGGCGTGCCCCTGAAATATTCTTCGTGGATTTTCGTCATTTCCTTGCATATCAGGAGCTGACAATCAGGGATGTTCTGGCAAATCGATTCCAGCAGGGCAAGCATCCTGAAAGGGGACTCAAAAATAACCGTTGTCCTGCCCTCTTCGGCTATCTGCTGGAGCGCCTTGCCAAGAGCACCCGGTTTTCTGGGGAGGAAGTTTCTGAATGTGAACGTTTGGGCAAAAAAGCCTGAAACAGAAAGCGCTGTTGTGATAGCAGACGGCCCAGGGATGGGCACCACTTTTATCCCGTGGTTGATTGCCATATCAACAAGAGTCTGGCCTGGATCGGCAAGGGTTGGCACGCCAGCATCCGAGACGATGGCTATGTTTTGCCCCATCATGAGGATCTGCAGCGCCTTGTTTGAGGAGATGGATTCATTGTGAATGTGCAACGGGAAGAGTTGTGCCTTTATGCCAAAATGGGTCAGGAGCTTCAGTGTTCTTCTTGTGTCCTCGGCCATGATGACCGGGCATTGGGAAAGTGTCTGTATGAGTCTTGGCGAAGCGTCATCGAGATTACCAATTGGCGTTGCACAAACAAATATTGTTCCGGTCATTGCTCGTAGTTGTCCACCAGTGTCCGGAGTTTTAGTCTTGCTATTCCCATTGACGGCGTACCTTCAAGCAGGAGCATGAAGTATTTGTCTTTTCCCTTCATGACGAGGACCGATCCTCCCTCACCATCGAAGGAAATCTCGGTGATGTTGCTTGTGAAGGGCATCGTGGTCCTGTCGGCGATTGAATACACCGATGCAAGATAGCCGGAGAGTACCCCTTGCGAGAAACCGGCCCCTTTTGCCTGGCGGAGGAGCACCTTGCCCTGTTCGTCGAGAATCAGGAAGTCCTTAAAACCCTTCAATTCCTCGAGTTCACTGGTCAGACTCAATGCCGGCCTCTTTTCTTAGGAGTTTTGAGAACATGAGGAAGGCCTCTTCTGCTTCCCCGTCGCGAAGCATTGACCAAGCCCTTGACTCGCTTAATTCTGGTTCAAGGTCTGAAGTTGGAAGAACAATCCTTTTGGGCCCACCCTCTATTATTACCGGTTCAGATGGAACATCCTCGTCAGTGCGCGCTTCCAGCTCGACAATGGTGGCCTCAAAGACTTCATTTTTTTCGCTTGGTTGGACATCCTCTTGCTGCCCTTCTTCAGTCGAATTTTGGTCGATTAAAATTTCTTCTTGAGGTTCTTCCTGGACGTGTTTTGTCTGGTCAAGCATTTTTCTTGCTTCTTCCAGGATTTTTCTTGTTCGTTCGAGCTGTTTTTCCTGGTACTCCCGGGAAGGTGGTTCTTCTTCACCAAATAATGTTTGTTGTGGCTCTGCTTCAACAGTTTCTTCAGGCTGTGGTTCCGGGATTACTGATTGGGTCTCTTCAAGCTTTTTCTCTATTTCTACTGCATTTGTCGAGCTTATGGGCATTTCGGGGGGTTGTTGTGAAATGGGTTGTAATTGTGGTTCTTCGTGTTTTTCAAAGCCGATGCAGGTGTTTTTTATTACATCAATGCACCATTGCCTTAGGAGCTTCAGGTCTTCAATGTCTTCGGGTTGCGCAAATGATGATTGTGCCAGAGACAAGATTCCATCAGGATCAGGGTATGCTGGCTCACAATCGGTCACTGTCTGCAAAAATTCCAGCGCCTGTGAGTCTTCGCCCTCGGATTTGCTTGTTTTTGCAAGCTTGTACAGAAGGCCGGGATAATACGGGTGAACATCCAGCATTTTTTCAAGGAGGTTTTTGGCTGTTTTTCTCTCGCCCCTTGAAAACAGGAGGTCAGAGAGTATCAATTTGAGCCTTGCGCTCTGGTCTGACTGGCCGATGTCCTTGACCAGATCGAAAGCTGTTTTTGATCTGTTGCTGGAAAGGTTTTCCGTGAATGATTTTATCACAGAGGAGACTTTAAGGGTCGTGCTTTCTTCAATCCCGAAGTATCTTTTAAGCAGGCCCAGGCCAGCCTCTGACATCTCCTGGTTTTCGGCCATTTCTAGAATTGTATCAAGCGCATCCTCGTGTCTTCCCAGTATGCAGAGCGTGAGTCCTTTGCCCCAGAGCCCCACTTTTGATGACGGGTTTGTGCGAAGGACGTTTTTAAATTCTCTCAACGCAATAACTGGTTCGCTGGCAAGGAGCCTGTTTACGGCGATGGTCTCCTGAGCTGGTATAAAATTGGGATTTAGTAAAAGGCATTCAAGGAGTAGCCTGTATGACGTGTCCAAGTCGCCTTCTGAGGCGCAGACCCCAGCGACCGCGGCCTTGAAACCAAGGCGATACGGCATCCTGGCAGTCAGGCCAACAGAAGTTTGGAGGTCTGATTTCATTCTAAAAGTAGATATTAGCTGCGAAACTATTTACTGTCAATGTTTTTGCTAACCTATCGCCATTTTTGGTGTGATGGTCTTTTTTACAGACATCTTCTCCGACGCAAACTCGATTGATGCTATGAAGTCGAAAGGTTTGCCACCCTCGAGCGTTTGTGTTAGTGTCACGGCTATTTCCGAGCTTGACGTTGCATTTGGGAAGCAGGTTATTTCAGGATTTTTAATGGAATACGAGAGTCCCTTGACTGTCGAAGAGGCCATCAACTTGATTTTTGACGGACATTCACCGATGTTCTTCATAGTCACCTTCACTGTGAATCTGGTCCCTTTCAGATTTGAAATACTCTGTGGGACATTGCAATCCAGCTGGATTTTTGAAGGTTTTATCACCATCTCGTATGTGTACTCGTCTATTCCGTCGCTCCATTCAACCTGGACAGATCCATTGTATGTCCCCGATTTGAGGTCTCCACTTAAAACGATGCACCCTATAGACTGAGTTCCTCCAGGTGGAAGCGTGAAGCTTTTGATGTTCGGATTTAACCATCCGCTGCCATTTTTGTAAGAAGTCTTGACGGTAAATTTTGTGTTTTTGCCGGTCTGGTTTTTGTATGTGGCATAATGGGGTTTCCTTGAGAAAGTGCAAAGCTCATCCTTGAAAGAACCTATTTTTCTGACTGGCACTTTCTTTATCGCGGCACCGTCAAAAGTTCCATACCAGTAGCCATCCTTGCTCTTTGAAAACCCAAAACCTGCAGAGTTTATCTTGTTGTTGAGCATATTGGCATTGTGTGGCGGTGATTTTTTCCAGAGCTCGAACATCTGTTTTGCATATGTTGCACTTGAAGTCATGGCAATGTTCTCAATCGAATAGGTCGATTTGAGCCCTGATTTTTCCATTCTCTTTGCAAAAGTATCGCCGTTTGTGCTGTTGTGGCTTAATTTCTTGTGCGAAGCCATGTCCTTGCTGTGATCAGTGGCCAGTTTTGTCAGGACAGGGTTGATTTCGAGTGGCGAGAGTTTTTTGGTTGCCCTGTAGGCGTTTATGAGGCCAAGAAGTTCTGTTGAAGGGGTTGTTGCCGTGTTTCCTGTTGCTGTCAATGCAAATGATGTCACCAGAAAAACAATTGCCAAAATGAGAGAAATTCTTTTCATGTATCTCCTTAAACCGCAAAGCAGCGTGAGGTTCCTTTATAAAATAATGTTATATGGAATTGTTTTTTGTCGGTTAAAATAACAATTGAATCTGGATTGGAAAGTATTTTTTATCATAGCATGAATCATTCTTCTCATTCCATGATATTTTTAGTGCCAGACGAGAAAATATCACTGCCCGTTAGTTGTCCCTCCCCAGTATTTGGGGGTATATATCCAATCGTGGAAAAAAGCTTCAAAGTTGTTTCAGATTTCAGCCCTGCCGGAGACCAGCCTCAAGCAATAGAGAAACTTGTAGATGGAATCTGGAGGGGTATGCACTTTCAGACCCTTCTTGGTGTCACTGGCTCTGGAAAGACATATACAATGGCCAAGGTTATCGAGAAGATCAACAGGCCGACACTTGTCATAGCACACAACAAGACTCTTGCAGCCCAGCTTTATTCTGAGCTTTCGGAGTTTTTCCCCGAGAACGCCGTTGAGTATTTTGTGTCATATTACGATTATTATCAGCCGGAAGCGTATGTTCCGAGCTCTGATCTTTATATAGCAAAAGAAACCGATATTAATGAAGACATCCAGCGCCTTCGTCACTCGACAGTCCGTTCTCTCCTGGAACGAAGGGATGTTATTGTGGTTGCTTCTGTCTCATGCATCTATGGCTGGGAATCGCCGGAGGGTTACCAGGAACAGGTTGTGGCAATAAAAAAGGGTGACACGATGCTGAGGGACGAGTTTGTAAGGGGGCTTGTCGCCATGCAGTATTCAAGAAACAACATCGCTTTTGAGGCTGGGAACGTCAGGGTTATTGGCTCTACTGTTGATGTCTGGCCACCTGAACAGGAGGATGCCGTCAGGGTAGAGTTCGAGTTTGACGAGATAGTGAAGATATCAAGGCTTGATCCGGTTCTTTCCTCTGTTGGTGAGGAGATGGAAGGGTTTTTGTTCTTTCCAGCAAAACAGTTTGTTACCACACAAGCCAGGCTCGATTACGCAATTCCAATGATCATGAACGAGCTTGACGAGAGAATCAAATATTTTAAGGAGAACAATAAACCGCTAGAGGCCGAAAGGATTGAAGAGAGAACAAAATATGACCTTGAGATGCTCAAGGAAATAGGCTATTGCAACGGCATTGAAAACTACAGCATGCACCTCTCCGGGAGACAGCCAGGAGAGAGGCCTTATACCCTGATGAACTTTTTCCAGGACGATTTTTTCATGATCATTGATGAATCCCACATAACACTTCCACAGATCAGGGGGATGTATGCGGGAGACAAGGCCAGAAAGAAGGTCTTGGTCGATTACGGTTTCAGGCTCCCTTCTGCCATGGAAAACAGGCCGCTCAACTGGGACGAGTTCCAGAATTTCATGCACCAGGTAGTCTTTGTTTCTGCAACCCCGAGTGATTTTGAGATCTCCAGCTCCGAACAGGTTGCTGAACAACTCATCAGGCCAACTGGTCTTCTTGATCCTGAGATAGAGGTAAAACCGATAAAAGGACAGATAGATGACCTCAAAAAGGAGATAGAGGCAAGAGTGGCCAAAAACGAGAGGGTGCTTGTGACGGTCCTGACCAAAAAGATGGCCGAGAACCTGTCTGACCACCTCCTTTCGCAAGGTTTCAAGGTTTGCTACCTCCATTCTGATATTGGTACGATAGAGAGAGTAGAAATACTAAAAAAACTCAGGGAAGGAACTTTTGATGTTGTGGTTGGCGTCAATTTGCTCAGGGAAGGGCTCGATCTACCTGAGGTGTCACTCATTGCGATACTTGATGCGGACAAGGAGGGTTTCCTTCGTTCCTCGACCTCTTTGATACAAACTGTCGGAAGGGCCGCCAGAAATGTTTCCGGAAAAGTTATCATGTATGCTGATGAAATGACGGATTCCATGAAGAAGGCAATCGAGGAAACAAATAGAAGAAGGGTCATTCAAAACGAGTTTAACATAGAGCACAACATCAAACCTGAGACAATAAAAAAGGCGATCAGGGAACTGCTAAGCATTGGAACACCTCAGCAGGAATCAAAAGTTTCAGATGCAATGACGGAAAAAGACATACAGGCGATGATTCTTCAACTCACCGACGAGATGAATCTTGCCGCTGCAATGCTGGAGTTTGAGAAAGCCGCAAAAATAAGAGACCAGGTAGCCATTCTGAGAGGTGAATTGCTGGTCAAGGGGAAAGGATTTGATGAGTCTTCATCCCGAACAAAAACTGCAAAAAAACTCAAGCAGAAACTTACCCAGGCTGAGTTCAGGAAAAAAAAGGGAAGAAGATAAAAAATCAGTTATTTTTTTCACAAATTACTCTTGCGTTTCAAGTTAAGCCAAAACGTGATTTTACGCGTTCCAATTTTGCCATTTTTCACGTTTTAGACTAATTTTAATCTCAATATTCAAAATAGGGCTAATTCCTATCTTGCAGGGTAAACCTTTACTGCTATTGTAATTTTTATGTGAAATGGTGCTCTAATCTGTTGCTTATTGGAGTCACCGATAAGGCTTCAGAAAAGCATCCAGGAGGTAAAGCTATGCACATTGTTGTGCTTATTAAACAGGTGCCGGACACCCAAGAGGTCAAGATAGACCCCGAAAAGAACACAATTGTCCGTGCAGGCGTTGAATCAATCGTCAATCCTTTTGACATGAATGCTACAGAATTGGCCCTTCAGCTCCGTGAGCAATATGGTGGAAAAGTCACAGTCATCACAATGGGACCGCCACAAGCTGCCATGGCACTCAAGGAAACATTCTCGATGGGTGTTGACAGAGTCATTCTTCTCCAGGATAGAGGATTTGCTGCTTCAGATACCCTTGCCACTTCTTATGTTCTTGCACAGGGAATAAAGAGGCTCGAGGCTGATGGTGAAAAGGTTGATTTGGTAATTTGTGGCAAACAGGCTGTTGATGGCGATACCGCCCAGACAGGTCCTGGTGTTGCTTGCAGGCTCAGCTTCGACCAGATAACCTATGTGACTCAGGTTGACAAGATAGATCTGGACGCAAGAACAATCGTTGCAAGACGCAGGCTTGCAAAGGGTGTACAGGTTGTTCAGGCCCAGTTGCCGGCACTTCTGACCGTCGAGAAGGACATAAACGAACCAAGATATGCCACCCTCAGGGGAATCATTGCCTCCGAAAGGGCAAAGGTCATTGAGTGGTGTGCCGCGGATATTAAAGCCGATGCCGAACAGATCGGCTTCAAGGGAAGCCCGACCTGGGTAAAACGCATCTTTACACCACCACCAAGAGAAGGTGGACCAAAGTTTGATGGTCCCGATGCCGTCAAGAAGGCACTGGAGGTTGTTCTCGACAACCAGCATTTCAAAGAGGCAGTGTTTGGTGAAGAAGGGGTGTGCAAGAGATGAGTGACCAGGAATGGAAAGGCGTACTCGTATTTATTGAAGTAACAGACGGCAAGGTCCAGGAAGTTGGCTGGGAATTGCTTGGCGAGGCAAAGAAACTTGCCTCAAAGATAAACCAGAACGTCCAGGCGCTCATCATTGGTCATGATGTTGAAAAATTCGCAAAGGATGCCATAGCTTATGGTGCCGACGTCGTCTATGTTGTTGACGATCCTGGCTACAAAAACTATATAACAAAGACATACGCCAAGGCATTTGTTGAAATTGTAAACAAGCACAAGCCGGACATCGCCCTCATTGGTGCAACAAACCTCGGCCGTGACCTCTCTGGTGCCATTGCAACAGTCCTCAAGGCAGGCCTCACCGCAGATTGCACTGGCCTGGACATTGATGACCAGTCAAAAAAGCTCCTCTCGACAAGACCAACATTTGGTGGAAACATCATGGCCACAATCTTCTGCCAGAAGGGCAAGCCACAGATGTCAACAGTCCGCCCGAAGGTCATGAAAATGCCGGAGCCAGACCCGAAGAGACAGGGACAAGTAATAAAGGAATCTGTGCCGGTGGACCCAAAAGACCTCACCGTCAAGATACTTGAATACATCCCGGATTCTTGTCTGGAAAGCGTTGAAATCGAGCATGCAAAAATACTCGTGGCTGGTGGAAGAGGATGCAACACACCGGCTGGCCTCGATAAGCTCAAAGAGCTTGCAAAGCTGATCGGTGGAGAACTGTGTGGTTCAAGACCACTTGTTGAATCAGGTGCAATAACCGCTGACCGCCAGGTTGGACAAACTGGAAAAACTGTTGTTCCAAGGGTATACATTGCTGTTGGAATCTCTGGAGCAATCCAGCACCTTGTGGGAATGCAGAATTCAGATTGCATCATCGCGATCAACTCCGACCCGAATGCACCGATATTCAAGGTCGCAACCGTCTCGATTGTAGGCTCATGGCAAGCCATCGTCCCGGCCATGATTGAAGAGCTCAAGAAGAGAATGGGGAGGCAATAATGGAAGAAACCTTTGATCTGGTAATCGTTGGAGGCGGGCCGGCAGGCATGAGCGCCGCAATCGTTGCGGCAAGGGCCGGAATCAAGACGATCGTTATCGAGAGGGGCGAATTCCCCGGCTCGAAGAACGTCTATGGCGGCGTCGTCTACGTCCACGAAATCGAAAAGATCCTCCCCGATTTCTGGAAAGACAAAACTGCACCAATAGAGAGAATCATCACCGACTCGAGGATTGTTTTTGCCAATGATCACGGCGCAATGCAGGTGGGTTACAAAACAGACCGTTTCAGTGACCCGCCAAACGTCATCACGACCCACAGGGCAAAATGGGACCGCTGGTATGCCAACAAGGCAAAGGAAGCCGGCGTTCTGATTGTAAATAACACTGTTGTCGAAGAAGTGCTCAGGGAGTCAACCGGAAAAGTGATTGGCGTCCGCACCGGCAGGCCGGATGGCGACCTCCATTGCAAGCTGGTCATCTTTGCCGATGGCGCCCAGTCACCTCTCCTTGTCAGGGCAGGCATCCGCAAGGAAGTAAAAGCCGAGCATGTTGCGCTTTCCGTCAAGGAAACCATCCAGCTCTCGGAAGAGGAAGTCACAAAGCGCTTTGGAACAAAGCCTGGCGAAGGCGTGACTTTTGAAATCCTCGGCTCGCTTGCCGACAAGATGGACGGTGTGGCAATCATGTACACCAACAAGGACACAGTCTCCCTTGGAATTGGCGCCAACCTCGAACAGTGGAAGAAGTCAAAAGTCACCCCGTACGAGATGATCGACAAGCTCAAAGAACACCCAATGATAAAGCCGCTTGTTGATGGCGGGCAGACAAAGGAATACGTCGCCCACTGGCTCCCGGAGGGTGGATACGACACAATACCAAAACTCTATGGCAATGGCTACCTGCTCTGTGGCGACACGGCAATGCTTTTCAACGCCCTGCACCGCGAAGGGACCAACCTGGCGCAGGAAACTGGAAGGCTGGCCGGCGAGATGGCAGTAAGGGCCATCAAGGAAGGCGACACCTCGGAGAGGATGCTCTCGGAGTATGACGCAAACGTCAAAAATTCCTTTGTCCTCAGGGACATGCGCAAATACAGAAAATTCCCGCACCTCCTGTTCAACAACCCAATGATATTCCAGACCCTGCCAGACGTCGTTGGCGACATGATCGAAGAAATGCTCCTTGTCGATGGCAAGTCCAAAAAGGAAAAACAGAAAATCATAGTCAGGAACATAAGGAAAAAAGTCGGTCTCTGCAGGCTCATGGGCCTGGCGTGGAGAGCATGGAGGTCTGTGAAATGAGCAAAATAGAAGACAAACTCTACACAACAAGGTATCGCGTCGACCACAACACCCACCTGAAGATCGCCGACATGGAAGTTTGCAGGAAGTGCGAAGGCAAGCCCTGCACAATCTTCTGCCCGGCAAAAGTCTACATCTGGGACGAAGACCACATCAGGGTGGTCTATGAAGGTTGCCTCGAGTGCGGCTCCTGCAGGATAGGGTGCCCGTATTTCAACATCACCTGGAACTTCCCAAGGGGCGGCTACGGCGTCCAGCACAAGTTTGGTTGATTTTATGCCCTTTTAAGGGCGACAAGTTTTGTTATTAACCAAAAGCCAGGGTTTTTGTGCCCTGGCTTTTGGATTTTTATTGGGTTTGTGAAAGTTTACGGGAATAATTACTCTATAATACCCCACGTTTTTAGTGCAACATTTGCAAGCATTTCTTGTCTTTTTTCTATTGAAACTGAATCCCATTTTTCAAATTGGATTAAACAATTTTTATAGATTTTATCTATTTTTGTATCTTTAGTACCACTTGGTTTCCTAGCGATTGATTTTGTTAAAATAATATTAGAGTCAAAATACCCTTTTTTCTTATTTTCAAATTCCCTGTTGCTTAAAGAAGAGTTTATTGAATCTTCAAGTAATGTCAGATTTCCTAATCTTTGATAATACTCTTTATGGGGCTTATCAAACTTATTCCTCCATATCCCTTCTGTTTCTGGTAAAATATGTTCAATCGTAATATTTTTATTTAAGTAATTTCCAATACTTAAATTAGACACATTATTTGCTTTTGCGTATAAGTAACCCTCTATTTTGGCAAGAATATATTTTAATTTCGATAAGGTTTTGATTGTTGTCAAACTCATATTTATAAATTCATTATAAAACTTATCTTTTTTTTCTAAAATTTTTTCCTTTAGCGTTTTATTTATAAAAATATCTAGTTGCTCTTTGTTGTTAGGCTTTTCTTTTAGAAATATTTGCGCCCATTTTTGGAAATTGCCTTCCAATTCATTAGTCCTCCCACCAGATAAAAGGTTTACAGCATAATAATTTTCTACCCACTGTGATAAGTATTGGAATAAATCTTTTGGTAGGTCTCTGGCTGCCAGAAGCAAAATTAATGGTTGTCTCGCTGATGTGTTTAAATAAAATAAGTTCTCTAAATAGGGGTTACTGGTGTTATCAAAATTCCTCTTTTCTTTTATTAGCTTATTATGAAATAAACTTTGTTTATGTAGTTTTTTAATAAAATCAATAGGATTTTTTTCAATAATTTGTTTATTAAAATCTTTTTTAAACCAGCTATAAGCCTCTCTTTTTTTAATAATATCTGATTCATAATTACTAAAAATAAAGTATCTTAAAAATCTATCAGGGTCTTCATTGCAACTTTCTAAGTTATTTGTGATATCTTTCCAAGTTATATTTATATCCTCCATCTCATTATTGTTTCTAACATTTATAAATAAGAGATTTTTTATCAGGCTCAGATTATCTAACCCCAAACCTCTTGAGTTTATTCTTTCAAAAATTTGCAAAGCTCCAGACTCACTTGGTGTAACTATTCTAACAACTCTTACATTGTTAAGGAAATTCAAATAAAAATTCCATATTTGATCCTCAGACCAACTATACATATAAGACCAAATAGTTCTATAGGTGTTTATTATTCTTTTTACAGATTTTGTTTTATTTGTAATCTTTTTATCAATATCTTCGATACTACCTCTTTCTTCTGGGTTCTTACCGATTTCTTCAAGGATATCTTGGCTATCTTTATAAAGTAAATGAACTTTAAATTCTTTTACAGAGCCTATTTCACCTGATGGATCATCTGTAAAATTGGCTATCTTACATAAAAGAGATTGAAGATCATTGATCTTTTTGCCTTTCTCCATTATTAGTAAATCCCTAACAACACATAAGAATATAAATATAGTAGTAAGTCTTTGTTGGCCATCAATTATATCATACTTTTTATTATTAAGGATTGTTATCATTGTTCCAATAAAATAATTATTAGTTGAAGTTGTAGTTCCAAATTCTTCTTCTGCGTCTTCCAGTAAATTTTGTACTTGTTCGTACTCCCAAACATATTCTCTTTGGTATTGGGGGACTCTATAAAAATCATGAAATAGACTATTCAAATTCATTTCTATTGATTCAATTGAGTTTTCCATATTTCAATTATATGACCTAAGAAACAAAAAAAGTACCTCATGAATGAGTTAATAATGTAAATAAAAAATCAATCTTACGGCACATAATACATCACAAGTGAAGTAAAAAACGCCACGAGGGAGAGGACGATCGTCACCAGCGCGGCTTTGTAGCAGAACCCTTTCAGGTCTGCGGCCCTTTCGCTTGCGTGGATTGCCTTGAATATGCACTTTTTTGTTATCTCCAGGTCGTGTGTGACCAACTCGGCGAGGGTGTACTTCGGGTGGTCCTTTAGGTAATCGGACAGTTTCTCCATCCATGCCAGATCGGGCAATTCAACGAATTTTCTTGGCCAGAGGCCGTTTATCAGCAGGGCAAGAGTGGCTATGAAGCAGAGTGCAAAAACGGCAAAAACTATCGTGTAGTCGGCAGCTTCGGTGAAGATGAAGGTAAGGTAGTCTTTGTTTACAACGCCGATCAGGATGCCCATTGTGGTGGCGTAGAAAATGAAGATCTGGTTTAGCTTTGAGTCCAGGTCGAGAATGGTTTTGTCTGTTGTGTCGACGAGCTTCAGGATTATGTCAAAAAGCATCTTTTCAGATTCGATTGTTTCTTCGGTTAGCTTCTTTTCGTCCGGCATGGCCCCGCCTTTTGCCCGTGCTTTTTGCCAGGCAATATCTTTGCTAGCAAATAATATTGTTTGTTTTTTTAATAGTCAATATTTGCGGGTGTCTTGACAGGTGGTCTTGAAAAGACTGGAGCCGGCGAACCGATTCGAACGGTCGACCTGCTGATTACAAGTCAGCTGCTCTACCAACTGAGCTACGCCGGCGTCGGATTGATATCCTATTATTGCCGTTGCTCCAAGTCAAGAAAAAACATCGCCTGTTTGGACAGACCAACATATACAAAGCGTCACCGTCTTCAAAGTATGGGCAGCTTTGAATACAGATCTTAATAAGATTGACAAAAAACATCTCTGAAGGTGAAACATCGGCTGTGAGTGGTGAGGATGATTTGTAAATCATTTGTTGCTAATATCTTTACCAACCCCGTTGACCAGAGGCTTCTGGGGTAATATCATGCCCGTCCATGGAGCAAAAAAAGGTGGTTGTAAGCCCGGACACAAAGAGAGACAAAAGAATTCCCCCAGGGCAAAGCGAGACTACTTCGTTTCCGGTTTTGCATTATGGCCAGACACCGGTAGTTGATATTGAAAAATGGAGATTCTCGATTTTTGGGCTGGTGGAGGAGGAAAAATCATTTTCTTACGAGGAGTTTTCCGGACTGCCAATGACCGAGGTCAGGTGCGACATCCATTGCGTTACAGGCTGGTCAAGACTGGACAATGTTTTTGAGGGTATATCTGCTCTGGTGATACGCGACCTTGTGAAAATAAGGCCAGAGGCCAAATTTGTCATGATCCATGGCCATAATGATTTTACAACAAACATTCCACTCCATGATTTTTTTCAGGATGATGTGGTTTTTGCGCTGAAGTTTAATGGTGAGCCAATCTCGCTGGAACACGGCTTTCCTGTTCGCCTGGTTGTTCCGAGGCTGTATTTCTGGAAATCGGCCAAATGGGTCACCGGCCTGGAGTTTATTCCGCGAAACAAACTGGGTTTCTGGGAATCCTATGGCTATCATGAACACGGCGACCCATGGAAAGAGGAGCGCTACGGGTACTGAACCTGGAAGCTAGTTCCCGTGGTCGTGGTTACAGCTGCCCTCAAAATTTACACTTGAGCCTTTTTTGAAACTTTCTACCACCTGCTCAAGATCCTCTCCCTGTGCCAGAAGGACGGATATTCCGAGCTGGTCAAGAACAGATTTTGGTTTTTGCCCTATCCCCTTGACCAATACCGCTTTTACGCCGAGTTTTTCAAGAGAAAAAGCTATATCTCCGCAACCACCATGGTCAAATGAGTGAAACTCCTTTTTCCCGTTCTCGAGATCGAGCACTGCAAAAAACGGTGATTTGCCAAAATGCCCTGACACGGTTGGATTTGCTGTGTCCTGCTCAACTGGTACTGCAATAATTTTTGTCATTTTTTCTGTCTCCTGAATCTTCCTTATGTTGTGGTGCCCTTCGGTTAATGTGATTGCCTTTTGGTTGATCAGGGCGTCTGCAACTTTTTTGCATGCATTGGTGAGTATTCTGGCGTAGGTGGTTCTTGATACTCCCATCATTCTGCACGCTTTTATCTGGAGAAGGTCTTCTCCAGAAAGTTTGAGCGCTTCCACCTCGTCGGCAGTCAGAACGATGTCGCCATTTGGAGTTGAGTCTGGAAGAAAGCGTGTCCTTATAAAACTTTGATCAACAAACCGGCAATTTTTTGGCCTGGACATAGTTATATTATGAACATATGCACATAATATTCAAGTGTCTATTGGCTCATTTTTTGGTCGTTGTATTGGTTTTTGGTTCCATGCGACAGAAAGGATTTGAGTTTTTGACGTATTTCTTTGATTTCTTAAGTGTTTTAATGTGGCCTCCCAAATAAAAATCTTGCAAACATGTCTAATGTCTTGTTGGATATGAGGAAAGGATTTGAAATGGAAAACACTGACTACATAAAAGTTTTTGATGGCTCGATTTCTGGGCTGTTCAAGGACGCCGCAAGAATAACGCTTTCATCGCCACGCCGTGCAATTTTCTTCGGAAAAATGCTCATGGCACAGCTTCGAGCTTCAAAAGTGCGCGAGAAGCTGCTCAGGGAAGAAAACCTGAGGGTGCCGCCGCTTTCCATAATTAGTGTTACCAGGCAGTGTAATCTTCACTGCAAGGGATGTTATGCACATGCACAGGACAGGATAGGCGGGGAGGGACTCACGAGCGAAAAGCTGTTTGATGTAATCTCCCAGGCTGATGATATTGGCATGAGGATCGCTGTTATTGTTGGAGGGGAACCTTTCACCAGAAACGACCTGTTCAAGCTTGCCCAGTCCCACAAGAACATGGTGTTTGCCGTTTTTACAAACGGTTTGCTGTTTGATGACGATGCAATTGCTCTTCTCAAGCGCACCCCAAACCTTGTTCCAATAATAAGTATCGAAGGTGGCAAGGAAGAAACTGACAGAAGAAGGGGTGAAGGAACTTTTGGAAAAGTTCACGAAGTGATGCGCAAGCTCAAGAGAGCAGGGGTATTCTATGGCAATTCAATAACGGTTACATCAGAGAATGCTGATCTTGTCACATTCGGTGCTTTTGTGGAAGGACTCCTGCACCTTGGCTCAAGGGTTTTCTTTTATGTGGAATATGTTCCTTTTGAGGCAGGCACGCAAAATAGTGTTCCAGATGATGCCCAGAGGGTCCAGCTTGTCGAGAGCGTAAAATCATTCAGAAAGCATTTCCCGGGACTTTTTATAGCCTTTCCTGGAGAAGAAAATGAATCAACGGGCTGCCTTGCCGCAGGAAAAGGTTTTGTGCACATAAGCGCAAGGGGCGAAGTCGAGCCTTGCCCGTTTGCCCCTTTCTCGGATTCGTCATTGCAGGACATGAGCCTGAAAAATGCCCTTCGCTCGGAGTTTCTCAGGAAAATCAGGGAGTCGCATGGAATGCTCGATGAAAGTGGAGGCTGTACGCTGTTCAACCAGAGAGCATGGCTTGAGAGAGAGCTTGGGGCGTGTAATAAAGAACCCTGTAATAAAAAAGAGAAAGTTGCTGTATCAAAATAAATCCTGACCTTGAACAAGTTGTTTGAGTGATCTCATTTGCCAGTGCACTCATCGTGAGTGCACTGGCAAATCTTTTATTGGGGGACAGTTAGGTTTGAAACAGAGATTCCAAAAAAGCAATGTTTGACAATTCAAAATGACTTCCATAAAAGATAAATTTATATACCCTATAAGGGTATACTTGATATTTTACTATAGTATGTAGTATTTTATCCTTCATAAAAATGATGGTATATTTAGTTTCACTTTGCTATAATTTTACCATTAATTAATAAAGGAGGAAAATGTGCAGGAAAAAAATATTCCCAGAAAGCCAAAATCTTTTTTCAAGTGGAGATATTTAAGGTATCTTTCTCAGGCTATATTTGCTGGCTCGGTGGTTTTTCTCTCGTGGAGGCATCTTGCCTTTGCGACAAAAATGGCCGGCCCGATCGACACTTACTGTCCTTTTGGCGGATTTGTGGCACTCCCAAAACTTGCAATGACCGGGGAATTTGTCAGACGTACAAGTGATTCAAACATTGTCTTGCTGATCGGCCTCGTTATCGCCGTTCTGGTTTTTGGTGGTGCTTTTTGCGGGTGGGCCTGTCCTCTTGGCGGAGTATTTGAATGGCTTTACAGGCTCAGATTGAAACTGTTTAAAAAACGCATTGAACTCCCAAGAAAACTTCACAATGTACTTAGATGGCTCAGGTATGTTGTTCTGGCGCTCATTTTAGCAATGACAATAATCAAGGCTGATCTGTGGTTCAAGGCTTACGATCCATACAGCATTCTATTCACATGGGGGCATGCCGCAGACATTGTCGGGATAATAATTCTTGTGGTTTTGCTTCTCGGGTCACTTTTTGTGGAGAGGTTTTTCTGTCTTTACCTGTGTCCGCTTGGCGGATTGATTCATCCGTTTGCAAAAGCTTCTGCCACCGGAATCAGAAGATACGAGGACATTTGCATCAATTGCGGAATATGTGACAAGGTTTGCCCTTACAGGATACCGGTGAGCAAACAGATAAAAATAGACAGGGGTTCATGCATCGAATGCATGAACTGTGTTGAAGAATGTCCTGTACCCGGCTCGCTCGAGTTCACTATTGGGTATGGAGGTGGAAAATGAAACTGAGACCATATGCCCTTGCAGGATTTCTTTTCATTGGTGTTTTTCTGCTTGCCATTGTCGTTGGAATGGCAATCGGAAAGTGGAACCCGGCTGGAATTGGTGAAACAGGCACTGAAGAATTGGGTGAAGAGCATGGAGAAACAACAACTCTTCCAGAGCTCCATGGATATATGAATTTGCTTGAGTACTTAAAGGAGAATGGTATTTCCCCAGAGTGTGTAGCGCAAAAGCTTGGTATTGCCGAATCTGACCTCAACGCAGAGGCAAGAACTGTTGCCGAGAAGTTTGGTCTGGAAACCTATCAGTTACCGGAAAAGTACACAGATTGCCTTTCTGCAAAAGAAAAAGATGAAGTAGAGAAAGATGAAGGTCAGATGGTTCCTGAATTCAAGGGCTACATGAATTTCCTGGACTGGCTTGAGAACAATGGTTACTCAACCGATTGTGTTGCTTCAAAGCTTGGTATTCCCATGATGCAGCTCGATGCAGAGGGTAAACAGGTTGCTGATATGCTAAAGGTAATGCCAGAGGATCTTCCAAAAATGGTTCAGGATTGCAAGGGACTTCCACCAAAAGACCAACAACCTGCACCGGATGATGGAAACGGAAGTCAACCATCAGTAGGGCAACTGCCATTCCTTAAGGGCACCGACAATGTTCTTGAGTATTGCAGGACAAATGCAGTTCCGGTAGATTGTGTTGCCGGAAAGCTCAAGATAAAAGAAGCCGATCTGAATAAGACTGGACTGGATATTGCTACCCAGGTAGGATTTGCGCATGTTGAGGAGATAAGGAAAATTATCGGAGAGTGTGCTGGAAAATAGCAATTTCCATATGAATATCAATCAAGACCCCCTTGCCAAAAGGGGGTCTTTTCGTTTTATACCGATGGTTTAATTCTTGTCGCAATTCTCACAGTTTGGGCTTGTTGGTGGGTTGCTTTTAATGTAAGCTTCATGGGCAGTTTTTCTCATTTAATAGAATTTTTGTCAAGTTGAAATAGAATGTGGTCAGGTTTGCAAAGGAGACCAGATGACAGATAGAAATGATATCATGAAGGCACTTGGCAACGTCATGGATCCTGAACTGGGCGTTGACCTGGTCACCCTCGGGATGATAAGAGACGTAAAGATGCAGGGAGATACTGTATCTGTAATGGTTGCTTTAACAGCACCGGGCTGTCCGCTCAAGAATAAAATTGGAAAAGACATCGAAGAAGAGCTGAAAAAGTTGCAGGGCGTTTCCAAGGTGGAAGTTCTTTTTGGAAGCATGACCGAGGCCGAACGTGAAAACACCTTCCAAAAAGCAGGTGGCAAGGGCCAGACACAGCAAACCGAGGACCCGCTCAAAAAGCTTTCCGGCCAGCCCATAAAAAGGATTATTGCAGTTGGCTCCGGCAAGGGTGGCGTTGGCAAGTCGCTTGTGACTTCATTGCTTGCAGTTGCCGCCAGTAGAAAAGGCTTCAAGGTTGGCGTTATTGATGCCGACATAACCGGCCCTTCGATACCAACCATTTTTGGACAAAAAGGTCTTCTTGTTGCTGGAGAAAAGGGTGTCGAACCCAGAAAAACCAAAAAAGGGATCGAGATGGTTTCAATGAATCTTCTCATTCCTGACCCGACGACTCCTGTAATCTGGAGAGGCCCAGTTCTGGCTGGTGTTTTGAGACAATTCTATACGGACGTCAACTGGGGCAATCTTGACCTGCTCTTTGTGGACCTCCCGCCAGGAACTGCCGATGTTCCGCTGACAGTTTTCCAGATATTCCCGATTGACGGGATGGTTGTTGTGACAAGTCCTCAGGAATTAGCGAACCTTGTTGTCACCAAGGCCCTCAAGATGGCTGCTGAAATGAGCATTCCATTGGTTGGCGTTGTAGAAAACATGACCTACTTTGTTTGCAAGGATGGCGAGAAAGTAGAAGTGTTCGGCAAATCAAGGGTGCAGGAGAGGTGCAAGGAACAGGGCGTCCCGTATCTTGGCGGCATGCCAATAGACCCTTCGTATGCGAGAATAGCAGATGAGGGCGCAATTGAAGACGCAGTGATGCCTCAGGCAGTTGAGGACACCCTTAAAACCATATTGGGGGAAAAATGACCGAAAATAATAAAAATGCAAACATTATAACCGGAGACGAGACCTTTGGTGAAGTGATACAGAAATATCCTCAGGTGATACCGGTATTTTTTCAGTTTGGACTACATTGCATTGGTTGCCATATAAGCGCCTATGAGTCCATCAAGGATGGCGCTGCTGCCCATGGTGTAGAAGTTGAAAAACTCATTGAAGCTCTGAACAAAGCGGTAAACGAGCCAAAAAAAGATTAGGGGCTATTTACTTTTGCCAAAAAACACATATCTGTAATCCCAAAGAGCAATGCGCAAACTTGCAATTGCAATAGTTGTTTTTTGGATTGTAACCAGTCCTGTTCAGGCTTTCCCTCTGGGATGGCCGTCGTATAGGCATGATCACTCACATTCCGGGGCTTCTGATGTCCCGTTATCACCCCCACTTGTTCAATCGTGGTCATATCTGGTCGGCGGTGAATTGTCCACAGAGGCGGTAACTTCTGGTCCAAGAGTTTATGTGGGCTCTAAAAAGCTCTATTGTTTTGACAAAGACAGGGAGACAGATAATCTTCTATGGTCACTTGACGTTCCATCTGAGATAACCACTACACCATTTTCAACCTTCGACACCGTTATTTTTGCTTCTCAAGATGGTTTTATAACAGCCATCGACACTGAAGCAAAAACCCAGAGATGGAAGATGCAGATAGGTAAGGTTCAAAGAGGCATTGGTTCCTATAAAGAATCCTGCATTTTTGGAAATGAGAAGGGCGACCTCTTGAGTGTTGACATAAAAACTGGACAGGTGAATTTTAAAGTAAACATATTGTGTCCGATCTCTGTTCCACCTTGTATTGCAGATGACAAGATTTTTGTTTGCTGCGATGCCGGGAAACTTTATTGCCTGAATGCAGGTAATGGTGCCTTTATCTGGAAAAGTGATGTCACAACATCAGATGTAATAGGCGGAATGCTCTACCATGAAGATGCAATATACTTTGGCAGTTACGACAACAGGGTGTATGCAGTTTCTGCAAGTGATGGCAAGACGATCTGGTCAAAAAAAGTTGATGGCTGGATAGGTGCACATCCGGTTGCAGTCGGAAACGAGATTTTTGTAAGATCAAAACTCAGCACCTTGTGGTGTTTTGATTCAAAAAGTGGCGAGACCATCTGGCATTTCCCCCATGAGCCGACAAAAACCGAGCCTGTTGTGTCTGGTGATTACATTTATATTGGTTCAAATCGTCGAATAGTGGCTTTTTCTGTTTCAAAAAGGATTGAGACCTGGTATTTTGAATTTGCCAAAGAACAACCCACTTCACTTTCAATATCGGGTGACAAACTTTTGGTTGGCACTAATGGAGGGCGGATATATTGTCTCAAAGCTGGACCAGGTTTCGAGCTCTCCAGTGACAAGGTTGACCTAGAGGTCATGACCACTGACGAACGCCCCTCATTTGAGCTCTCAGTAAAAAACAATAGAGAAGACCGTTGGCCTTCAATGCTTATTGGAGATGTCACGACCGATGACCCCTGGATGGTGCTTGAAGACAAAGTCTTCAAACTGAGAACGGGTCAGAGCAAGAAGTTCATCATCAACATAAAACTTGATGAACTCAACAAGGTTGGCGTCCATGATGGGAAGCTTTATGTCAGATACCTCTACGGGGTAAATGAAGCCCTCCCGGGAGAGGAGCCGGAAACAGTCGTCATAGTTCCGGTGACCTTGAAGTACATAGATCCATTCCCGCCAAAAATATGTGTTGAAAAGGAATCTGTGGATGTTGGAGCAGTAACGCTTGGCCAAACAAAGAAAGCCAGTTTTGCAATAAAAAATTGCGGAAAAGGAAAACTCGTTTTCTCCCTGAACGCGCAATCGCTTGAAGGCTGGTTGAGAGTTGTTGACAACCAGTCAACATTCTCCCTGATGCCGGATGAGACAAAAACTATTACAGTGGAAGTTGCAGCTTATGGCTTTACGATCGAGCCTGGCGATGATTGCCAAAAGACGGGTGTAATTGAAATTCAAAGCAATACCGAACAAAGTGTTATTCCTCTTACCGTTACCTGCAGGATTTATGACATGGTTTTGCCCACCGTTGTTTCGATTCCTATTGGCTCAAAGAAAGCCAGTATAAATGGGAAAAAGGTTGATGTCATTCCACCCTCTTATGTTTCTGGATCAAGAACAATGGTACCATTGCGAATAATTGCAGAGGCCTTTTCCGCAAGGGTGTCGTGGGATCCATCTGACAGGAGCATCACAATCACAAATTGCACTAGCCAGTCGAGATTCACCGTTGGGAGCAAAAAAGTTGAGATTATTGGAATAGGCGAGGTCAAGACAACGACAATCGATTCACCCCCCGAAATCAGGTCGGGCAAGACCTTTATTCCCTTGCGTGCTGTTTCCGATATTCTTGGCGCGTCGGTTGCCTGGGAGCAAAAAACAAAAACAGTTACGATAACATACAGTCCCTGATGGCAAAGAGAATTGTTTTCAGGGGGACAGTCCAGGGTGTTGGTTTCAGGCCGTTTGTCTGGAGAGTGGCTGATTCTTTCGGTCTCAAGGGTTTCGTCAGAAACATTGGCAATGGCGTAGAGGCTGTTTTTTGCGGTGAACCATCTGCCATCCAGAACGCAATTGAAGTGATAAAAACTTCTCCGCCACCCCAGGCAATCATTGAGTCAGTTGAAATTACCGATTTTGAAGGGGATTACAAAGACCTTAAGATCCTCGAAACACCCAAGGGAGCACCGTCGTCAGTGCTTGTGCCACCTGATATAGGCATTTGTGATGATTGCCGAAGTGAACTTCTGGACCCGAAAGATCCAAGACATCTTCATCCTTTCATATCTTGCACGAATTGTGGGCCGAGGCTTTCGATAATAAGAAGTTTACCCTATGACAGGCACACTATTTCGCAGGGCGATTTTGACCTTTGCGACAGGTGCAGGAGCGAATATGCAAACCCACTAGACAGGCGCTATCACGCCCAGACCATCGCATGCCCTGATTGTGGCCCGATTGTTTTTATGGGAGAGCTGAAGGGGCATGAGGCAATCCTGGAAGCAAGAAGGAGTCTTCTTGCCGGGGAGATTGTCGCTATCAAGGGAACTGGTGGTTTTCATCTTGCCTGCATTGCCACCAATGAAACCTCGGTCAACGCCTTAAGGAAGCTCAAGAACAGGGGCAAAGAGCCAATGGCCGTCATGTGTTTTGACATTGCCCAGGCGAGAGGACAGGCAGAAATTGGCCCATGCGAGGAACAGTCGCTCTCTTCCTGGAGAAAGCCCGTTGTGCTTTGCAAAAAATCAGATAACTACAGTCTTGCCCCATCGGTTGCGCCAGGTACCAACAAGATTGGCATTTTTTTGCCTTACACACCGCTGCATGTTCTTCTGCTTGATGGTCTTCCACCGGTTGTCCTCACCTCGGCAAACCTCCATGAAGAGCCGATAATTGCCGATGGCAAAAAAAATCTCATGGTCACGAAGATTTTGGACAATGACCGTGAAATTGTGGTTCCCATTGATGATTCGGTTACAAGATGCTTCAAGGGCAGGCAGCAGCTTTTCAGAAGAGCAAGGGGATTTGTTCCGGAGACACTTCCAGTTCCAAAGGGGCCAAGCATACTTGCTCTTGGTGGCCAGATGAAGAATACCTTTACCTTTGCCTATGATGGGAAAGCGATGATATCACACCATATCGGCGAGATGGGCAACGCGGCAACATTTGCAAGGTTTAGCGAGAGTCTTTGCCTTTTCAGAGAGTTATTTGGTTTCAAGGAGGAGTATTGTGCCCACGATGCTCACCCTTCCTACACGACAACGGTTCACCGCGAGAAGCTCTCCAGCTCTGACAAATTCATTCCTGTATTTCACCATCATGCCCATATTGCGTCGGTGATGGGCGAGCACGGGCTTGATGGCAGGGTTATAGGTGTTGCAGCCGACGGGACCGGTTTTGGAACGGATGGGACAATATGGGGGTTCGAGTTTCTTGTTGCTGCAAGATCAGAATTCCAGAGGATTGGCCACCTGAGAACTTTCCCGTTGCCTGGCGGCGAGGTTGCGATAAAAGATTGCAGAAAGATACTTTTTTCCCTCGCCAGGCAAACGGAGTCCAAAATTGATCTGGACATTGATCCTCAAGAAAGGGAACTTTGGGGTGTAATGATTGACAGGGGCGTAAATACCCCAATTACCTCGAGCCTTGGCAGACTGTTTGACGGTTTTGCGGTTCTTGCGGGATTGGGACAGAAGGCCACATACGAGGCAGAACTGGCTGTGGCGCTTGAGTCGGCTTATGATCCAGGCGCAAGACCTTTTGATTTTCCTGTAAGGGATTTTGGGGACCATTTCGAGGTTGACTGGGCTGTTGCCCTGAAACAGGGGATTGATGATCCACCCTCAATATCTGGGGGATTTCACAAGGGAATAAGTGAAGCCATCGTAAAAGGGTGTTTACTTGCCAGACAAAAGACCGGCCTTAAAAAAGTTTGTCTCAGTGGGGGCTGTTTTCTGAACTTTGTCTTGCTGGAGCTTGTTTTTGACGCCCTTTCAAGCGAAGGTTTTGAGGTGTATACAAACATCAGTTTGCCGCCTGGCGACGGTTGCGTCAGTTTTGGCCAGGCTGTTGTTGCCCTTTCAAGGGTTGGAGGTGTGTGATGTGTTTAGCCGTACCAGCAAAAATATGTGAAAAAAACGGGCTTGATGCCGTTGTCGAGTTTGGAGGAATAAAAAGGCAGGTGAGACTTGATCTTTTGCCGGACGCCGAGGTTGGTGAGTTTGTGCTTTTGCACACAGGCTTTGCAATAGAAAAAGTAAACAAGGAAGAGGCAGAGAACATACTCAAAACCATTCAGGAGGTGTTTGGTGACGTCCCAGTCTGATGTTACCTCCAAACTTCGTGGAATGATCGAAGGGCTGGCCACTTCCCCCATGACCCTTATGGAGGTGTGTGGGACACACACCCATGCAATATTTGCAAATGGCATCAGGGCGCTCCTTCCCAAAACGATAAAGATCATATCCGGGCCTGGTTGCCCTGTCTGCGTGACGTCCCAGTCTGATGTGGACAGAATGATATGGCTTGCCTCGCAAAAAAATGTTGTAATCTGCACCTTTGGAGACATGATAAAAGTGCCTGGAAAAGGTGGTTCCCTTGCAGTTGCTAGATCAATGGGTTCTGATATAAGGGTCATGTATTCCCCCTTTGACGTGATTGAATGGGCCAGACAGGAAAAAGGAAAAGAGTTTGTTCTTGTTGGCGTTGGTTTTGAGACGACCACTCCTGGTTTTGCTGCAACCATAAAACAGTCAAAGTCAATTGGAATAAAGAACCTGTCCATGCTTTCCCTCAACAAGACCGTCCCTGAAGCTCTCAGGGCCCTTGCCCAGTCAGGCGAGGTGAAGCTGGACGGACTGATTTTGCCAGGCCATGTTTCGGCAATCATTGGGTTTGGGCCTTATGAATTTCTTGCAAAAGAGTTTGGTGTCCCCGGGGTTGTGACTGGTTTTGAAGGTTTTGACATTCTTTCCGGACTGGCAGTTCTTGTAAAGATGATTGCAGAGAAAAGACCTGCAATAGTCAATACTTACACGAGGTCTGTCAGGCCAGACGGCAATCCAACGGCAATGTCTCTTATGGGTGAAATTTTTGACAAATCGCCTGCAGTCTGGAGGGGCATTGGGACAATCGATGGTTCAGGGCTTGCCTTGTCAGGCGAGTATGCTGGCTTTGATGCGGCAAAGCGGTTTGAAATGCCCAACTTTCCTGACGAGGAGCCAAAAGGGTGTCTTTGCGGCAAGGTGATTACCGGCGCAGTCACTCCGGAGGGATGTCCATTGTTTGGTGTTTCATGCACTCCGTCGGACCCGGTCGGCCCCTGTATGGTTTCGGGGGAAGGCACATGTTCGGCATATTTCAAATTCAGAAAGGGCCTCAGATGAAGAGATTTTTGCTCTTGGTTTTTGCTCTGATTCTTTTGGTTTCAGGTTGCGGAAGTGGCAATTCCCAATCGTCAAAAGACACTAACTGGAAAGCATTTTCCGGCTCCAGTTTCACAAGAGGCATCCCGGACAATGGTGATATTGATATAAAAACAGTTAATTATGAACGCTTTGCCGGAACTGGGAAACTGAAAATGAGGTTTGAGTCAAAATTTCAGCTTTTCGAAAGGATGCCCGTTGTTCCACTTGGCGAGAAGAAATGGCTTACAGACAGCTTTCAGGGGCGAATTGTAATATATGCAAATGATGGGATAAAACCCTCTGACTTCATACAATCATTGTCTCTTGATGGTTTCTCGTCTGGAGAGAATTTCTATGCTATGGAAGCAGAATATGGGGCTTCCTGCTGGGACATGAAGAACGGTTTTTCCAGGTGGAGCAAGCAGATCCTTTGTACCGATATTTTTGAGTGTGGAGGCAAGCTTGTTGTTTTTAATTCCCCGGATGGTTCTTTTGCAAGATTACACACTCAAACCGGCGATACAATCTGGAGGCTTGCGATTTCTGACGGGCCCTGCGGACCATTTGCCACTCTTGACGGGAAGATATACTGCCTTGTTTCAGGGGTGTCTGGAAAAACAACGTTATGCAGGATTGATCCGGCAACTGGTGCGGTGGTTTCGATTTTGCTGGAGAAGAACTATATCGCCATCACCGGGTTCAGTGGAAAATTGTGGTTGTTGGCACAAGATGATACGATTGCAGAGTTCGATCCACAGGCAGGCGCAGTAATAAAAGAAACTGGTCTGAAACTGACAAATCCGAAGAAGGGCAATTTTGGAGCCAGGCTTGATGTTCTGGGAAATGTCATTTGCACCTCATGGTATGACAATTCACTTACGATGACAGAGGTCGTTTCATTTGATCCAAACAGCGGGAAAACTATTGAATTTGCTGAAAGAAATTCCACCTTTCAGATAACAAATGGTCAGCTGATTGAGAAGAAGGGTGATGGTTTTTATTGCCTTGATCCATCCTCTGGCAGTGCTATCTGGTCAGTAAAAACAAACAAGGATGCCAGTCTTGTCTGGGCCGATGAGGATGGAGTAATCATTACCTCAGATGGTTCAACCATGGTTTTTGGAGAATAGCGGATGAAAAATTTTGTAACACTTGCGCAGGGCGGTGGTGGCACCGAATCAAAGAAACTTGTTGACATGATTGCATCATTTATTGGCAATGATGTGCTTGCACCATTTGATGATGCAGGCGTTTTTGGGGTGGAAAAGGGGAGGCTCGCTTTCACGACCGACGGATTTGTTGTCAAACCAATCTTTTTCCCTGGTGGCAATATCGGAAGGCTTGCGGCATGTGGAACGCTGAATGACCTGGCTGTGATGGCTGCCAGACCTGTTGCCGTTTCACTTTCACTTGTGATTGAAGAGGGATTTCCGCTAGAAAAACTGATGCAAATTATGGAGAGCTTCAAGACCGATCTGGGTGGAACAAAAGTGGTTTGCGGCGACACAAAGGTTGTAGAAAAAGGTTCTGTTGACGGGATATTCATGACAACTTCAGGCATCGGCCTCCAGATGGATGGTTGCCATCCAAGCGGCTCCAGCCTTGAGCCAAGTGATATATTGATTGTTACTGGCTCTCTTGGAAGGCACGGGGCCTGCATAATGGCTTGCAGAGACGAACTTGGATTTTTTGGCCAGATACACTCTGACGTTGCCCCACTATGGCCCATACTGGAAAAGCTTTTTGTCAAGCTTGGTGAAAATATCCATGCCTGCCGGGACATCACAAGGGGAGGATTTTCTGCGATAGTCAACGAATTTGCCCAATCTTCCCGCGTTGGTATCGATATTGACGAAGCGTTATTGCCAGTTGATCCTGATGTGTCTGGCATGTGCGGAGCGCTGGGGCTTGATCCATTGACTCTTGCTTGTGAGGGCAGGGCGCTTCTTTCAGTCAAAAAAGGGTTTGAACAAAAGGCGCTGGAAATCCTGAAGGGCAGCGAACAAGGAGCTGGTGCCTGCATTATTGGCTCTGTTTCAGAAACCCGCTCCCAGCTGGTGCACCTCAAAACCAGGATTGGTGGCACAAGGGTGCTTGACCCTCCAGCCGGAGAACTCCTGCCAAGAATCTGCTAGGAAACAACAACCCCATATTCTCCGTCAAAACCCGGCCTGATTCTTATGTTCCCCGATCTTGCCTTCAATATCATCTCGGTGGTTTTCTCGGGCAATATTTTTTCAAGCTCGCTCTCACCAGCTTCCAGAAGGATGTAAAGCTCGGGACCAATTGTTTCGATTGCCTTTTCTGCCAGTTTTTTTGATTTTGCGGTTGGAGATAAAAGTCCAAGTGAAAAAACGAGCAAATCTTTTAAGGGAATGATCTTTTTGAATGGTTGTGTTTTTGGATCTGCACTTTTTTCAAGCCTGCCAATCCTTTGCGCCACTCCCAGAGTCATCTTTTTGCCGCATTTGGGGCACACCTCGAAATCTTCATCTTCCCTGAGTCCAACACCACAAGGTTTGTGACCGGTTACATGGTATTTTCCAAACTCCGGACAGCACTCTATTGTCATGAGTGGTGTCATGAGTGATTTTTTCAGCGGAATGCCATTTTCGATGATCGTTGCTTCCCTGCCTATTGTTGCCGGGCTGTGTGCATCCGAGAAACTGACAATTGGTATCCCCTCAAGCGTTTTGAGTCTGGCACACATGGCCGGGTCTGCAGAGATGCCTGTTTCGCAGGGTGATTTTGAAATTCCTAAATCCTCGAATTTTTCAACACCTCTTCGACCCAGTATTGAAAAGTATGGTGTGAATATGTGTGCCGGGATGATTGTTGATCCAGAATCGGAAGAATAGATTTCCTCCTCAAGAAGTGCCGGTTCCATGTAGAGGTCAGGCCTGGCAAAATCGCTTATCCTTCCATATCTTGAGAGCTTTTCCCTGATGTTATCGATGACCTCAAAATTTGAAAAAACCAGTATGAAGTGAAATGCTTTTTTGGCGCCACCAAAAGGAAAATGCACCGAAACTTCGGTTGTAGGGACAACCCCAATGTTTTTTGGAGGTTTTGAGAGAAAGTCTCTCCATTCCATTTCCCATGGCGGATAGAGGATGTCGCCTGTTCCAATTAGGTTCACACCTTTTCTGGCAGACATTTCCAAAATATCAGCTGGTGTTGTTGTTCTTGAGCAGGATATGGCATATTTGCCGTGGAGATGCAAATCGGCTATTGATAAGTTTGGATTGTGGAATAGATTTGTAATTATGGGTGATTCTGAGGGCATTGGACAAAGAATAAGGGTTTTAAGACAAAAGCTCAACTATACCCAGATTCAGGTTGAGAAGGCCACCGGTATTCCCCAATCAAACCTTTCGGAGTTTGAAAATGGCAAGCTTGTGCCAACTATCCAGACACTGTTTAAAATTGCCAAATTCTTAGGAGTCAGCGTTGCCTATCTTTTGGGAGAGGGTGACCTTGAAGGTCTCAAAGTCAATGTAAGCCTGTTGAGCGAGTTATCAGAGGATGGCAAAAAACAAATCCAGGATTTCATAGATTTTGTGGTTCAAAGAGAGATGGAGAAAGAAAAGGGGCAATAAGCCTCACTTAAAATTCAGCATAAAAAGGCTGGTTGCCGTGGTACGTCCATCCTTTTGCGAGATTGGTAATAGCCACATGATCAGTATTGATCATAAATTCCTCAAATCCCTTATAAGAAGTGTTGCTCATGAGTTTGCGTATGAAACTGATGAGTATTGATTTGCACAAGATAAAGGTGAATTTTTTGCGTGTAACTTTCTTTTGTGAGAATGGATCGTAATTGGTGTTTTTGAGATTTAATCCTGAATGTAAAAAAACGGTTTTGTTATTGGAATAGTCTGAGTTTTTTTGAAGTATTGAAAATTATTATAGTTAGAAGACTATAAGGATATAAAATTGATACCGAAAATGCTTAGAGGCATTTGATGCAGTCTAGATAATTATTTTATTAACTAAGTGTGCTATAATATCCCGAAAATAACCGTGTGCTGACTGTTCCCATTATTGCACACCCCAATCTCTTTACGTACCAAATTCATCATTTTGAAACACTCCACAATATTGCAAGTCCATGTTTCGCTTGACACACAAAATGAGGCAAATACAATAACACCCGTTTGAGAAGTTCATTGTTTGCCTCAAATATTACCAAACAATGAATTTTTTGTTGTGTTTTACTATTCCATTGATGAGGTTAGGTGTGAATCAGAAACAAACGAAACGGTTATCGGTGATTTTGTTGCCGGGCCACGAGAGGGCTTTCTCGTTTAGCTTGAAATGGGCGAGTATTTATGCAGGAACTATAATACTCTCCGTTCTTTCGTGCATGCTTGTCAACTTTGTAACCGTTTCCTATCCAACCAGAGCTCATGAATTCAGTATGTTGATGTCCACCGGCACGGGCAGGCTTTCTTATTTGCTTTCAGAGCAGATTGCTTATGTCAAATCAGAAGAAATGATATATTCAGAGTCAGCAACCCAACTTCTTGAGGCCACAAAACAGCTTGAATCCAAAGATAAAACAATCAGGGAAAAAGACGAAATAGCCCCGCAATACAAAACCCTCAAGGAGATATTCAATTCAAAACCATATCGCGAGCTTGCCACCAATCCTCAACTTTCAGATCAGGGTTCAGTTATTTCTGCCAAAGCGGCAACAATACTCCAAAAAATTGACAGCACAACCCACATTTTCGCCCAGGCAGAGCGTATAACCGACAATCTTTACTGGCTCAGGACGCACACGCCAAACTGCTACCCGGTTCCAGACGGTGAAACAAGGGACCACAATCCTGGTTTTGGGTACAGGATCCACCCAATTTGGGGAACATTCGATAACCACACAGGGATCGACATTGAAGGCAAACTTGGTGAACCGATTTATGCGGTTGCCGATGGTGTTGTTACCAGAGCAAAGTTGTACGGTGGCTATGGTCTTTGCATAGATATTCTCCATCGCAAGGACGAGAATGGAATTGTATCCAGGTATGGCCATTGCGACGAGATTGTTGTAAAAGAAGGCGACATGGTCAAGAGAGGTGACCTGATAGGCTATGTGGGTTCAACAGGAACCTCGACAGGCCCGCACATCCATTTTGAAATAACGATAGACAACAGGCCAACGGACCCAGATGAATATATCCGCAATGTAAACATAAGCCAGAAATACCTCAAAAAAGAAGTTCCGGCTCAGCAAAAAAAACAGGATGGTGGGAAATGACATCCTGGATAAAAGTTGTTCAAAACGGGGTTTTCTATGAAAATCTTTTCCAGTGGGGGGAAAAGGGGTTAGTATGTTGATGAGTAGGAAGGGAAGTATAAACAGGGGTTTTGGTTTCAAGTTTTCAATCATTTTGGTATTTTTTATTTTACTTTGCTCTGTAATCACAGCTTTTGTTGTAACAAACAGAATGGCCGCCGAAAGAAAGCAGGCTGAAATTGAAAGAATTGTCAGGGAACAAGCAATCTCAACAAAATCTATGGCAATGATGTTTTTTGTAGTAGAAACCCCAAAGCGAGGTGCCATGGGCGTTGATTTATTAAACGTCGATTTATTGGCCCCAGGCGCCAGAACCCTCGGAGGTGTTAAATGCTTTTAAGGCACAAAACAAAAACAAACTCTCTCACCATGATGTTCATGCCACACTATGACTCACCAGTCAGAATAATTAGACTGCCGTTCGCGGCACTCTACACTATCCTGGTGGTTGTCGTGATGGCTTCAACCATGTTGGGACAGCTGGTATTCAGGTACAACCAGATGCAGGCCAATATAGAAACGTTGCGCCAGGGTTCAAGCCGCAGACTGGTTGATCTTCAGAGGGAAATGCTTTACGATTACTCGAACAGACTCAACAACATCCAGAACAAGTTTGCAGTTGTTGAGGAATATCTTAATTATCTTTCAAATCTTAACAAAGAAGTAAAGGCTTCCGTAGCGGTTGTAACCCCAAACAACACTCTCGAGCAGGTGATTGCAGAAAACAGCCTCAAGCAGGAGTCTGTTCCGAAGCCTGCCGCTTATTTGCCTGTCACTTATGACAACCTACAGAAAACCTCAGAACACATCATTAAAGAGAGCGATGAAAGAACAAGGGCCCTTTCTGTAATGAATGCCTATGCCCAGGAATACAAAGACCTGAGAGACCGTACACCAACTGGATGGCCACTCCAGGGAAGATTGACCTCTTTCTTTGGCTGGAGAGAGTGGACTGGTAGTTTCCATGAAGGGATAGACATCGTTGCCCCGCTTGGAACACCACTCCATGCCACTGCTTCAGGAACTGTAATAAGAGCCGAGTGGTTCTCTGGCTATGGCCTTTGTGTTGATATCCTCCACCGCGATGGCATTGTCACCCGCTATGGTCATTGCGACAAAATATTGATCAAGAAGGGTGATGGCATAAAAATTGGCCAGGTCATTGCGCTGACAGGTTCAACCGGCAATTCTGATATACCGCATTGCCATTACGAAATAAGAATCAACGACAAATCGGTAGATCCGATGAAGTTCCCGTTCTAGGAGCAACAAAAACATGTTTGGAAAACCAACATCAGAGGTGAGGGACCGTTCCGAGTCCTATATATCCTCAACGCTGAAAATTACAGGCACAATTTATTGTAATGGCATTTTAAGAATAGACGGCACGCTTGAAGGCAATGTTGAAGGCGAAGGCCACCTCATTGTTGGCCGTACTGCACACATCAAGGGTGACATCAGAATGAAATCCGTGACCAATCTTGGCACCATAGAAGGCAACCTCTTCTGCACAGACGTAATTGAACTTCTTGAGGGCTCAAAATTGCTCGGCGATGTCAATCTTGAAACATCCCGTTTCAGGATTGAGGAAAATGTAACATTCTCTGGCAGGTCGAAAACAAACCTTAAGACACTGGCAAAACAGCAGTAACAATGGCTGTTTGGCAAGGTAAAACAAACAGGCTGGACCAAAACCGGCTTGAAATCCCCGTCACTCACAAAGCTTTTATGAGGGTGCCGGGGATTGTCTTTTGTTCTGTTCCCATGGAACAGGGTCTTTTTGCAGACAATGCGCTAGAACAAGTCTCCAATGTTGCTTCTTTGCCTGGCATAATCAGGGCATCATTTGCCATGCCTGACATCCATTGGGGCTATGGTTTCCCGATTGGTGGCGTGGCAGCATTTGATGAAAAAGAGGGAATCATCTCCCCTGGCGGTGTCGGATACGATATCAATTGCGGAGTCAGGCTCCTTCGCTCCAATCTGGTGGCTAGCGATATTATAAAGCACATCGAAAAAATAGTTGGCTCGATTTATGGCAATGTTCCATCTGGCGTGGGCTCCGAAGGAAAAATAAGGCTGGAACGCCAGGAGCTCCAAAAGGTGCTGGTTGAAGGTTCTGCCTGGGCGGTCAAAAAAGGTTATGGCTGTCAGGAAGACCTGCAATTCATTGAAGATGGCGGGCAAATGGCTGGAGCAAACCCTGATGCTGTTTCAAAAGAAGCAGTAAAGAGGGGTTCACCACAGCTTGGGACTCTTGGCGCAGGCAACCATTTTCTTGAAATTCAGGAAGTCACCGAGATTTATGATGAGGAAACAGCAAAAACATTTGGGCTTTTTATTGGCCAGATGGTCGTGCTAATACACACTGGGTCAAGGGGTCTCGGGCACCAGGTAGCAACTGATTACATAGATGTCATGCAAAGTGCTGCAAAAATGTATGGAATCGAACTTCCAGACAAGCAGCTTGCATGCGCGCCATTCATGTCTCCCGAAGGCCAGCGCTATTTTGGTGCCATGGCTGCATCGGCAAACTATGCCTGGGCAAACAGACAGATGATAACTCATTGGATAAGGGAGAGCTTTGAAAGGTCCCTTGGAATGAACCAGGAAAAACTCGGTTTGGGAATTGTATATGATATTGCCCATAACATTGCGAAGAGGGAAACGCACCTTGGTAGAAAAGTGGTTGTTCATCGCAAGGGTGCCACAAGGGCCTTTCCTGCAGGTTTCCCTGGGCTTCCTGAAGCATACAGGGAGACTGGCCATCCAGTACTTGTTCCAGGTGATATGGGGCGATACTCTTTTGTCATGGTTGGTAAAAAGAAAGGCGCTGAAGAAGTTTTTGCATCTTGCTGTCATGGTGCGGGAAGGGTGCTTTCCAGAACGCAGGCAATCAAAAATTACAGACCCGGACAGGTCATTGAGAAACTGAGGCAGAACGGGACATACCTAAAAGCGGCAAATTCTGAAACTGTCAGCGAAGAAGCCCCTGAGGCCTACAAGGATGTTGCCATGGTGGTTGATGTCCTGGATGATGCTGGAATTGCCATAAAAATCGCAAAAATGAGACCACTTGGTGTTGTGAAGGGGTAAAAAAGGATGTCTAACAAAAACCGTTTATCAAAAGTAAGGATGCACAGGCGTGTAGAAGGTAAACAGAAGAAATTTATAAAAAACCTACTTTATAGTCTTCTTGTAATTATTGTTCTTGCCGCAGTGGGTACAGCAATATTTTTCCTAACAAGACCTGTCCCTAAAAAAGATAATTTGTTTAGCGATCCAAATGGTCTTTTCGAGATGGAGCTGCCGGAAGGCTGGATATATTATAAGGGTGCTGATGTTGTCAAATTTGACAGCTCGCTTGGTCATGCAAGCTATTCCTTCGTTTTCTATCCCAAAGGCCAGAATATGGATGATCAAATGAAGAATTTTACTGGCGATGTTCTCACCTGCGCGGTCTTTTTGAAAGAATGGGTTGGAGACAAAGATCATTACAACAAATTTTTTGGTTATATTGGTGGTGTTAACGATCCAAAGAAGTATATGACCGAGGAAATCTTCCAGAAAGGTGAAAAAATTCCAGGGGTAAAAGAAGGATCATACACTTTTGAGGAGGGTTGGCCCATGGCCACCGTAAAGTCAAAGGGTGCAATGATTTTCTTCAATGGGTCTTACTCTGGCGATGAAGAGAAAAAAGCAATAGAAAAAATGATTCTTTCAATAAAAACACCATGAAAGCCGATCTGATACTTCGCAACTGCTCGGAACTTTTGACCCTGACTGGCCCGTGTCCGCGAAAGGGCAGCCAGATGGACGATCTGGCCATCATTAAAAACGGCTCTTTTGCTGTCAAAAATGGTATTTTTGTTGCTGTTGGAACAGAAAGCGAGATTGTCTCAAATTACGAACCCGAAACCATCATTGATGCCAATGGGTGTTGTGTCCTTCCTGGTTTTGTGGATTCCCACGCTCACATTGTCTTTGCTGGTGACAGGTCGGCCGAGTTTGAAATGAGACTCCAGGGCGCGACCTACGAGGAGATAATGGCAAAGGGTGGTGGCATACTCAACACTGTCAACGCCACCAGATTGGCCTCTTATGAAGAGCTTTATACCCAGTCGGCAGAACGCCTGAAGGCAATGATCAAAACCGGAACGACAGCTTTTGAGATGAAGTCAGGCTATGGGCTTGAGGCCAATGCAGAGATGAAAATGCTCATGGTTGCAAAAAAACTCATCCATGATTTCGGTGTTGAGGCCAAAACAACCTTCATGGGTGCCCATGCCATACCCAAAAATATTGACAGGAATGATTTTGTTTCCCTTATCAAAGGAGAGATGCTCTATGTATGCAAGCCCTATGCTGATTTTATCGATGTGTTCTGCGATAAGGGGGCATTCACAAACGAGGAAACAGAGGAGATTGTAAAAGATTCTGGCTTGCCGGTGAGACTTCACGCAGACGAGCTTGCTGATACTGGTGGCGCTTCCCTTGCCGCAAAATTGGGTGCTGTCTCTGCGGACCACCTGATCGGCGCTTCGGACAAAGGATTTGAGGACATGGCCAGATCGGGAACTGTTGCGACTTTTCTTCCTGGGACATCTTTCTTTTTGGGCAAACCTTTTGCAAGGGCTAAAAAAGCTATTGAATCAGGTTGTGTTGTCGCCATTGCTTCTGATAGAAATCCAGGTTCCTGCACGATCCAGTCAATGCCATTTATTGTCGGGCTGGCATGCTTGAAGCTGGGCATGACGCCGGCGCAGGCTATATCTGCTGCCACAATCAATGCTGCATACTCCATCAGGTCACACGACAGGGTCGGCTCTATAGAAAAAGGCAAGAGGGCTGATTTTGTCATTTATGATGTTGAATCTTACAGAATGATACCCTATGAACTTGGCGTGGACCACGCAAAAATGACATTCATCAAAGGCAAGGAGGCATCATGGCCAGACTAGTTGAATGCGTACCAAATTTCTCTGAAGGCAGAAGAAAAGATGTTGTAGACAGAATAGCTCAAGTTGCAAAGGACACCCCGAACGTCAAACTGCTTGATGTACAGATGGATGCTGATCACAACAGGTGTGTCGTGACATTCGTCGGGGAACCGGAGGCGGCTGCCGAGGCAGCATTCGGAATGTGCAAGGTTGCATCAGAGCTGATTGATATGAACACACACAAGGGCGAACACCCGCGCCTTGGCGCAACAGATGTTATTCCATTTGTTCCAATTTCTGAAGTCACTACTGAAGAGGCGGTCAAACTGGCGGTGTCGCTTGGCGAGAGAATATGGAAAGAACTGAAGATCCCGGTCTACCTCTACGAAGATGCCGCAAGAACTCCAGAGCGCCAGGACCTGTCGAATATCAGGCAGGGTGAGTATGAAGGCATAAAGGAGGAAATGGGCGAGAAACCTGAAAGAAACCCTGACATAGGTGAACCCGCAATGCATCCGACAGCCGGAGCAGTTGTTGTTGGTGCCAGGATGCCCCTTGTTGCTTTCAATGTGAACCTTGGTTCCCAAAATATCGAAGTGGCAAAAGAGATTGCAAAGCTCATCAGGTTCAGGAGCGGCGGGTTAAGGTTTGTCAAAGCCCTTGGTTTCTCGATTAGAGAGAGGGGTTTTGTCCAGGTTTCAATGAACCTTACAAACTACAAGAAGACCTCAATAAGGACAGCCTATGAATTCGTCAAAAGAGAGGCCGAAAGGCTGGGCGTACTCCCAATAGGTGCCGAAATAGTCGGACTTCTTCCGCTTGATGCACTTGTTGATGTTGGCGTTTCATACATGAATGTATGGGACTTCAAGAAGGCACAGATAATTGACCTCAGGGTCGGCGCTTCGGACTCCGGGGAGGTTTCCTGGATACCAAAGAACTTCATCAGGGAGGTTGCAAGCAAATCACCAGCCCCTGGTGGCGGCTCTGTTGCCGCTTCTGCCGGTGCGCTTGGTGCCGGGCTTTCTGCAATGGTTGCCAAGTTGTCGCAGGGCAAGAAGTATGCCGAAGTAAAGGAAGAGATGGAGAAAGTTGCCGCAAAGGCAGACGAGATAACCGAAAAACTCCTGTCGCTCATCCAGGAAGATTCAGATGCATTCAATGAAATGCTTGCGTGCAGGAAGCTTCCATCCGGGACTCCTGAGTCAGACGCCTTCAGACAGAAAAAAATGCAGGAAGCAATTGCAAAAGCGAGCCTTGTCCCTCTCAACACAATGAGAATCGCTGCAATGGCAATCCCTCTTATTAAGACGATTGCGCAGAAGGGAAATCCAAATTCTGTTTCTGATGCTGGTGTTGCTGCCTTGTCTATTAAAACTGCAATTTATGGTGCACACATGAATGTCATGATCAATCTGCCATCCCTTGAGGACAAAGAAACGGCATCAAAAATGATGGCAGAAGCTGATGGTATTGAAAAAGAAGCAATCCCCCAGTGTGATGAGATCCACAAATTTGTGCTCGAAAAAATAAAGCAAATGTAACCAAAAAACTAACATTTTGTATCTACGCTCGCCAAAAAATGCCGGTTTGCCAATAAGATATAGGTTATACCGGCATTTTTATTTTTCGTGATTTGGTAATCTATCGGAGGTGGAAGTTAAAACAGTGACATCGAACCTGCCGATTTCTTTTTTGCAATGTAGACTTAATATTGATTTATGCAGTATTTTATCATGCCGTTTTTTTGTCCTTCCCCACGGGGTTTGCCTGACTTGATCCTAAAAAGTCAAGCCAATCCGAAGTCAGACTAATTGACAAATGGAATGAATTGTGTATATTAATGAACCATGAAATCGGTCCCGAGAGCTCTTAGAGTTGTTTTCTTGGCTGTGGGGATTTTACTAGTGATAATGATTTTCCTATCGTTCTTCCCTCCTTTGGTGCCGATCTCAAGAGTTAATATTGACAAAACCGAAAGAATACCAATACCAAAAGTAATTGATTATCTGGAAACAAAACTTGTAATGGGGCTTGTCCCAACAACAAATTCAATATTTGATGACGCGAAAGATACCCTTGGCCCGCTTCTTGAAGACATAACTATAAAAAGGCATTTTTTCTTCTCTGCTACAGTGACAATCAAAGAGAAGAAGGAAACTTACAATTTGAAGATGAATGCGGGCAAGGTAGCTGTTGATGTCGAAGGAAGAATAGTCGATTCCATAAGAGTTTCCGAGGATGCACCTGTCGAGATGGAAGTAGCATATCTGCAACCAGGTGGCTATGGAATGCTTGATGCAAGTTTCTATAATGACAAGATGGCCCCAGTGGTTGCGCAGATTCTTAAATATAAGAAATTGTTGCCTGTAAAAATCAAAACTTTGTTCTACAATAAATCAGAATATGTTGCATCATCCGGATCAAGGGGTGGTGTTTTTCTCGCCCCTGTAAGCTACCCGGATGGCATTGCAAAAGCGATGTTTAATGGGAAATACAAGAGGGCGTACCTGGAGAACATGCAGGGTTTTTATGCTGAAACCTCCCAGGGTACCTTGATTGTATTTGGCTTGGCAGATGAATTTATGGATGTTAGGTTTGGGGCTCTTTCTCATTACCTCAAGTCCCTTGGAAATAGCAGCCAGCTCCCAGCCATTATAAAACTTGATGTTCCTTATCAAGTCACAACATGCCCCTATTGAGGATCATGTTGGAAAAGTTGAAATTTGTTGGCAAGAAACTATAATTTTCGAAGTTTTTTGCTAGAAAAGGAAGGCGCATCTATGTCATCAAATGCATTTGATGTTTGGGAAGGTTCAAACGCCCTTATAAAAGTGGTTGGAATTGGTGGCGGAGGCAACAACGCAGTCAACAGGATGATTGAATGTGGCCTCGAAGGGGTTGAATTTATTTCCATAAACACTGATACCCAGACTCTTAGAATGTCACAGGCACCGTCAAAAATACAGATTGGTCCAAAGGTTACGAGGGGACTTGGTGCTGGCAGCATACCTGACCTTGGGGAGAAGTCTGCAGAGGAGAGTAAGGATATAATTGCAGAAATGCTTTCCGGCGCCCACCTCATATTTGTAACCGCAGGCATGGGTGGAGGCACCGGTACAGGTGCAATACCTGTAGTTGCACAGATTGCCCGCGACCTTGGTGCGCTCACAATTGCCATTGTTACAAAACCATTCAGTTTTGAAGGTGAGAGGCGCATGAATGTCGCAGAAGGTGGCATCGAAAAACTCAAGGACAAGGTTGATGCGATGATATGTATCAACAACGACAGGCTCTTTGATGCAACCGACCGCAACACAAGCCTTACAGAGGCTTTCCTCATGGTAGATGAAGTGCTTCGTCAGGCAGTGGAAGGTATTACAACCATCATAACGGTACCTGGCCTTGTAAACGTTGATTTTGCTGATGTTCGCACAATCATGAAAGATGCTGGTACTGCCTGGATGGGTATCGGTACAGCCAAGGGTGAGAGCAGGGCCGAAGAAGCAGCAAAAATGGCCATCAGCTCACCACTGCTCGACCACTCGCTTGAGGGAGCAAAAGGTCTACTTTGCAACACTATAGGTGGGAAAGATTTCAAGATCTCGGAAGCAAATGACGTTGCGCGCTACATCACCAAGAATATTGACTCAAAGGCCAATATTGTTTGGGGTGCTGTCATTGATCCGAAGATGGAAGATCAGCTGAAAGTCATTGTCATTGCAACCGGATTTTCAACACAACCACAGAACCTGACCATCAAGACACCAACAATAAAAGAGGGGGACCTCAAAAATCTTGTCAGCAACAAAAGAGAACTTGACATACCACCATTTTTACGCAAAAAACAACAATAGTGCTCTCGCAAAACTACGAATCTATAAAGGGCAGGGTCAGACGGGCTGCGATTGCAGCAGGTCGGGACCCTTTTTCTATTAAGATACTTGCTGCAGTCAAATATACGACCATAGATAGGGTGAATATTTTATTTGAAGATGGATTGAGGATAATTGGTGAGAACAGGTTGCAGACTGCCCTGAGATGGGAAAATCATCCCTTAAGGAAAGATTTTTCTTTGCACATGATAGGCCACTTGCAAACAAACAAGGCTGCAAAAGCGTGTGCAATTTTTGACACCGTAGATACGGTAGACTCGACAAGACTCGCTCAGAATCTTAACAAAGCGACCCTGAGACCGCTACCCATCATGGTGGAAGTGAACATATCCGGAGAAAAGCAGAAATCAGGTTGTCTTCTCCAGGAATTTGACCAGCTTTGCGATTTTATTATAAATAACTGTAAGTCTTTGGTCCTCTCCGGCATCTTTACAATGACCCCTGTTGACGCGCCGGACATTTTCAGGGAACATATTTTTGATAAAGCGGATGGTCTGGCCGAAAAACTGGAAGACCGGCTGTCGACGAAGATCGAGCGCTCATACGGAATGAGCGACGATTACGAGCTGGCAGTTAAGCATGGGTCAACCATGATAAGGCTTGGCAGGGCGCTGTTTGGAGGTGAATAATGGGCTTTGGCGATTGGTTTAAAAACATACTCGGATTGTCAGAAGAGGAAGACGATGAGCCGATACTTGAGGCCGCAGTTCCAGCAACTGTGGACCCCTTGCCTAAGAAATCCTCCCAAGCATCACAACTTGCCAGCGTACTCAAGAAATTAACGGTCGTTGTTATAACGCCAGCCTCATTTGATGAGGCCAGGAAGGCCGTTGATTCGCTGAAACATGGCAAACCCATCATGGCCAATTTCGAGGACACCGATAAGGAAGTTGCAAGGCGCTTTATTGATTTTGTCTCAGGAGCCTGCTACGCTCTGGACGGCGTTGTTGAGAAGATTGGAAAAAACGTCTTTTTATTTGCAACTTCCAACGTTGCCGTTGCATCGGAGCGCTTGAGGAACTGGGAGGAGGGCTCTAGGTCAGGGGCACTTGACGATATAGACTAAATCCAGAGCGATTGCGACAATGAAATCAGAAGATATCAGGGAGAGTTTTCTCTCCTTTTTTGCTGAAAGGGGCCATTACAGGCTCGAGGGTGCCTCGTTAATTCCGTCAGATCCAACTGTCATGTTTACTCTTGCGGGCATGGTACCACTAAAACCCTATTTTACAGGTGAGCGCAAGCCGATCTCCAGAAGGTTGGTCAGTTGCCAAAGGTGTTTGAGGACCAATGATATTGAAAATGTAGGTAAATCACCATTTCACCACACCTTTTTTGAAATGCTTGGCAATTTTTCTATTGGTGATTATTTCAAGCAGGATGCTATCCCTTGGGCATGGGAATTTTTGACCAAGATTGTGGGTCTTGACCCAGAAAAACTCCTAGTCACCGTCTATCCTGAGGATGATGAAAGTAGAGAAATCTGGAAGTCAGTTGGGGTAAAGGAAGACAGGATACAAAACAAATCGGACAACTTCTGGATGATGGGTGAAGTTGGCCCATGCGGTCCTGACTCGGAAATATACTACGACTGGGAAGCTGGAGAGCCGGTACCATTTGTTGGGAAAGAGTTTGATTCTGACAATAAACGTTTTACCGAACTATGGAACATTGTTTTTACACAATATGATGCAAAGCCTGGCGGTCTCAGAGAACCATTGCCTGCAAAAAATATTGACACTGGTGCAGGGCTTGAAAGAATATCCGCGGCATCACAGGGTGTCAGGTCAAGCCTCGAAACTGATCTTTTTACTCCAATAATTTCAGCAATATCAAAAATTGCACCCGACAATACCGATATTCAGAGAAGAAACCTTATTGCGGATCATATAAGAGCTTGCGTTTTCCTTGTTTCTGATGGTGTTTTTCCATCAAATGATGGTAGAGGTTATGTCCTCAAAAGACTCATTAGAAGGGCTGCTCTTGCCGGCAAAAAGATAGGCATCTCAGAGTCGTTCCTTGGAGAACTCGCAATGCCTGTTGTTGAAAACTACTCTAAGGCATATCCATTCCTCAATGAACGCAAAGAAGCAGTAGTGAAGATACTTACAAATGAAGAGGCTCAATTCAGATCAACACTTGCTGTTGGGCTCCAAATGCTCTCCGATGAAATTGCGGCAATCAAAGGGAAAAAAGGCAAGATACCAGGCAAGGTGGCATTCAAACTTTATGATACCTATGGATTCCCGCTCGATCTCACACAGGAAATTGCCCAGGAAGAGGGAAGCGACGTAGACATTGAAGGTTTTAACGCCGAACTTGAAGCACAGAGAATGCGTGGCAGAATGGCGTTTACCGGTCAAAAAGAATTTGAAATGGCAACAGCGCTTATAGCTTTCAGGGATGAAACTGGCTGGTGCCGTTTTACAGGATATGACAATTTCAGTGGTACTTCAGAAGTTCTGGGGATTCTTACAAAACAGGGTTCGGAAAATGCGGCCACAGAGGGCCAGAATGCTCAGTTCACAGTCAAAGAAACCCCGTTTTACCCTGAAAAGGGTGGTCAGATTGGCGATACAGGCAAGGCTTCAACTGAGACTTGCCAGCTCGAGATAATTGATACCACGTCCCCTGTTGAGGGGCTTATTCTCCATAAAGCCCGCATCACCAAGGGAACACTTAAAGTTGGTCAGAGTATCAAACTGGAAATCAATTCTGAACGAAGATCAAAAATAGTTAAGTCCCATACCGCAACCCACCTTCTGCATGCTGGACTTCGCAAATTCCTTGGCGAGCATGCTGCACAGGCTGGCTCCTGGGTTGGAGAGGAAGAACTCAGGTTTGATTTTACCCAAATGGGTGAAATCTCCAGGGATGACCTGCTCTCAATTGAGCGTTGGGTGAATGAAAGAATATTTGAAAATATCCCGTTAAATACTGCAGAAATGCCAATAGCAGAGGCCAAAAAAATCGGCGCGGTTGCACTTTTTGGAGAGAAATATGGCGATATCGTCAGGGTTGTGACTATCCCGGAGATATCAAAGGAGCTTTGTGGCGGGTGCCATGTAGTCTCAACCGGCCAGATAAGTTTCTTCAAGATAATCTCTGAGTCTTCCATAGGCGCCAACTTGAGAAGAATAGAAGCAAAAGTTGGCATGAAAGCATTATTGTATGTCCAGGAGCAAGAAGCCAGACTCTTTGATGTTGGTGAATTACTTGCATGCGGGCAGAAACAAATAAAGGGCAAAATAGAGCAGGTCTTGGATAACTTGAATGATCTGCAAAAGAAAAACAGGGCAATGGTTGCCCAGATGGCCAAAGCTGAAGCTGAAAAAGTGACAACCCAGGCAAAAAATATGGGTGTAACACAGGTCATCATCGCCAGGTCTGACGGATTTGATATGGATGGCGTCAGAATGGTTGCTGATTTTGCACTGGAGCCATTTGACCATGGGGTTGCTGCGATTATCTCAAAGAATGGCAACACTTTTGTGTTGGGTGTGATAAGCAAGGGTATCCCTGTAACAACACTTCACTGCGGCAAACTTGTAACGAAAGTGGCAAGCATAGTTGGTTTCAAGGGTGGTGGAAGGCCGGATCTTGGCCAGGCTGGTGGTATTGAGTCTTCAAAATTTGGTCAGCTGACATCAACCCTGGAAACTGAATTGCATCAAATATTAGTGAAATGATTGAAAAAGTACCTTTTGGAAATACCGGTCTTGATGTTTCAAGACTTTGTTTTGGAACGCTCACAATAGGCCAGCTTCAGGCCAACCTCTCCATGCAGGATGCGGTCATGGTCATGTCCTATGCCTGGGAGAGGGGAATCAATTTCTTTGACACCGCCGAGCTTTATGAGAGTCAAAGCCAGATTGGAATGCTCCCGCCAAGCATCAGGCACAATGCTGTCATAGCAACCAAATCATATGCTGAAACTCCCGAAAAAATGAAGCAATCTGTTGAGAAATCTCTTCGTGAGATGAAACTTGATGTTATCCCCATATACCTCCTCCACGAGCAGGAAACTGCGCTCACCTTAAAGGGTCATAGAGGGGCTTTGGATGTGCTTCTTGAGTATAAAAATAAAGGTCTCATAAGGGTGGTTGGTGTTTCAACACATACTGTTGAAGTAACAAAAATAGTAAGGCAAATACCTGAGCTTGAGTGTGTCTTCTCGATGTTCAATGTTGAAGGGTGGGGAATCAAGGATGGCTCAATAGAAGACATGGAAAAGGAGCTTGAGTGGGACTATAAAACTAGTAAAGGGACATATTTGATGAAAGCCTTGGCTGGTGGAAAACTCCTCCATGATGCAAAAAGGGCCATAAAATATTGTATTGATTTCCCATATGCACACTCTGTTGCAATTGGAATGAAGCACCCAAGCGAGGTGGACTGGAATCTTGAGCTTTTTGAAGGTAAAGACCCACCTCCACTTAAAGCCATTCCAAGAAAAATGCTTGTATCATTCTGGTGCATCGGTTGTGGAACTTGTGTCAAATTCTGTCCACAAGAAGCTATCAGCCTTTCTGAAAACAAGGCAGTTATTGATCATGACAAGTGTGTTGTTTGCACTTACTGCACTGGTCAATGTCCGCTCCACTGCCTCAGGGTTATCTAGTGTCGATAGTTGCGCTTGATCTTGGCACAAAAAACATTGGAGTTGCCTATTCCCCGGATGGTGTGTTTTCTTTCCCCTTATCCTCAATCAAGCGGAGCGATCTCCCATCAGACATTGAAGCCATAAGAAAAGTTGTTCTGGAAAAAAATGCCAATCTGCTTGTCGTTGGCTATCCAGCAAGCGATATCGAATCAGAATGGGCAAAATTTGTAAGAGGCTTTGCCGGCAAACTTAAAGAGGCCATTGGTATTGATATTGCCCTTGTGAATGAGAGCCTAACCTCTATTGAAGCAAGAAACCTTGGCCATGATATGGGTAAAACGGACAGGCAGATGAGGGGAAAAAAGGATGCTATCGAGGCCCAGCTCATTCTCATGAGGTATCTGGAGACCTTTTCCCAGAGAATGGCCGATATTGACCCTGATTCTGATTGAAACCTACCTTCCGTAAGTGCCAGTAAGTTCTGCTTCAGCGATAATGTGACCTTGCATGGTCACTTCAACGGTCTTCCTCTTTGCGCCCAAGTCAAGATTGAGCATTTTGTCCAGTGCATAAAGCTTGAACACATATCTGTGTGTGCCAGAAGGGGGACATGGCCCACCCCAGCCAATCTCTCCAAAATCATTTTGCCCCTGTCTTGAGCCGTTAGTCATAATCCTTGTTTTTAGTTCATTTTCGCCTATGGAAAGGGCAAGTGGATGGATGTCATAAATAAGCCAATGCGTGAAATGCCCGCTTGGTGCATCGGGATCATCGCAGACGAGGATGGCACTTTTTGTATTGTCTGGAAGATTTGAGAAAGAAAGCGGTGGATTAATATTCTCCCCATCGCAGGTATATTTTTTGGGTATCATACCGCCATTTTCAAAAGCAGGACTTGATATTTTCATTGTTCCCCCATTAACCTCTAAAGATGTCTCGCTTTCCACTCCACAGCCAATCGTTGCCAGGCATGTAGCACAAAGAACTCCAATCAATAATGGCAAAACGAATTTCCTCATAATGTGATTTTATTTTGTTGGTTTTGCTCTGTAAATGGCCTGATGTTTTGTTTTTGTTGAATCCTTGTAAGCCCCCCAATCTATTTGTAAGATTTGTCTGTGAACATTCTTGAGCTTTCCAGGGAAGGGCTGTCGAAATGGTTTGAAGGTCTTGGGGAAAAGCCTTTCAGAACAAATCAAATCATCAGGTGGATTTGGGAGAAAAGTGTCCTTGATCCTGAAAAAATGACTGATTTGCCAGAAAACCTGAGAAAAATAATGAAGGAAAATTTTTCAAAGGGGCCTTATGTTGAAAAGACTGCAGTATCGCGTGATCGTTCTGTCAAGTTGCTTGTGAGGCTGGAAGACGGGAATGCTATTGAGTCTGTTCTTATGAGAACGGCAGGACATGTGACGATTTGTGTTTCGACGCAAGTTGGTTGTCCATTGTCTTGCACATTTTGCCAGTCGGGAAGCACGGGTTTGGAAAGAAATCTTGAAGCATCAGAAATCATCTATCAGGTGGCACTCGCTAGACCCAAACCAAGAAATATTGTTTTCATGGGTGTCGGGGAACCAATGCTCAATTGGGTGAACTTCAAGGAATCCGTGTTGAGGCTCCAGGATGAAGCTGGTATGTCACAGAGACATATGACTGTTTCAACTGTAGGCATACCTGGCATGATAACAAGACTCGCGCAGGAACTTCCGAGAGTCAATCTGGCCATATCCCTGCACGCCCCAACCCAAAGACTCAGAGAAAGGATTATGCCAAAAGCTGCAAAAGTAATGCAGATACGAAAGCTTATTGAAGAGATAAAGCTATATCAGGGAATGACAGGCAACAGGGTTACTTTTGAATACGTGATGCTTGATGGTGTCAATGATGGACTGGACAATGCAGATGCGTTGACGGACATCACGGATGGTATGGCATCTCTTATAAACCTGATCCCTTACAATCCGACGGATTGTGCATCCTACAGACCATCAAACCCAGTAAAAATAAGATTTTTCCTTGAAAGGTTGAGATCACAGGGGAGAGATGCAACTGTAAGAAAAAGCCTTGGGCTTGGAGTTGATTCTGCGTGTGGCCAGCTCCGCGCAAGAAGGAGCGATGATGAATAGAATCCTCTTATGGGCAGGTGTCTTCATTCTTGTTTTGTTGCTTGCAGTGGGTGGTTTTTATCTATGGATACAAAATGCTGTTGCTACACCTTATGGCAATGCTGAATACCCTGTCACATTTGAAGTCAAAGCTGGTTCCTCACCTTCCCAGATAGCAAAATTACTTGCCGATAAAGGACTCATAAGCTCTGAATGGGTTTTTCTTTATGAAGTCCGCAGGGAAGAGGCTGGCCCGAAACTCCAAGCTGGTATTTTCACCTTTGGAGAGCCGCTTTCAATGCCTCAGGTCATAAAAAAGCTTATGACAGAAGGCAGACTCCCACCCACAAAAGTTCTCGTTCCAGAGGGAAGAACGGCCAGGGAGATTGGAATGTTGCTCTCATACCTGCGCGGTTTTGATGGTGAAAAATACAGGGAGCTTGCCCTAAACTCAAAAGACAGTTTCCAGTTCAAATTTTCAAAAACTATAAAAGGCAAATCGCTTGAGGGTTATCTTTACCCTGATACATATCTCCTTGATGATGTCTCTGCAGAAGGTCTTGTAAGGTGTCAGCTGAAAGAATTTGAACAAATATTTACCAGCAAATTTGAAAAGAGATGTAAGGAACTTGGGCTGAGTGTCCACGAGCTGGTCACGCTTGCTTCGATAATCGAGAGGGAATCTGGAACTACTGAGGAAATGAAGAATGTTTCATCGGTTTTCTGGAACAGGTTGAAAGCAGGCTGGAAGCTGGAATCTTGCGTGACTGTTGGTTATGTTCTCGAGAAGCCTTCGGTGATACTTACATTGAAAGAGCTTGCAGTTGATTCACCCTACAACACCTACAAATATCCCGGGTTGCCTCCCGGGCCGGTATGTAACCCGGGGCTGTCAGCCATAGAGGCGGCACTCTGGCCAGCCAAGACAAATTATTTCTTTTTTGTTGCCACTGGTAAAGGCTACAACGACTTCTCTGAGACCATCGCAGAACATAATCAGAAGGTCGCAAAATACCTCAAGAACGGGCTGAGATAGAACAGTAAAAGATTATTGCAGTTGCGGTGCGTTGCTTCATTGACCGACTGGCTAAAAAGGATAAAATAAGCAAGTAAACCGCAACCTGAAAGGAGCCTATGGCAAGGGTACTAGTCATTAACCCAGGCTCCACCTCAACCAAGGTGGCAGTCTTCGACGACGAAAAAGAGATAGCGCAGGAAAACATTACACACGGCAATGAGGAACTCGCTAGCTTTCCAAAAACATCGGACCAGGCACCATTCAGACTTAAAGCCATAAAAGATTTCCTGTCCAGGCATTCTATCCCAGAAGAAAGCATTGAATGCGTTGTTGGCAGGGGCGGGCCGCTCAAACCAATTCCAGCAGGCACTTATATTATCAATGATGCGATGCTTGTTGATCTCATTGAATCAAAGAGAGCAGACCATCCATCCACTCTTGGCGGAATCATTGCCGATATGATAAGGAAAGAAAGAGGTATTCCAGCTTATATTGTTGATCCTGTGTCGGTTGATGAGTTCGAAGATTTTGTAAGGGTAGCTGGTTTCCCGGAATGCGAAAGGGTATCACTGGGCCATGCTCTCAACATTAGAGCTGCTTGCAGAAGGGCAGTCAAAGAACTCGGTATTACACCTGGAACATCCAGATTTGTTGTTGCTCATATGGGTGGCGGCATTTCGATTGTACCTGTTGAGGTGGGAAGAATAGCTGATTACGACAATGCAAAAGAGGCTGGTCCAATTCAACCAGAACGTTCTGGCTGGCTCCCGCTGGTCTCGCTCATTGAGCTGTGTTTTTCTGGAAAATATACAGAAGATGATATTGCTACCATGACTTCAAAAAAAGGTGGTATTTATGCCTACCTTGGCACAAATGACGTACGTGAAGTGCTCGATAGGATAAAAAATGGAGACATGAAGGCCAAAATGGTCCTTGATGCAATGATCTATCAAATATCCCAGGAAATAGGCATCATGGCAACCGCCCTAAAAGGCAAGGTTGATGCGATTATTCTTACCGGCTCCATCGCGTATTCTGATTATGTTGTTTCGAGAATCACTGATTATGTTGGCTACATTGCCAAAGTGGTTGTTTATGGAGGTCAGATGGAGATGGAGGCGCTCGCCCAAGGAGGACTCAGAGTCCTAAGGGGCGTCGAGAAAGCGAAGGAGTACTAAAAAATGGCGACACTCCAGGATTTTATACAGGTGCCGACCAAGGACCTACTGCTAAAATTCCTGGAAGAGGGTCCAAGGGTCGAGGGCAGGGAAAGGGTCAAATTACAGCGAAAAATGCTGGCAGACCCACTTCAAGCATTATGGGACCTGATGAGCCAGGGCATGTCCGGTTTTTCAGGCTACCAGCTTCTCAGGTTGGGGATGCTATTTGATCCTGATGATGATCTCAGGGAGGTAAGAGCAGCTTACGATGCTCTTGTTGCTTTCCAGGCTTGGGAAAAAGTGGAAGAAACTCTTAGAATGTCACGCAAATATTTTGGTGGGCCAGCCGCAATATGGGCACTGCTTATTGCTGATAGAACAAAACCCGATGTTGTAGAACGTTTTAAGGGTTATACAGGTTTTGGCAGCGTTCCACCTTATATAATCTTTTCAATCTGGCCAACAACTTACTCGCTTGTGCATTTGAAAGCTTCTGTTGCCAGGGAATATCACCACCAGATGAGGGCGACCCTATTCCCTATTGGCGGCCCGCATTTTGATCTCGCCTCCGCCATTGTCAATGAAGGTCTTGCAGAAGTTTTTGTTGAAGAGCAATACGGGCAACAGTCTGTCTCCGAAATAGCGGCCGGCCTTTCAATCGATCAAGTAAAAGCCCTGTGGCCAAAATACAAAGATAACCTGAAACTTGTTGGCATGGACAGGCATAGACCCTTCCTCTATGGTGGTTATGGATCTGATCTCCCCTTCTGCGCAGGTTTTGCGGTTGGATACCAGATTGTAAAGGGCTATCTTTCAAAACACAAAGAGTCTACAAGCAGGGATCTCATATCGATGCCTGCGCAAAAAATTGTCCAGGGTTCAATTTTCCAATAATCAAGGAGAAACATATAATGATTGAGAATTTTACACAGCTTGTTGAAGTTGCAAAGAAGAAGGGTCCGAGAAAGCTTATTGTTGCTGCAGCAGAGGACGATGTTGTCCTCGAAGCAGTCAAAATGGCGGTTGATCAAAAAATTATCGAGCCGGTTCTTGTTGGCAATGAACCTGAAATCAAAAAAATTGCATCACAGCTTAACATGGAAGTCCCATGGCCGATAATTCACCAGCCAGATCCAACAGTTTCCCCAAAGGTGGCAGTTGAGGAAATCAGAAATGGAAAAGCTGAAATAATCATGAAAGGTCTTGTTGGTACACCGATACTTCTCAAGGCCGTTCTGGACAAGGAAAAGGGTCTTGCAAAAAGCAAGGTGCTTTCACATGTCGGTCTTATTGGAACCAGTACTTACAGAAAGCTTATGATCATGACTGATGGCGGAATGGTTCCAGCACCAACCCTCGATGAAAAGATAGAAATACTTAAAAATGCAATTATTGTTGCCAGGGCGCTTGGTGTCAGCCCTATAAAGGTGGCAGTCTGTTCATCTGTTGAGACTGTTTCAAACAAGGTTGTTTCGACAATGGATGCAGCCATACTCGCAAAGATGGGAGACAGGAAGCAATTTGGAAAAGACGTAATTATTGAAGGCCCCCTCGCAATGGATAATGCCGTCAATAAGCATGCCGCAGAGCACAAGGGTATCATATCGGAAGTCGCCGGAGACGCCGATGTACTACTTATGCCAAATATTGAATCAGGCAATATATTCTACAAGGCCCTGGTTTACCTGGGCAACTGCAACGCCGAGACGGCCGGAATCGTCCTTGGCGCCAAGGTTCCGGTAATAGTGCCTTCAAGGTCTGATACAGCAGAGTCGAAATTGAATGCAATTGCAGCATCCGTCCTGATTGCTGGAATCTAGGACTTCTAATTGACTCGCGCTTTGCAGGCGGCGCAAAAGAGATGCCTGTGCGTAAAGAAAAGGAGAGTGTAGGGTGTCAAATTTTATTGACGAGATTATGTCTATTGTTAAACAAAGGGACCCGGCTTCGCCGGAATTCCACCAGGCAGTCCACGAGGTTGTGGAAAGCCTGGAGCCGCTCATAGAGCGCAATCCGGTCTACAGGAAACTGCGTATCGTTGAGCGCATCATTGAACCCGAGAGGGTAGTAATGTTCCGCGTACCATGGGTCAGTGATGCAGGGGACATCATTGTAAACAGGGGGTTCAGGGTAGAATTCAATAGTGCAATTGGACCATACAAAGGTGGTATAAGGTTCCATCCAAGTGTAAATATATCAATCCTGAAGTTCCTCGGTTTCGAACAGATTCTCAAAAATGCCCTCACAACCCTTCCAATGGGTGGAGGAAAAGGCGGGGCGGATTTTGACCCCAAAAACAAGTCTGATAATGAAGTAATGAGATTTTGCCAAAGCTTCATGAATGAGCTTTTCCGTCATCTTGGCCCAAATACCGATGTTCCTGCCGGAGACATAGGCGTTGGGGGCAGGGAAATAGGCTACCTGTTTGGCCAGTACAAGAAACTCATGAACGAATTCTCTGGTGTATTTACTGGAAAGGGAATCACATTTGGAGGTTCGCTCATACGTCCAGAGGCCACAGGTTATGGTGCGACATATTTCCTCATGAATATGCTTGCCACCAAGGGCCTGGATTTGAAAGGCAAACTTGTAGCAATTTCAGGTTCCGGAAATGTTTCACAGTATGCCATTGAAAAAGTAACCGAGTTTGGTGGCAGGGTTATAACCTGTTCCGATTCTGATGGCTATATAATTGATGAAGCTGGAATCGATAAAGAAAAGCTGCACTTCATCATGTGGCTCAAAAACGTCAAGAGAGGCAGAATCAAGGAATACGCAGAGAAATATAACGCAAAGTACTTCGATGGTGCCCAGGGAATCTGGAAAGCCCACAATTATCATGTGGCCATGCCTTGCGCAACACAAAACGAGCTTGATGAGGTATCTGCAGAAGCACTTGTTAAAGGTGGCTGTGTTGCCGTTTCTGAGGGTGCGAATATGCCTTCAACTCCAGGTGCAGTGAAGATATTCCTTAACAATGGCATACTGTATGGCCTTGGAAAAGCTGCCAATGCAGGTGGAGTCGCCGTTTCGGGACTTGAAATGACACAGAATGCCCTTCACATGGCATGGACAAGAGATGAAGTTGATAAACATTTGCAAAGAATAATGAAAGAAATTCATGATTCAGCCTATAACGCGGCTGAAGAATTTGGACAAAGACATAATTATGTTCTTGGTGCAAACATTGCTGGTTTCAGAAAAGTCGCTGATGCAATGATAGCTCAGGGCATAGTCTGATCAAGCTGGTGGAAAGTAGAAACTGGGGCGACCTTTTGGTCGCCCCTTTTTTAAAAGAGGTGTTTTAATGAAGAAAATGCTGGCAGTGGCAATTTTTGGGCTAACTTTTTGTTTTCTGGCCGGATGTGGTAGCAATACTATAAAAGGGCCATTTTTTGAAATGGAGATTCCAAGGGGAATGTATCAAGTTGAAGTTCCCGATGGCTTTTCTTATCAGATTGTATTGATGCCGGACAGGGAAAAAATAGAAAGCATCAATGACATGACTGGAAAAACTGCTTTTTGCTCATTTAAGTGGTTTAAAGGGGTATTTAAAAAAGGTGTTGTAAAGGGACTTGAAACAGGCACACTTCCGCCTTATGCAGAAACTATTGTGAGTAGCGAGGCCAAGGCTGGGAATATGACTGTATTTACCGAGCAGATTAATCAAAAGGATCAAAGTGGCACCCAGGTGATCAGGTCCATTTTTAGAGCGGTGTTTCCTTTTGATGGGTGGTGCTTGGAAATAATTGCTTCAGTGCAACCAGGATCATCGGTGGATCTTGAGGAAATTAAAAAATTGATACAAAAAATTGAGTTTACAAATCCATCTTTTGCTCCTTGAAACTTGTCCTTCAGAAGGGAGAATTGTAAATATGAAAATGACCAAATTTGCCTTGGCTATTTTGCTGGCTGTTACCCTCTGCGCTTGTGCAAGTGGTGTTCTGGTGAAAGGCCCATTTTTTACAATGGTTGTCCCAGAGCGTTTCGCAATAGAGAATTCCCCCCAGAGATTGGCGTTCCAGGGTCCGGAATGCAGGGTTCAGATAAAATGGTGGCCTGACGGGATGGTCTGGAGGGAATCTGTGGAAGCCAGCGAGATGGAAGGGGATGAAATCATTTCAACATGGCAAGAAACTGTTGATGGCAAAACAATGGAATTTACGGGTGCCAAGAATGGACAAAGAGAGAAAATTTATTTCAAACTTCAGATAGACGGTGGTTTCATAATGGGTTTTGGGACTGTGATAACTTCCAAGGAACCAATACTTGAAGCTGCAAGATCATTAAAGGTAACAAATGAAAAATACTTCCAGGAAAACCATTAGTTTTGCTGTTGCTTTTCTAGCAATAGCGATTTTGGTAATTATTTTTTATTCCTGCAAATCTTCCGGGGGAGGTCCAGGCCCCTCTTCAGCTTATACAGGACCTTTTTATACACTTGAAACGGGCAAATCCTGGGAATCATTCAGGTATTTCGGGGAACTTAGAAAGGAAACTGGAGCCTATAGCTATACTATATTCCATAAAGCCCCAATCAAGATTTCCAAATGGGATGATGAAGAGAATTATGAATATGCACTTGTTTGTGCATCATATAACGACAACAATGTATCTCTTGGAGATTTTAGAAAGCTCATGGAACTTCCAGTGTCCAATAATGTAAAACTTTTGAGGAAAGACAATATTGTACTTGGCAATCTTGACGCAAGATGGTATGAGTACGAAGTAACCGTAACATCCAGCAACAGCAAGGTCTTTAATTTGATTGTGGATCTGCCAATCGACAAGGGTTACATAGAGATAAGAGCTTGGGCACCGATGGGCGACGAGGATGTAAAGGAAGAGTTTAGAAAAATTGCTGGAACTCTTAGAGTTACCGACAAAGATTTTTTTTCTAAAAACAAACACATGGAAGGTGGCAAATGAAGGTATTGACCCTATTTCCAGCCGAGAACACAATTGAAGCCTCTGTTTTTGATGGCAAGAGCAAAATATCAAGCGCGAATTTTGCTTATCCGGAATGCTCATGTGAAACAGGCTCGATTGCGGAAAAAATCGCCTTGCAAATGGGTGGCATGTCAGCTGACGTAGGAATTACCTGCTATTCCATGACACCTCAAACATGTAATAAAATCACGATATTGGACAATGAGCTTTCTTCAAAAATTGCATGTGATGCTTTTGGCCACGAGAAAACCAATATCTGTCCACAGATACTTTTGTCGCTTGCCCCAAAAAAGGCCATGCTTGCATGTCCGCTTACTTATGGTGAATTACCGCCTGTTGCTGTATTTTCTGGCGTACCTCAAATCCAGCGCAGGATAGTTGCAAGAACATTTGAACACCTTCTTGGAGCAAAAGAGTTGTGCAGAATAACTGGTAAGGAATATGAGCAATCCAATGTTATCTCAATTTATTTGAGTAGTGACGAGATATCTGCATGTGCCCATGAAAAAGGTGGGATATTAGATATTGAAGATTCCTACGATGGCGAAGGCGCTATGACGCCAACCAGATCAGGGTTCTTTGGTCAGAGATGTGTTTATAAAATGGCCTTTTCTGGCAAATATACCAAAGAGCAGATGCTTGAAAAAGTAAGAGGAAAATCGGGCATTCTAGGTCATCTTGGGACATCTGATCTGAATGAAGTCAGAAAAATGGTAAAATCTGGCAATAAGAAAGCAGAAAATGTTTATAAAGCTTTTGTCTATGGAGTAGCAAAATCAATTGGAAAAATGGCCGCAAGCCTTAAAGGGAAAGTTGATGGTATTGGATTAATTGGATCACTGTCTACCGATGGGGAATTGGTTGCAGAGCTGAAGAATTATGTTGATTATATCAAAAATCCAGTTCCTCTTGTGGTTGACCCTTCATCTGCACTCATGGAAATGGCTATCGCACACAAGGAAAACTGATATGGAAGCAAGAATATTTATTTTTGCCGGCACCACTGGTACCGGCAAGACAGAGGTTGCCATAAATTATGCCCTCTATCTTCACCAAAACGATGAAAAAGTTGCCCTCTTGGATTTTGATGTTGTCAAGCCATATATTCGAATCAGGGACAAAGCGGACATTTTGAGACAGGCAGGACTTGAAGTCCTGATGCCAGAAGGATCAATTGCCTTTGCTGATATGCCAATAATTCCAACGCACTTGTATGCGTGGGTGGCGGACAAGTCCAGAAAACTCGTTGTAGATGTCGGTGGTGATAAGCAGGGCTCAACGGCACTTGCGCAAGTGATGCCAAGAATTGAAGCTGATGGATACGAGTTTATATTGGTAGTAAATCCTTTTAGACCATTTTCCAAAACTGTGGATCAGATAAAAACAATTGCAGGTGAGGTTGCTTTTGGAGCGCACACTAGATTCACGCACATTGTTGCGAACCCGCACCTTAAGGAAAAGAGTACGAGAAAAGACTTTCTTGAGGGCCTGGAAATAGTGAAGCAAGCCTCAAAAGAAATGGAACTTCCAATAAAATTTGTGGCCGTTTCACACGAATATCTGAAAGATATTACTCAAGATGATCTTCCAGCTCCGATGCTTCCATTGCAACTTTTTATAAAATACCCTTGGGAAGAGAAACCAAGAGTCAATTGGATATATAGAAGGGGTTAATTGTTGTTGTAGAAATTTGTTGAGGTCTTGGTTTTCTTTTTACAGCTGGTCACATCTTTTAGTACAGATTCACCGCACGAAGGATTTATCCCAAAGAAGTCCAGGATTGTCGCCCCAACATCGCAAAGTGATTGTCTTGTCCCAAGATCGACGCCCTCATAACCTTTCATGTAGCACATCAACATGGTGTATTCTCTTGTATGATCGGTGTGTTTCTCATGTGTTGGGTCACAGCCATGATCAGATGCTACTATTAGAAGATCGTCATTGGCGAGAGACATGAGGAATTTTGGCCATGCCTCATCAAGCTCTGCAAGTGATTTTGCATATCCCTGCTTGTCGCGTCTGTGGCCATAGAGCATATCCAGGTCTTCAAGATTGGCAAAGACGAAACCATGATACATCTGCCTATACATTTTTGTTCGCTCGAGACATTCAATATTGCCGGGCGGATTATCAAAAGTATCAAGATATTCTGGGAAAAGGTCGGCTATGCGCCCCACCCCGGATATGTTTATATTGCGCTTCTTGAGCTCTGAAAGGACATTTGGTTCCGGGATTTTGAGTGTAAAATCTCTTCTCCTGGAGGTTCTGTAATAATTTCCTGGTTCACCAGCAAATGGCCTGGCAATTACCCTCGCAAAGCTATCTGGTTGATTAAAATTGTTCCTTATTGTTTTGCAAATCTCGTAAAGTTCGTTTGCTGGTATCGTATTCTCATGGGCTGCAACCTGAAGGACGGAGTCAGCAGAAGTATAAATTATTGGCATACCAGTTTTTTGGTGGCGCTCCCCAAGCTGTTCGATAATTTTTGTTCCTGAAGCTGGTTGGCCACCAAGGAGACCTCTCCCTATGAGCTTGGATATAGTATCCATAATCTCTGAAGAAAACCCATCTGGGAAAACGTTGAAAGGATTAGTTTTTGGCTGACCCATCATCTCCCAGTGGCCTTCCACTGTTGATTTGCCTGATGACTTAGGAACCATGCGACCTGTTGATGCCTGACTTGGTCCATTCCTGCCACAAAATTTGTACAGGCCAAATTTTGTGAGATATGGTAGACTTAACTTGCCATTTTCGGTTGCGTGGGAGAGAGTTGATGTGCCTGTATCCTCATACTGTGCAGCATCAGGGAGACACCCAACTCCTAGACCATCAATGACCAACAGAACAGCGCTTTTTCCGTTCATATAGAATTATATTAGTGTCTAAATTGATTATTCTGGTTAAATAAGAATAAACCACTTCCAGATATTTCGCTTTTTACCATTGTTTTCTTAAAATCACCTTCACTTTTAAATTTGTGAAATTTTGATTTTATATAGCTTAGTTCTGATTTGATTTGATAACAGGTCAACAAGATTCAAAATGTGAAATTATTGTTGAATGTTATCACACTATCATTCAACCTGGTAAATTTTGGATTTTTTTATGATATGATGATATATTACCGAAAAATAAGCGAAAATATAAAATCGTTATTTGTAAGAAAATACAGCATTTGCGTGGTGATTTGTGAATCTAGTACAAATCTGGTGTAAATATCGCCAAAATGGACCATTGCATTTAAGATTGAATTGTGATTGAATACTAACATAAATTCAGGCGAAAGGAGCCAAACATATGAAAAAACTACTAGTTGTTTCAGTACTGTTTGCCTTAGCCTGTGGTTTGATGATGCCGGTGACCTACGGAACCAACGGTTCAACGGCTTTCAGACCATATGGCTGATGTCCTTCTGGAGGAGGCGGTGCGCCTCCACCACCACCCGCAGGTGCAACTACCGGTGGGTCAGCTGATACCGATTTGGCATCGGATCCGACGCCAAAGAGCTGGTGCAGCAATGTTCTTGAGAATGACACAATCAGACTTCCATTCAATCTAATGGGCGAGTGCAAGGGTCAAGCCCCAGTCAACAACATCGAAATCTCGCTTGATGGCGGTTCAACATGGTTCAAGGCAAATCTGAACACCAAGACAAATGAGTGGTCCTATGAGCTCAACACATCAATTCAGGGCTCAACCTACCAGCTTTTGACAAGAGCAACCGACAAAGCAGGCAGGACAGAACGCACAGTCAATCCAAACCTTGATGTCAGATATCGCAAGCGTCCGGTCACAATCAACATTGTTTCACCAGGAACTGGAAGAGAATAGTTCAAATCTAGAATTTCCACAAAAAAAGGCCAACTTTTAAGTTGGCCTTTTTTTGTTTTTTGGCACAAATACACAAATATAAGTTTCTATAGTTCCTTTGGATAATAAAAAAAGCTGGTTTTGAAAAAACCAGCTTTTTTTATTATCCGATGACTAGTAAATCAGCAAATTTGAGAACCCTTGTACTCCTCTTCCTCATCATCGTCTTCATCGTCAAAATCTTCATCATCAAAATCATCTTCTTCGTCATCCTGAAACTCACTGGCAAGATCTGGAACTGCCGCCATATATTCCTCCAGCATCTCTTGCGCCTCCTCAATTGACTCATCTGAAACTAAAATTGGAACTGAGTTGGCTGAAGAAGGTCTCATCGCGGTCATGAACCTTGTTGGCGAAGATTGATCAATGTAAGTTGCAGCAATGTCATTCTCTCTCAAAAATTCTACTATGGCCTGAGCCTCTGCCAGGTTGTCGGCCATGTAGAGAATTTCTGGTTCAAATCCTGATTCGAGTTCTTCTTCGTCGTAATCAGAAAAATCTTCACCGCAATTTGGACAAATTTCATCGGCTTCGTCACATATCGTTTTGCATTTTGGGCAAATATTCATGTTGTTTTTATCCTCTTTTTGGATTCTAAAAGTGCTGCTATTCTTGTCAACGCTAAGAATGGAAGATGATAATGTTTTGGACATAACTAAAAGAAAGCGCCTGCAGAATTTAATTCCGTATCAGATATTTGGTTGGGTTTAAGAATATGTTTAATGGCAGCTATAAATTAGTGTGCAAAAATATTACAACTACCGCGCAAAATCATTCTATAAGCTCTTTTTGGGGCCTTGTCTGGGCAAGATATATCCCGATGCAAAGGAATGCCGATACTTCAAATATGAATGGGAGCCAGCCAAACCAGTAGTTTGAAGGCATGATTGGCCATGAGATTGCCAGTAGCATTGCTGAAACGGCCAAAATCCCACCCTTGGATTGGACGAGGAAGAAACATGACAGGGATGAGGTAAGAATTGACAAGATGAGAGCAGTTGTTGTAAAGGGCCCCTCAATTGGGATAGCTGTAGCGAGGAAAACGGCAAAAACGGGCCCAATCACTGCCAAATATTTGCTTTTTGTATTGACTACTTCAAAATTGGATGACCATAGAATGATCCACAGGGCCCCAACAAAAGAGAGGCCAAGCGAAACCCACGACCATACTGGAGAAGCAAGGCCTGATTTGACAAGTGATGAAACAAAGAATGACGCAAAGAGCATTGAAAAACAATATGCAAGAGTCCACTTTTTTTGCCATATGGCTATGCCAAGAATTATTCCTGGCAGTACGATATTAATAAAACTGAAGTATTCAACACTCAAATTTTCAAGTGGCATATATCCCATGGAAATAGTTTTCCCAACAGAAAGTGCCACCCCAAAAACGATTGATGCCATAAGGATACCCTTATTTTTGCTTGCGATTCCTATGGCAATAATAAGGATTGAAATTAGGATATATATGAAAAAACCGTTTTTCAGGCCTTCTATGAGGCCAAGCTGGTCGAGTACGATCGATGTAAAGGCAAGAATACCAGCAACAATGAGGGCAATCGTTTTCCTGTCCATGCAAAGCATTCTAGCAGGGCTTTTATCCTTTTCAATACAAACTTTTAAATGGAAAAGAAATCTGCTATTTTGTTGTTCGTACAAGGAGGAGAATTAATGAGCAGAGTTTATGATGAAAAACTAAAAGATGCAGGTCTTTTGAAAATAGACTGGGTTTCAAAAAGAATGCCTGTCCTTACAAATCTCTCGGAATACCTAAAGGGCAGATTTGATGGAATCAAAATCTCCATGTCGATACATCTTGAGGCCAAAACCGCATATCTTGCAAAAGTACTCAAATCATCGGGTGCCGAAGTGGCCATTTGCTCGTCAAATCCCCTTACTGCACAAGATGATGTTTCTGCCGGCCTGGCTTCCCTTGGGGTGAATGTTTTTGCGAGAAGGGGCGAGAGCGAAACCGAGCATGAGGAAAACATTGAGAGTACGCTGGCAATTGGTCCCGACCTTGTGCTTGATGATGGTGCTGATCTTGTTGTGACAATGGTTAGAAAACACCCTTCAATAAAAGTTCTTTGTGCAACAGAAGAAACAACCTCTGGTTTGACCAGAATGAGGGCGCTTGCCCGTGAAGGCAAATTGCCGTGCCCCGTAATCGCCGTAAATGATGCCCAAAGCAAGTATCTTTTTGACAACAGATACGGGACAGGCCAGTCATCCTGGGATGGAATAGTTAGAACAACCAACCTGACAGTGTGTGGGAAAACAGTTGTTATAGCTGGCTATGGATGGGTTGGCAGAGGGTTAGCAATGAGGGCAAAAGGCCTTGGTGCCAGGGTTGTGGCAACTGAAGTAAACCCGATCAGGGCAATGGAAGCCTATTTTGATGGCTGTGAGGTTATGGAGATGAAAGACGCAGCAAGAATTGGCGACATCTTTGTGACTGCAACAGGCGATGTAAATATAATCGACAGAAGACATTTTGACCTGTTGAAAGATGGGGTGATCCTTTGCAATGCCGGGCACTTTGATGTGGAAGTGTCGATGGTCCAACTCAGAAGTTATGCAGTTTCGCACAGGGAAGCCAGAAACAATATCCAGGAATATACACTGCCTTCTGGGAAAAAAATCTACGTGCTTGGTGAAGGGAGGCTTGTCAATCTGGTGTGTGCCGATGGCCACCCTGCAGAGATAATGGATCTCTCGTTCTCATTGCAGGCACTTTCACTTCTCTATGGTCTGGAAAATGGAAAGAGCCTGGCAAAAGATGTAGTCCCAGTTCCGCAAAAAGTAGATCTGGACGTTGCCAGGCTCAAACTTGAATCGGTAGGAATCGTAATAGACAAGCTAACCGAAGAGCAGGTCCACTATTTGGCCTCCTGGGAATGATTTGACAATGCAAAATTTCAAATTAACCTTGTTATAATGAAAAAAGTTATCTTTGAAAATGATGATTTAAAAATAATTTGTGATGATTTATTATCAACTAGACGTATTCGAAGAAATTCGATAGATCTAGTTATCACATCACCCCCGTATAATGTTGATATAAAATATAATCAACATAATGATAAATTAACATATAGAGAATATTGTGAATTTTCAGAAAAATGGATGAAAAAAGTTTTTGATTGGCTTAAAGATGATGGAAGATTTTGTTTAAATATTCCTTTAGATAAAAACAAAGGGGGCCAACAAAGCGTTGGAGCTGATTTAACTATATTAGCAAAACAAATTGGTTTTCAATATCATTCAACAATTGTATGGAATGAAGGAAATATATCAAGAAGAACAGCGTGGGGCTCATGGTTATCAGCGTCAGCCCCTTATGTTATTGCACCGGTAGAATTGATAGTTGTTTTTTATAAAAAAAGATGGAAAAAAATTAGTGGTTCTAGAATATCAGATATCACGCGTGATGAATTTTTGGAATGGACAAACGGGCTTTGGACATTTAATGGTGAGAGTAAAAAAAAAGTTGGACATCCCGCACCATTTCCGATAGAATTACCAAAAAGATGTATAAAAATGTTTAGTTATGTTGGAGATACAATCTTAGATCCATTCATGGGAAGTGGTAGTACCCTGATTGCTTCTCACAATAATCGAAGAAGATGTGTTGGTATTGAAATAGACAGTTCTTATTGTCAACTTGCGCTTAAAAGATTGTTGAAAGAGAGTACAATGAATAATCTTTTTGAATTTAAAAAAACAAATCGGAGGATTTAATGAGTCTATTATTTGATATAGGTATTGTAAAAAAAAAAGATTCAAAAACTGAAAACATTTTTGAAACTTTAGTAAGTGATTTTAGGAAAGTTGAATACACTCAGCCTTCTGATTATATAGTTCAATATTGGAATATATATAAAAATAAGTATAATAAAGATAATGTTGCAATAAATGGCAAAATTTTTGAACTTTGTCTTGCTACTTTGTTTATTAGAGAAAATTTGCTTCCTTTTTATATGCAAGCAAGAGTTGCGTTCGTTCCTAATGTTAATTACGATTTCATCTTATATACACTTCAATTAGGTCCTATAGCAATTAGTGCGAAAACAACATTGAGAGAGAGATACAAACAAGCTGATCTTGAAGCTGTGGCACTAAAGTATGTGCATAGAAAATCTAAATGTTATTTAATCACACTGGATGAACCTGAAAGTAGAAATGTAAACAAGAAAATTACTAATGGTGGTTTACTTGGATTAGATCAATCGATATGCGCTTTGAATAATGAGCTCGATGGACTAATAAAACATTTAAAAGAATACAATTACAGTATTGCTCCTAAGGTAGATATCGTTGAATCTTCTATATTAATTACACAAGATAAAATCGATCAATTTAAGTAATTTTATTATTTGGCCTCCTGGGAGTAGGTGTTTCTGGAAAGAATAAATCCATTTGCTCCGGCCCAGATCTGAACTATTACTGCAGCAGCTATAAAGAAGAACATAAATGTGTTTATGAAAGCAGTTTTATTCAATGCATCGAATCCATACATGTAGCCTAAAAATGCCGCTATCATCAATGAAAGCCCAAGTTGTGCAAATGCCGCGTGCCATGTTGCAAGGAGTGCAGAGCTCATTGTCCTGAGTTTTTCCTTGTTTTCAGCAGAGACCTTGTCCCACTTGGCAAGAAGTATTTTCTCGTTCTTCTTGAATGTAGCCAGAGAATAGATGAGTGCCACTATCGGTATGAAAAGAAATGTAATTCCAAGTATGATACCTGATGTTTTAATCTGTGAAACTTCGGTTTTGTCCATGTTATACCTCCACACTAATTATATCTTGTGCAAGATTGTTCTTCAAGTTACTGCGAGATGGTTTCAACTGAAACCAAAATGTGTAAAATTATGTTATTTGCATAATTAAATATGGCTCATTTAAATTTTGTAATAAACAGCATTTTATGTATAATGTTCCTAATCAAAAAAATTAGAGGGCAATTTATGGAAAAAACTTATACTGAAACTGACATCTTGGGCTCAATCAGGAAAATCAATCATGCGATTGCAAAAAAATCAAAGCTTGCGATAAGCAAGTCAGGGCTTACCCTGCCGCAACTCTCTGTCATGCAGGAGCTTCTACGCGAGGGCCCCATGACTGCAAGTGAACTCTCCAATTCTGTTTCAATAAGCATTTCTACCCTGACTGGTGTGGTAAACAGGCTTGAAATGAAAAAAATGGTGAAGAAAAACCAGTCAAAGCGTGACAGGCGATCTGTCGTCATTTCGATAACCAAAAAGGGAGAAGAAAAACTTGATGCTCTCCCACCCTTGGGATTTGAAGATGCTCTTGGGTCGCTTGGGTCTTGGGACAAGGAAATTTTTGGCCCAATGGTCTCAAAGCTTGCATCAGCGCTTGAAACAGACGGACTAGCTAAAAAAGAGGATGATGGCCCTGTGCTTGTTGGCACATTTGATGGCGATTGTGGGAAAGTAGAAATCTATAGAACCGATTCGCTGAATTCGCTAGAATTCTTTACAACAGCCGATGATCTTGCACGTTTTATTATGGATGCTCTCCACCCCTACGAAGATACTTTCGAGGACACGCTAAGGGGTATATATGATGCCATAGGTGGTGATCCGAGGAAGGGTGGTTTTGTTGTCCTTGCTGTCCAGAACAGAAAAGTGTTTGGTGCCGTGGTGATGCTTGAAACGAGAATGCAGGGCTATATCCCCGACAAATGCCTTCTTTTTGTTGGCGTAGACAAAAACAACAGGAGCCATGGCATTGGAAGAAAACTCATAGAAACGGCCATAGAGGAGTCCGGAGGCGATATCTTTCTGCATGTCGAGTATGCCAATAAGGGCGCACAGCGCCTCTATGAAAGGATAGGTTTTGTGAACAGATATGCCGAGATGAGATATTACAGGCATTCAAAATAATCTGGATTGTTTCTTTGTTTGGAAATTAAAAAAGGCCCTCTTTTTTAGAGGGCCTTTTTTAATGATCGTGTTTTGATCTTACTTCATGTGGACGGTTCTTTCAACCTTTTTGTTAAGGCCGAATGCGTCGTCAACAGAGATAATCACTTTGTAATCGCCAGCTGAGATGTAGGTGTGCGTTAGTGTGTGTGGCTCTTCATTTATTGCGGTGAAAATCTCTTTCTTGGAATTATCTCCAAAATCGACAGTGACTTCGTATGGTGAAGCACCATCCTTGCAGACTATTGTAAGCTCCATTTCCTGGCCGGTTTTGCCTTCGGAGGTCTTTGTGTTTATTCCCTTCCATGTAGCGACAACACTTAGTTCTCTTCTTGCATTGTCTGGAACGATAATGATTGTTGCGTAGGCATATTTATCTGGAAGGCCAAGGGCTGATACTTTTCCAGTGTTAACAAGCACCATGTTGCTGGTTCTTGGAAGCATATCCGGATTTTTGATTTTGAATGTCAGTACGAACCTCTTTGATTCCCCTGGCTGGAGGTCCCCGATATCGTATTTCACGGAAGTTGCACCGCCCTGATTTGCAGGCCTCGAGGAGACAAACTCGAATTCCCTTGGGAACAGGTCTGTCATGAATACTTCGCTGGCGACATCACCACCAACATTCGAAACGGTTACTGTGAAGACTATAAGGTCTGTTGGCCTCAGCACCATTGCTTTTGCGGTTTTTGTAATCTGGGTCTTTGGCCTGTAGATTCCAAATGGAGCCTTGGCCGTTATTGGATCGAGTTCGTTTGTGAAAAGTATTGCATTGTTTACAAATTCCAGGGTTTCTTCACCAAATATCTGGTGCTCGTCAATATTGAAGCTTAGAACGTAGGTTAGTGACTCACCCGGCATGACAGTGCCAATATAGAGAGTCCAAATGCCGTTTTTGACTTCTCCAAGTGGTGGCTCAACCGGGATATATGCAAGAACATTTGGCAATTCATCAACAAGTGTAACTTCAGTGAGCGGGTCTGTACCATTGTTTGTCACAACAAGAGTAAACTGGACTATTTCGTTCTTCTTGAAATAGCGCTGATTGACTGTTTTTGTCAGTGTAGCGCCACGTGTGTGGATTGTGACGGTAGCTTGAGAATTGACTGGCTCAACACCTCTGGCTGTACATATGGCATAGTTTGTTACTGCAAGTGGCTCACTGCCAAAATTGTAATCTGGAAGGACCCTGAAAGAGATGGTCAATGTCCTGATCTCACCAACTGCCATATCACCAACACCCCACATTATTGTGTTTCCGTTGACGGTGACTGGCTCGGATGAGGAAAGATACATAAGCTCAACCGGGAAAGTGTCTTTTACAATGACGTTTGTTGAGGCATTAAATGCTGAATTCACAGTAAGTGTGAAGATGATTATTTCATCGGAAAAGTAATCTATTTTTGGTGATGTTTTTATAAAACCAATATCACCTGATGTATTGCAAACTTCATTTGATACGAGCGGGATGTTTCTATCAAAACGGTGCCTGAAAGTTGCCCTGTTGCAGATATTTGAAGTAACGGTTGCATCAACCAATACCTGGAAAGTGAATACTAGGTCATCTTCTTCGTCGTTTGCTATTGCCCAGCGCAGTATTGTCCCACCTGGCGAGCCATTTGGTGCATCACCAGTGATCCATGTGAAACCGCCATCAGTTGAGTAAGATGCAATTGCTGGATTGGCAGAACCACCCATGTATGTCGTTCCATTTGGTATTGCATCTGTAATATATGCACCCCTGAGTGGGTCACTGTCTGGATTGTCAAAGGACCAATTTAGCCTATAGGTGAGTGTGTCACCGCCCCTTACTGGAGCAGTATCATCGGTGAAATCAAGATCTCCGTCTACGTCGACTTCTTTTGTCAGATCAAAAGTGCCTGTCATGTTGAAGAAAAGCCTCACATACATTATTTCCCAATTTGAATCGTATGTGTTGTCTTCCCATGAGATGTGTGGCATATCTGCTGTATCGATAACGAGATATGGCTTGAGGGAAGCACCGGAGTTGGCGCTGACAACAACATTTGTTCCATCAATTGGGGAATATGTCTGTTTGTTTCCGCAGAGCCAGTTTGATCCGTTCCAGTAGAAGTAGCAAATTTCGAAATTGCTGTTCCAGGTGTTGTCTGACCATGATATGTGTGGGTTGTTGTTTGAATCAAGTTCGAGAGATGGAGTGTTTGAATCACCAGTGTTATTGGTGATGTTTGCGTTAGTGCCATTATATGCAACATTGATAACGGTGACCCATGAAGAGCCATTCCACCTGACGTAGAAAATATCAAAATTACCGCTGGCTGTCATGTTTGACCATGCAACGTGTGGTCTGTTATTTGTGTCCAGTTCGAGTGATGGCCTAATAGAAATAGGGATATTGTTGGAGACATTCGGGCTGTTTGGTGTCCATATATTTCCAGGTGCATTGAGCCAGTTTGTGCCATTTGAATGGACATAAGCGATTTCCCATGCAACTCCCCAGTTCATGTCCTGCCATGCGATATGTGGCCTGTTGTTTGTATCCAGGGCAAGTGATGAGAATTCAGAATCTTTGCCCGGGGTTTGACTTACGATGACAGCGGTCATGCCACCACCACCAGACCATGCAGTACCGTTATGACTCACCCAGTTTGTTGTTCCGGCAGCAGTCAGTCTGGCATAAATTATTTCTCTATCACCCTTGTCATCCATTGTCATTGAAACATGTGGAAGATTATTGGAATCAAGCCTGAGACATGGGTTGTAGTAGTTGATTTGGCCAGGAGGGCTTATCCTGCAGCTTCCGGTTGCATCATATGAGGAGTCATTGTCCTGCTCCCAGCGAGCATCAACTGGGTCCCAATGTATATATGCAGGCTCGTAGTTGTTTCCCCATGTTTCATCCACCCAAATGATGTGTGGCATGTCATTAGAATCGAGCTGGAGTGATGGATTGATTGAAGCAAGTCTTGTTTTTGAGACGTTGGCATTTGAACCGTTGTAGATTGTGCCCTGTGCGTTAACCCAGTTTGTTCCGTCCCACCAGGCATAGAATATGTCTGTGGCAACCGGGCTTGTGCCAGTGTTGTCTGTCCAGGCGATGTGTGGTCTTCCAAGTGAATCAATCGCAAGCGAGGCTTCTGTAGAAGTCCCGGTATTTACGCTGACATTCGCATTTGTTGGCGGACCAGGAATGTAGGCCTGATCTTTTACATTTACCCATAAAGTGGCGCTTGCAACATTTTTAATTAAAGGTGTTGCTACAAAAGATGACAGCAACATTAGAGCAGACAAAACAATAGCTAATCATCTATGCTTCATTTTTCACCTCTACAGAATAAACAGCCGCTATCATTTTACGAGATAAGTGCTATTAGTCAATGGGTTGAAATACCCTATTTTTGCAGTTTTTGAGAGAACTTTTCTCGTTTTCGTAGTATTACCAAATTTTAAACTATCAGTAAATATATTGCTAAACATTAATGTCATTTTGATTATTTTTTAATAGTTAACGCCAATTTTGAGAAAGATGCGAACTTTAAAAAGGATTTTTTAAATTGTTTTGATCATTTTTCGGATAAGAGTTTTAAAACCAGATGCTTCGTAAACTTCCAAAGATTCTTTATTGAATTCATGCACATCGATGACTATTTGCTTGATTTTTTTAATTTTTGCGATTTCCTCAATCTTGGCCATCAATGCCTGTTTCAACTCATTTTTGCGGTAATGATCATCTATGGCAACCTCATTCACAATTATAAAGGGTGGCGAGACCAGGTCATCATGTTTATGACAGATCTCACTGTAAGTATAGCCTATGATTGGGCTGTTCCCTTCAGTTTTTGCTACAATAAATAAATTGTTTAAGTCATCAAGTGCCACATCGTAATAGTATTTGTCCATTTCACCAGTTTCCACATGGTTTTTCGAAACATCTAAATGCAAACGCATGATTTTCTGGTATTGTCTACTTAGAGAGATTATTTCATCAACAAGCTTTTTTCTTTCTTCCCGACCCAATTTTTCTGGATCCACTATTTCGATGATTACTTTATTTTCATCTGTCATAATCTCCTCGTTACAGCAATGAGCTCTTTTGCAAGCAGAAGATTTTGCCTATCAAAGGAAGCATTTGAGTAATTGTAATCGATTGCTTGTGCAAAAGGAAATACCAATGATTGGTCAACAAAAAGAATAACCCCGGACCATATTAGGACAATTGATGAGTTGTCTGAAAAAACGATTTTTCTTGAGCCTTGTTTGGCTATTTTCCCTGGTCCATTTGGTATTAGGATTTCTGTAAAAGGTTCCAATGATGAAATTTCTTTTGTGATCTGAATGTTACCATCGAATGTCTGTTGGCACGTTTCAAGATTGGGATTTACAAGTCTGACCTGACTTGTCGTTGTGATCTGTCCACCACCCGGATACAAAACGGTTTCATAGGTGTCATAGTTGCCTCCAGCAAAGTTTAGAAGATTGATTGCACCCTCAGTTTCCATGCAAACCGAAAGATGGTGCTTGCATGTCCATGACCTACAACCAAGAGGAGTGAAATCAAGAGGAAATGCAGTGTACTGTATTGTTGAAGACGATGTTCCACTATTTGGATCTGATGTGCCGCTGTGAGCTCCTTGAAACTGGACGCCATTGATGTTCCCGTAAATCGTGCTTGTTATCTGAATCACGCTACCTCCCGTATCTTACGTGGCCTTAACAAGACAATTTATTAAAACACTTAAAAAAGAAAAAACCAGGTCGGCCATATCTTTAGCCGACCTGGTCAGATTCTATCATCCAATGGCTACAGTGCAGTTGTCAAGAAGAATATATGGGAGGACCATCTCTCCATTAAAACCTGAAATTTCAGTATCCGAGCTTATTGCAGCTATGCTGTTGTTTAAGGCTTCAAAGAGATTGACTGATACCATGGCATCTTTTATTCTGCCGACGATCTCGCCATTTTCTACCAGGAACCCGAGGTCGACATTTCCAGCAAGCTGGCCTGTTAGCGGGTTGCCCATCATAGTTCCGATGAGCCCATCAAAGTAGAAGCCCTTTTTGATCCCTTTTAGGATTTCGTTGGAAAGCTTGTTACCTGGCTGCATGACTATTGTGGATTGGGTGATGACCGGAGCATTGTCAATTTCTGGTGGAGGATTGAAGATGCCACCTTTCTTGAATGCGTTGCCAGTCGATGTCATTGACAACTTTTTTGCAGTTCTTTTGTCTAGAAGGAAGTTTTTTAATACGCCGTTTTCAATGATCGGAGTGCGTTGGGTTGGTGTGCCTTCATCATCATATGGACAGGAATGGTTTCTAAGGTCCATTCTACCGTCATCGATGAGAGAAAAAACTTCAGAGGTCACTTTTGTCCCGAGCTTGTCTGTCCATGGGCTGATTTTTCTTTCAACACTTTTACCACCAACGGATGCCAAAAGAATATTTATGGCGTGAAGAAGCGCGTTTGGTGTAAATAGTACTGGATATTTACCGGATTCAGCTTTTACATTTTTCTGTCCATATTTAAAATTCCGGATTGCTTTTTCAATCAGCTCCTTCTTTTTGGCTTCATCCTTGACGCCTACGAAACCCTCACCGCAGCCTAGCATGTTGTCGCCATCGGTCAGGTCTATGTAACACCCCCATGAGAATGTGTCTTTTTCATAAGAGCCATTAAAACCATTGCTTGTTGCCATTTCAGTCTTGAAATGGCTTTTTGTTACACCAGCGTGTGCCCTGGCTTTTGGGTGAAGACCAGATATCGCGCCAATGGTTTCCTTGCCCATGTCCACCATCTGCTGGATTGTAATTTCCCTAGTTTCTTTGTTTGTTATGATTGGGGACGCGAAATTGGTGTTTGATGCAAACTCAAAATCCATCACCGGAGAGTATTGTATTGTTTCAAGTGCCTGATTTATCAGACCTTCGACATCATCTGGTTTTGTTGTGGTCGAGAAAGCCAGTTTGCCATCTTTCACGGCACGCATTGCATAGCCCTCTCTCTGGGTTTCTGAAATCTCTTTGAGCCTTCCGGACTCAAAACTGACCGGTGTTGTTGTTCTGTTGTAGTGGATGACCTCTACGCTCTGAAAGTGTTTTTTCGCCTGCTCAATTATTTTTTCTATCATGCTTGCACCTACTTTCCCGAAACAACAATCTTCTGGATGCGGATTGATGGCGAACCATGCGAGGTTGGAAGAGGCATCTGGCCACCTTTTCCACAGCCACCGGCGCTGTCAGGTTGTACGAAATCCTTGCCCACCATGTCGATTGCTCCAAGTGTCTCGAAGACATTGCCCTGAAGCACGCTTCCCTGACACATCTGCCCGATCTTTCCATTCTCGATCTTGTATGTGACCATTGACGAGAAGGTGAACATCTCACCGTTTGTCTGGCCGCCGAAGACGCCCTGGCAAAGCAGTCCGTTTTTTATCCCTCCGAGCATTTCATCCATCGAGGAGTTGCCAATTTCAATACAGGTGTTGCGCATCCTTGGGATTGGGGCGAACTTGTAATTTATTGCCCTTGCTGAACCAGTGGCTTTCTCACCCATTTTTCCAGCCGTTTCCCTGCTATGGAGTCTTCCTACAAGTTTGCCTTCCTTGATAAGGTAAGTCTTCTCTGTCGGGGTTCCCTCGTCGTCATATTTGAGGTATCCCCTTGTTCCCTTGTCCAGGCCGGTGTCGTAGACGTTCAAAATTGGTTTTCCGAATTGCCTGCCCATGGTCATGACCTCTGCGAGCGAGGGATTTTCGTATACATTGTCACCCTCGGAGAGGTGTCCGAAGGCTTCATGGATGAATGTACCGGAAAGAATTGGGTCAAGAATTACAGTGTAGGCACCGCTGTTGACTTGCTCACAATCAAGCAGCTTGACTGCTGTCTCAGAGACCTCACGCACTTCCTGGTCAAGACCAAGGACAACATTGAAATCATCACTGGAACCAACGCCAGTAAAGTAATTTTGTGATACCCCGTCTTTTGCAGACATTGCGATGAAGTTGGCACCCAGATCCATTTTTTCCTGTTCGATATAAGTGCCCTCTGAGTTTGCAAAATACAACTTTGAATACGCATCTTTGTAATAAACCCTCGTATTCCTGATCAGTGGTGAAACAGAAAGCATCAATTCTGTATAGCCTTTTAGCAGATCAACTTTTTTTCCAAGTGGTACATTTCTTACATCATTTTTTACGTCCAGCTTTACTGTATCAACAATTGGTTTTGTAGGCGCAAGCATACTTTTTTCATTGATAGTGTTGCCAATAGTACACGCCATCTGCACAGCTGCTTCAACCTTGGATTCCAATTCATTAATTGAATTAAAGGAAGCAAAACCCCAGCCACCCTTGTAGAGTGCCCTGATTGCACCACCAAAGGCTTTTGTCCTCTGGACCTGGTCAAGGTCATGGCCTTGATAGGAAATACCAGTGTGGTCGGTGTCCTCAATCCTTATTTCAAGGTAGTCGCAGTCATTTCTTTTTGTCAAACCGGTCAAAAGTGTTTTCATTGCCACCTCGGAATTTTCTTTGTAACAACAAAGTTATTACTTTGGACCCAAAACTTCAAGCAAAGTTTTGACTGCGGTTTTGGTTTTGCTATTTAAGAATTTGCGACATCCAATACGAAAGCCACTTAGTTCCTCCAAGGGCTACCATCCATAGGACAATTGCTAGTGTTATCGTGATCAAAAGGGCGAGCGAGAACTTGAAGAAAAAATCGAGCATCTTAGATCTCTGTTCAAACATTTAACCCTCCCTCAAATGCTTTGCCATCATAGATGAAGTACACCTTGTCTGCCATTTTTATCAGCACTGGGTTGTGTGTTATGATGATTGTGGTTCCTCTCCTCAGTATTGGGGATATGTCTGCAAATATCTCCTTGGCCGTTGGAATGTCTACCTGCGCCAGAGGTTCATCCAGCAGGAGTATCTCCCTGTCCATCAGCATGACTCTTGCCAGTGCAACCCTCTGTTTCTCACCAGCGGATATATTTCTTGCACGTTCCCCCAGCGGGCCGTCACCAAGCCGTTCAGCCACCCCTGACAGCCTGCAGAGCTTTATCATTTCCATCGGGTCATTTTTTGTTTCGCGCCCGAAAGTGACATTTTCCACCAGGTTGCCGGGACCAAAGTATGGGTGCTGGCTGAGAAACCCTATCTTTCCTCTCCAGGCCTGTCCATCCAGCTCCTCCAGTGCAGTGCCGTTTATTTCAACATGCCCCGATTTTGGGTTCAGGAGCCCTGCAATAATTTTTAATAGAGTTGTTTTTCCTGCTCCAGAATCACCGGTTATTGCGACTATCTCGCCAGGTTTTGCCTGGATGTCCAGCCCTTTCAATATTTCCTTGCTTTCGGCATAAGAGAAAACAATTTGTTTGCACTCGATTGTGTATGGTCCATCCGGAATCTTTTCCTTGCCTGTTTTTGGCAGTTCCTTGGCATCATAGACTTCAAAGAAACGCTGTATCGATATTGATGTTCCAACAAGCCCTTCCCAAAGAGAGAACATGGTTTGGAGTGGCGATGTTATATATCCAAATGCTATTGTAATGGCAGATACTTTACCTAGTGTCCATGCACCTGATGTGACCTGCCCCCACCCAAAGATGTTTATCAGGAGTGATACCACAGCGAGCACAAGGCTTTGAACCAGCCCTGATCCTGAAGAGACCAGTGATGAGACCACACCCATGCGCCACACCGAGACGTATTCCCTTATATAAGACATCATAGCTCTTCGCGTCTGGCCAGACATTCTCAAATCCGAGAGTGATGATACGAGGTCGTATTGCGTTGAACTTAGTTTTCCTGACGCGTCCATTCTGACCTTCTGATATGACCGGAGCAGTCTCTGGATAAAGTACCATGCTGTTGTAGTGAAGATGAGTGTTGGGAACCCGAATGCAGCAACCCTCCAGTCCATTACTGCAACTGCCGCTGGGATAGCCAGGATCCTTACGACAAGTGTGAATACAGTGTTGAGCGAGTTTGAGATGTAACTAATTCCATTTGCAAGTCCGCTTGATCTGCTTATGAGATCGCCGCTTCTTTGGGAATCGAAGTATTCCTCATCAAGTTTTGAGAGTTTTCTGTAAAAATCTACCTGGGTCTTGAATGCTATGTAGCTTGAAAGGTATTCCGAGTAGATGCCATTGAACCATCCGACAAGCATTGAAAAAAGATTTGCCCAGAATGTAAACATCAAAACATTGACTATCAGGCCGAGATCACCCTTTGCCACCCCGTTATCCAGGATTATCTTTGGTGCAAACGGCAGAATCAGCCCAAATGCAGCTGAAATTACGGAAAAAAGCGAAAGTAAAATAAAATGTTTGAGCAATGGTCTGGCGTAAGGCAAGACCCTTTTTAGGTGTTTTAAATTCTCAGCAAACCCATGTCTTTTTGGCGGTTCTGGTGGTGTAAAGTCCAGCTCAACTCCCAATTTTCTTATGATTACCCTTTTTTTCATTGTGACTCCCGTACAGATTATAATTGATGTTTTCAAATGTGATTCCTGGCAACCGGATTAAAACCGACAGATTATTTTTGTGCTTGTCACTTGGTTTTATTTCTGCTAGAAACATCATTGAATATTTGCATTGAGCGGTGGCTTGCTATAAAATTGTTTTTCGGAGGTCTAGATGAAGCGTATTGCCTTTGCACTTGCGGTTATACTCTCTTTGAGTTTTCCTGTATTCTCGGCATCTTCTGTGGAGCCACCACATTGCACAGTCACTCTGGAAGCACCCGTGGGGAACCCCACCATTGATGCATTGGGAAATTTAGTTGGCAGGGTGAGGTTTGTTCTCACTGGAGAGGGTAAAACTGCTATTTGGGGACGTTTCATTGTAGATGGCCAGGAGGGGCCAACCTACTTCAAGACCCTAATGGCACCATCACCTGAACCAATAGTTTTTGAAACCTTCCTGCCGACATCTCTTGGTGGCAGTCACGAGGTCTATTTTGAGCTCATATCTCCGAATGAGTTAAAAACTTCCTCGACCACCTATACCGTCAACCCACCGAAACAAGATATTTCTGGAGTAAAAATCATCTCGCCAGTAAATGGTCAAGTTGTAAGCCAGGGTGATTTTCTTGAGGCAAAAGCAGAAATACCGCTAAAAGGCCAAGGAACATACGAGATTTTTGGCAAATGGATTGTTGATGGAACAAGTCATCCTTTCACGCAAAAAATGCAGGTTGCATGGCAGGCAGTTGCAAAGGTGTCTCAGGTACTTCCAACAAATGTTCCTGGTGATCACACCGTTGAGCTGATAGTTGATTTGCCGACAGCATACAAATCAGGAATAATTAAATACACAGTTTCTTCAAAGACACCAATAGCGGTTGTACTTGATCCTGTTATTCAGGATGCGACTGTTTCAATTGATGGCACTACAAAAGTCAAAATTAAAATAAACGTTACCCAGGCAGGTTCTTTCAACTTGCTTGGTTACCTCCTCCTTGATGGAAAAGTGTATGACAAGCTTGAAAAAATTGTTGTTGGTCCTGGTGAGTTTATCTACGAAATGACCATACCTGCCCAGTCTGCGGGTCCGCATACTGTCCAGTTCAAACTTGTTTCTCCAGCAGAACTGTTATCTAATGCTGTAACTTTCAGAATTGTTGGGGAAGCATGGGTATGGCCCGGCATAATCTACCCGGGTGATGGAACGACTGTCACCCAGAACTCACCACTTGTTGCAGAACTTGGAATCAGGGTTGGTGGAAAAGGTACCATCAAAGTGGTTGGTGTATGGATGATAGATGACCTCCCATATCGTGATTATGAGCAGATGCTCCAGATAACATCGGAAACAATCATTCTGGAAAAGATGCCCCTTCCAACAGATGCTCCTGGATGGCACAGGCTTAAATTCAGGATGACCTGGCCATATTACGAGGAAACAAAAGAAATCTGGTATAGAGTATGGGGAAGGGAACAACCACCAAGCTTCCTGCAAGTCATTATGCACCCGCAATCACCATATTCAAACTACCAGAGTTTCCAGCTCCAGGTGAGGGCCCAGGATGACAGGGGAATCAAAAATCTTTGCACTTATGTTGATTTTGCCAAACATGTTGATGTATCCATGGGTGGAATGATGGTCATAGACTACATGACACCTACCATTGGCCCGCTTCCGGTTGGCGAGCACACATGGTCTGTTACACTCACAGATCTTGACGGACTCGAATCAGAATACATAGGGAAATTCGTTGTCACGAAATCTTCTGGTGTTTTGGAAGGTTTTGTGCTTGATAGAACAACCAACGGGCCAATTGTCGATGCAGAAGTGTCTTGCGCTGGCCACCTAACAAAGACGGATATTTATGGAAAATATAGAATTGATGGGCTTGGTGAAGGTGAACAGGTGGTCATGGCCACTCATCAGTCATACAGGAGCGCTGAAGCAAGGGTCACAATTTTTGCTGGTGTGACCACAAATGCACCAACGCTTTATCTTGATGACAAGGGCCCATTGCCCTTTGTTTATCAGATAGAACACTGGCCGCAGGTTCCAAAGGCTGGCGAGAGCTTTGTTTTAAGTGTATATGTGAGGAATGATGGTGCTGATGCTGACCTTTCGGAAGTGGCGATATCCTGCCCGGAAGGTGCGGTAATTGAAATCGATCCTGATACTGGGGCCCAGTATCCATCATTTGCCTATGTATATTATCCAGGATCCTTTATAGACCACAGGGACGGCCAGCAGATAAGGGCAATTCACCCTGTTGCCATTGTCAGGTGGAACTCTTGGGGTAGTGGTGTGACAAGAAAGGTAATGATCAAGGTGTCTCCGCAGGAACCTAAACCATTCAACTTCTGGGTCAGGGCCATGATGTCAAAAGGTCTGTCAAAGGAGATTTTCCCAAGAAATTCTGAAATAACCGACCAACAGGGTTACCCAATTAAAGAATACAGGGTTGAGGTGCAACCGAAATAATGAAAAAATTGCTTCCTCTCCTCATCGTTTTCTCTGTTTTTCTTGCCTCCCCGGCAATTGCCGAACCACCAACTGATCCGGGTAATTCAGGCAGGGTGAATTTTATTGGGCGTGAGCCAATGACGATGAGATGGAAGAAGCATGTAGACTACGAAACAGAAGAGCTACCATGCGCAACTAATGGCAAGCATGTTCTTGTTGTTTCTGGTCAATATAGCATCGTTTGTCTAGATGCTGATACAGGAAACCAGCTATGGAAAAGACAAACCGTTGATTACGTAAAATACACCCCTTGCGTAACATCGACCATGGGTCTTGTGACCAGTAAACTTGGTTACATACAGGCTTTCGATCTTGAGAGAGGGGAGCAGAAATTTCTCATCAACCTTGGCTTTGACGAACTCACAACACCAGTTATTGGTGAAAACTACGTTTTTCTTAAAGGTCTCAATCATGTTGCTAGAACGTCGTCTGCTATGGCCATTGACCTTTATAAAGGCAGAGTTGTTGGGAACTATTTTCAATGCGATTATTCCCTGGAGCCGCCAGTTTTATCCCAAAAAGAAGTGTTCATAGTAACGCCAAATAGAAAAAGTATCCAGGCAATCTCGCAATCAACTCTACTTACAATATGGACAAAGAATCTTAATGATGAAGTGACCCATATTTCAACAAGGATGAACCATGTTGTTGCTGTTTGCAGGTCTGGAAACGTTTATACAATGGACAATGCTACTGGCAATATAGTTTGGAAGACCAATGTTACAGGCCCGGTAACCTGGCCAGCCACCATCTCGGTTGATCATGTCATAATTTGTTCAGGATCGAACGTCGTTTATTCTTTTAGGCTTTCAGATGGCACCCAGCTTTGGGAAAAACGCTGGCCTGTGACTGTTCAACCTCAATCATCAAGAGCATATGATATCTTCTGTTTTGGCAAAATGATGAGTTTTCATGATCCAAAAAGTGGCGAAAAACTCTGGCAACTTGAATTGCCATCTGAAACAATAGGTCAGCCGATACCTTTCTTGGACCAAATATTTGCTGCCACAAAATCGAACAAAATTGTTGCCCTTAAAACAGCAGGTTTTGAAATTTCACTTTCCTCAAAAAAACTTGATTTGGGAAGTGTTTCTTCAAGCCATCCTTATGCCACGTCCCAATTAACAGTGAGGAACAATTCGGGTGAGATTCAGCAGATTTTCACATCATCGAGTAATCCATGGATATCAGTTTCACACAATGGTTTTGAGATTATGCCATTTGACCAGATTGATATAGCTATCGAGCTTGACATGCATTCGTTAACGCTTGGACAGTCGCAAGGTGAAATTGTTGTTGCCTGGAAAAATGGTTTGATAAAAGTTGATGTCATGGCTAAAAAAATTGGTGAGAAGGAAGCCGTGCCTCCAAAACCAGGTTTTCTTTCGCTTGGTACCACCGAGGCAATCCTTGAGGGTAGATTAAACATGGGTGTTCCACTCGCTTCAATAACACTTTTCAACAAGGGAGAGCTTCCAGTCTCGTATATTGCAAAATCCGAAGTCCCTTGGGTTGTTATTGGCAGGTCAAATGGCAGGATATATGGCAATACAAGCACATATTTTACTGCAACAATTATCAATGATCTTGCTTCAATTGGCGAGAACACTGCAGAAATATATGCAACTTGCCCTGAAACAGGCCAATGCTTTACGATTCCGCTAAAATATACCAGGAGCCTTGGCAGGACGCATGTTATATTTCAGATGCGCATCGGTTCTTCTGTTGGCCATCTTGGACAATCAAAAATAAGAGTGAGGCCAGAACCATTTATTGAAAACAGCTCCATCATGGTTCCTCTGGAAATTTTCAAGCTTGCGCTGGATGCAACCCTTGATGTATACGAATACACCTATGAACCAACCTATTATGTATTGCAAAGAGGAGACATCAAGATAACCCATAGACTTGGCGACTCAAAAGTTTATGTACAGGAAGGTGTTGGTGAGATAAATGAAATACTGCTCCCGTGCCCGTCAAGGTTCGTCAATGAGAGGCCAGTTGTACCACTTTTGGGGATTGCAATGGCTCTCAAGGGTGAAATGATCTACTCGCAAACAGATGGGAAAGTTACTCTTGATGTTTTTCTTCCTGAGCTTCCAGCTCAGAAATAAATGTCTGGATCGCTTCTTCGCTGGTATCGTCATCGACTATCTTTAATTTTCTCCCGCCAGCCTTTTTTTGTGTCTTTGTTTCTTCAAAAGGTCTGATTGGTAGTTGAACTGGCGTTGTATGTTCTTTTCTTCTTGTTTTCCCAATACTTGTTTTTGGAAGGACTTTTTTCAGATATTCACCAGTATATGAACCTTCGATTGCGGCAACTTCTTCAGGTGAACCAAATGCAATGAGCTTTCCGCCAGCATCTCCACCATCAGGGCCAAGATCGATGATGTAATCAGCAGACTTAATAACATCAAGATTGTGCTCAATTATAAGCACCGTGTTGCCCTTGTCGACCAATCTGTTGAGAACCTCTATGAGCATATGGGTATCCGCCATATGAAGGCCAGTGGTTGGTTCATCAAGGATATAGAGTGTCCTGCCCGTCCCTCTTTTGGATAGTTCGCTCGAGAGTTTGACCCTCTGAGCCTCTCCTCCGGAGAGTGTTGTTGCCGATTGGCCAAGTTTGATGTAGCCGAGACCAACATCCCTCAGTACATGGAGCTTGTTTTTTATTGATGGTATACTCTCAAACATCTCATATGCCTCGTCAACCGAGAGATCTAGTACTTCCGCAATGTTTTTGCCCTTATATTTGATTTCCAGCGTTTCCCTGTTGAACCTTTTACCCTTGCAAACTTCGCATGGCACGTAAACATCCGGAAGGAACTGCATTTCTATCTTGATCATTCCATCGCCTTCACAAGCCTCGCATCTTCCGCCCTTTACGTTGAATGAGAACCTTCCTGCCTCATATCCCCTTGCCTTGGATTCGGGTAATTTTGCAAAGAGTTCTCTGAGGTATGTGAAGAGCCCTGTGTACGTAGCTGGATTTGATCTTGGTGTTCTGCCTATCGGTGACTGGTCAACAATGATGACCTTGTCGAGATTGCGAATTCCTTCTATTTTCTCGCATTTACCGGGCATTTCCCTCGAAGAATAGAATTCTTTTGCGAGACTGGCATACAGGATGTCATTTACAAGTGTACTTTTCCCTGATCCGGAAACGCCTGTTACAACAGTCAGGGTCCCAAGCGGTATTGTTATATCCTCTCCCTTAAGATTGTGTTCCGTGGGTTTGACGATTTTTATAAATCTTCCGTCGCCGGACCTTCTTTCATCTGGAATCTCCACCTTTTTTTTGCCGGACAAATACATGCCGGTTTCCGATATAGGAACTTTGCAGATTTCTGATACGCTTCCAGTTCCAACAACGTGACCGCCATTCACTCCGGCGCCAGGGCCAATATCAACGATAAAATCGGCTTCCCTTATTGTTTCCTCGTCATGTTCTACAACAATTAATGTATTACCAAGATCCCTCAACCTTTTGAGGGCAGAAAGCAGTTTGCTGTTATCTTTTGAATGGAGTCCGATTGATGGTTCGTCAAGAACATAGAGAACACCACTAAGACTGGAACCTATTTGTGTTGCCAGTCTCAACCTCTGAGCTTCCCCTCCAGAGAGTGTTGCTGACCCCCTGTCGAGGCTTAGATAAGCTAATCCAACATCAAGAAGAAAGTTAAGCCTGGATTTTATTTCTTTGACTACCTGTTTGGAGATGGCCATGTTTTTTTCCGAAAGTTTCAACGTTTCAAAAAAATTGAATGCTTTGTCTATTGGCCATGAGGCAATTTCTGCAATATTTTTCCCGCTGACCTTTACTGACAATGCTTCTGGTTTGAGCCTTTTTCCTCCACATGCCGGGCAGGGGACTTCAATCATAAGCTCTTCATAAGCTTGGCGCATGCCATCACTTTGTGTCTGTTTGTGCCTGCGCTGTATTGAGGGGATGATTCCCTCAAAGTTGATATTGTAGCTGAATGTTCCACGTTCACTCGTGAGCTGGACCTTTATTTTCTTTTTTGTTGCTCCCCCGTAAAGAATTTCCTTTTTGATTTTTTCAGGCAGGTTTTTCCATGGTTTAAACGGGTCTGCCCCAAGGGCTTCCGCAACTTGCTTGATTATGGCCACCGAGTAGCTGTCGGTTGATGCAAAACCCGGCGCTTTTATCGCACCCTCGACTATTGAATAGTTTGGGTTTGGAACCAGCAGGTCCTCTGAGATTTCGAGTTTTCTCCCAAGACCATCACAAACTGGGCAGGCGCCAAAAGGAGAATTGAACGAAAAAAGCCTTGGTTCGATTTCTTCAATTGCGACACCACAATCTGGGCAGGCAAAGTTTTCAGAAAAGGTGAGCTCCATGGGTTCGTCATCTTTTGATTTCTGGACAAGCACCCTGAGAACACCCTCCCCAAGTTTCAGCGAGGTTTCGAGTGAGTCAGCAAGCCGTGTTTTTGATTCTTCCTCAAGCAGAACACGATCTATGACCACTTCCAGGGTATGGCGCTCGTTTTTGTCCATCTTTATTGGCTGGTCAAGGTCAACTGTCAACCCATCGATACGCATCTTTGTGTACCCTGATTTGCGCATTTTCTCAATCTGCTCTTTGTATTCGCCCTTGCGGTGCCTTGCTATTGGTGCAAGTACGGTGGCCCTGAATCCAGGATAATCGCTCATGAGCGTATCTACCATCTGCTGGACAGTTTGCTTCTGGATTGGTTTTCCGCATTTGGGACAATGCGGTGTGCCTACCCTGGCCATAAAAAGTCTCAAGTAGTCATAAATTTCTGTCATTGTGCCCACTGTTGAACGCGGGTTTCTTGACCCTGTTTTCTGGTCGATGGAAATTGCTGGCGAAAGTCCCTCAATGTAGTCCACATCGGGTTTTTCCATCATCCCTATAAATTGTCTTGCATAGGCAGAAAGCGACTCGACGTATCTGCGCTGTCCTTCAGCGTAGAGCGTATCAAATGCAAGACTGGATTTTCCAGAACCAGAAAGACCTGTGACAACAATTAGGCTGTTTTTGGGGAGGGTAAGGTCAATGTTTTTGAGATTGTGCACCCTCGCACCCTTGATGAAGATATATGATTGTTCCATTAAAAACCTGATTTCTAAATGAGTTTTTGCTCCGGTTTTTTGTTCCTGAATCCAGAAGCTGCCTTTATAAATGCCAGGAACAAGGGGTGTGGCGTCTCGAACCTGCTTTTGAACTCTGGATGATATTGGACACCTATCATGAACGGATGATTTGTTATTTCGCCAATTTCAACAAGATTGAGGGTCGGATTGATACCGGAGAACACCATCCCCTTTTCCTGAAGCACTGGTTTGTATTCATTATTGATTTCGAGGCGGTGTCTGTGTCTTTCCTGTATTTTATTGGTGTTATAAATGGAATAAGCAAGCGTTCCTTCCTCGATTACGCAGGGCTGGGAACCCAATCTCATTGTTCCACCTTTGTCGGTGATGAATTTCTGACTTGCCATTGTATCAACAACTGGTTCTGGGGTTTCGGGAACAAACTCTGTTGAGTTGGCATTTTTGAGACCACAAACATGCCTTGCGAATTCGATTGTCATGACCTGGAGGCCAAGGCACAACCCAAGGTATGGGATTTTGTTCTCCCTTGCGTATCTTGCCGCTTCAATTTTTCCTTCGATACCTCTGTATCCAAAACCTCCTGGAACAAGGAGGCCGTCGTATTTTGAAAGTTTTTCCACTTCCCCGGGGGCGGTCAGTGTTTCAGCATCCACCCATTCAATCTCGACCTTGTTCTCTGTGGCTATCCCGGCGTGCTTGAGAGCCTCGTTGACAGAAAGATAGGCATCGGAGAGTTTTGTGTACTTGCCTATCATCCCGATTTTGACCGTATTTTTTGGTGCCATATAGGTACTTACTAGTTTTTTCCAGTTGATCAGATCGGCCTGCCTTGGAAGGATGTTCCAAAGTTTTGCCATCTGGGATGCAAGCCCCTGCTCATCAAGATAAAGTGGCTCTTTATAAACAGTATCCAGATCCGGGAGAGAATAAACGTGCTCCAGGTCTACATCGCAGAATAGTGCTATCTTCGCTCTGACATCCTTTGATATTGGGACTTCGCTCCTGCATCCGATTACATGCGGTTTTATACCGGTTCGCCTCAACTCCTGGACAGAATGCTGGGTGGGTTTGGTTTTAAGCTCTCCAGTTATTCGGAGCAGCGGGACGTATGTGAGGTGGAAATATATTACATCTTCTGGTTTTTGTTCACTCCCAAACTGCCTTATTGCCTCAAGAAATGGCTGGCTTTCGATGTCACCGACTGTTCCACCAATTTCCACTATGACTATGTCACTTTTTGTCAACTCGCCAACCTGGACAATTCTTGATTTTATCTCTTGCGTGAGGTGTGGAATTATCTGGACTGTTGCACCCAGGAAGTCTCCCCTGCGCTCCTTTGCCAAAACTGCCTGATAAAGTGAACCTGTTGTTACGTTGTTGGCTTTTGAGAGGGGTTTCCCAAGGAAACGCTCGTAATGACCAAGATCGAGGTCGGTTTCGGCACCGTCGTCTGTTACGAAAACCTCCCCATGTTGGTATGGGTTTTGTGAGCCAGCATCAACATTCAGGTAAGGATCAAATTTGAGGATTGTTACCTCAAAACCCATGGCCTCAAAAATCTTGCCTATGGATGAGGAAACGATACCCTTTCCTAAAGAGCTCATAACTCCGCCGGTCACAAATACATATTTTGGCATTTTTCACCTCTCGTACTTTTATACATTCTTCCAGAAAGTGGTCAACGGTTGACCGCCGACTTTTTTGAACTTAAATTCTTAATAGAATGAAGAAACTCCCCCTTCTACTTGTTGCGCTATCTTTCTTGCTCTCGTCCTGTGGCAGGAACCCTGTTCCGGCCAATGAAGCTTTGGCCTCAATGAGGCTCTCGTACGAGACCGCGATCGAGGTTGCAAAGCAGAATCTGGAGATCATTGGCTCCGATTTCAGAATAACCCGTACAAATATAGACGGAAACACTATTGTTTGCAACCGTCCTGTCCCAAGATCCATCGTACAGGCGTATGGACAGCAGAGGGCAAAAAAGATGATGCTGGGCGTTTGTCTTATTGATCAGAAACTTGCACCAGCAACCCCGCCTGGAAGGTCGCCAATTGAAGGTTCACCACAGTTTGACTATGACGACGAGCTTCTGGCTAAATACAGGGAAGGACTTATCTTCCCAAAAGCCATGCTGGATGCTGTTAGTGATGTACCCACAGAACCCGTACTGCCATTTGAGAAAAAAGATGCTGAAGAAGCACTTGCCATTAATTACTCAACTTTTGCAACCAACCTCGATAAAATAATCTCCCAGGCTGAGAAGGATGGTGTTGATAGTGAGCTTGTTGATGTTTTCAGAAAAGCCAAGGATTCCCTTTTGAGCTCGCTCTCCAGATATCAGAAGGCAAAAGATGGCGCCACATTCGACAAGGACTCATTTGATCTTGCAGCTGGAGGGTTTATATACCCAGTTTACGAAAGTTTGTTTGGAGAAAAACCGCCTACTCCCTGACAATCAAGTCTATATCAATATTTGATTTGAGCGTTACCTTGAAATCCTGTGGCCCCATATCCTGGCGGAAAACCCTTATTGTGTAATATCCGGTTGGCACCGTGTAGGCAAACCTTTCCGTAAAGGCAGTTCCTTCCACTGCATTCCCACTGGCATCAAGCAACTGCAATTTTCTTTTTGCTGGTTTACCTAACTGGTCAAATATCTGACCAGACAATGACACTTTTTGATCTGATTCCATAATCAAATCAACCTTTTGAAAATCATCTTTAAGCTCTACAAGCTTTTTCTGATCTTTTCCGTAACTCACCAGATATTTGCCCTTCGGGAGAACCCTGAAAAATTTTCCTGTTCCGGGGTCTATTTTTAATGATTGATCCAGCCCGGGGATTGTTATTTTTGTCTGGACAGGATTTTTGAAAATATCGGTCACTTTACCATAGAGTATGCCAAATTCCTTCGGGGCTTCTTCCAAGAGATAGAAGTTGAATTCCATCACCTGGTTTATTGTCGGTTCTATCATTGTGTCGGGTGGCGCAAAAGCATCCTTTGACTCTCCCATTTCGATTGTAAATGCTGGAGTGCCGAATTCCGCAAAAAGAAAATCTGTGCAGTCACCGGATGCCTCGTAGAGGCCGGAGGCCTGCATTGGTATATAGTCATATTTATCGGAAAGAGGTTTTTCCTTGTAGTCATTGTCGTTTGGCGGTCCGGATATTTTCGCCATTCCTTCGGCCAGTTTTGCCAGTTTGGCATCAAAGGAAGTCTTTGTTTTTGTGTATCCCCAAGGGTAGAGAATCAGCTCGCCAAAAGTGTGGTATGTAAGACAACCGATGATGGGTACTTCTTCCGAAAGTGCTTTTATGATGGAAGTTTCGTTTTCGGAAAAAGGTTTGTTACCGTGGTAGGTTTCATCGGAAGGGTCTCCGGAAGCTCCCTGTTCACTCCATTTGTATCCATAATTACGGTTCAGGTCTACACCTACTGCCCCACCCTGCTGTTTTGCTCTGTTTTTTCTCCAGAGCCTGTTTTCTTTGACTGAGTATGAGTGACCATCAGGGTTTACCATGGGAACGATCCAGATGTCATAATCTGCCAGGTATTTATCAATTCTTTTGTCATTGCCCGGATTCTCGGCCAGGATATGGGCAAGCCTGAGAGGAACCTCAACGCTCATCCATTCCCTTGCATGGTGACAACCCATAAAAAGAAATGCCGGGGAGGGTTTTTCTGGCTGGAACCTCAAGGCCATGATCTCGCGGCCTTCGATTGTTTGCCCAAGCGACACTGTGTGACATTTTAAAGGATATTTTTCTGACAAGCCGTTCAGTTCATCAAGGACCATTTCGTATGAATGAAACTTGCCAAGTTCTGTTTGTTCGTAGATGGTTTTAATAGCACTGGTGCCTTGTGGGAGTGTCTTGTCGAGGCAGTAATATTTTCCTCCCTTAAGGTGCAAGAGCACTTCACCATATGGTTTGTCGGATTCGAAGTAGTATGATTTCTCCCTTATTGTCGAACCTGTTGCCAGCAAGACAAAGAGTAGTGAAAATGCTAGAAGTTTTTTCAAGGGCCCCTCAGAATTGGTGTGCCGGTTTTGGTTCCATAGGGCAAGCTTTCCCTGATTTCACCATTGATAGACAAAAGGACTGCTGAGTTTCTGTCGAGTTCTGTGACTGTCATCACTAGCTGTCTGACCATTGTTGCCTCGTAACTGGCGTCCTGGATTGCCTTTGTGTCGAGATTCAGGTCAACAAGATAATGGTCTCCTTCTTTTTTTATGGAATTGAGTTTTGTCTCGCCCGGAATGCAGGTGCCAATAGAGAAATCTCTCTCATCGGCGTTTGTTCCCTGTAACAACAAATTCACAACCTGCTGGATTGGATCGGCATCGATCCTGATGCTTCTTATTCTTGGTACCGGCAGGTAGATGCCATCACCCATGTCTACCGACAGGAACACAAGAACAGCTTTGCCACCCTCCTTTACGTTCTCGTCGAAGAGTACCTGGTCCATTCTTTCGATTGGGTCAAATGTTGAAATGTGGCCGCCAAGTGTGTCTGCGGTTTTGCCTGCAACAAGGACTTTTATCTTTCTTACGCCTGGAACTTCCGTCAATGTCCAGACAAGGGACTGCATCATTGCAAGCTCTCCATCTGCCCCTGTGTTCTGGTTTCTTGCTTCAATCGACAGGTTGATAGTGAGCATGCCTTCAGCGAGTTTTACCGAAAGGACTTTCGTAGATGGCGGGAAAACGTTTGTCAGATATGGGGATTGTGGTCCCTGGATGAGTCTTTTTGCGACTAGCCCGGCAAATGTTGCTGGATCAAGAACATTTCTGACCTTTGCCGTTTCGACTGCTATATATTTTGATTCCAGGTTTGGGAAATACAGGTAGCAATCCCTGGTGTTTTTGTTTTCCTCCAGGAGCTGGGTAAACTGGCCCGAGGCATCAAAAGAGCTCTGAAAAAACGTTGGCTTTGTTCCATCAATCAGGAATTCCACTGCGTTTATGCCTTTTATGGAGGTTAAAGTATTGATGATTGAGTAGATTGCCATCTTTTCCGGAACATCGGAAGATATTCGGGTCTGTATCTCCTTGCTCAGATTGACCGTCGCGACCCCGCCCTCGGTTTTTAACCAGATCAGTTTTGTTCTTGGGTTCAATGTTGCCCTGACGTGTTCACCTGGCTGCGGCCCCTTTATCAATTCCAGAACGGCATTTGTTGCCAAATCTGGCTGGGAGCTTATCTTGCGTTCAACAGGGGCGAGAGTGCCTAGTATGTCATCATAAAAATACAGGGAGGTGCTGTTTTTACTGCCCCCGGACCCGAATAAACACCCAAATCCTGTCCAGAGGACCCACAGAACAAGAAATGCTGCACCCAAAAGTAGTACAAGCCTGACAGATGCTCTTATCAGTCTTGCCCTGGCCTTCCTTTTCTTTGATTTGCCCATTGCTTGGTATTTTACGCTTTGCTCCTTAAGGTTGCAACGCTTTCGATTGGATTATATCATAAAGACATGATAAATCTGACACTTCACAATCCGACCAGAGTAATATTTGGCGTTGGAGTATTGTCCCAGCTTGCCAGTGAGGCTTCAAAAATAGGCAAACATCCACTTGTGATGTATGGCAAATCATCTGCCAAAACATCAGGGCTTTCTGATAAGGTAAAATCAATGCTTTCTTCCAGCGATCTCAAAGTGACCGAGTTCTTTGGTGTTGAACCAAACCCAAGAGAAGATACCTGTGACAGGGCTGCAAGCTTGGGTAGACAAGCTGGTTGCGACGTAGTCATAGCTGTTGGTGGCGGTTCTGTCATGGATGCAGCAAAGCTTACATCTGCGTCCATTATTTCAGGAAAACCAGCCTGGGACCATGTCATGAGGGTGTATCCGATAGAAAAAGCTTTGCCGATTATCATGGTGCCGACTCTTGCGGCAACTGGCTCTGATTTTAATAGCGGTGCTGTAATAACCAACTGGACCATGAAGCAGAAGTTTGGAGCATATTCGCCGCTATTTTTTCCTGCTGTTTCGATAATAGACCCTGTTTTGACTACAACCTGCAATCGTAATGTGACAGCCTGGGGTGGCGTTGACATCATGATCCATGTCCTTGAAACATATCTTGGAACAAACGATGCTCACTGCCCCATACCTGACTACTTCAGCGAAGGCATCGTAAAAACAGTCATGAAATATCTTCCGCTTGCACTTGCTGATGGAAATGACATTGTAGCAAGAACTCAGCTTTCATGGGCTTCTGCTGTTGCACTCTCCGGAATGCCAAATGGTGGAAGGCCCGGTGGTTTTCTACTCCACTGGATGGAGCATGTGATGTCGGCTCACTTTGACATCCCGCATGGCCTCGGATTGGCTTACCTGCTTGTTCCTGCACTTTCATATTTCAGGGAGAATTTCCCGGAGCGACACCACATGTTCACAACCAATCTCATGTCTGACCCGGCAGGTTTCCTGGAAAGCATTGGCTGCGATACAACACTTGAAAAACTTGGCATCCCTGGATCATCGGTCCCAACCTTGGTTGAAGACCTTTTTGTGCAGAAAGGCAAAGGGGAAGAAATGCCGGGTTATCCTAGTTTTGATAAAAAATGGGCCGAGAGAATATACAAGGGGAGATTTTAGATTTTGATGTTGCGTAAATGCTGTCGTCAAGGAATCACCCTTTTCTTGGTGATACTGTTATCGTTTACTTTTACCCCTGTTGGTGCGAGGGGAAATGCAAGAGAATCGATAGAAACAACAGTACAAAGACTTACAGCCTGGAAACTTGAAAAAGTTGCGACAACATGTACTGCCGATTTGAGAAAGATGGTTATCCAGGGGCCTTCAAAAGAACTTGTCCTTCTGGATATTGAACCTTCCATGCTCAGAGTGACTAGGATCTCGACGCTTTTCCAGCCAGGTGATCTTGCCGGTCCAAAATCATACCCTGGGACAATAAAGGTCATGTCAGAGCCTCAATTACCAAAAAGAGGGGATCATGTAGGATTTATTGGCATGTCCTCCGGCAGAAGGTATCTTGTGATGCTCAATCTGAATGGCAAATCTGCCAAAACGGCCATGGTTCCCGATACAACCTATGATGGGATAAAGGTTAAATGGGATCTGCTATGGTTCAGATTAAATGCTGATGGATCGAGATTTGTCGGCGTCTGTTTGGGGAAAATCGTAACCCCTGGAAAGAGTGGCTCCTGTATTTCACTTGTTTCAATGGGAACGAATGGCGCAGGGCTGTTTTTTCTTAGCAGGCCAAGATGGGACGGGAAAAAATTCTATTACCCAAAAACTGGTGCAGGAAAAATATTAGCCCCGATAGGTATAGCCAGAGAGACGGGGAAGGTTTTTTTCAAGGCTGAAATCGGCCAGAGTGGCAAACATGGTGTCTACACTTGTTCCTCTGACGGAAAGAACTTCAAACTTTTGATTGCTGCAACAACCAAATACTCAATAACAGCCACCGTGAGCAGTGTTTCTTCCACCGATCTCGTCACGGATGATGGAAAATATCTTGTTCTCAATGACAATGGAATGGAACATCCAGGTGCCGTAACTTTTGAAACTGCGACTGGAGATGTCAAGGCAAAACTCACCCACAAATCAGTTGGTGTATCATGCGATGGGAAATTTTCCTTTTTCTCTGATCCAACCGGATTTGGAATGGAATTCATTTTTGGAGGAGAGCCATACGTGCTTATCGAGCCAAACCAGCCAAACTGGCCGGTTGTTGGCAAAATAAATAACAGGAGCAATTCTCTCGAACCATCATTTGGCAACATCACCTGCTCTCCATTCGGTTTTCTTGGAAGATCAGAAACTGACGCTGTTGCTGTTGGAGAGGTCTATTTTGTAGGGATCCCAAACCCTCCTGTTCCACCAACTCCAAAACTTGTTGTCCCACCGGTGATTGATTTTGGTCTTGTAGATGGCAATCATTCCTTGCCACTTCCAGTTGGAAATGAGGCCAAGACGGCTATTATTGGTAGTGCCACGATTAAGACAGCAACTGAATCATGCAACCCATTTTCATTTTCCGGGGAACAGAGTGCCGATTTTTCTTCAATAGGCGATATACCAGTCAGTCTCAACACTACCTGCATGAGCAAGGGTTTTACGTATGAAGCCGAGGTATTGATCAGTTCGATTGCTGGAAAAAGTACTGTCCAGATGATTGCGACCTTGAATGATTCTGATAGATTACTTGTCAGGTTGGGGATCGGAAGGAAAACCTCATGGATTGGGAGTCAGACGAACGAATTGTCTGTAGCACCCTTTATTTTTGGGGGTGTTACCATGGTGCCATTGAGAGTTTTCCTAAATGCTCTTCCGTGCGATTTTGAGTGGGATGCTGAAAAACAACTGGCCAAAATAAATTTTCAGGACAAAAACGTTGAAATAACAATTGGAAAAGAAAAGATGCTTGTTAATGGTCAGGAAGTGTCAATGGCCAAACCGGCAATGATGAAGGACGGTCAAACTTTCCTGCCCTTGAGATCAGTGACCGAGGTTTTTGACGGGACACTGGGCTGGTATGCAAAATCGCAATCAATTCTTGTAAATTTCCCTCAACCATATTGGGGCAGAGAACAGATTGAAATCTCGGGCGTTCCCGTTGGTGCCAATGTAATGGTCAACTATGCACCACATGGGGTTGCCCCTACTACGTTATACCATCTGGCCTCTGGCAAATACCATGTGAAGGTTTTTGCTGAAGGATATGAGACTTTCGAGACCTTTGTTGATGTCCCGCCATCCCCTGCCAGGGTGCAGTATTTCCTGCAAAAAATTGTGCCCACGAAGGCTGAAACAAAAGTCTCCAGCAACCCGAAAGGTGCCTACATCTATGTTGATGGCAAGGCGACTGCCACCTGCCCAGCCACAATACAGCTTGAGCCTGGACTGAGAACCATAAAAGTGTCCCTAAATGGTTACCCGGATTATGTTATGCAGGTTGTTGCCCTGCCTGGGAAAAAGCTGGAGCTGAGCTTCGATTTGGAATCATTGAAACAAAAGAAAGAGAAGCAAATAGAACCCCCTCTTGTTAAAAAGGCAATTAATCTGGAGCAGAAAAGATATGAAGATGTTGATTTTGTAGTGACAAATCATCTTGGTGTTCCAGTAGAGTTCAAGCTTAAATCTCCTGAAAATGTGCCACCCGGCTTTGAGGATTTTGGTTTTGTAACATTTGACGGGCTTGTCCATGAATTTGCGACCCCGAAGATAATACCAGGCGAGACTTTCGAAATGCGTTTTTCTGTACTTTTGTCTGAAGACGCATCCCCTGGTGAAGAACTCAAAGATGTCATAAATCTTGAACCTGTAGGTTACCCATCCTGGAAAATTGAGGTGCCACTTGACATAACTGTTGAGGGTGAAGCACAAAAGGCCCCAAAACTTTATTTTGAGCTTCCTGATGAAGTAAAAGAAGGAACAGAATTCACGGCCTTCTTGAAAATAAAGGATGCAAAAGGAATAACTGGATCGAAGTTTTATTTTGTCTACCAACCATCAAAACTGGACATTTTGAGCATAGAGGATGGTGGTTTCTTCAGCAGTGATGGCACAAATACTGCTTTCTACTGGAGTGAGGTGGCAAAAGGGGAAATTCTTGTTACTGGGCCTGTAAGGATTGGCTCATTGCCTGGCGTTGATGGCGAGGGTGCTATCCTCAAAATAAGATTTTATGCCAAGAAGAAAGGCGAAGCGATATTTGATTGCCAGAGCTCAACTATCTATGATTCAAAATCGAAAGAGGTGGAGCATTTCAAGCCAGAAGCGCTTGTGATAACGATAAAGGAAAGTGAACCTTCACCTTGAGGTTTTTTGCCGCTTTTTTGGCGCTTGCCACAACACTTTACTGGCCAACTTTTGGTGGCTCGCCAATGCACCACAGTTCAACCAATGCCAATATCTGGCCCAAATTCTCCAAGTCCTGGGAAAGCCCTCTCTCAGAGGGTTCTGCAAGGATTTCTACGCCAGTTTGTTTTGAAAATAAGATAATCCTCAAATATCAGGAGCTGAAAAAACCTTTTGAATTCAAGGTGGTTTGTTTTGATGCCGCTGATGGAAGAGTTGTCTGGAGTTTTTCCGATTCTGTGATCCCCAAGCCCAGAAAAGTTGTGCTTCCATTGCATCCAAAAGATTTTGAAGGATCTCCAACAATTTTTCGCAATATGATTTATGCAACAAGCAATGACACTGTTTTTTGCCTTTCCACAAGTGATGGCAGGCTCCTCTGGTGGAAAACATTTGGCAACAACTGTGATGTGTTTTACATTTCACCGTTAATAACCGGAACCACCATACCAGCGGCTGTTGTTCCGATAGCCAGAAGATCAATTTTCTGCCTGGATGCAATGAAGGGAAGAGTAATCTGGGAGAGCAAAAACCCGTTCTGGGCAACATCACCTGCGTTCTGCCAGGACAACAGTTTTTTGTGCCCGGCTCCAATGGATGCCAGTGGCTCAATGATCACAAGCATTCCAGAAGAAATGAACACTTCACTTGGACCGGTCATAACAGTACCTGAAAAAAGCAGAGCTCTCTTCCTTTGCAGGGACGGAGTTTTCAGGCTCTTCTCGTACAATCGTTTTTTCTCCAAGTGGGAATTTGAATGGAAATGTTCTGTTGATGGCGGCTCGACATATCCAAGAGCGGCATGCTATTTTGAAGGCGATTTTCTTTTGCCTGGTAGAGAAAATGTCGCGCGTGTAAATGAAAAAGGGAAAACGATCTGGAACCTCCAGTTTGGCAAAGGGAACATCATGGGTTGCCTTGTATGTGGCAAGAAAGCGCTTGTCCTTTCGAAGGGGGCTTCGTCCACAATTTCCATCATCGACACAAGAGATGGTTTTTTATACGAATCCATGAAGCTCGATGGCCAGCCGATGACGGTGCCTGTTCAAACAGGAAATGGTTTTGTGATAGTGTTTGCCAAGCAGGGTCTTGTTTGCTACAAGGGGAGTGACCCGCCAAAGATTAATTGCAAGAGCGTTGAAGAGATTGAAATGAATGGTGATGGTACAGCATTGCTTGAGGTATCAAACGTTGGTGGTTCCTGGGTGTCATTTTACGCTCGATCAGAAAAAAACTGGGCAGTTCCAGAGAATGGGATAATCAGGTGTGCGCCTGGGCAAAAGGTGGCAATACCCATAAAAATATCCCTTCAGGGGAAATCCTATAGAGAGACACGAATTGTCCTGACCTCGGAAACAGAGACAAAAATAGTTCTGTTTTGTGTTGCAGACACTTCTGACAAAAATTGAGCATCCTGTTATCTCAATGAATCCTTTTAAAGATCATTACTTCAATTTTTAAACAAAAATATGAATTTGCTGTTTTTGTGATGGATTTGTGAAATTTTGATGCCGTAGAAATAAACACAAAAATGATGCTTTGCTCGATCTGTTAAAGTTTTTTTATCATTTGTAGAAATGTTAAGAAGGTCACATCATTTCAGAAAAAAATCATTTTATCACAATGGAAAATCGCTTGATTCGTGAAGAAATGCGATTATTTTTCTAGCAAAAAGGAGGAGAAATGAGGAAAAATCTTTCGTTCTTTTTGGCAGCTCTTCTTTGTTCTGCTTCAATTGCCTTCCCGCAATCTTCATTCTCGAAAAATGGTGTACCACCCTACCTTATCCAGCTATCAGCAACGGCATCAAAAGGTCAGGTAACCCTCTCTTGGCCGCAGCAGCAAGCCTCCACTATCTACGTATACAGGGATTTTAGTGGTCCTAATTCCAAGCCGGTGGCAACACTTCTTCCGTCTGATACCACTTTTATGGATAAACCAACCCCTGGCCCCCATATTTACGGACTCCTTGTTGTTGGAAAAGATGGAAGGATTGCTCACAGAACGGCTATGCTCCCAGTTTACCTCCCAAAAGATTGTGAAGATCCTTCACAAACGATCATCAAACTCTGGATAAACAGATTTGACATGGTTGTCGATTGCCAGTCAACGACAATCAAGACTGCACCAGAAATTATCAATGGTTCTACATTTGTCTCGATCAGACCGATCATAGAAGCAGCTGGTGGTTCGCTTTCGTGGGACGGGGCGACCAAAACTGCCATTGTATATTTGCAGAACCATTCTGTAATGCTTACCATTGGCAAAAACATTGCAAAGGTTGATGGAGTTGAAAAACCAATTCTGGCATCCAACCCTGCAATTGTACCTTTGATAAAAAACTCAAACACGATGCTTCCTTTCAGGTTTATTGTTGAATCACTTGGTGGTAGGGTCAACTGGGATGGTGCCGAGAAGAGGATTGAAATATTTTTTGCCCTTTCTGAACCAGCAAAGATAAAGAGGTACCTTGAGCCACAGTCGCTTGTTGCGATGGGTGAGATTGGCCCGGTGGTAAAAGTTTCTGCAGTCGAAGAGATCAAGACAAGCGATCCTTTGGAAGTTTTTATGTCTGGTGCGAAAATGCTTTTGGCATCTGGGAAAGATTACAATATTGTTTCAATATCAGATGCTTTGGATCCAATGGGACGCAAACTCTCAAAAACCAATTTTTCCCTCTGGATGAAACAGGCAGGCAATGTCAGGGCCTACAAGGTTTCGTATGATCCACTGACGATGAAGATAAAGCCGTTTACATCAGTCATTCTTGTCGATTTAGGAAACGGTGACATCTTTGACCCAACCCTCTTCCCATTTCTTTTGGAATTTGGCCCGGTCAATTTTGAGGGTCAGCAACAGTACAAAAACAAGTTTGATGCCAAAATCGCAAAGTTCTCGACCAGCTGGCCTGTTGGCAATATTTTTAATGACTCATCCAGAATTGCCTTCCTCGATTTTGATATTGCCATTTCAGGAAAAATATCGGTTTCCAATCCCAATTGCACCCCATGTGCCAGAACGATGGGTGAAGCGGAATTTGTTATCAAATCGATATGCGATGAAATCCAGGCCAATTCATTGAGGATTTTTGTACCAATGATCGCATCTTTGTTTGATGTCTCAATGGCAACCTCCCAGGATAGTAATTTTGTAGATCTCTCGCTTAAAGGTGGATGCGGGTTCTTCCCAACCTCAACATGCCCTGATATGAAGGATCAGTTCGCAGAGATGGAATTCAATTTCTCTGATATGAGACCCTATCAGTCAACTGATGATCCGCAGAAATCCGGTCAGATTGTAAAGGGCATTTTCAAGCTCAACCCGTCAAATGCCTCCGAGCAGGGATATGAATCAAAAGATTCCAATCCCAAGTCTCAAGGTCTTTTTACAGTCGGTATTGATGACTCGCCAAAACCAAAACACATGCGGATTGAAAGAAAGCAAAATCCTAAAAAGTTTGGAGAGTTTCTAATTCCTTCCCTTCCGCCATCTCTCCAGCCGATACCGGGTTGCACGCTTTCAATGAAAGTGCCAATTCTGAATACCCCTTCAGGAAGGCAGTCGGGCATTTTTGAAGTTGCCTTTTCACCGACTGTTTCCGTTGCCTATCCTTTTGAACGCACAATCGGGTTCTTTGGCATAGAGCAGGAAAAGAAATCACTTGTTCTTTATAACGGGCAGTTTGTTGCCCAAGCTGGTTTTGAGTGCCCATGCGGCGAGCTGAGAGGTATTGAGGATGCATCATTGAAGGTTGATAAAGTAAAACCTAGCCAGCCAAAAGTTATTGTGGATGTAAGGATAAACCCAGAGGTAGCATTTAATCCTCCAGAATCGGACGTATATGTTGCCTTGTTCAGAAATGATGTTGAAATCTTAAAACAAAATGTTGACAAATCAAACCCCCAGATTCAATTTATTGATGAGAAAATTGGTGCCGGAGAAGTTTATGCCTATTGTATCAAGCTTTACCAGAATGGTATGGAGATAGACAAATGGTGCCACGATGAAACCATTGTTCCAAATCCATGGACAATCTCAGCTGCGTTTGAAGATGGCAAACAATCAAAATCAGAAACAATACTTCCAGGACGGGCAACACAGGCAAAGATAAAAATTGGGAATACTGATGCCCAGGAAATTCAGGTGCAGATAAGGGTTGATAATATTTGTCCCAAATGGACTGTCAAAATAGGCGGAAAGAATGACAAGTGGGTGACAGTGGGACCTGATAGAGAAGAGTTTGTTTCGGTTGTTGTCGAGCCGGATGAAACAATAACACCTGGTGATTCTTGTGAAGTTGGTATAGTTATTCAATCTGGTCTTCAGAAAATCACTCTCAAATATAAAATTACTATTGAGTCGCCAACATGCTCATTCAATTGTGAATGGGAAGAGGGCGGAACTGGAATTACAAATGATGTTTCACCAGGGATTGCAAAATATCAGATGTTTACGATAAAAAACACTGGTTCTGAGCAAAACAAATTTGTGGTCGATTTTACAACTGACCAGGATGCGTCCACAATGGGTGGAGTGTTATGGACAGTGAATTTCAAGGATATTATGCAAGGCCAGTCGATAACTATTGATGCTGGTAAATCTGTGAACATTTATGTGATAGTGAAGGCATCAATGAGTACACAAGATGGAAAATCTATCAAAATTGATGTATCGGTAAAGGGATGTGGAGAGACATACAAGCTTGAATGGGTAGTTACATGCAAACTCCAGGAGTGCGAGTTTGATGTGGGTTGGACAAAAGGTACATCAACAAGAAAATACACAACAAATCCCGGTGATTCCTGGTACGAATCGTTCACTATTATAAATTATGGAACACAGGACATGTTGTTTAATGTGAAAGTGGAAAATGAAGGTGAAAAGCTTGTAACTTTGTTGGACAGTTATGAATTCTCTATTGCCGGTGGCGATACGCACAAAGCAAGAATGCAGATCAAAACACCAGATTCCGCCAGAATTGGTGAGGCAAGATTAAAAATAACCGTAACATGTGGTAAAACGGAAAAAACACTCAAATTGACAGTCAATATAGTTAAGGGTGAATCTTGTTCTTATACTGCTTCATGGACTATTACTGGCAGTGGTGCCCTCAGTATGGATATGCCTGTTGATGAGATTGTGACTGCATCGATCAGAATCAAAAACAAGAGTAAAAAAGCTGAATTATTTGCGATACTCACAGATAGATCTGATTCTAGCTGGGAATCAGGTTTTGACACAGCAAAGGGTCTAAGGCAAACATTTACACTTGACCCTGGTGAAGAAACGCAAAAATTGATCCTATGGGTTAAGGCTGGCAAGAACACAAAACCAGGTGATGCTTGTTCTGTAAAGGTCTCAGTAAAAGCGTGTTCAACATCTCTTGAATTAATGTGGAACCTTACTTGCGTGCCGCATGCTGATCTGGATGTTTCTGTTTCAAACAAAGTACAATCCACAAAATGGACAAAAGATGGATCGCTTGCCATGGAGGGTGTGATGGCCTTTACAAGGCAGGGTGCTGGTTCGATTAAAGGGCTCTCCTACCAATTCGAATGGATTGATGTTGATGGCGGTGGCGTAACACTTGGCAAGACATCTCAATACAGCCTTGATCTTGAAATCTATACTGGCGTTCCGGCTTTCAGCTATGATCACAGAGTCCCAAAGAGCATTATTGATAAATTTGCAACGTCTGGAAGCAAGAGGATCAAAATAGCCATCTCGCTTAATTTCCTCTTCAAGGAAGAAACTGTGGTAACAAAAAAGATTGAGTTTGTTATTGATATTCCCCCGCAAACTTTCCTTAAGCAGAATAACCCAAAAGGATTGATTCCAATCGCTATTTGATGAGGAAAAACAAATAAAAAAAGGCCGATCAATGATCGGCCTTTTTTTATTTGTGGGTTGATTTTTTATCAGTCGCCTAAAACTTTTTGTATTTTTGAGAATGCCCAATCAATCTGTTCCTTTGTGATAACAAGTGGTGGAGCAAAACGGATTATCTTGTCATGGGTTTCCTTACAGATTAAACCTTCATTGCGAAGTTTTTTGACGTAATCTTTTGCCGGACCCGCAGACTGCTTGATTACAACTCCTATCAGCAAACCTTTACCTCTGACTTTTTCAACTTTGCTGTTGCCCTCGAGCTGTTTCAGGAGTTTCATGAAGTAGGCACCCTGAGTTGCTGAATTCTCAATCAGCTTTTCTTCCTGGAGTACTTCGATTGCGGTTATTCCCGCAACACAAGCAAGGGGGTTTCCGCCAAAAGTTGAACCATGCTGACCTTTTTTGATGAGGCTAAGGATCTCCTTGTTTGCCGCCACACCTGAGACAGGATACACACCGCCGCCAAGCGCTTTGCCCATTATGATGATGTCTGGATCGAGCCCCTCGTGATCAAAGCAGAACCTCTTTCCTGTTCTGCCAAAACCTGTCTGGATTTCATCACACACGAAAAGAATATTGTGTTTCCTACATATCTTTTGGAGCTTGGTCAAATATCCTTCATCTGGAACATTGACACCAGCCTCACCCTGAATTGGCTCAATAAGAATGCCAATGGTTTTGTCCGTGATAGCTTTTTCAACTGTTTCAGCATCATTATACGGAACGATTTTAAAGCCTGGGGTGAACGGGCCAAAATGATCGTGGCTTCCGGGGTCAGTTGAAAAACTGATGATCGTTGTTGTTCTGCCGTGGAAATTCTCTGCAAACACAATGATTTCACCAGTTTCGGGCTCAACACCCTTTACTTCGTAGCCCCACTTGCGCATGCATTTGATGGCAGTTTCGACAGCTTCTGCCCCAGTATTCATCGGAAGGAACATTTCCTTGCCTGTGAATTTGCAGATCTTCTCCGTGAAAAGTGGAAGCTTGTCATTGAAGAATGCCCTGGATGTAAGCGTCAATCTATCAATTTGATCTTTTAGGGCCTGCGTAATCTTTGGGTGGCGATGGCCGTGGTTTATGGCTGAATACGCACTGAGCATGTCCATGAACTGGATGCCCTCGACGTTCCAGACCCAAACCCCTTCGCCTTTTGACAACACTACCTCGAGCGACTCGTAGTTGTTTGCGCCATACTGTCTCTCAAGGCTCATAAAATATTCAGAATTCATGAACACCTCCTGGATTTGTGAGAAACAAATAAGATTGTACCAGCCTAAAATTATAGGTCAACAAGACTTGTGGTTATGGAATTATTGTGATACGAGAATATCAATGGAGCCGAAGAGGGGATTCGGACCCCTGACCTGCTGATTACGAATCAGCTGCTCTACCAGCTGAGCTACTTCGGCACGACCAGATATTATAACAGACGCCATAATCCAGTCCAGTGCAATTGGTAAAACTCCTGAAGCTGGTGGCTGCTATTTCTATTCAAGTCCCAGTTTTATCGCCAGATCATGAATTTTAAAAGAATATCCCAAACTTACGGATGATTGTTTAAAGCCAAGCTTTCTATTAATTTCAAGCATGTGCTCGTTTTTTGTGTCATTGCCAGTTGTAATGAAAATAACATCAGGTTTTGTATCCCTTATCTTGAGGAGCATTTCCGCTTTCAGCCTTTTGCCAAGGTTTTTGCCCCTCCTTTCTTTTAGGACACCGGTCATGTCCTGGTCTACCTTGTATGGCTCCCTTTTATCGTATGAAATCTCAGTGTATCCGACAATTGTTCCGTCTATTTCCCTTGCGATTGCGGTGATGGAATCCCTGACGCCTTCCTCAATGCGTTTTTTCTCGTACTCTACAAAATCTTTCCTGAAGAATTCCTCATCAAAGAGTGGTTCCTCATCAAAAAGTGAGAGTTCCTTGAAAAAAGCTATCTGCATCTCCAAATACTGCTCCCAGTCTTTTCCTGTGAGTGTTTCGTGAAACTCTATTTTTATGTCAGGTGTTTTTGTTTCAGCTTCAGTTTTCCAGCTTTCCACCATTCCCCAGTCTATGTCTTCGATGTCCAGTCTATTGAAACCAAAATTGTTGACCACTTTGCCCTGAAAATGCTCGCAAAAAGCTTTTCCTGAATCAAGCATGCTGTATATCTCAATTGTTTTGATATCTATTTTTAATGCCTCCCGGGTCATCTTTTTTAGAATTGTAGTGCCAACACCTTTGCGCCTATACTCTGGTAAAGTCCTTATATAGAATGTCGATAAGAATTTGAACTCGTCAGCTTCTATCCCTGGTTTGACAAATTGTATACTTCCTGTTCCTATGTAATCATCGTTTCTGAAAATCGCAAAATACCTGTTGCACCAGGATGGGTCGTTTCTCTGGATTCTTTCTTTTAAAATGTCCAGTGGCAACAGTGGTTCATCAGGATGTTCTTCCTTATAAATTTGGCTGTATATTGAATAATATTTGTCAAATAGCTCAGAAGAAGCGTTTTTTAGATCATATTCAACAACTTCCCAGTTTTGTGGTTTATTGTTTATGTCTCCCATGGCATTGCATTTTATGCAATATTTTAAGAATCGCAATAATTGAGCGCATATAAGTTCCAATTAGAGGGTGTGAATCAAAAACATGATCTTATTTACATTGATTCCAGAGAAATCAGACTGCAGCAGGTTGGGTGTTTAACTATTTCCAGTCCCAATCTCATGGCCTCTTCTTCTGCCTGTTTGCTCGGGACTGCAATACCATCAACCCCGGCCTTTATTGCCAGGATGTCGGTTTGTCTTTTGTGCTCTCCAACAGGCCTTGCACAACCCAGATTGATGAATGTTTTTGGCATCAATGATTTTGCAAGACATATTATCTCGGCAACTCTTTCTGGTGTTGGTGGATTTACCTCACCCATCGGGGTGTGTTTGCTTGGCCTGAGGGCTATTATGACAACTGTTTTTGGAAAATATCTGGCGATCATCTCCAGCGCCCTTTCCTCACCAGAAGGCTTGCCATAATCGAGTCCTACGAGGACATGTGGCACAACATGGAGACCAGATTGGAAAACTGCATCTACTGCCCTTGCAGCAATCCCTTCTGGCAGTTTATAGATTCTCCTGGCCACATCATCATTGCCTATAACATCGATCAGTGCCTGGTCAACTTTTGCCTGCTTGAGCAATCTTGCTTGACCATCATCCACGAAACCGGAGTGCACTGACAGGATGAGTTTTGTTTTTTGTTTTATCTCCAGAAGCGCCGGCCAAAAAGTTTCCCAGGGTAATTTACCGTTTTTATCTGATCCGCCTGAAACAAGGATTCCTCTTGCGCCAGAAGAGTCCGCTTTCAGAGCTAATTCAACAAGCTTCTCTGGCGTTGAACAATCCGGCATGGTGCATAAAATATGTGCCATACAATGGTCACACATCAATGCACATGTTTTGCCTGTTATTGATACTGCTGGATAAATGCCCGTCTCGCCATCAACAGTGAACATTCCAGGCAGAAAAAACTCTATTTTGCCATTCACTCTGCGGCGTGACCCTCGTCAGCATGCACAACATCACCAAGGACTGATTGCGCAATGTTGACGCAATGGTCACCTATCCTTTCAAGGTTGCTTGCCATATCGAGGTAGAATATTCCATTGTCTGGTTTGCAATCATTTGTTTTGAGGCGCTCTATGTGTTCATCCCTTATCTGGTCGGTCTTTCTGTCGATTGCTTTTTCTTTTTCAAACATTTGTCTTGCGAGCTTTTTGTCGTAATCCGTGAGTGCTCGTTTTACAAGATCAGTTGATTCTTCGACGGTATCATAGAGCTCAAAGAGCGAGGCAAGCCCGGCATCGGAAAATTTGACATTGTTGTCTATCATTCCCTCGGCGAGCTCTGCCAGGTTTGTTGCATGATCACCGATTCTTTCCACATCATGAACGGCTTTCAGCAAAACTATGGTGCGGTCTGCCTGTTCATCGGAAAGTGATTTTTGTGTCAGCTTTGAAATGAAGGTTGTGATTGCCATTTGCAGCGAATCAACGGTGTTTTCATTATCCATTATGAGCGTGATGAGTCTATGGTTCCTTGTCTTGATCATTTCTCTTGTTGATTTTATCATGCCCTCTGCAATGCTGAGCATCCTTGCCATCTCTTGTGTTGCCTGTTCAAGGGCCAGTGATGGAGTTACAAGGATTTTGTCTGAGATGAATTTTATTCCATGCTCGGCAATCATCTCTTTCCCTGGCATTATCCATTTGATCAGTTTTTCATAGTAGGAGGTGAGCGGGAGCATGATTATTGTCATCGTTACATTGAAGAATGTGTGGAAATTGGCGGTTTGTCTTGCAGGTTCGGATGAAATTGCCTGCATGAGCGAGGTGACTGGAACAACAAAAGGTATGAAAACCGCAACTCCTATGATATTGAACATGAGATGTGCCAAAGCAACCCTTCTTGCGCCAAGGTTTCCACCAATCGAAGCAAGCATCGCAGTAACACAAGTTCCAATGTTTGCACCCATCAAGAGACCAGCTGCACCTGTTAGTGTTATAAGGTTTGCACCGATGAGCACTATCACAAGACCAGAAGTTGCAGATGAAGATTGAATTATTCCGGTGAGAATTGCCCCAGCCAGGATACCAAGAAAGATATTTCCGGAGACACTTGCGAGGAAAAATTTTACCGATTCAACATCTTTTATGAAAAGAGCCGATTGTGACAGGAAGTTCATGCCCAGGAAGAGAATTCCAAAACCCAATAAAACTTCTCCGAAGAGTCTGAGTGCCTTTTTTGTTCCAAACAGTCTTAGTACAACCCCAAGAAAGATTGCAGGCATTGAGATCCATTCAATCTTGAATGCCACAAGCTGTGCAGTTACTGTTGTCCCGATATTGGCTCCAAAAATTACCCCAAGGGCCTGGGAAAGAGACATCAAGCCAGCGTTTACAAAACCAACTAGCATTACAGTTGTTGCAGATGAAGATTGAATTATTGCCGTGATAAGCGTCCCGACAAGGACACCAAAAATTGGTTTTCTAGTTAGCTTCTCCAGGATGTACCTGAGTTTGTCTCCAGCGGCTTTCTGGAGACCGTCACCCATCATCTGCATGCCCCAGATGAAGAGGGCAAGGCCACCAAGGAGCTCAAATATCATTTTCAGATAGTCGTTCATGTTTTACCTCGCGAGAGAATTGTAAGGTTTGTGTTAGAGATTTGCAAACGAACTGGTTTAAACCTTATGGCGCTTCCATCTGCCAGTTCTGAAAATGGAAATAGATATTATGGCCATCACTACAGAGCCTGTATTGATCCCCCACCAGACGCCATATTGTCCAAACATGTTTGCAAGAATGAAACATAAAGGGATCTGGAGGGCCCATTGTGTACCTGCAGAAATCATAAGGGCGGTAATCGTATCTCCAGCGCCGCTCAAACCCCTTTGTGGAATGAAGCTGAGCGGCATGAGGATGTTTGCTATAAATGTTGTTGAGAGTATTATCCTGCCTTCATCAATTACCATTGGATCGTTATTGAACAGGCCAACTATTGTTTTTGCAAATGCCACAAAAAGTATGCTTAGGGACACAACTATGATCGTGTTGTATAAGAGGGCTTTATAAACAGCCTGTTCTGACCTCTCGGGTTTTCTGGCCCCGAGGTTCTGGCCGACGAGTGTTGCAACTGCGTTGCCCATTCCTACTACTGGCAATGTTATGAATTCCTGGGCCCTTATCGAAACTGTATAGGCTGCTGTGACGGCATCGCCAAACCTTGAGACAATTCCCATGAGAAAGGTTCTTGCAGTAAACATTACGAACGTTTGCAAGGAAGAAGGAAGACCTATTTTCAGGACGTTCATCATGAGATGGTATTTTATTCTTATCAAGCCTTCAGACATCTCCGAAAATGTTTTGTAGGAAAACCATGTAAGTATTGATGCGGCTACAAATTCGGAGAAAATGGTTGCTATTGCAGCTCCTGCAATGCCCAATTCTGGAAATCCCATCCAACCGAAGATGAGTACCGGGTCCAGGAACATGTTTAACGCTACTGCAATGATGTTTGCGATAAGCGTTAGTTTCGGGCGTCCTGCGCCCCTTAACGCGCCTCCACTTATGGAGGAGATAAAAAGGAGTGGTCTGGCTGCAAATATCCAGACATAATATTGTTTTCCAAGCTCCAGTGTTTCAGGTGACATTCCGAAAAGGTCCAGGATCGGATTTTGTAGGGCTATCATTATCAGGGTAACCAGAATGCCTATCACCAGCCCTATTATTGTGCCATTAAGCCACCCTTCCGCTGCCCCTTTGTGGTTGCATTCTCCAATCCTTCTAGAAACAATCGCTATGACTCCAATTGAGAGGCCGAATGCGATTGAGGAAATTGTTATCATCAGCATTCCAACAATGCCTGCAGCAGCAAGTGCTTCCTTGCCAAGTCTTCCAACCCAGAACATGTCTGTAAGGTTTAGTATTGTCAGCACTACCGATTCGAGCATCATTGGCAGGGCAAGTGACCAGAGTGCTGTAGAAATGGGTTTGTTTATGATCGTGTCTCTGTATTCATCCATAGGCCATAGATTCTATCCTGAAATAATTTTTGTATCTTTAAAACAAAATCCAAGTCATTGCACTGTCGGAAAAATCATTGTTTATGAAAATTGTATTTTCCTTTTGCCAAATTGGCAGCAAAAGAAAAACCGGCTTCAAAATGAAGCCGGTTTTAAGGTTTTATTTTTCTGGAAATATCTACTTGACTCTAAGTTTCTCCAGGTTTTTGCCTGCTTCTTTTGCAAAATTCACAAATTCCTTGAGTGTTTCGCACATGTAAGAATCACATTTCGCGCAATTTTCAACACCTTTGGAGTTGGCGCATAATCTTACTTTACACTCGTTGCAGTAGCCGACGTGTGCACCTTCAAGAGAACAACCGACACAATTAATGTCCTCTGGTTTTGCATCAAAACCAAATTCTACTTTCCACTTCCTTGCGATTTCTGCCCTCAGTTTTGTGTCGTTGTTTTTTGTGGCAATATAGGCATCGCATTTTGAACAGTCCAGACCGCACCTTGCATATAGTTCTGCCATTTTTTGCTCCTTCGATTTTTTGATTTTTAAAGAGAAAAAAGAGGGGATTTTTTGAGGGTTAATGGTGGGCAGTGAAGGATTCGAACCTCCGAAGACATGAGTCAACAGATTTACAGTCTGCCGCGTTTGACCGCTTCGCTAACTGCCCACTACTCCATGAATATATAGCAATCGAGGCGTTTTCAGTCAAGGACGCGATTTAAAAAATGCCATAAACATTTATTTGATGGTTTCTCCATCTTCGAAACCATTACCAATTTTTTCACCAATTGCCCTGTAGCTTGCATCTCCTGTGTCCCAGACAAAAGGCTTGAACCTTTCCATTGAAATGTGTCCTTTTTCATCGAGAAGGTTTTCATCTGCTTTTACATCCATTATTTCACCAACAAACTCCGTATGAAGGCCAATTTCCAGTGTGTGCAGAAGCTTGCATTCGAGCACTACTTCAAATTCTGATGGATATGGTGCATCAACAATGTCCGATTTTATTGGTGTCAGACCAAGTTTTTTGAACTTGTCCTCGTCTCTGCCTGACACAATACCGATATGGTCTGCCTCTCTGACAAATTTTTGTGATGGAATGGACACAGTAAATGCCTTTCTGGCCATTATATTACCGTAGGTCAGTGTTGCCTTGCGCAGTGAAACATAAACGCAAGGTGGTTTTGAGCAGCAAACTCCTGCCCATGCTGCACACATCATGTTGGGTCTGCTATCCTCGCCATAACTGCCTACTATCCATACTGGTGTTGGGAAAGCCAACACTTTTGCGCCAAGAGATTTCTTCATGTGCTGCCTCCTTCGTAATAAACCATGATAGTTTTCTGTTCCGTCTTTTCAATCGCCCTTGAAAAGGATGGCCCCAAAAAATAGAATTCTTGCCATGAAAAAAGCGACTGTCATGGGTTTGGGTTATGTCGGTCTTCCGCTTTCGCTTGTTTTGTGGAGCAGAGGTTTTGAGGTGTATGGCCTTGATGTCAGGGAAAGGTACATCAAAGACCTTTGCGAGGGAAGGGTCAAAATGGCCGAGTCTTTCAATGGAGAACCGATCACATCAGTCCTAAAAAGGGCTGTTGCCTCCGGCAGATACCATCCGACAACTGACCCGGATCTTGCTTTGGGTTATGATGACCAGCAAATCATTCTTACGGTTGGCATACCCCTTGTTGATGGCAAAACTTACACCAAGGACCTTGAAACTGCACTTGATACGCTTGGCAACAGACTCAGAAAAGGTGCTCTCGTGATTGCCAGGTCAACTGTGATAGTTGGTTATACAAGATCTTTCATAAAACCACGCCTGGAAGAGCGTTCCGGGCTTTGCGCGACAGAAGATTTTGATCTCGCATTCTCTTCAGAGAGAATGGCCGAGAATGTCGCTTTCGAGGAGCTTATTGGTATGGTCACGCCAGTAGCTGGTCTCACCCCCAGGGCAACCCGCAGGGCGGCAGATCTTCTCAGGGAAATGGGCGTAAAGGAAGTGCTTGAGGCTTCCAGTCCTGAAGCGGTGGAAACGGCAAAGGTTTTTGAAAATATTGCAAGGGACGTCAACATAGCCCTTGCCAACGAGTATGCAAACTTCTGTGCGGCCTATGGTCTGGATACAAAAGAAGTGCTTTCAATAGTGCGCACCCACAAGAGGGTCGGGTTTCTTCATTACCCGGGACCAGGTGTTGGCGGTCATTGTTTGCCGCAAGCAATGTTTTATCTGAAACCAACAGCAGACAGCGTCGGGGTTGGATTGCCGGTCATTTCAACAGCCAGGAAAGCTAACGATGATCAACCTGTTCATATTGCCAGTCTCGCAAAATCATGGCTGGATGCGCATGGTAAAAAGAACGGGAAAGTTGCCCTGATCGGACTTGCGATGAAGGACTACAGCACTGATGCGAGACTCAGCCCTGCCGTTGACCTTGCCAGGTCGCTTCTGGACAAGGGCCTCGGTGTTGTGTGCTGGGACCCGGTTGCCGATCTGGCTGGTATCTCCGGATTGCCGCCATGTGTTCCGACAATCGAAGAGGCGACAAAAGGAGCCGATGTTGTTATAATAGCTACCAGACAGGAGCCACTACCGGAAAAAGGCCCTGCTGGTTTGAAGCTGCTATCTGGTATGTCAAAACCAGGGTTGCTCTTGGATTGCAGGTTTGCTTTTGACAGAGCGGAGGTTATTAACAATGGAATCGATTATATCGCCCTCTAGAAAGACTGGTTTTTGGACACAAATTGTTGCTTTTAAGAGAAGATTTCTGTCTGATTGGGCCAGGGCGATTGAATATTTTGTTTGGGGACTTGGTTTTGCAGAGGCGATCTCTTTTATTTTCTGGGCAACAACCGGCTCTGACTATGTACACTGGATCATAAGAATGATCCTTTCACCGATTTTTCTTTATCTGTATGGTGTGAGATACATGAGGTTTGTCCCAACCCAGCAAAAAGAGAATCGCAGGCTGGGACTTCTCTGGTTTGTCCTCAACGTTGGTTTTGACCTTGTGGTCATGGTTGTCATTGCAGGTTTCGATTTTTCAAGAGTGTTTCTAAGGAGCCAGCCGTTCCTGATTTTGGGCTATATAGGTGTGCTGGTCTCACCGTGGATAATGGACACAAAAAAGCACAAGCAGCACAAAGACGACGCCTGGATTGGCATGTAAACCTTGACAAGGCAGCCAACCTGGGCTAATTTTTAATGGCCATGCGGGTGTAGCTCAGTGGTAGAGCATTAGCCTTCCAAGCTAATGGTCGCGGGTTCAAGTCCCGTCGCCCGCTCCATAAGAAAAAACAAAAGGGCCAGAAAAATCTGGCCCTTTTTTATTATTTTGCAGGTTTTCAAAACATTTTGTATTCCTCATCCATGTTAAACAGTGTAAACGAGAGAATATCTGTTAATTGGTCCACAACCTGTTTTCTCGAAGATGCTCCGTGGCCGTATTTCTTGCCAATCCTTATGAAAACCCTTGGTTCATTCTCCTGTGTATCCTGGAGCGCTGCTGCAAACTTGTAGGAATGTGCCGGAACAACCCTGTTGTCATGGTCAGCTGTGATGATCATGGTTGCTGGATAGGAAGTGCCCTTTTTTACATTTTGATAAGGTGAATAGGACAAAAGGTACCTAAATTCCTCAGGATCATCACTTGAGCCGTACTCTTTGGCCCAGCTCCAGCCAATTGTGAATTTATGGTATCTGAGCATGTCATAAATACCAACATTTGGAATCGCAATCCTGAAAAGATCTGGTCTTTGCGTCATGCATACCCCAATAAGCATGCCACCAGCTGAAGTGCCGTGTATGGCAAGTTTTTCCTTGCAGGTATAACCTTTTTTGATGAGCCCCTCTGCACACGAAATGAAGTCACTGAAGGTATTTTTCTTGTTCAGCAACATACCTTCCTTGTGCCATTCCTCGCCGTATTCACCGCCACCCCTTATGCACGCAGAGCAGTATATTCCACCAGCTTCCGCAAGGGCTATTGCCAAAGATGAATATTGGGGGTTTGTGCAGTGTGCATGGCCCCCATATCCATAAAGTATTGTTGGTCTTTTGCCATCACAGGTCAGGCCTTTTTTGTGGAAAATATAGACAGGTAGTGTTTTGCCATTATGGCTTTTGAACTCCTCAACCTTTGTTACGAAATCATCCGGGTCAAAAATGCCTGGTTTTTCAATGACTGACTTGCACTCCCCGGTTTTTTGGTCGCATTCAAGAAGAACGGTGGGGTGTACAAAAGATGAGAAAGCAAAATAAAGAGTTTCGTTTTCATGGTTTGCGTAAAAAAGTGTAATTCCCTCACATGGTGTCTTTATCTCATGCTCGAAGTTGCCTTGTAAATCGTATTGCCTGGCATAATTTTTTGGTCCATTTTTGAATGTGGCCAAAATCTTGCCGTATGAAAATATTGCATTTTCCATGCAGGTGTCAGGATCATGGATTATTGTTTGCCAGTTTTCTTTTTTTGGTTTTGCAGGGTCTATCATCACCACTTTACCCATCGGGCAATCGATATTGGTGGAAAAGATTAATTGTTTACCTATTGTTCCCATATATGAAAATTGGTTTGTGTTACTTTCAATAATCGGGATTTTGTTTTTGGGACAATCGATCTCTTGCAGGTAATAATCGTTTATTTCCCCGTACTCATTGATCAGAAGATATTTCTCATCAACAATATCATTGCAAGCCAACATTACCAAGTCTGTCTGGGGTTCTAGTACCAGAACATCCTGCTCCTGGCCTGTTCCAACTTTGTGATAGTATAGTTTTGGCATGGTCAATTTTTGTGTTAACTTTTTCTCTTCAATCATCTCGTCATGTCTTGTGTAATAGAATCCGCTACCATCAAGCCATGTTGTGCCGGCGTATCTGACTTTTGTGAGTCTTTCTGGCAAAAATTCCTTTTTTTCGAGATCGGCCACCATGATGTCTGTCCAGTCAGAGCCATCCTCTTTGAATGATATTGCAGCTTTTGACCCATCTGGTGAAAATGATGAGATGCCTGCATATTGTCTGTCTGGATCAATATCGTATTTTATTGCCTCATACGGCTCCCTTTTTACAAGATCCATGGCCATAATTTTTTGTGTGCCGGAAAAAGTGAAATAGAGTTTTCCATTTTTCACGATCGAGGTTTGGCCAAAAGAATGCAAAAATGGAGGGAAAGGCAATTTATAAGCTGTAAGTTCAGTTATCCTTTGCCTTATCTCATCCCTGAATGGCATTTTTTCAATTTCATCATTGAAAAATTCTCTTTGTGCCTCAATCCAATTCTTTGTATCCTCGGAGTTTTCATCCTCCAGCCACCTGTACGGATCAGGTACTTTTACACCAAAATAATCATCCACCACATTGCCCTTTTTTGCCTTTGGGTAATTTTTGCCCATCTCCCGCTCCTTTTTCTGAGTTTTGAATTGTCACCATATTATTGAATCAATATTGTTAAGTGGCAACTTGTATACAAATCAGGCTTTTTGTGTATAATAATTGTGCGCCTGAAATTCCAAGGAGAATTGGGATTTAACTTGTTTTGTCATTGACATTGACATTGTGGGCAATAAAGTATTACTCTGGCATTGCGGGGTAGAGCAGCCTGGTAGCTCGTCGGGCCCATAACCCGGAGGTCGTTGGTTCAAATCCAACCCCCGCAACCAAATGTACGCCCACGTAGCTCAGATGGCAGAGCATGTCCTTGGTAAGGACAAGGTCAGCAGTTCGATTCTGCTCGTGGGCTCCATAAAGAGATGCCTCACGAGGGCCTTTTTTAAAAGCATTAAGGAGAGTAAGAATATGGCAAAACAAAAATACGAGCGCACAAAACCGCACGTCAACGTCGGAACGATCGGCCACATCGATCATGGCAAGACGACACTAACGTCTGCCATCACGAAGACCCTCGCCACCCTCGGCCACACCGTAGCAAAAGCCTACGATGAAATTGACAACGCGCCAGAGGAAAAGGCAAGGGGCGTCACCATCAACATCCACCACACAGAGTACGAGACCGAGAAGAGGCACTATGCCCACATCGACTGCCCGGGTCATGCTGACCAGGGAACACATCCTCCTTGCCCGTCAGGTCAACGTTCCAAGGATCATCGTCTTCCTCAACAAGATAGACATGGTTGACGATCCGGAACTCATCGACCTGGTTGAGGTTGAAGTTCAGGAGTTGCTTGGAAAGTACAAATTCAATGACTCACCAGTCATCAGGGGCTCAGCCCTCATGGCAATGGAAGCCACGGGCGACCTCTCAAGAAACAGCACAAACGAATACATCAAGGCCATCTGGCAGCTTGCCGATACCCTTGATTCATACATTCCTGACCCGGAACGCCCAATTGACAAGCCATTCCTTATG
>JAKIZT010000029.1 GCA_022707885.1 Caldisericales bacterium | reverse complement strand
TCCACGAGTTTTTTCATGGCCTGGACAAGGAAAGCCCCCGAACCACAAGCAGGATCAAGCAGGCGCATGTTTGGCAGGACTTCATAGATGAGCTTTTTGCACAAAGGCGCATCCAGACGCAGGATGAGTTCACCAATGTTTTCAAAATTGATGGCAGGGAACACCCCGGGGTACCCTGGGCTGTTTATGCTGTCCAGCACCAACTTGTGGATTGTCTGGCTGCAAAGGTATTCCGTAATCTCTGGTCTTGTGTAGTAGGCCCCAAAAGCTTTCTGGTTGATGTATTTTTCAAAGATATAGCCAAGGACGTCTGGGTTGATTTCGTCTGCTTTGCCTCCTATGGTGTCATTGAGGTTCCAGGAATAGGAAGAAAAAAGCTTGAGCAGGTTTTCAAAAGCAATGTCCGGGATTTTAATATCCTTATATTCAATTTCTATCCTGTGCCTTAGAAACAATCCGCCGTTTAGATATTTTATCTTGCCCAGCAAATCATTGGTTTCTTTTGACCTTTTGTCCTCTGGTTTTGCAAAACCCTCAAAAAACAATGCTTTGAGAAACACCTCATAAAAGATGTTTTTGCCTTTTGCTTTGGACTGATCAAGCTTGTTTTGGAGATAACGGGCATCTCCGTTGTCAAGGAACAGCTTGCCTTGGAGAAAATATATGAACATGAGCCGGTTTAGGAGCACCGAAGCATACCAACGCCTGTCTTTTTCGTCATTTATACCTTCAATCAGGCCCAAAAACTCCAGGTGCATTCTTTGAAAATCCTGATAGAATCTTTTTGTGACCCGTTCGACATCGAGAGCATCTTTAAGCCTTTTTGTCACCTCTGAAAGTGCAACATGGCCTGTGTCGGAAAAATCGGAGAAATCAAAATGCAAAGATTTAAGCTTGGAAAGGAAAAGATCGGCAGGTTGACCTTTAATAAAAATATGCTCTCTTGGATACGCCTTGCCGTTGTCAGTCTTTACCCAGAGCCAGAGACTCTGGGTTTTGGCGCTATCTGTAAAAATTAGAATATTTTCTGGATATAGCTCTGAAAGTTTTTTGCTTATTTGCTGTCTGGTCTTTGGGTCAGGAATGTCTGTTTTTTGTGGAAGGTGCAACACAAACACCCCCGATAGCTCTGCAATTTGCAAGTAGTCAAAACTCCCGGCATTAGTGCTTATATTTTTCAAACCCGTAGAAGTTGGGTGGCTCCAGCCGAGTTGACCAATGAAAAGCTCTGAAAAGTCAAAATTCTCAAGATTGTTTTTTATCTTTTCAAGATCAAGTGACATACTTTATCTCCTTTTATTGGCCAATCAGTCCAAGTGTACATTTTATTCTGGGTTCAATATCCATTGGTACATCTGATATGGCACAAAGCCTTTCTTCCTGGCTCATGACAATAACCATATCTGCCAGTTCTTTATCTCCTATTCCTGAGCGGAGCTGTCTGTTAATCGTCTCTTCAGCCACACTTTGCAAAGGATACATATAGATTTCTTCAATCGCCTTGTTCAAAGCTTCTCTATCAATTACTGCTGCAACACTGTTTTGCATGAAGTGCTTGAGACGCATATATGTCTTGTGTCTTGCTTTCCTTTTTGGACCAAGCGAATTACCATCATGTTCGTTTTGCTCCATGATTTTCTTCACAGCCAATTCAACAAGATCATGGTGGTTTTCCAACCTTGGCATTACCGGAGTGTTGATTGAACATTCAGCCAATTTCAAAATATCATGTTGCGATTGAGTGATTATTTGTCCTTTGTCGTCTATCAATGCAAGAGAGTCTGTGCCATCAGGAGTTTTTATATAAACAACCACTCCGTTATGAAAACTTTGTGATTTTGAACCCATCTTTGTTGAGTAAACAACATCTGGCAGTTTTTTGATCTTATTTTCTAGATCAGGATTAGCATTTATAGCACTTTTCCAAATTTGATAGGCATATGACGACAAATCAACTTCAGAGTCTGTTTCTTTCTCCAGGATTTCCGCTTTTTCGTTGTATAGATCTTTCATTTGCTCTTTGTTGAGTCCATCTTCAAAGAATTGCTCGTCAGTTCCTATTACTTCTGCGTTCTCACTGAGCCTTTGAGCAAGTCTTGATCTCAATTTGATAATTTTTTCCACTCCATCTGCTGGAATAAATGAATATGCTAGTATATTCTCTGCTTTCTGGCCTATTCTGTCCACACGCCCCACCCTCTGGATGAGTCTTATTATTGCCCAGGGAAGGTCAAAGTTGATTATTATTGAGCAATCCTGAAGATTTTGACCTTCGCTTAGAACATCAGTTGCAATCAAGATCCTCAGTTCTTCATTTGAATTTATTCTGTCTTTTGCGTTGTTGCTTTCAGGACTAAATTTCCAAACCAAATCTGAAGGATCCTCTGATTTACCTGTAACTCCGGCAAATTTTTCCAGACCCTTTTTGCCTAGCTCTGTTTGAAGGTAAGCAACTGTATCTGCAAACTGTGTGAATATCAAAATTTTCTTGTCAGGGTGAGTTTTGGTTATCAACTCGAACAAATTCTTTATCTTATTGTCTTTTTTTGGATCCCATGTCCCAATTTTGGACAGTAGTGATTCAAGAGCCTGATTGTCCTCATTAAGGTGTTGCATTAGAAGAGTTTTAAACAAATTTGAGCGAATCCATCTAAAGGATTTACCTCCTTTGTTCCTATAAAGTCCATAGATATTTGAAGCTTCTTCTTTAAGATAACCTTTTACATATTTGTCCTGAACTTCATTTACAAACTCATTATTTTCAATCTCGTTATCATTTGTACCATTGAAAAAATCGTATTCTTGATCAGACAAGATAGGATCAAAAATGCCCAGGTCCTGGGTGCCAATTGGCAATGGAAGATTTTGTTCAAGGGCATATAAAAACACATAATTTCTAAGTATGTGTCTTTCTACTGATTTTATAAAAACATAGCCACTGCTTTCCAGCCTTTTAAACAAGCTTGTCCTGCAAAAACCTTTTAATCTTTGACCTGCCCTCGAAAGGTTTTCAATTATTTCTTTTTCTTCGGTATTCAATTTTATATTCTTTATGTCTGAAAGATATGAACCTAATCCATAACGGGCCAAATGAAGGTTACTTATAATATCTACAACCTCTTGTGAAAAAAGTTTTGAATACTGGTCTTCCATTGCTTCATCAAAGCTGTATTTCATCGTTTTTGGTTGTCTTGCTGGAAAGTATGACTTTTGACCATCTTCCAAATCAAGGTATTTTCTTCCATTTGAGGGATCTGTTTTTGCATAATGCTGTTGTATGAAACCTCTTGTGCGCCTAACTAGAAAAAGTCTCATCAAGTCACGCCAATCATCTGCATTGTCACTTTTTTCAAAGGCTGATATAGACTCCGGGGCAAAACCATACTTTTGCACAAATCTGGTAATACCACCATCCTGATAAATTTGTTTTTCTGGCTTTATACCTAACATGTCATCATCTTGTATGAATAGTCTAAGCTGGGCTGAAAGATCAATAAATGATTTATTGTAAGGTGTGGCTGATAAGAGGATGCATTTACTATCATTTTTTTCAATGTACTCTTTTATAACCTTATATCTTTTGCCCTTTGGGTTCCTCAAATTATGGCTTTCGTCTATCAAAACCTGTCTAAATCTTTGCATTGTAGGTAATTCAGTGAGTACTTTACTGAATGGTAACACTTTTGCTCTGAGTCTATATTTCAGTCTGTAATCTTCCCACATATTCTCAAGATTTTTAGGGCAAATAATCAATGTTTCAATACCTAAGTCATCCTCCATAATTCTTGCCACAGCTGTAGCCATAAGTGTTTTACCCAAGCCAACAACATCACCGATAAAAACACCACCTCTTTTATTAAGGTATTGAGTGGCAATTTGTACCGCAGCTTTCTGGAAAGCAAACAATCGGTTGCCAAAATCAGTTGGGATTGAGAATTCTTGAATACCTGAACGGGCTTCTTTAGAAAGATGATAGATTATTTTCATGTAGATGTTGTATGGCAAATCTCCATTTACCCAGCTCTCATTGATAGCAGATATCAAGTCATCGCTCACATCCAAACAAAAGTTGTCTTCCCATCTTTGTTGAAACCACGAAGCAAGCTTATTGCAAGCATCCTGGTCCGTGATATCAATATTGAGCTCTCCATGATTCGATAAACCAGAGGAAGTTAAATTGCTGCTGCCAAGATATGCAATAACAGGTGATACTGGATCATTTCGATAGAGAAGATACAACTTTGCATGTAAACTTCCTTTTGTTAAAAGCCTAATTATGACCTTTTTTTCCTGGAGCTGGATTGATAAGTTTTTTAATGCCTCCTCGTGTCTATTTGTTGGTATACCCTGAATAAGTTGGTTTTTTAAATCTTGTATAGTTTTTTGTTTTAAAACAATTGCTTTTGACCTATCAAGTGTTTCACCATTTTTATTAATTGAGTTTATCCTCCGAATTTCTTCTTCTGGTGAACAATGCATGCCAATAAGCAATCTTGCACAGTTTCCATCGCAACCATCCCAAACATTGACAATCTCGGAAAGGTGCTCCCAACCCTTTAGATTAAAATAGGCTATGCAAAAATCAGCTTTATATGATAATTTAGCTGTTTCTTTTAGTGCATCAATCAGCTTTTTCTCAATATTGTCATATATGTTCGGCAAAGTTTTCTCCTTTAAAAATTCCCCTAGAATAAATGAGAAATCAAGGTGTATTCAAATAAGTACCTTTTTTGGAATTGTCAGAATCATTTGTTGAATTCACCAGACCAACATCTGGATTGTTCAATCTTCCTGAGTTTATATGTTTGTAATCTTCTATCCTTTTACCCATTTGTTACCTCCAGAAAATCTAAAACCAAAAATTGGTACACGTAATAAGCACAGTTTTATTATTTTAATTATTAAAGATTTTATTATTACGTGTACCATGAAAAGAGATAAGAATGAAAATATAAAAAAGGGTATCTCAGTTAGATTCAAGTATTTTGCTTGAAAGACAGAAAGTTGTTGACTTTCCACGTATACCCTCCATTCTCATTGTTCCCTTTTTTATTGAAATTATACCACGATTTTCAAGGGAAATGCAAGATTTTTTGGGTCCAAGCTTTGAGTTTGGATCAATGCCGATATAGGTTGCAAGCTGGCCATAGGAACAGAAAAACTCGAGTGTGTTGAGTTGATGTGCGATTGAAACAAGAACCCTGAGTATCTTGTCAGGCTGTGAATTGCCATTGATTGTGTTGTAGTATTTGCAAAGGGCTGGTCTCATTTTGAGGTTCCAGATGTTATGAAGTGTATTTTCAAGGTATTCTTTCCTGTGGTGACCGTACTCAATATAGTGGCCAGGAGAATATTTTTCAAAGATGTCGTAAATTTCATCGGATGAATAACCGCAAGAGTCAAGCCTGGTTATTATTGCAAACTCGGCCTCAGAACGTGAACTCCAGCTGTGTTTGTCACATCTCAGGTAGTGACCTTTGGGGTGGTTCTTCAAGATTTCAAGAGTACTGAAAACCCATGGTTCTACATTTGTCTTGAAGTATCTTGGCAAGGGGCTAAAAAAGGCTGAGACCAGATTATCATTGTATGTCGTGTAATGGGCTATGTCGGACCAGTGAATGGTTGGAAGGTCACCAAAACGAATATAACTGTCACCTTCCCAGAAATATCGGTGATCATCTACCTGAGAGTCTGGAAT
>JAKIZT010000028.1 GCA_022707885.1 Caldisericales bacterium | reverse complement strand
GGGGAGAACATCTCTCTAAGGAGCTCTCTCTCCACCCAGATCTCAGTTTGTGATTTTTGTATGGCCTGATTTGAAAGAGATATCTCCTGGCCAATCATGTGCAATGGCTCTTTTATTGTGGCCAAAAGAATTTCTGAGAAAAGATTTTCATTTACTTCGGGCATCAGTTTGGCTTTCGCCTCGCTTTTTGAAATTGAGTTTCTGGATGGGTTTGATTTGAAGAAATCTGCAATCAATTTGCCAAGCCTTGCTGATGATGAGTCAAAAATATTGTTGTCATAGAGACTACCAGATATTGTTCTGTGTGGACCATTTTTGAGGAACAATGCAAACCTGTCGTCCGGCCAGTTTACAAGTCCTCTGAGCCTGGATACCTCAAAACCTGATTCCCCACGCTCAAAAACCATTCTTGTAAGATAGCTTTCATCATCAATCTGGCCGATATTTTCAAGTCGCTGGAGCGTTTCCGGGGCATTGAGCTTGCCTTCTGGATGAGGGTCGACAACTTCACCGCCGCCAACAGTGTCTGCCGGTGCAATCGACCTGAGAATAAATCTGGAACCTTTTGTGAGTGGAAGTGGGCCCTCAAGTTTTATCCTTGCAAAACCATTTCCTATATCGCTGTAGTCAACTTCCTGCTCAATGGTGGCATAGTGGAACTTGAGCCTCGTACGCCTTTTCACTTTTTCAATGAGACGAATTTTTGCATCAAATTCTGTTGTAGGGTCAAATCTCCCAGGGGTGGCAAGAATGTTTCCCCTCGCGATATCTTCTTTGTCGAGGTTTTGAAAATTCAGGGCAAGCCTTGAACCAGCATCGCCAGTTTCAATCTGGGCATCAAAACTCTCTATGCCCCTCAACTTGCCTTTTTTTCTTGAGGGGAAAATCTCTAATTCCTCGCCTTTTTTTACCTGGCCTTGCCAGAGAGTTCCGGTGGTCACTATTCCAAAACCCTTGACTGTAAATACCCTGTCAACCGGATAAAACGCTGGCATATTAAGGGGTCTTGGGGTCGCATGGTCAAGCAGGTCATCGATCGTTTGCCTGAGTCTGTCTATTCCATCTCCAGTGTAAGCTGAAACCTTTATCCTTGGCATTGCCTCGAGAGAGGTGTTTGCAAGCATTGAGTCAAGTTGCGACTGCAAAACTGCATCGTCATGGGGCAAATCGCATTTTGTTAGAACAATAACACCAACCCGGATTCCGATCATGTCCAGGATTGACAGATGTTCATAGGTCTGGCGTTTTGGGCCTTCATCGCATGCGACAGTGAACATTACCAGATCAAACCCCTGCGCGCCCATGAGCATCTGCTTGACAAGTTTCTCATGACCTGGCACATCAACGATGCCACACATTCTTCCAGAGGGAAGGTCGAGCTTTGCAAAACCAAGCTCGATTGTCATCTGTCTGGTTTTTTCTTCAGGGAGCCTGTCGGGATCAGTACCGGTCAGTCTTGTGACAAGGGTTGATTTCCCGTGGTCAACGTGTCCTGCCGTTCCGACAATAAAGCTCCTTTTGGTCATTTGTTTTTTACCGCCCATTTCAGGTAGGCCCAGATGAGTTCATCGAGATCACCCTCAAGAACCCTGTCAACACTTCCTACTTCATAGCCTGTCCTGTTGTCTTTTACGAGCGTGTATGGCTGGAGAACATAGGAGCGTATCTGGTTACCCCACTCTATTGAGACCCTTGGCCCCCTGAGTTTTTTCTCTTCCTCTGCAAGCTGGACGTTTGCCAGGTCCTGCAACCTTGATGAAAGGATTTTCATGGCCATGGCCCTGTTGAGACCCTGTGAACGTTCATTCTGGCACGCCACCACAAGGCCGGTTGGTATATGTGTTATCCTGACAGCAGTATCGTTCTTCTGGACGTTTTGACCACCGTGGCCTGAGGCGTTGAATGTGTCAATCCTAAGGTCATCAGGGTTTATTTCAATATCTTCTGCAGGCGGGAGTTCTGGAAGCACCTCAACGAGTGAAAATGAAGTGTGTCTTCTGTGATTAGCGTCAAACGGAGAAATCCTGACCAGTCTGTGGACACCCTTTTCACTTTTGAGGAAGCCAAAGGCATATGGGCCCTCAATATGAAGGGTCGCCGATTTGACACCGGCCTCGTCACCAGGGCTGTATTCGGCGACAGTAACCTTGAAACCTTTGTTGGTTGCCCACCTTGTATACATCCTCATGAGCATTTCAGTCCAGTCCTGGGCGTCGACTCCGCCCGCACCTGAGCTGAATGAAACAAAGGCATTGAGCTGGTCATGCTCCATGGAGAGGAGGTTCTTGAGCTCTATTTCCTGTATTTTTGCCTCGGCCTGTTTTATTGCGCCAAGAAGGTCTTTCTCTGAACCTTCGCCCATCTGTACAAATTCCATGTACACTTCGGCTTCGCCAATGAAATGTTCGGCCTGTTCCAGGTCATTGAGTTTGATATCGAATATGGCAATCTTTTTGTTTGTCTCGGCGATTTTTTGCTGGTCATTCCAGACCTCTGGAGATTCCAGTTGTTTTGAGAGTTTTTCTCGCTCGGCTTTTAGCGGGTCAAAGAAACTCCTTGGCCTGGTTGAGCCGTTCTTTTACCTGATCTATGGACCTTTGTATTTCATCTATCAACATTTTTGTTTCCTTGCTTGCCTGTTATTGTCCTGCACCACAGCAGTGTTTGTATTTTTTTCCTGAGCCACAGGGGCATGGATCATTTCTGCCAACTTTGTCGCCATGCCTTCTTATTGGCTCACTGGCAGTGTGACCACCAGACGAAGGTCTCATTGTTCTTGATGTCTCGCCTTGCCTCTCTGGCTCACCACCCCTTGATGATTTTGCTGGAGCAGTTTTTATATCATCTTCATTGGTTCGTGTTCTTGCTTGCTTCTGCTGCTGATTTGAGTCGGCCTGGAGCTCTACCCTGAACAGGTACTTGATTGTGTCTTCCCAGATCGAATTAAGCATCCTCTGGAACATCAGGAACGCTTCGTTCTGGTATTCCTGGACCGGATTTTTCTGCGCATAGCTCCTCAATCCGATTCCTTCCCTGAGAATGTCCATGTTGTAAAGATGGTCCTTCCACTTCTGGTCAACCACATAGAGCAGCACGAACCTCTCGATTTCGCGCATTGTTTCATGGCCGAATCTGGTTTCCCTGTCATTGTAGGCGGTCTTGACAGACTCTTTCAGGTTCTCAAGGAGCTCTTGTCTGTCTTTGAACTCAACATCCCTGACCACACCGGCAGTCAGGTCCATCAGCTCGGAGTGTAATGTCTTGATGTCCCAGTCCTGCACGGCAAGCTCTGTGGAGGCGTGATTTGCAACCATGTCATCGCATGCCCTGTCGAGATTTGCCAGGACTGTTTCTGAGAGGTCCTCACCGCTCAACACCTTCTGGCGTTCGGCGTATATGATCTCTCTCTGTTTATTCAATACATTGTCATATTCCAAAACATATTTTCTTATGTCAAAGTTGTGGGTTTCAACTTTGCGCTGGGCATTCTCTATTGTTTTTGTGAGAAGCGGGTGTTCGAGTGGCATGTCTTCCTCTATCTTGAGGAAATTGAACATTGATTTGAGTCTGTCGCCACCAAAGATTCTAAGGAGTTCGTCATCAAGGCAGAGATGAAACCTTGATGAACCAGGGTCACCCTGTCTGCCCGACCTTCCCCTGAGCTGGTTGTCAATACGCCTTGATTCGTGGCGTTCTGTTCCCAGAATGTGCAAGCCGCCAAGCTCAACCACTCCAGAGCCAAGCGCAATGTCGACACCACGGCCGGCCATGTTGGTGGCTATGGTCACGGCATTCATCTGGCCTGCCTTGGCGATAATTGCCGCTTCCTTCTCGTGGTATTTTGCGTTCAGCACTTCGTGGGGGATCATTTTCTTGTGGAGCATTGAAGACAACTTTTCGGATTTTTCGATTGACCTTGTCCCGACAAGTACCGGCTGGCCCCTCTTGTAGCAGTCCACTATCTCGTCAATGATGTGTTTGTATTTTCCGTCCTCTGTTTTCCAGATTATGTCCGGGAGGTCTTTTCTTATCATGGGCTTGTTTGTTGGCACGACAACGACCTCAAGCCCATAGATTTCCCTCAATTCGTCTTCTTCTGTTTTTGCTGTTCCGGTCATACCGGCCAGTTTGTCAAACAGTCTGAAATAATTCTGGAAGGTTATTGTGGCGAGGGTCTGGTTCTCCTCCCTGACCTTCAAGCCTTCCTTTGCCTCTATGGCCTGATGGAGACCATCACTGTATCTTCTACCGAACATCAACCTTCCGGTGAACTCGTCGACGATTATTACTTCGCCATCTTTTACGATGTAGTCGACTTCGTTCTTGAAGAGATGGTGTGCTTTTAATGATTGGCTGATGTGCCTGTTGACTTCAACGTTCTCTGGACCATAAAGGTTGTTTACGTTCAGTATGTGTTCGGCTCTTTCAACACCAGCCTCGGTCAGGGTGACGTTTTTGTCCTTTTCGTTGATGTTATAGTCTTCTTCCCTGAGCTGTCTGACGACCTTGTCAGCTTTCTCGTAAAGGTCGGTGGATTCTTCAGAAGGGCCAGAAATAATGAGCGGTGTTCTTGCTTCATCAACAAGGATGCTGTCGACTTCGTCGACAATGGCATAATGGAGTTCCCTCTGGACAAGCTGGGAAACGTGTCTTGCCATATTGTCTCTGAGATAATCGAAACCAAACTCGTTGTTGGTTCCATAGGTGATGTCGCTCCTATAAGACTTCCTGCGCTCGTCGTATGACGCATCATGATAGATGCAGCCTACAGTTAGCCCCAGGAATTCGTATACCTTGCCCATCCATTCCCTGTCACGTTTTGCAAGGTAGTCGTTTACGGTAACGACATGGACTCCTTTGCCTTCCAGGGCATTGAGTGTTGCGGCAAAGGTTGCGGTAAGGGTTTTTCCCTCACCGGTTTTCATTTCAGCTATTCTTCCCGAGTGAAGGACCATTCCACCAATCATTTGTGTATCAAATGGTCTTTGGCTGAGGGTCCTTTTTGCAGCTTCCCTTACGAATGCAAAGGTTGGAACAAGCACATCATCAAGCCTCTGACCGTTTGCTACCTGCTGCCTTATCTCGCTTATTCTTGCCCTTATTTCCTCATCGGAAAGTTTTTCATATTCTGGTTCCAGTGCGCTGATTCGTGACACAAGTGGTCTTGCCCGTCCCAGGAACTTTTCGGACGAGTCGAATAACTTCGACAGTATGCTCATTTACTATTTTTCCTCACCAACTGAGATGATTACCGCCATAAATCCGGTTTTCTCCGTCTCCATATACATAGTCCTTCCGGGTTTGACTAGTTCCCAGTTGTAAAATAAATTGCTTCCCTTAAATTTAGGGTTCACAGACTGGGCGGTGAATTCGACAGAATAAAGTTCGGGATTGTCAGCAGAAATCATCTGCCCGTCCCATTTAACCACAGCCTGTTTTGCATTCCTCAGCTCATCAATCTGGCTGATTTTGAAGAAAGGCCTGCCATCCCTGTCCACAATAAAATCCCCGGCAGAAATGGAGTAGGCAACCTCCTGATAGAGGTTGCCGGCCTTTACTTTGATCTCGATTGTTTTTGCCAGTGGCTGGGCCGCTTTTGCATAAACACTGTATCCAAACAGACCAACTGTCAGCACAGCAAAACCAACTATTACGCTATCCCAAAAGTTTAGTTTTTTAACAAGCTCTCTTAATTTCATCAAGCTTCAATCGGCTCAAGGATTCCCAAATCACCGTCTTTCCTTCTGTAAAGGATGTTCAGTCTCTTGGAGTCGGGGTTGTAGAACACGAAGA
>JAKIZT010000027.1 GCA_022707885.1 Caldisericales bacterium | reverse complement strand
TCGCCGCCATCGCTGACGCCTTTACTATTTCCAATCAGGATATGCCAGAATAGTGCAGTTTGAAATGTGTCCTGCTTGACGGGCTCGCAATCCTGGATAAATTATCTGTATTACGTTTCACGGAGCCAAGATGGATCAAAAACTGAACAAGATATTTGCAGATATCAAGCACAAGACCCAATGCAGCCTGGGTCCCCGGGCTTTCCGCGACGCCTGGGCCTGGCGCATGAAAGACGAGATTGAAGACAACATGCGCACGAAATTCGCCGTGGACCGCGACCGCATCCTTTACAGTGGAGCCTACAGGCGCTATCACGGCAAAACGCAGGTCTTTTCCTTCACCAACCTCATCGACGAGGAGATGACCAACCGCAACCTTCACATTGCCTATGTTTCGCAAATATCACGCACCATCGGCAAATATCTGGGCCTCAACACCGAATTGATAGAGGCCATCGCCCTGGGGCACGACCTGGGTCATCCTCCCTTCGGCCACGACGGTGAAACGGCATTATCCAAAGCCTGTGTCGCCCACGGAATCGGGCATTTCCACCACAATATCGAATCCCTGCACATTGTGGACCACATATCCCGCAAAGGCCGGGGCCTCAATCTCACTTTCCAGGTGCGTGACGGAATCGTATCCCACGACGGCGAGGTGCACAACACTCTGCTAAAACCGGAGGCCAACAAGACCGAAGAGCGCATCGAGGAATACATCAAAGCCAAGAAAGCTGGGCGCGATTTCAGCTGGATGCCCGGAACCCTGGAAGGCTGCGTGGTGCGTATAACCGATACCATAGCCTACATCGGACAGGACATCGAGGACGCCATCCGCTTCAACCTGCTCAAGCGCGAAGACCTGCCCAAAGAGGTGACGGAAAAACTGGGCAACACGAACAGCCAGATCATCGACACCCTGATCAAAAGTGTGATAGTGAACAGCCACGAACAGGACTGGATAGCCTTCGACGAGGAAACCTCATATTACCTTCTGGAACTGAAAAAATTCAACTACAAGCACATCTACACAGACGAAAACGTCAAAACATCCAACCGGATCATCCACCGCACCATGGGCCTGTTGTTCGAAAAATATCTGGAGGACATCACCGAAGGCAACCGCGAATCCAAGATATTCAAGCATTTCCTGGATTTCAAGTCATCCGCCTATCTGGAGAAATTTTCACCTCCGGAGCAGGTGCGGGATTTCATCGCCACCATGACCGACCGCTATTACAACGAGGAGATCAAGGACCATTTCCTGCCCTGGAAGTGGTGAATTCATAAGCTTGGACTGGCCTTGCGCCGTATTTTCTGCCAAGCTTAATTGTATATCAGGTATTCACTGTTTGGATGCGGGGTCAGGTTGCTCCTTCAGTAGGCTCTGGTAGATGGCGTAATTCTCCGCGTCAAAGCAGAAAAAGCTCACCTCCATCTCGGGCCGCGCTTCCAGAAATTCCCGCACCGTCTGGATGGCGATCCGGGCTGCCGGTTCCTTGGGAAAGCCGTAAACTCCTGTTGAAATGTTCGGAAAGGCAATGGAGCGCAGTCCTTGCCGGTCTGCCAGTTGCAGCGACTCCCGGTAGCAGGAAGACAAAAGCTCTTTTTCACCGTGGTTTCCGCCTTTCCAAACCGGACCCACGGTGTGGATCACATATCTTGCCGGAAGCTGATAGCCCCGCGTCAGCCTGGCCTGGCCGGTGGGACAGCCGCCCAGGGTCCGGCATTCAGCCAAAAGTTCCGGCCCCGCTGCCCTGTGAATGGCGCCGTCAACACCGCCGCCCCCCAGCAGGGATTTGTTCGCGGCGTTCACGATGGCATCGCCAGCGAAATCCACAATATTGCCCTGTGTCAATTTAATCATATCTCTACTCCTCTGCATTCAGATGATCGATCCTGACCGATAAGCTTTTAGATGCAACAACACGCGCCAACAAGCAATCTTTTCTTTCGCTTAGCATATCAAATTCCCACGAAATGGCTTGGTTGTTATTCATTTCCAACCGGCTGACCGGTGGATTGTTACCTTTGTCGCTCACAATCAATGTAAAGCCAAGCGTCGGTCGCATTGTTTTAATCCTGTAAATCCAAGTCAAGTTCATTTTTAACATTGACCTTCCTCGCAGCGACGGGCTGATGACCCAACCGGCAAGGACAAAAGGATGCTTTGGAGTGATTATTCTTTGCTGCCGACGATGCTTGTGCCTCGCTCGACGCCAGCTCCAAAGCCCTTTGGCCGTTAAGGCCTTTTCTTGTGTCCCGGAGCCGCCTCCCGTATGATGCCCGCATTTGATGCGAGTATTTGCCGGGAGGCGGGGGAGAGGGAAAGTCGAGACCGCTCAGGGTCTGACTCACAGGACATTGTGGCGGGTAAGCAGTTGTTGCGATCTTTTGAATCAAGTGGCTTCTGACTCTCAACCACACCCTCACTATCGTTCTGACTCCCTCCGGGCTTTCCCTGCCGATATGAAAGAGAGCCTCACTTTACAGTAGCTGTTAAGGTTTGACATTTCAGGTGTCACTGCTTGCTTAGAATTTGCTTGACGGGATGTGGCCAGTCAAATGAGAGTGAAAATGGAAAAACTCAAAAAAGCGAGGTAAAAATGGACAATTTCCAGATTCGCTCTGAAGCGCGACGTCTGCTTTCGGGCAAATGGTGGATGTTGGCTTTGGTTTGGCTTCTTTACTGGTTGCTCAATTCTGTGTCGGGTGTGAACCTGATCGTTGGCGGCCCCCTCACCCTGGGCGTCAGCGCGCTGTTTCTTAAAATCAACCGCGGGCAGGATTTCCAACTGGAGGAGATGTTTTCCGGATTCAACGATTTTGGCCGCGCCCTGACTGCCTACCTGCTGATCCTGATCTATGTGCTGCTGTGGTCTTTGCTGCTGATCGTGCCTGGCATCATCGCCGCCATCAGTTATTCCATGACCTATTTCATCATGGCTGATGATCCCCATATATCGGCTACCGATGCCATGCGCCGGAGCAGGGAAATGATGATGGGGCACAAAACGGAATACTTCTGGCTGATGCTCTCTTTCATCGGCTGGTTCATCATCAGTTGCTTTACCTGCGGGCTGGGATTCTTCTTTCTATCCTCTTACACCACCATGGCTTCGGCGATCTTCTACCGCAAGCTAAAGGGAGACAATACAATTATCGCGGATACATTATAGCGGATATAAAGTGACACCCCAAATGTCATATAGCCATCACTGTGATAAACAGGTATAAGCCTTTATCTGGTGTAGAGATGCTTAGGACTGCTTTCGGAAACGTGTCACAGTTGTTTTGGACTTCTTTGGACTGGTTTCAGACTGATTTCGGAACATGCTGAAACTTAACGCAATAGACCAGGTGGAACACCCCGACAAGCATATCAAACCTTAGTCTAAATGGAGTCTTTACACGGATTAGTTCTAGCTCGTCATAATATTACGTTATGCCGGCCCTTCTGAGGTTGAGGCATCATATCCTAGGAGCTAAGTTCTGTAACCAATCTAAAACGATACTTCGATTGTGATCCGTTAAGACCTTTGATGAGGGCATATCTATGAAAATAGCCACAAAGAACAACCATAGTTTTATCTTCAAATCGGCTATTGTAGTTCAGGATGTTACTGATCATGGCTTTGTCTCTTCTGGCATGGAAGTTCATCATTTTGCCAAAGTCTTTTTCATACTGTGAAAACTCGGGCACCAAGTCGAAAATGGCCTTGTTGACATTGCGAATCAGGGAAATATATGTTTCCACTTGAACGTCGCAGAGTGGGCTATTGATATCGAATATTGTGCGTTTGTCTTTGGTTTCATGAAACCCAAATCTTCTCCCCATACCCTCGATCAACCCGAACAAGTAAGAAGCAGTAGGATTGGCGGAGGGTTGTTTAAAATAGGCACTGCATGCTGTATTGAAGGCTTGCTCCTTTTCAAAGAACTTCATTTTGATGAAGTAGTCATTCCTGCCTTTGATATCATAAGGCAAGACCTCTGCATGATGGTCTTCAAGATACTTGAGAACTGCTGCGGCTTCTCCACCGCCTCGTTTTTTGGAATAATCGGCACATCCTTTCAACCAGTCCATCATAGGCCACTTATTGTCGATTGGCGATTCATCCAGGATAACATCAGGTTTAATCTCCAAGAGTTGTTTGTACAGATCATCAACTTTGAACCCGGCAGTATTCCCATGACAGGTGCCAATTATGTAGATTATGTTATTCATATTCTTCAAGTTGCTCCCTTCGGTCGGTACAGGTTTTCGTTATTAATGAGCTTTGATAATGTGGTTGTCATTTTAGCTTAGTCTTTTAGGTCTTGTAATACCTTTTCCCAAACTGTATCTGTTGTCAAGAAGTATTCTTCCGGGCTAATGGGTATATTTACATCCGGGTACAGGCTATCAGATGGATCTCTCTGTATATCAGGCCGTTGAAAGTACTTAACAGAGACGGTGCACCTTATACCAGTGTTGGGCAATTTGAAGCCCACTCCTTCGCCATAAGCGGATGGTTTACCTCCTGTAGGGCTTCCATACAAAGTGGCCAGTCCATTATCATGGCATAGGGTCGCAAACATTACTGCCGAGCTGAATGTTTGACTTCCTATAATCAAGATCAGTTTCCCATCAAACTTACGAGGTGGTTCTGACAATCCAGCATTGGGTGCTAATTCTTCCAGTGTATGAGGTTTAAGCAATGGAGAATTACCAATATTGAACTTCACGGTAAAGGGCAATTCCGACTCACTGACTTCATAACCCAAATCAGAAGACAAAGCCTCGTTCATTGTATTCAGATCCATTTGATAGTGCTTCAACACCAAATCGCTAATCTTCATACTCCCAACGAAATAGCGTAATGAATCTGGTAAAGAGCAGAATGATAAGAGGATGTCTCCCATGGTAGAATTACCACCCCCATTGTTCCTCAGGTCAATGACCAAGTTTTCAATCCCCAAGCTGTCAATGGTTGAAAAGACATCATTGAGAAATGATATCCATCCTGCAAAAGGATTATCTGGTGTTCCATCCGTGTCGCTCATGGCATTGAACTGTAGATAATACACATTATCATCCGGTAGTGCCTGACCCCAGTAGTTATCATCATGTAGGGCCGTTATCCCGGTTTTTTTATTGCTCCAGAGAGAATGTCTTTCAGCTTCTAATAAAACGATCTCCGACTGGGTTCCATTCTGTTCGATGGTTAGATATAGTGCGCCGTCAGGACTGGCAAGATTCAAAGCTTGTAGGTTGGCTGAGTTTCTGAGAAAAAAAGACACTTGGTCACGGAACCAGTAGATATTCTCCCCTGTCGTTAGCTGCAGAAGCCTGGTCATAAATGTCTCTGCATCTATACTATTGATACTGACTACCTTGCAGCCTATTAGCTCTTTGTATTCAGTAGATATCATTTCCACATACCAGCCAGATTCATGCCACCAGAGACCGATAGGATAAGTTGTTGGGCTTTGACCGGAGTATGATGCGACTCTGGTGTGACCATCCTGCAGTAAATGAGTAAATCCTCGCAACTTAGCCTCGAACTGTAGAGTGTCGGTTACTGTGGCGATCTCCTCCATCAAGGTTGCAGCTTCCTGACAGAAATCAGGCTGCCCTGATTCAAAACCAGGATGAGAGTCGAGAAGGGTTTGATAAAAGAAATCAAAATCTTCTTGAAAGGCATGCAATTTAGTGTTGGGTTCGCTTAAAAGTGAGCTGGCATCCAATTCAGAATGCGTGGCAACCGATAGTAAAACAACGATAGAAGCTATTACTGAGATACGACGTAACAGATTATGTATTCTGCCAGTGCTTGTGGCGTTTCTCTCAGACTCTTTACTCATTCTATACTCCTTAGGTGTATTCTTACATAATGAATTAATTGCGATGGATTCAAACATAATTCACGTTATTGGTCGAGCATCAACCATCAGTCACACCAACCTCAACTGTATAACCATCGTCCCAATAAGCGAAATATCATCTCCCTGCATCGAATCCACAACCTGGACACGGTATTCAGCATTGAAGGGATGGAGCAGCACCTGCTGACGCTGGTGATCGAACTGGATACGTTTCAGGGTGATGCCATCGTTCAATCTGACAGCACAGACAGAACCATCCGTATTGCTCCAATCGTCCTTTCTCTGGATCACAACGATGTCGTTATTCATGATTTGAGGTTCCATACTCTGGCCGTTTACCCGGAAGACCATATAGTTATCGAGCTTGTCCTTCAGATAAATCCGCGGTAATTTCACGAAATTGTGATATCCAAAATCATCTGCTACTTTTGCCGGCATTCCGGCAGAAATCTCCGCCATTAACGGCATTAATATTCACTCCCAGTGGTCATTTATAGGTTTGACCGATACCCGTTTGGGTGATAATCTGCACCTACAAACTAAATTATTAGCCTGAATAATCGGGTCAAGACATTTTTTGAGTGTAAGTTGGCGGCGGATCATTCCAGGCTGTTTGAGCACCTTTAGAACTCTCCGGTGTAAACGCAGAAAGGTCTTCCCAAATTCTGCTTGACAGTATGGTGTCAATTTAATTTACAGTAATCTGTCAACACTTTGGCAAAGACCGAGGAGAGAATGAGCGACAGAACCGTTTTTCAGTCATTGGATTTTATGACCCGGCGTTTCCCGCTGAACAGGTTGCTGAACACTCTAAGGAACAACAGCGCCAGCCATCTGATCGAAATCAACGGCGGGACCGGCTCGGGCAAGACCTATTTGGTGAAACCCCTGCTGGAGGCTCTGGGCAAAAGCTACAAGCGGGTGAACTACTATTCCCCGCATCCGCTGTTCTTCAACCAGTTCAACCGCGTTCTGAGGCTGCTTTGCGACGTGGAAAACGCCGAACTGGACTCCCTGCTGAAGGAACACCAGGACCGCTACCGCACCGGCCGCAAATATGACTTTTTCTATTTCCTCACCGAACGGCTGAACCAAAGAAAACTTCTGAAACCCGCCGCCCTGGTGATCGACGATGGCGACGCCCTCGACCCCTACACCCTCGATTATCTGCAGTATCTGGTGCAATACGCCTCCGAAAGCGGCATCCAAATAGTTGTGCTGGCTCAAA
>JAKIZT010000026.1:270-7893 GCA_022707885.1 Caldisericales bacterium | reverse complement strand
GACCGTCAAGTTGGATCTGCTGGTTAAGATCCCACACCTGACCCGGCTGCGGATTGGAACCGGCATCGAAGGTAAACTGGGCTGTGGCATCAGAGGCTGATGGAAGCAGATGGACACCTGAAAAGTTGATGTTCAGGGGATAGACCAGGCCGGCAGCCTTGAACTGCGCCGCCCAACCGGTGCCGCCCGGTTCCTGGTTGATCGCCTCGTTGACGTCCTGTGGATAGGTATAAGCTACCTTCTTTCCGCTGGCATCATGGATCTCCATGGCACCGGTCTGCTGAAAGGATTCGCCGGGCTTACTTTGGGGTTGAAAACTTCCAATCAGGATGTAGCCATCGCTGGTTTCGATCACTTTGCTCACCGTCACAGAATTATCAGCCGATGGGACTGATGTGCCGTTGGCAGTGGTACCCTGGGTCAGGTCGATCTGCGGAGAGGGTGAAAGCTCGGTTACAGGCATCACGGTCAGATCTGGTGGAGCAGGTACGAAGCGAAGCGGCAACTCCCAGTTTTCCGGGGACTTCCCGGGGAGGGTACCAGAGATGCACGGAATCACAAAGACAGCCTCGTTCACACTCATGGGTACAGGCTCGTAACCATAATTGATTTGGGCAAGTTGCTTCCCATCCGCGAGGAGTAGATATTCTCTCTGCATACAGCCGACAATATCTTCACGGTCAGGATAAGCCGAACCAGGTACTCCAAAGATACGGTACTCGATCTGGGTTCTGTCACCAGTGAGCGTCGCTGAAGTCACCGTGACCGTGATTCCATCGCGTGTGACACTGACCGGCTCGGCTAACACCCGGATAGGGCTGCTCTGATCCACGATTCCCACCCCTGGAATGTAACCAAATAGTTTCAAGAACTCCGCATAAACGCGCTGTGGACCTATTACCAGGGTACCGATGATCATCAGGGAAAAAATCGCCAGAGTGACAGTCCATGCCGGCCGCAATCCGAGAAAAGGACGAGCTTTTCGAGACTTTGCAACCCCTTGTTGCATCAAATCACTATATACCTCGTCAACAAATTTGGAGCGGATCTCAGGTACTCCAAAGGATTTACGAATACTCTCTTCAAACTGAGGAGTTGAATACTTTTCATTCATTTGAAACCTCCAACTGGCTGTGCAACCGTGCCAGTAACCGGTATGTAGTTTTTTTGACAGCTTCTTCATTGCGATGAAGAAAACGGGCGATTTCTGGGAAACTCATATCTGCCAAGAAACGGAGACGGATTAGTTCGCGGTCTTCTTCAGACAAAGCCTGAATGAGCGTTGACAACGCTTCTTCCTGTTCTGTCTTTATCATCCTAGCTAAAGTATTGTCTTCCGTAGGTATCTCACTGAAACCATCCATATGTGTCGAACGATCCCGTAGGCGGAAATGGTCCATTGCTTTATTACGAGCAATTCCAAACAACCAGGAAGCAAAGTGCCCATCCTGTCGAAATTTGTCAAAGGATTCGAAAGCCGCAAGAAATGTCTGAGCTGTAACATCTTCTGCTTCATGCAAATTACCTATTCTGCTGTAGAGATATCGGAAGACCTGTTCAACATACAGCTTGTACAATTCTCCAAATACCTTAGGATCCTGTCTAGCCGCTTTGATTATCCTTATTTCATCTGTCATACGATCAATATTTTCTGACATCAATTCAATACTACTTCCTGCCATAAATTTCTCCTTGTATCACCTCAACAATATCCTGCAGGGAATATTTATTTTTGAGCTCTATATATAATTCGGAAAAATTTGGCAAAAGGGACAAAAAAGATTATTCCAATTATGGACTCCCCTTTGGTTCCTGACAAGACCTATGTGTTTATGTTGACAATAGTATACTCTAGTATTACGATAATTAAAACTGAGGATAAAAATGCCGAAAACAAATTCTGCGAGTAAACCAGTACGATCTTTTCGAATAAGCCCAGAAGGCGTGAGTCAATTAAGAGCGATGGCAAGTGTTATGGGACGGAGTGAAAGCGATGTGATTGAGGTTGCTCTAGATCGAATGTATCGCGAGGAGATTCGTTATAACCGGGCCCTACGAGAAGGTGCCCGACCTGAAGATCAGTATCAGATAGATAAAGAGAATGAAGGAGAAAATGAAATTCATCGTAGTGATTCTTAAGTTGATTGGATGGGTTGTCAAAACAACAGTCATCCTTGCTATTTGCTCCAGTATTTTATTCGTTGCCTACAAAGGAAACCAGCCTATGCAGGTTCCTGAAGCACCGAAGGGGATGACTTACTTTGAATTCGTTGCTGACCGGATAGATGCCGCAAAAACGGTAGAACCTTCCCGGTGCGGGTGGGGCATGATGTTTTCTCTAGCCGCTCTGGGTCCAATTTACTCATTTGTTTATACCGAAGTTGGTATCCACCCGGATGGAGCTCTTGCGCGAGGCACCGCCCCAGATCCAGGTATCCCTAAGGATGTCGCAAATGCTAAGTGGTATGAAATGCCTGGCATTTGGTGGAATACGGTTGAAAGATTATCCTGGACGATGGTGGGAAAAGAGGCAACCTACGGATGTAAGTTTAGGCCAGTAGATTGATTCACCTATCCGATCATTAGGATGATTCCATCCAGATGGAATATGTAGGATTATTAAGACATTCGCAAAATAATTACCTCCATTAAGCTGGGACTTGGAGTTGTTCTGCTCTTCTACTGATTAAGTAACCATTGGATCACCCAGGTTACTCATATAGCGTAATTTTGGCTGAATTCATTAAAATCGTTATATAGGTAATCCCATTTGTTCAGTATGAAAACTTCCCAGGGAAGAAAAGCTCTCCTGGGAAGTTTTTGAGGATTAAAAGGAAACGGTTAAGGATATGCTGGAAGGGTAGGGGTTCGCGTGACTGTGGGTGACGGAGAAGGTGAAGGAGTATGGGAGGGTAATGGGGTGTTGGTTGGCCAAACGATGGTTGGAAACGGAGTTTCTGGAATAATCGTCAGGTCTGGCGGCGGTGTGGGGGCAGGGAAGTCGGTTTCGAGTTCCATTTTCGCCTGGTTTTCTTCTACCTGCTTGCCCTCAGCATCCAGATAGATTGTGACCGAATCCGTTACCCGCGTGATGGATGGATGCCCAGCGGCAGCAATTAGCCCATAGCTAAAAATCCCATAGGACACGACGGGTTTGGCCAAGATTACATGACCAGTAATTATGTATTCCTCCCCTCCTTTTGTATCGATCCACCAGTCCATACTACTATCATTTTTATAGGCTAGTTCCGCTGAGTCCGGTTTTTTTTCAATATCAAGAATTGTTATAGTGCGATCACCATACAAGGATATTCCAAGGTTGGAGATATCCTTTTCAGTTTTAATTGAAATCACGAAAGGGGCAGGTACTAAGGCTTGAACCGGGCTTTCGACCTCGATGCTGACGCATATTCCCTCTTTGCATTCAGCGCCAGAACTGCTGGAGCTGCAAGCTGACAACAATAAAACTAGGAGCATTGAAAACAAGGACACGCGTTTCATGGGATGTCTCCTTTCGGGATCAATCGTTCATGATGACCGGCAAGAAAATCCGGCTGTTGATTTGCAGGACGTGTATCCAAAAGCCACTAGTCGTGGTTTTTATAGAATCATTTGCGCGGACTGTTACGTAGCACGAGCCAACCCAATTCATTTGGGGATTGGCGTTGACCCAATGCGAATCCAGGCTGATTCCGCAACGCGAATCGGAGACGCTGACGATCGAGTATGTCAGCGATGCATCCGGACTTTCGGAATCGCTCGAATAATTCCACAGATCTAAAAGATGTGTGCGCGGAAAATTCTGGAGAGTTCTCTGCTCGGGGATGGTGCTGAACACAGGAGCGTTGTCGTAATCGATGGTGTTTTGGTAAATCGAGCGCACTCCATTGTGTTTATCAGATCCCTGGTAAGCATCCCAGAACTGCTGGAAACTTGAACGTCCTGACCCAACTAGGGCAATATCGACGATAGGATCGAACCCCCAGGAAGCATTATCGTACCAAGGTGATTCATTCGCTGAATCCATCAGATCATATAAAGCACCCGCTACGCGACCTTCGACACCATCACTCCAAGCGAAATCTTGAGCACTATCATTTCGAGTATGATTTTCAAGGTCAAAATGACGAATATTAGCTTGACCTGTGCAGGGGCCATCATCAAAATCGTAACAAATATCCCCGTTTACCGCGACGGCAAAATAATCAGCCCATCCTTCCGACCAGGCGCATTGAACCGATTCTTGGCTAAATATTTCGTGGGAAAAACAGCCGAAATCGTACCACAACCATTGGCCGGTTTTGTTCCACATAATGTGATGACCAAGCTCATGAACAATCGTATCTGGCGAGAAGCGGGAATCATGGGCTATGTAGACATGGGGATTAATCAGCGCCCAAAAATGCGATCCCTGGATACCATTTTCAGAGTTTTGGTTCTCATCCCAATGAGCAGTCAAGTAGCCAGGATCGATTTGAGGGTTCGTATGGCTTAAGTAGTACTCTCTGGCATGGCGAATATCTTGAAAAATCCACATAGCCTCGAGTTTAGTATAACCATAAGGTAGGGAAGCTGAAATCGTCGTGTTACCCATATTGATGTCGTTATAAGTGGAACTGCTCCACGCATATCGGGTCCCACTGGAATTTGTAACCGTGTATTCATCGTTTTCCAACGCCCAAAGGACATAAAGATCGAGGCGCCGGTTCCCTAATATTGGGTCTGTGTCATCTGTATCCCAATTTGTCAGGGTCGGGAAGCTGTATTGACCAGAACTACTTGTAACAATGATCTCATCAAGTAGATCATTGCCTCCACTTGTATCCCGGTCCCAAAGCTGGACCTTAATCCCCTTGGCTCCTTGCACGGTTGATGAACGGTTGGCATAGGTGAAACTGCCTTGAACGGTTATATCCCCTGGTTGGAAATTGAGCGCGATATCACCGATCCAAGGACCTTCATATTGGACAGAGCTGTCGCTGGTGAAGTGCCAGCCGATCCAGACGTCGCTGTCACCCAGGTAAGAGTTGAGGCTAAAGGTTTTGTTTTCCCAACCAACGTCACCGTCCCACGACCAGCCACTGAAATTGGACCCATTGCTCGAAATTCCAAAAAAGACGTGATCGTAATTGACTTCAATGTGACGCCAAAGCATGAAGGCAACCTGGGCCGATTTGGCGTTGCTCAAGTCAAAAGGCCCATAAATCATCCACGTGTCCATTTCTTTAGGATAGGTTGTAGACAATGTAGGATCTATGCCGTCGGCACCGCCGCGCGCCGGCCAGGCAGCCCAGTATCCACTATATGGTTTGAGATTATCATCGTCCCAATAATACTCCTTCCCGTCGTTTGGGTTGCCATCAAATATAGACCACCCACCAGAATAGGGGGGAAAGATACCTTCAAAGGATTGGTTCATGATGTCTATAGTCCCGAGAACATCCAGCTGCATCTCAGGAGGGCTCTCGGCATCATTTTTCTCGCCGGTTTCAAACCCGTCCGATATTTTCATGGCGTCTATCGAAATTCTTTCGGAGGTCGGCCTTCCATCATCTTCCAAGAGAGCAACCGGCAATTCCTCGACCGGTGCATAAAAGGGAGCGATAGACACATCCAGTACACCTCCGCCGATATCGAATTGGGTGTCGCGGATTAGAACGATCCATCGTCAGCGCGTCAGTCTCGAAGATAACCTTTACAGCCACACCAAACTTGTGGCAGACCTCCGTCACCGCGCGGATATCCGCCTCCACCTCGGCGAACAACCCGCTGCGGATCCAGCCGTAGTTCGCGACAACGTCCAGCTCGGCCACATCCCCTCTGCGGCAGTACTCCTCAGCCTGCATCACTTTCGAGCGGGTGGTGGAGAGCCCGAACGGAAAGTCGCACACCACGCAGATCTTCGTGTCCGTGCCGCGGGTCAATTCGGCGGCAATGTCCAGCGACGCGGGGTTGATGCACACAGTCGCGCAGCCAAAGTCAACGCCTTCCTGGATGTACCTGTGGATTTCGGCCTGGGTGAATTCAGGTTTCAGCACGGATTGGTCGATATAGGCCGCCAGCTCCCGGACGGACATTTCGCTTGCCTTTTTGGTGGGGTTCATGGTGTTTTGCTCCCGTTCTTTTTTTCTGACGTTGACAGGTAATCCTGATTAGTTCTATCATAAACCAACTAATCCAGCCTGGTTATCCTGCACTGTTTCCATGAAGGTATGATTTTCCCTAAGCGGCGGGGGATAGCTCGCCGTACAGCCTGTCTCCTTCTCAGGTTACTGTCCTTAAGGGTTTTGATAAGGTACTAACGACATGTTGAACACTCGCAGCCTACAATCATCAGCGGTAGATCATTAATTACGCGTGCTCCTCACGCTTACTGATAGTATTTGTCATCAATGTGCTTGCCAGCTGGCCAAATTATGGCAATAACAATAGGCTTTTTACAGTAAAATTACTACGAACAAAGGGATCAACAGAGATCTCCAAAAAATTTTTTTTAGCAATTCTCATAACCATTTTATTTCTTATAGGGGTCTTTTTGATGAGGTTGGGAAAATACGAAATAATCAGTGAATTAGGACGGGGTGGCTTTGGCATCGTTTACAAAGCCAAGGATACGACGCTTGACCGGATCGTTGCACTCAAAGTGTTGCATCCCCAGCTCTCCACAGACGAGAAATTTATTCAATTCTTCCAAAGAGAAGCCCGCAGCCTGGCAAAGATTGACCATCCAAACGTAGTTACCATTCACGAAATTGGGGAAATCAATGGGCAGGTCTTTATTGCGATGCGCTATTTGGCAGGCGGCAGCCTTTCGGACAAAATGAAGCGGGAAGGTTTGCTCCCTCCAGAAGAGGTCTTCCGGATTATGACGCAAGTCGCCGAGGGCCTCAATGCGGGCCATAAGCGCGGCATCATCCACCAGGACGTGAAGCCCGGCAATATCCTTTTTGACGAACATGGTTGTGCAGTCATTGCCGACTTTAGCATTGCACGAACAGTTCAGATGACCACCATGCTTTCATCAGGCGAATCTTTGGGTGTTGTGGGCACTCCCAGCTACATGGCCCCTGAAATGTGGGAAGGCGGCCTGATCACTCCTGCAACTGACCAATACAGTCTGGCATGTGTGATGTACGAAATGCTCACTGGGGACAGGCTATTTCCCGGGGATACTTCTCCTGTAATCATGAACAAGCATTTCAAGCCGGTGGTCCTGCCGGATTCAATTCCGCCCGGTTTGCGCGCGATCCTGCTGAAAGCGCTGGCCAAGGAGCCTGAAGAGCGCTTTGCCGACCTGCATGAACTGCAGCGAGCCCTGGAGGAATTTGCCAGCCGCCCGGTCAGCGCCCCGCCAGACAAAGCCAGGGAAGAGGTCAAGGTCTTTCCGAGCTCAACCGACAAAAAGGCAAAGCTGCCGAAACCCCGGCAAACCAAAGCAGAGGCACCCAAAGTACCTGGCAGACGCCCTCCGGCCTGGCTGCCGGTAGCCTTGGTGGGCGTAGTGGCGGTGGCGGCGGTGGCGATTTTCGCGAGTCTGGGGAAGCTCGCTATACCCGCAGAACAGACCCCGCTTTCGGAATTGCTATTAACGCCCACAGCCGCGCAGACGAGCTTGTCCAGCAC
>JAKIZT010000026.1:0-260 GCA_022707885.1 Caldisericales bacterium | reverse complement strand
CCGCCGCGCCCAGCAGCACGCCCGAACCCACCGCCGCCCCCAGCCCGACCTTGATGCCTGTACCTGAATTGGGCGTGGGTTCAACGCGCGTGCGGGAAAGTGACAGTATGGAGCAAGTCTACGTACCAGCCGGAAGTTTTTGGATGGGCAGCGAGACTGGCGCTGAGGATGAGCGGCCGGTCCATGAAGTGTACCTGGACGCCTATTGGATTGATAAGTTTGAAGTGACTGCCGCGCAGTTTGCCTTGTGTGTTGCGGCT
>JAKIZT010000025.1 GCA_022707885.1 Caldisericales bacterium | reverse complement strand
ATCTGGATAATTTGGGAGAAATCTGACACCATGCCGCAGTTTTTGACAAATTCGATTCCCCTCCAGAAAATACTGGAGATTTTTTTGGGGAACAGAGATGCTGGCAATTCAATCCCTGAGAACTTGTCTATACATGTAAAACCAAATCCTGAATATTTGATATAGTACTGGCCATAAAAACTATTGCGATGAATGCCATAATCATCATTCAGTATCTGATTTTCTCCAGAAGATGGCAAAAGCGGAAAAGCAATTTCCTGGTTCTGCGAGTTTATTGAGAGATTGTTTGTGATTCCTTCGCAGTTATCCTGATTTCCAGTTATTGCGCTGGCACCTTGTCCAAAAACAAGAACCAGTGACAAAGCAATGCATTGGCAAAACAGCCCCAATTTTCTTTTTCTTGCTATATATTGTCCCATACAGAAAGCCTCCTTTATCATCCATGAATACAACCAACATCAGTACATTGATAAGTTTTATCTACAACCAGACTCCTGCAACTACTATCTGTCTCAGTTGTTGCGCACGGAATAGCAGATGTTCCAATATCCACACAATACTCATTGCTGCATCCATCATCCGAGCAAGTCCATCTACCTTCCCCACACAGTCACAACAATTGCCTTCTGCTGGTCAAGAGCAACAGGAGTACCATCAAAAAGAGGTCTTGGATCTTTATCATACTCAGACAAAACAGACTTATCTCTATCCATCAATCCATTAGACTCCACAACAAGAGCAAAATACTTCCCTTCACCTTTCTGATTGTTCTCAAGTAAAGGTGGTTCAGGAACCTTAAAGCTAATCTCCTGTGACATCCCAGGAAGCAGAGGTCCCAACTTATGCCTAGGTTCATTCAGCTTGGCAAACACTGGTGCTTTCCCATCATCCCCCCAGGCAACCAAACATGCCTCACCCTTCCAGACATCTGCAAGACCATCTGTCCTTGTCATAGTGAACTCAAAAGTAACGCTCTCCTGATTAACATCAGATTCTGGCTTGACGCGTTTGACTGAAAACGATGGGCAAGGTTCAAAGTGAGTTAAGGTGCCTCCAGGAATTGTTGTGTCATACTTGCAGGATAGTAAATTTTTTTGCGGGTTACCTTTAAATGAAAACCATGTTCCCAGCTGTTTTTGTACCCATGCATTATCGATTAATCTTACATTCCCATCTGGTGTAAGAATACCATCGTTGAACCCAAAAAATGGGATTTCAGATTTGTAAATGTCCGATATTTCGATTGTTCCTGTATCCTTTGTTGATAAATCAATAAATTTGGTTTTGCCATTATCGCTAAATATAGCTTTGCCATTCGAAATGCCGATGAATAAACCATCGCCACCTATAACTGTATCGTCATTTAAAAAATACACTCCTGATGGTGACTCCATGATTAATGCTTCACTAAAGAGGTGAATGTGTGGTTTGTTGACGTAGGGGCCTCCCAATTCGAAACGTTTGTCAAAAATAAGATTGCCGTTGCTTTTGTCAAAGCAAAGCAACCAATTGATTTTTCCTGGATGAATAAGAAATACTCTATCATTGGAAATCAACAAAGATGGTTTTCCTGAAAGGCCATCAGGTGGATTTCTGGCCCTGAAGAAATCTCCACCAACATAATTGCCACCTTGAATGAAGCCCCCTTCCCTACAATCAAATACGCTCAATTCACCATTCTTTCTTACCATGTAATACTTGCCATCTGCAAAAGTACTTGCCATATAACCTTCTTGGGGCATATCAAGTGTGAATGAATAAGTGGATGCCGCTTTTTGTGAACCAAGTTTGTTACATGAAATCTCGGTTGAGTTTAAATAGAAAAGCAGATTATTGTTGCCAATGTATGGATTGGTTGTGGTTGTAACCGTGTATATTGTGCCATCTTCCAGATAGTACTCCTTTGCATCTGGAATTTTCGTTTGAGTCCAGGGGACAACATTCAAGTTATTGTCCAGTTTATAACCTAGCATGCCACCATCAAGTTGAGGTAACAGCACAACAGTATCTTTGCCATCTGATATAAATTGTGGATACGCAGGAAAATTGATTCTGCCTATCTCTTTCATTCTGTCTATTTCATAAATTTGAGCGCCTTTTTCTGATCTCAATAGCAGCTTGGAACCTATGATGTCGGCCTGGATTGCTTTGGTTTCTGAAAAATCTACCTCAAATATTATCGTTCCAGATGACATCTCGATGAGTTTGTGGGCTTTATTTCCGTATTTACCGGACGTTGCATTGCCAAAACATAAAGCAAGATGGCCATAAGTACCTTTGATTATATCGTATGGTGCGATCTTTGTTTTAATGATTTCGAGAAGAGACCCATCTCTAGCGATCCTTTTAATGGTTGGTGAAACCTTGCCAAATTGGCCATCGTCCAAATAGTAACTTTCTATTCTGTCTTTATAGATCCGAGATGGTCTAAAATTCATTGAAGATATGTTTGCGATGATGGTTTTTTCTTTTATACCATAGATTAGGTCATTATTGACAATTATTGCTCCATCGGACATCAAATTGTTGCCACTTAATTGAAAAAGCACCTGGCCATTTTCCAAATCTACAACTTTTTTTCCATTGATTAAAGCAATGTTTTTTGCTATCCCGCGAAGATCTTCTATTTTTCCACCGTATCCAAAAAGTTTTTTTAGATTGGTGCCATTGAAGAATGAATACTTGTTTGCATTTTCGGAATATATGAAAAGTTCTAATGTTGGATTATAGCTAACATTTTTTCCAAAAAGAATGGCCGATTTCAAACAGGAATTGTTTTCCTCTTCACTGAAATTTGGATAGGAAGAATTCATGATTTGTATAATATCTGATTCAGGTTTTGAATCGTGTTTAATGTTGAATATCGAATTCAGATGATCACCCAGATTGTAAAAAATATTATTGTAGGGTTGTAGAGGTTTTTTTGTTGCCTGATTTAATTCTGGATCCAGGATGATACCTTCCTTACTGTATCTGTTGTATGAGTCATTTATATCAATGGTGTTACATGTGATATCAATATTTCCACCGTATGAGCAACTATTGGTTGGCAGCATGGGGAAGATGTTTTGTTGGCCAGTTTTTGCAATCACCGAAGTTGAGCAAGATAATGCTATCAATGCTAGTACCGATAGTACTTTATATTTGGTATGCATTTGTTCTCCTACACTGTTTTGTATGCATAATCCCCTCTCCATTTTCAAAATGACCAAATTCTCTTGCCTTTGGCGCAACTTATATCATTGTAATTTTTGCTTCCTGTCCCTAATACCCTTCGGGCTTTTTTCTGGTTTAAGGGATTATCTTCAATTCTTATCTCCCCCACACAGTCACAACAATAGCCTTCTGATGGTCAAGAGCAACAGGAGTACCATCAAAAAGAGGCCTGGGATCTTTATCATACTCAGACAAAACAGACTTATCTCTATCCATCAATCCATTAGACTCCACAACAAGAGCAAAATACTTCCCTTCCCCTTTCTGATTGTTCTCAAGTAAAGGTGGTTCAGGAACCTTAAAGCTAATCTCCTGTGACATCCCAGGAAGCAGAGGTCCCAACTTATGCCTTGGTTCATTCAGCTTGGCAAACAGAGGTGCCTTCCCATCATCTCCCCAAGAGACCAGATACACCTCTCCCTTCAACACAAGATCTCTTCCATCCTCTCTTGTGTTCCTGAACTCGAAGCTTACCTCACTTGCTTCATCGACTTCATTTGCCGTATCTACCATACTCACTACAACCTTGTTCCCAATGAGCTTTTCATTTCCTCCACCTCTATCATTGCCATCACCTCCACCTTCCCCTGTCCTTTTGACTGAAAATGAAGGGCATGGGGAAAGTTTGACGGTTTTCCCCGAATCAGTAAGCCATATCTCATCGTGGACAATGAATGGAACAGTGGAACTACCATTGCTTTCAAAAGACCTTTGAATAATAATTTTTTTGTTTAAATCAATAGCGCCAGCATTTGATATGGCGTAGCCTGGTAAATGGAGCCATTTGAAAGATGATATGACATTTCCCCCAAATGCATTATAAAAATACCAACCTTCAATTATATATCTTGGATCCTCCCCAGGTATAAACAGTTTAAACCCTTTGTCAGAAATAAAGTAACCGACGTCTGTTGCCCCCAAAATAGAAATACCAGGTCTAATAACAAGTTCTCCAGTTTCAAGATTTATGATGTGCCGATCTAGTGAAAACCACTCCCCAACGAATAAATGGTTAGTCCAATATCTTAGGTAAATACTAGATGTTGGCTCAAATTTTCTAAGGAAAGCTTTTTTTATAATATCGAAACAGACAATGTTTCTTTTTACATCTTGTGTGACAACATATTGCTTGCTAGCAAACAATGGAACTGGCCCAAAGCCACTCGATCCACTGCTTGTTGCCCCAGGGATTTCTATGTATTCTATCTTGCCTGACCCAAGATCAACAAGGTTTATGCCCAGACCATCGTGGTTTATTATTACCATATCTCCAACCAGTGCATATGATGGGACATTTTGTTCCAACCAACATTCTATCTGGTAGGTTTTTAATATCTTTGAAGTGCCGGGTGCTATGATTGAAGGCCCTGCAGACTCATTCTTGTAATATGGCAGCCACAAGATTCCATATCTTGTTGGCCTCAAAGAGAGTCCGTCGGTCGGAATCAAAGTTCGCCAAGCATCCCAGAAGGGTACTCTTGCCAGTTCTCTCCATGAACCATCCTCAAGAATTGAAAGTGATTCAATGTAAGTTTTCTCTCCATCTTTCTCGCTTTCAAGATGAAAGGTATTTTTATAAATTTTGTCATCGAATTTTTGGTAAGAAACATTGTAGCTGTCTTCTTTTATCCATAGTGTTTTTCCTGTTTTTGGATCTATACATTCAGTGCCGGCAATGTCTTCCCAGAAAAGATATTCCTCATCACCCCGTAAGAAATATTGCCATCCCGTGAACATGCCTCTAGCAACATTGCATTTTTTCCTGGTCAAAACAGTTCCAGATTCGACATCCACTAGATGACCATACCGGCAGATAACTGATTTCCCCACAATAAAGCCTGGCTCCCCTACATACTCCCATGGTTTAACGAGCGGCTTAAATTTAAATGACCTTAAAACCTTTCCCGATGCTGCATCGTAATATCTCACCAAGGACGTTTTTCTATTAATGGTAATCAGGATATCCCCATAAAAACCTTTTGCTATAGAATATTTTTCTTCTGAGATTGTCCACAGAATAGCTGGTTTGTTTATATCAATCATTAGAGAGTCGTTTATTAGAGCAAATTTGTTTTGTGTTATGAAATCTGATGAATCATATTTTTTGTCCAGCTCCAGTAATACCTTACCCGTCTCTATATCAATTATGTTTGTTCCATAAAATATATTTTTTGACCCAAGAAGGGAGAGATGCCAACTTATTGCGCTGTTCAAACGGACGTTCCATTTTATGCCATTTTGGTCAAACATTATAAGATGTTCTGTGTGATTTTCCTGTCTTGTAGCGCAAAACCTGGTTTCATCAATCTGGATAATTTCTGACAGATCGGATATCATAAAACTGTTTCGGAAAAACTTGAGGTTCTTCCAGCCGGCATTAATTATTTTTTCCGACAACAGATGCGTTGGCACCTCGTAACCGGAGCGCTTGTCTATACATGAAAAACCAAATCTTGAATATTTTATGTAGTAATTGCCACGAACGGGAGGATACAAACCTTCATCGTTTATTGTATTATACAAGGTTTGATTGTCTCCAGAGTATGGCAAAAATGGAAAAGCAATCCCCTGATTCTGCAAGTTTGTGGAGAGATTGCATGTGATTTCTTTGCAACTATCCTGATTTCCAGTTATTGCACTGGCACCTTGTCCAAAAACAAGAACCAGTGACAAAACGATACACTGGCAAACCAACTTTAGCCTTCTATTATTTAGCAAGTATCCCATGAGTATTCCACTCCTCTCTCATCCATGAATGCAACCCATATCAGCACACCCAGAGTTATCTACGACCAGATTCCTGCAGCTACTATCTGTCCCAGTTGATTCGCATGGAATAGCAGATGTGCCAGTGTTTGTACAATAAGTGTTGCTACATCCTTCATCTGTACATGGTATATTATTTGTGCACAACACTGTATTGATGCAATCTACATCAATACAACTCTCCCTATCAGCGCAGTTTTGTGTATTCTGGCATTCTGCATCCCCACAAGTTCTGCCTGGGGTGTTGTCAAAACAACCAGTGTCGATGCAATTTGTGGAATTTATACATTTTGCATCAACACAATCGTTTGTGTCATCAATGCAATGAGGATATGTAGCATTGTTACAATCCGAATCAGCTGGATACCCACAGCCATACTCAGTATCTGTTGAGCAGTGATGATCCACGCATACCCCACTGTTATGTCCATCGATACATCCATACTGATTTATACATATCACACCATTATTGAAATCTTGGCACACTGGGTAATCTGTACAATGTGTGTCACTACATGCGCTATCTGGACAAGTTTCATGCGTACAACTTGTATCAATACAATGAGATCCTTCTTTTGGCCAGTTTCTGCAAACATCATCCAAACAAGAAGTAGAAGAATCTTTGCATTTTTCAATATAATTTGCACAAGGTTTATCTTGGCATTTATCACTGTCAATGCATTCTTGAGTGGTGTTTATACAAGCTTTATCTGTGCACATTGTCGGACTCTGATCGTTGCATTGCCTTGTGTTGATACAGAATTCATCGAGACAATTTCCTGGGCCACTTGGGCATTCAGTTGTATTGAAACAAGATTTGTCAGTACACAATGGGGTGTCGCTGCAGATTTTGTTTGTGCAATAAAGATCTTCACAATCTGTATCAGCGCAATCATCTGAATTGGTACAGTTTTTATCCAGGCATTCGGTAGAATCTCCGCAGGAATTTTTATTAGTGCAAAAATAATCTTCACAATTATTTGAGTCCGTGCAGGAATACATATTTTGTGAAGCATTTGTGCAATTATTGTCAGAACAATATTGCCCACTAAAGTTGCTGTTGTCACTGCAAGTATAATTCGTACAAGGGCAGTCGAGGCAGTCTTTTTTCTCACTTGTGACATCACTACATGTTTCATTTTCGCATCCATTATCGAAACATATAGTATCTGTGCATGTAGTCTCGTTTTTGCAAGGTTGATTGTCAGTACAATACTCGCTCTCTGTGCCAGTGTCTGAACAAGATGTAATATTTGTGCATTCTTCATAATCGGTACATTGAGCGTTGTTATCTTCACAATCTTTTTCGTTTCTACACCAAATATCGCTACATGATGATTCATCGATGCAATTACCTAACCCTGAAACATTTTTATTATTACAATTGTTATCTGTGCAACTAGTATTTCTACAATCCCTGTTATTTGTACATGATTGATCAACGCAATTATCATCATTGCAATAAAGACCATTGACACAAATTGTATCATCTATGCATTCTTCTTGTGATGACCCATCATTACATTTATGTTCGTAGTTGTCTGTGCATGAACTATCAGTACATTCAGAATCCATAGGTTGGATGACAGTTGTGCTATCATCTTCTTTGTGCTGGGTAGTCCGCATCTGTTTTTCTTCAGAGTTTTTTTCTTTGATTATGTTCCTTCTCTTCCCAAACCTCAAATCCGGGCTGTCCATCCTTGACCTGAAACCGTTCTCAAGACCGGACATGAGCTCTTCGAGGAGCCTGTTTCTGGATTCCAGATCCAGACTTGCAAAATTTATTCCCAGCTTTTCACTTTCCCTGGACACCCAAGCTTCAAAATTTTCCATTGTCTTCCCTCCCTAATACCCTTTTGGGTTTGTTTCGGTTTGAATTGCAGATCTTTCAACGGCAGACCTGATATTGGCCCTGACAACATCCTGCATGCTCGATATCAGGGACACCAACCTTGACCTATCCTCACCTGTCACCTTGTAATGGTAGAAATCCAGTGTCCCATCCGGATCTGCAACAAGGTTTGATCTGAAATTATACAAATCTATTCTAGAAGTTAGATTTATGATTTGAGCTCAAGGGAACCATCTGCAATTACAAACTTGTATCTGCGAGTCTCGCCAGTTGATGGAATCACCATCTCCAGCAACAAAGATTCTCCGTTAT
>JAKIZT010000024.1 GCA_022707885.1 Caldisericales bacterium | reverse complement strand
AAAAGAAAAGAGAAGTCTTGTCAGGCCGATACTGGCCAAACTAAGGCATGATTTCAATTGCGCTGTGATTGAATCAGATGCCCAGGACAGTCATGATGTTTTTGTTTTATCTGCGGTCACCATAAACACTTCCAGCATCGAAATGGGAATCACGCTCGATAACATCTTCAAGACTGTGGAACATGAGAGCAGTCTTCCCTGTGATGTGACAAGAAGGGAGACATTCTCATGAGTGACCTCAGAAGAAAAAGGCTTGAACACCAGATACAGGAAGCAGTTTCCTGGGTGCTCATCAGGGACATCGACAACCCAAAAATAGGCTTTGTGACAATAACTGATGTAAAAGTCTCAGTAGACTTCAGAATTGCCACTGTCTATTATTCAGTGCTTGGATCACAAAAGAAGATCGATGAAACCCAGGCGGGTCTTTCGTCTGCATCAAAAATGATGCAAAAACTTGTGGCTGAAAAGATTGAATTCAGGCAAGTCCCACTTTTGCGTTTCAAGTTTGACGAAACGCCATCAAAAGCACAAAAACTTGAATTTACATTCAGGGAGTTGGAAAATGAACAAGGTGGATCTGACAACGATGGCCGCAGAACTGAAGAAAACGAAGAAAGTGATCATCCTGACCCATGAAAATCCCGACGGAGATGCCATAGGGTCGGCGCTTGCCCTTTCCAAGGCAATGCAAGCAAACGGGTCGAAAGTTGTTGTCTTCAGCCCTGACAATCCCCCATCCAGCTTTGATTTTCTTGATGGGTTCAATGATATAAAGATAGCCAGTGACCCCGAAGTGATAGAGCTCGTCCGGAAAGGCTACAGGATAATTGTAGTCGATGGCTCATCGCCAAACAGGTGTGGCATATCAAACTTCCCTCCAGGTTCTGATCCTATAGTGATCGACCACCATCCAACCATTGAAGATTACGGACAAATGGTCTTTGTCGACACTACAAAATCCTCAACTGCAGAAAACATATTCCACATCCTCAATACGGCAGGAATGCAGATCGGACTAACAATTAGTGAATGCCTTTTTACCGGGATCATTACCGATACAGGATCTTTCAAATATCCAAATGCAACGTCAGAGACGTTTGAAATCACCGCCCAGCTGTTAAAAAGCGGAATGTCAACGGCGAAAGTTTCTTCAATGATCTATGAAAGGATGAGCTACGCGAACAGAAAACTCCTTGGGAGGGCAATGGAGAGGCTCTCTGTTTCTTTCGGGGGCAAGTTTGCAATCACTGCAGTCACCTGGAAAGACATGAACGAATTCGAAGCAGAACTCAGGGACACAGATTTTATAATAGACGAGATAAGGAAACTCGGCGGTTGCGAAATTTATGTTTTTGCAAAAGAATACAGGCCAGACCAGTTCCGTATTTCAATGAGAGGAAGAGGTATGTTCGATCTTTCCCAGCTCGCATTGAAGTATGGTGGCGGTGGACATCATGATGCCGCAGGTTTCAATGCCACTGGCGACTGGCTTTTTGTAAGGGCAAATCTACTGCAAATATTCGAGTCACTGTTCGACAACAAATGATTTCAGGTGGACTGCCAATAAACAAGGAAGATGGCCCGACAAGCTTTCAGGTAACAAACAGGGCAAAAGGACTGTATTGTGCATCTAAAGCAGGCCATATGGGAACCCTTGATCCTCATGCCAGGGGTGTCCTTGTTGTTTTATTTGGCGCATCCACAAAAATCATCCCCTATGCCAAGGAACACAAAAAAAGTTATACAGCAAAATTCAAGCTTGGCTTCACATCAAACACCTACGATGCCTGGGGTCAACTGACAGAGCATGGATACAATGGCGATACGACAAAAGAGCACATAGAAGCGATACTGTCCCAGTTTATTGGAAAAACAGAGCAGATACCGCCAATGTTTTCTGCAAAAAAGATTGAGGGCACAAGGCTTTATGAGCTAGCAATGAAGGGAATCGAACTCCCCAGAAAACCGCAACCAATAGAAATTGACGAACTGAAATTGAATTTTTGGGACCAAAGCTCAGGAGAGGGTGAATTCAATCTAACCTGCACAAAAGGGACCTATGTCCGCTCACTGATATCTGATATCGGGATACATGCCGGTTGTGGTGCTATAATGACAGCATTGACAAGAACAAGTGACCAGGGATTTGACGTAGAACAAAGCGTTTCCATTTCAAAAATCGAAGAACATGTTTTTGAAGGCACACATCTTGACCTCATTATCCCCCCTGAACATTTTTTGTCACATTTACCAGAAGTTCGAGTCTCGACAAGACAGCAGGAAATCCTTTACCACGGCAATCCTGTAAATTTGAGGTCGCCAACAGCTCGTGCTGGACTGGCAAAAATATTTGGGTCAAAAGAAAAACTTGTCGGAATCGGTAAATACGTTCCGGCAACAGGCCAGTTGCTTCCGGAGAGAATGCTATGAAAGTCATAAAGGGTGATCCTGCCCTACAAGTAAAAACTCAAGAACCAGGCGCATGTGTCATGATTGGCTATCTGGACGGGGTCCATGTCGGTCACCAGATGCTTGCACAAAAAGTAATAGAACTTGCAAAAGAAAAAAACGGTTACCCCTCTGCATTCACCTTCAATGGAAAGTTGTATACAAAAAATATCCCTTCCAGAGGAATGCTGACTACAAGCCATGAAAAAATTGAATTGCTTGAAGAATTGGGTATAGACACAGTTTTTCTTGCCGATTTCACCGACTGGCTAAGGGACATGGCAGATGAGGATTTTGTAAGGACAATCCTTAAAGACAATATAAAAGCAAGTGCGGTGGCAGTCGGCCCATCATTCACATTCGGCAGGGGCGGGAAAGCTGGCACTAAAGAACTAAGAAATCTTTGCTTAAAGAATGGGATAGATTGCACCATCATCCCGCAGGTAACAATAGGTGATGAACCGGTTTCCTCAAGCAGGATCAGAAACTACCTCTATGCAGGCAACATCTTTGAGGCAAATGTTCTTCTTGGAAGAAGATATTTTCTGACAGGAACAATAATCTCCGGCGCAATGGTTGGGAGATCACTCGGTTTCCCGACAGCCAATCTGGATGTTTCAAATCCCCTCAAATTAATCCCTGGTGGTGGTGTTTATGCTTGTTTTGGTTACCTCGAGGGTGTAAAGTACGAATGTGCCGTGTCAATAGGAAACAGACCAACTTTCTTGGGCGGTGATAATTCCCTTGAGGCACACATCCTTGATTACTCTGGATTGATATACGGAAGAGAATTGAAACTTGAATTTGTGGCAAAAATAAGGGATCAAATCCAGTTTGAAAACAAGGAAAAACTCTCCTTGCAGATTTCAAAGGATGTAATAAAGATAAGAGAGATTCTGGAGGGCCAGCATGAGTGACAAGAAGATAATCTACACGCCAGATGACCTGGCAAATTTTGATTACGGCAGAGACCTTGGAAATCCAGGTTCATACCCCTACACCAGGGGTGTTTATCCAACGATGTATACCGAGAGGCCATGGACGATGAGGCAATATGCAGGCTTCTCCACCGCAAAAGAAACAAACGAGCGTTTCAAGCTGTTACTCCAGAAAGGTCAGACTGGGCTTTCCACAGCTTTCGACCTACCAACCCAGATGGGCTACGACTCTGACCACGAAATGGCACTTGGCGAAGTTGGAAAAGTGGGTGTAGCCATATCAACAGCTGACGACATGGCAGAGCTTTTTGACGGCATACCACTTGAAGAAATTTCCACCTCAATGACCATAAATGCCTCCGCAACTGTCGTTCTGGCAATGTACATGAAGATAGCCAAAAACCAGGGTGGAGATATCTCAAAACTTTCTGGAACAGTACAAAACGATATCCTGAAAGAATATATCGCCAGAGGCAACTACATTTATCCGATCAAGCCATCCATGAGGCTCAACTGCGACCTCATCGAATGGGCATCATTCAAACTCCCAAAATTCAATACAATCTCAACTTCTGGTTATCATATCAGGGAAGCCGGCGCCACAGCAGTTCAGGAATTAGCTTTTACTTTTGCCGATGCCTTTGCATATATTGACGACCTAACCAGCAGGGGTCTCTCGATTGACGATTTCGCTCCAAGGGTCTCTTTCTTCTTCGCATCACATAACAATTTCCTCGAGGAAGTGGCCAAATTCAGGGCCGCAAGAAGAATCTGGGCAAAACTGCTCGAAAAAAAGTATCAACCAAAAAACCCGAAATCGATGCTCCTCCGTTTTCATACCCAGACAGGCGGCTCGACCCTCACGGCACAACAACCAGAAATCAATATCGTTCGCGTTGCTTTCCAGGCCATGGCGGCAGTGCTTGGTGGAACGCAGAGTCTCCACACAAACTCTTTCGACGAAGCACTGGCGCTCCCATCACCAAAATCAGCAACAATCGCGCTTAGAACACAACAACTCGTTGCTTTCGAATCAGGTGTGTGTGATGTTGTTGATCCATTGGCCGGTTCTTACTACGTTGAATCATTGACAAACAAGATTGAAAATGATGTTTACGATTATCTTGACAGAATAGAACGAATGGGTGGCACTTTAGCCTGCCTGGAAAAGGGATTCTTCCAGAGCGAAATTGCCAAATCCGCATATCAGTTCCAGATGGATGTAGAGTCTGGCAAACAGGCAGTTGTCGGCGTCAATAAATTCACAACCAGTGAAGAGCCAAAAGTTGACATTAGCAGAAGCGGTGTTGATGAAAACGAGAGAAGGGCAAAACTCAAGGCATACAAGGAATCCAGAGATCAGGACAAATTGAAAGAAGCCATGGGTGCATTAAAAGAAGTAGCGACTGGAAAAGGAAATCTTATGGAACCAATCATCCAGTGTGTTGATGCACAGGCAACACTTGGCGAAATTTGCTGCATGATGCGTGGAATTTACGGTGAATACCAGGAGGGATGATATGACAGGTCTTTCACACATAGGAATAGCAACGACAAATATTGAAGAAGCAATGAAATCATGGTTATTGCTCGGTTTTCAGCTTATACATGTCACTGAAGTACCGGACCAGAAAGCCAAAATAGCCAAGCTGAGATATGATGGTCTGATAGTCGAGCTTCTTGAGCCCACTTCTGATGATTCGCCTATAAAAGGGTTTCTGGACAAGAGGGGCCCGGGAATACACCATATTGCATTGGAAGTTGACGATGTCGACCATAAAATAGAAGAATTCCTGAATGCCGGAGTGAAAATGATTGATAAAAAATCCCGCATTGGAGCGGCAGGAAAACCAATCGCGTTCATACATCCGTCTTCAGTTGGAGGAGTACTTGTTGAACTGGAGCAAGACTAATGGGTAAAAAGCTCTTCTGGGGATTTGTCGTCACACTGGGGTTGATAGCCCTCATAATAGCTGCCTTCGTGCTTTTCAACCCAGGGGGAAAACCAAACAATCCCTATTCTCAACTTTATCTCACAGTTGTTCCCGTGAACAGCGAGAAACCGGACTGGGAAACCCTTAAAAAAGCCATTGAAGCCAGAGTAAGTTATCTTGGCGAATTAAGGTTTTTTGAAAATAAAGAAAGCTACGCGAGGATAGTAGTTACTGGGTCAGAGGACCCGAATGAAATGGGATCGATGCTGCTTGTCCAGGGGAAAACGCTACTTATCACCGACAAGGGCCAGAAAATTGCTACTGATGATGAATTTGAATCGGCCATGCCAGTTTCTTTCAAAGAAAAAATCGGCACCTACGGGATTGCAATCCAGCTAAATGACACTGGAAAACAAAGGATTCTGACAGCACTAGGCGCCAAAGATAAAAAACCATCCAAAATCCAGCTTATTTTGGATGAAATACCAGTTGGAACAATGGACATTAAAGATATCAGTCAAGATGGCACATTGAGCTTTCATCTTAAGGATGGCATGAGAAAATCTTTTGCAGAACTACTCTCAAGGGTCTTTATCACAAGACTGCCATTCAAAATAGCAGGCATAGTAAACTCCTCCTACTTCATCGCCCCGCAATCAGATGTGGAATCGCCATTGAATTTTGTCGATTTCCTTTATGAAGCCAGAATAGACAGATAGAATCTAGGGTGCTTCAACTCCGAAATGGGTTACAGAAAATCCTGTATCCAATAGTCTAAGAACGAGCTGAAGCTGCTTTTTCCCTTGTGATGCAACCATTTTTGCCGGCTCCCCAGTAGTCAGGTTTGGAAAACTGTCTTTTCCAGCCATGTTTTCAGATGAGCCAAAAATGATCTCGGAAACATCCCAGCCCTCTGCTGCAAGTCCTTTTTTGTACCATGCAATAGGGTTTTCTCCAACTTCAGAAAAAATGAGTGTTCCCTGTATCCTGGGTTCAAACTTTTCATTGCTTGTGGCAAAAGGCTGTTGAGCATCAGTGGTGATTGTTCCATAACTGTAGACGGGATAAATTGAAGGCACTTTCATAAGCTCGTTCTTTAATGATTCATTGCCAGTCCTTGAATCATATGAACCAGCGAACCCACAGCCAGAAATAAATATTGCACAAAAAAGAAACATCAAACTCTTTTTCATTTTTCCTCCCCTTGCTTCTCTAAATATTCCCTGAACTTTGAAAGGGTACAGTTCATCTGCTGCAAAGTTTTCCCCGCTACCGCCTCTTCTCTGAATTTCGAAGCACCGGGCAAACCTTTCACATACCATGTCCAGTGTTTCCTCATCTCGCTAACCCCAATTTTTTCACCTCTCATCTCCACCTCAAGACCAAGGTGCTCCATCATCACAGAAAACCTCTCTTCGAGAGGTATGGGCCTTTTCCCAAGCCCATCCATTTCGTCTCTAATCCACTCAAAAACCCATGGCGCTCCAAATGTTGCTCTTCCCACCATCACCGCATCTGCTCCTTTATCAAGAACTTCCAGAGCATCCCTGCCATTTTTTATGCCACCATTGGCCATTATAGGTATTTTTACAGTTTGCTTTATTGTCCTGATGTATTCCCAATCAAATGGGCCCACAAATCCTTGACTAACATAGCAGCAATTAAGTGCAAATGCCGATGCTCCCGCCATCTCGCACAATCTGGCTATTTCACTGGCTACCGGAAATCCCCTGCGAGCACCAATTCTTGTCTTGACAGTTACAGGAAGTGACGTTGATTTGACCATTGCCTCAACAATGCGGGCAATCAAACTAGGGTCACCCATCAAGGCTGATCCGGAACCAGTCTTGACCACTTTTGGTTCCGGGCAGCCACAATTAAGATCAACAAAATCCGCTCCGGCCTGCTCTACATACCTGACTGCTTCAGCAAGGTGCTCTGGTTTTGAGCCAAAAAGCTGGATTGTAATGGGGTGCTCCAGATCCTCAATCCTGAGCATTTTAAAAGAAGTTTTGTTCTTGTGCAAAAGTCCTTGCGCTGACACAAACTCAGTGTAAGTAAGATCAACACCATATCGTTTACACAACGTTCGAAACGGTATATCACCAATGCCAGCCAGTGGGGCCAATACAAGCGGACCCTGTATTACTTTATTCCCTATGCTCCACGTTTTTGTCATAAAGGGCCTTTAATCCATAAAGTGAAAGGAACGGGTCAAATCTTGATACAGTTGTTGTGACAGTCGAAATAAGATTGAGGAGGCCACCAGTAGCTATGACCGTTGGCTGTTCATCCATGTTCTTTGACATCTCGACCGCTATCCTATCTACAAGGCCCGCAAAACCAAATGTTATCCCGGCCCTCATTGAATCAATAGTATTTCTGCCAAGCGCGGTTTCTGGAACCATAATCTCGATCCTTGGAAGTTTTGCCGTCATCATGGTGAGGGAGTTTAATGCAGAGATAATTCCTGGCGCAATAGCCACACCCAAGATATCAGGTTTTCTCGAGACGGCCACAAAAGCTGTGGCCGTCCCGAATGATACGATAATGGCTGGCAGGGAGTGCCTTACGGATGCACCTACTGCAAGACAAAGAAGGTCTGATCCAAGTTCTTTTGGATTTTCTGCCTGTATGCCCATTCCAGTTTTTATGCCAGGTTTGACAACAATGCTGTTTTTGGCAAGTACCTTTTCAATGGCCCTTTCCATGAGCGGGGTCACGGGTGGTACTACCGAGGATATTATCGCACCTTCAAACTGGTTTGGATCAAGCTTGTCCTCTTTGAGTAGAGACCTGAGCATGATCGCATACTCATCAGAGGTCTTTATTGTGTCTGTAGCGACCCTGAAATTGGCAACAAGACTCACTGAATCAAAGACCCCAAACTTGATGTTCGTGTTGCCGCAATCTATACAAAGCGTAAGTTTCCCTGAAGACATCATAATTATATGTTTATGCTTCCTTTCCAACCACTTTCAACAACGGTGGAACAACGGCTGCACAGATAACCACAGCAACTATGATTTCTAGGGGGCTGTTTGTTGCGGCAGCAAGCCCAGCATTTACAAGTCTCTGTGGCATTGTGCTGCCAAACGAATCGGTTAGTAATACAGCAAGCCCCAAAGTCCCAACAGTGTTAGTCAGCGTACCGGCAATTGCAGAAAGTGACACTGAAGAACCTTCAACGCGCGATCTGATAAGCAGAAAACATGTCAGAAAACCAAGTCCAACACCAATAAAAATTGCGATTATATTGGCCGTTGTTTCGTTTCCATTAAAACCTTTCGCTGCAGTGAACCAGACAGTGAGAGCCACTAAAGAAACAAAAAATGATATGAGTATCGCAGCAGTAAGTTTCATCTCGCCCTGCCTGGAGAAAGCTTTCCTGACAGAGGCATAGACCCACCAGGCAACAGGGCCGATAAGCAATCTAGCAGGCATGAGCACAAACCATGGGAAACCACCCCCAAACATAATCTGGACTACAACAGCAAAAATAATACCCAGAAGAAGGCCAACAACTGGCCCGCCAACAATTGCTCCAACAATCACAGGGATGTGCATGATGGTCATTGCGCCTGTTATGTTCGGTACCGGTATCATCGATATTCCGACAAAGTACATCACGACCATTAAAGCACCCAAAACTCCAGCAACAGTTAACTGTTTTATGGTAATCTTCATAAAATCTCCTTTTTATTAGGGTTTGGCTTGGTTATCCAATGCCAACCGGTGGAGATTTTATTTCATTGGCAAAAATGAGCAAGACCGCAAGTAGTGACATATTTGCGAAAAATTTGTAGAATTAATATGAAATCAAAAACAACAAGGAGGTCACGTTTATGGAATTTGAAATTTTGGGCAACCAGCTTCCAGTGGTAGTTTGTAAAATGAAAAAGGGCGAAAAAATGGTCTCTGAGTCTGGCGGAATGAGCTGGATGACACCTGGAATGGCCATGCAGACAACGATGAAAGGTGGCCTGCTTGGAGCGCTGACCAGAGGCATATCAGGAGAATCCGCCTTTGTAAACACTTTTGAATCAACAGGTGAAAACGATGAAATCGCTTTTGCATCCTCGTTCCCAGGACAAATCGTGCACATGAAACTTGAGGAAGGCCAGTACATCATAGCCCAGAGGGGCGCCTTCCTTGCCGGCTCCGAGAATGTCAAGCTCGAAGTGTACTTCAGAAAGAAATTCTGGGCAGGCATGTTTGGCGGAGAAGGTTTTGTTTTGAACAAAATCTCAGGACCAGGAGACATTTTCCTGGAAATAGACGGCTCACTGATAGAAAAAACACTTGCACCCGGGGAAACACTCAAGATAGATACAGGGCATTGCGCCATTCTTGAGCCAACAATCAATTTCGATGTTCAGATGCTCAAAGGCTTCAAAAATATCTTCTTTGGAGGCGAAGGTTTGTTCCTTGCCGTTGTTACTGGTCCTGGAAAAATATGGATACAGACACTCACGGTAGCTGAGCTCGCCAAGGATATCATTCCATTTATTCCAACCAAGAGCAGCTGAAGCCTGCAGATTAAAAAAATAGCCATCTGCTAACATTTTTTCATAATTGAAAAACCTGTTTCAGAATCAAATACAGGAAAATACATAGATGCCTATGGTATTAAATTGTAAACAGGTATTCACAACTTTATGCACAAATGTTAACAACATGGCAAACCAAAAACATTATTGACACAAGAAATCCAAAATTTATACTA
>JAKIZT010000023.1 GCA_022707885.1 Caldisericales bacterium | reverse complement strand
TATCATTTCAAGGAGATCCTTAATGCCATCACCCGTTTTTGCGGTGATTGGGGCGACCATGGTGTCACCACCCCATGCTTCTGGCGTCAGGCCAAGCTCTGCAAGCTGGGAGTAAAGTTTGTCGAGGTTGGCACCTGGACGGTCCATCTTGTTTGCAGCCACAATGATTGTTACCTTGGCCTCTTTTGCCATGTTGAGTGCTTCAATTGTCTGTTCTTTGACACCTTCATCTGCAGCTATGACAAGAACAACTATATCAGTGACGTTGGCGCCTTCCCTCCTCATTGTTGCAAAGGCTTCGTGACCAGGAGTGTCAATGAAGACGATGTCCCTGTCATTTACTACTACCTTGTAGGCGCCGATGCTTTGTGTTATTCCACCGGCTTCTCCAAGTGCAACCGAGGTTTTTCTTATGTAATCAAGGAGGGTTGTTTTGCCATGGTCAACATGACCCATGACTGTGACGATTGGTGAGCGTGGAATCAGATTTTCATCAGAAAGTGTGCCTTCATGGGAGGTTTTCAGACCAAATGCAGAAGAAAGCATTTCCAAAACTGGACCATTGAGCTCTTCATCAGGGTTTGGAATATAACCCTGTTTGAGCATATAAGCCATGATCCTCTGTTCTGGAACCCCTGCAGTTTTGGCGAAGACATCTATAGTGAGTTTTTGCGGTTTCACTTCAACGGGCTTTGGTGCCTGTTTTGGTTGTTGTGTTTTGCGATGGCTCTTTGGTGGAGTTCTCTTGATTACGAAATGTTCTTTGCCAACTATAAATGGAGCGTTTGATATCTGCTGTTTGTCTTTGTCCTTGCTGTGATCAATGGCATGCTCATGTTTCTGTTTCTCCCTGTCCTTATCGATAACCGGCCTTTGTGTCATTGGTGGTTTCTGGCCACTGGAAAGTGGTCTCTGGCCAGTTGGTGGTCTTTGGGAGGTTGGCGTACGCTGGAAATTGGATCTTGGCGTAACTGGATATAGCGGCTGTTTTTGTGGTGGAAGAGGAGGAAGTTTGACTGGTTCAACCCTTTTTGGCATCTGAATGCCAGTCGGCCTTTGATCTGATCTATATTTTGAAACTGGAACATTGAGAGTTTTGTCTATTATGAGTTTCTCTGAGTGTTCAACCGGTTTCTCAACTGTTGTTTTCTCTTTTTCTTTTGCTGGTATTTTTTCTTCTGCCGGCCTAGTTTCATGTTTTGGTGGTTCCTTGGTTTTTGGATGCTCAACATGTTTTTCTTTGGTTGGCGGAGTAGAAGGAATCGTGTGAGAAGCCTCTTTTTCAGCAACTTTTTCAACAACTTCTTCTGCTACTGACTTGACTGGTGCAGCCTCTTTGACCTCTTCTTTATGTGAAGTCTTTTTGGTTGTTGTTTTTGGTTCTGCAACTTTTACTTCTGGAATGGCCTGTTGGGTTTCTTCTTTTGGCAATTCATGTTTTTCTTCTGTTTTTGTCTCTGTTTTTGCAGCTTTTGCGTGTTTTGCCTTTTCTTCTTCCTCAAGAATTATTGATGGAATAGGCTTTTTTGCCGGAGCCTGTTTTTTTTCTGGTTTTGCTATCTTGGTTATCGGCTCCAGTTTTTGGGTAGACTTATCCTCTTTTGAACTGATGAGGGCAGCTTCTGCAGCTTTTGCAGCCTCTACGGCTTCTGCGGTGGCGGCTTTGAGGACCGGGGTTTTTTTCTTGTCCACATCAAACAAACTTGTTCTGGTTTGTGCTGGTGGTTTCTGTTCCTGGGAAGGGAGTGAAGCGGGACGCCTCAAAAGAAAACTTGCCCTTATTTTGGCTGCAGTTGAATCTTCGAGTGTGGATGCCACGCTCTTGATAGATTCACCGAGTCTTTTTGCTGATTCCAGGATTTCCTGCGGATCAACACCAAGCTGAACCGCTAACTCTTCGACCTTAATCTTGCCCATTAATCACCTTTGTAAGAATTTCGTTAGAAAGCTTTATTAGTTCTTCTTTTCTTATATTGTTTCTCTTCAAGGACACCCCTATCCTTGTTTTTCCATTAGAAAGCTTCTGTATGCAACTTCTGTTTCTGCATACATAGGCGCTTCTTCCTATGACATTACCTGTGCTTTGGAGTTCTAGCTTGCCAGAAATCCTTATAAAACTGGATTTCTCGCTTTTTTTGCCACAACTCACGCACATTCTTTCCGGCATTACTCCTCCATCACCTTCATGTCGATTTTGTAGCCGGTTAATCTTGAAGCAAGTCTTACATTGGAGCCTTTTTTGCCGATTGCCAATGAAAACTGGTCTGCGGAAACTGCAACCACAGCCCTCTTCTCGTTTTGGAATATCTGCACCGAATAGACTTTTGCCGGTGATAGTGACGATGCCACAAAAAGCCTTGGATCTTCAAACCACCTGAGAACGTCTATCCTCTCACCTTTAAGCTCGTCAGAAATGACGTTTATTCTTACACCTTTTGATCCGATACACGAACCAACAGGGTCAACTCTGGACTGGTTTGAATGCACGGCCACCTTGGCCCTTACGCCCGGCTCTCTGACGATACCAATTATCTCGATAACACCTTGCATTATCTCTGGAATTTCAAGCTCCATCAATTTTGCAAGAAGATTGGGATGAGTTCTTGACAGGATTATCAAAGGTTCTCTTGTCGATCTGTCAACCCTGAGCACAAAGCAGTGAAATTTTCTGCCTGGCGTATAGGGTTCTCCTGGGATTTGCTCCTGTTTTGGAAGAAGCCCTTCGGCTTTGCCGAGATTGAAATAGACATTTTCTCCGGTTACTCTTGAGACTTCGCCGAAAACCATGTCTTTTTCTTTGTCGGAGTATTCTTTTATTACTTTATCTTTTTCTGCTTCCTTCAGTCTTTGCATGATTATTTGCTTGCAAGTTGATGCAGCAAAGCGACCAAAGTCTGGAGGAGTTACTTCGATTTCTACTGTGTCTCCAACTTCAGCTTCAGGGGAGATTTTTTTTGCGTCTTTTGGTGAAATTTCAATCGTGTCATCTTCGACATTTTCCACAACTATTTTTTTGGCTATTATCTGGATTTTCTTTTGCGAATCATCAACAATAACATCTATATTGGTATTTGCATGGTAGGTTTTTTTGTAGGCGGCCATAATACCAAGTCTTATCGCATCAAGCAAAACTGAATACTCAATATCTTTCTCGCGGGCTATATCTGCTAGGGCAGCAAAAAGTTCTGTCAGTTTCATCTTTTCTCCTAGTCCACTAGCTTTGCTGATTTGATTTGGGAAAGTGGGACACTTGTTAAAATGCCGTCGGTTTCTATTGCAACTGTGTTTTCGTCAGAGTCTCCTATAATTCCCGTGACCGATTTTTCCTGTGTTGCTACTGTTGCTTTCCTACCCTTGAAAATAGAGAATTCGGAAGGATTTTTAAGTTTCCTGTCAATGCCTGGTGATGCCACCTCTAATCTTGTGTAATCTGGAAGGGAAGGATCTTGTTGGAGCTTTGGAAGCGCAGCTCTTGTTATTTTTACGCAGTCATCAATTGAGATTCCCTGTGGCTTCCATATTACAATAGAAACCAGGTAATCTTCTTTTCCAAAAATTTCTCTTATTTCAACCAGGCTACAACCTAGTTTGTCAAGAGTTTCCAGGATTATTTCCCTGGCTTTTGGCAAATAACTGCGCAATATTCTAATCCTCCTTTGTAGATTAATCCAAGTAATAATATCCCATAATTTGTGTTTGCACAAGTGTTTTTTGTTTTTTTGGACTATTTACGGTTTTTCTGTACGTATTGGCCAACTTTATGAGCCTTATATCTGATCGGAAGGTTGTAAATATTTACTCCAAGATTATAATTTTATTAACCTGATTAAATGGAAGGTGTTCATGTCTGAGCATGGCGATTTAAGAATTGCCGGACTGGAGATTTCAGATATCCTTGGCATCGGTGAGACAGGTATCACTTACAGAGCCAAAGATGCCCAGGATAGGGACGTTGTCCTAAAAGTTTTAAGATGGGACTACACCAATCAAGACGAAAGATTACAGGCAGAACTGACGCTTTATAGACTTACCGAACTTGCACACCCAAATCTTGTTCAGGTTTATGAAGTAGGTACCACTGAAGTAGGTAAAATCTGGTATACAAGACCGTTCATACAGGGAGATAGCCTTGATGTTGTTCTTCAACAAGTGGATGCAGTCGGGGCTCAGATGCTTTTGTTACAAGTTGTCGATGCAATTGACTTTGTCCATCGCAATGGCTTTCTTCATGGCAACATTCACCCTGAAAACATAATAGTCTCGAAAGGAAACCCAAAAGGTGGACAGTGGGAAACCTCCAGATCATTTGAAACGCCTTTCATTGTTAAAGTTTGTGACTTTGGAGCAGTCCCTCCAAGGGAAAGTCTCAGAAGTGGTGGCCTACTTCCAAGGGATCCAAGCGAGCGAACCGACATAGCGGCACTGGGCAAATTGGTATATGAGGCTTATGCTGGCAAGCTTGAAGAGGACATGAAACCTGATCTGGCAACTATCAGGTCTCATATACCCGAACCATTGACTATGGTGGTTGCAAGAATGCTTGGTTTGTCACAGGATGAACCGTTCAGATCTTTCCAGCAAATAGCTCTTGGATTTTCGGATCTTCAACCAAAACTCTCTGGTGAAGCCTGCATGGAGCGTCTTTCAAAAAATGTTCTTGTTCAGAAAGATTCTGAGAGAAGATCATTCCTCATGGACATGCTTGCAGATTCCCAAACCAAAGGCTACTTTGTTGTAATAGAAGGAGAAGAGGGTTCTGGAAAATCTGTTCTTGTAAGAGAATTTGCATCCCTGGCCCAATTTCTTGGGCATCAAGTGTCCGTCTCTTCGTGCACTTCCAGGTTCAATCCGTTTGAGCCTTTAATAAGATTTATTGGTGATCTTGAAGGTGGATTAGCAACATTGAATCCTGTTTTGCTCAAGAACTATCAGCACATAATTGACAGAGTGAAGGGGTTTTCGGGTCTTGATGCTGAAAAAATACCCTCCAATGCGTCAGAACTTTTTGAGGGAATACAATCTTTTTTGACCGAAGTTTCGCACATTCAGCCGCTTGTCCTTATAATTGAAAACATAGAATCTTCCTCGGTTCACATGCTGGGATTGCTCAAGCACCTGCAGTCGGGAATATCTGACACAAAAATACTTTTGGTGGCAACTTGCGCACCAACAAAGGTAAGGGGCGATACCCAGCCGATGTTTGACTCCCTTTTTGGTGTGGATGGTGTGACAAGGATACAGATGGGTCCATTGGATTATAACGAGACCATCTCTTATCTCAGATCACTTCTGGCATCACCAGATTTCCCGGAACAGATTGCCATGTACTTTTTTGAAAGCTCACAGGGAAACATATTGAGAACCAAAGAGCTCGTAAAGCTTTCCCTTGTCGATGGTTCTCTTTCTGTGGGAGCTGGAGGGAGATGGTCTTTTAATGAAAGAAAGTTTGCAGAAACAAAGAAAATAGGGGAAACGAGATTATTGATTCCCAAAATAATTGAGGGTCTGGATGTCGATGAACTCACCCTTTTGAAGTGTATTGCGGTTCTTGGTGGAAAATCAAAACTCGTTGATCTGGTGAAAATATCAAAAAGCGCAAAGCTTTTCAAATCAACAGAAGCAAGACATCTCTCAAAACTTATCTTCTCTCTTCTCTCAAAAGGTCTTATGAAGAGAAAATTTGAAGCTGGTGGCTCTTTCTGGTCACTCAGCCACGGGATATATGCTGATATATTGCTCCAGACTACACAGGTTGGGCTCAGAAAAGACATATATGATGCTGTTTATCAGGCGCTCATTTCTTCAGTGGAAGATGATTGCAATGTCGAAAGGGATACTAAATTGGCTCAGCTTGCACTAAAAGGCTCTGATCCTGTTGCTGCATTCAAAAGCGTCCCACAGGCATTTTCAGCGTGCATACGCCAGTTTGCGCTTAACGAGGCTAAATTCTATCTTTCAAAATTGATTCAGATGATACCTGATGGTGAAGGGGAATATCATCAAAATTGTGTTGAAAAGCTTGCTTTTTGTGATTTGGGAATTATGGCGCCGCAAGAAGCACTTGACAGATTTGAAAGAATTGATTCTTCAGCCTCAAGAATCAAAGCAGGCAGAGCAATATCTGCAGTCATGTCAAAGTCCCACAAAGCCGGGCATTACCTTCAAGAGGCGGTTCCTTTTATGGATGAAATCCCGGACAAGATTCTTGCCAGGAGTCTTATTCTGTCTTATCTCAACTTTCTTTATGAAAATGATCCGCCATCTGCCATTTCTTTTTCCATCAACAGGGCAGCTACTACGGATGATCTCCTTCTAAAGGTTTCGTGTCTTCTTGTTGCTTCCAGGCTCCAAACGGCCATGGCCGATTTTGATTCAGCAGAAACCTCGTGTGCTGATGCTGTAAAGTTTGCTTCGCAGTCAGGGGATTCTAATCTCCAGGCGAAAGTTGCCCTTTGGCAAATTCAATTGGCACAAATGAAGGGTGAAAACGAAAAGATTGCCAGGCTTATAAGAAAATCAGCCGGTTTGATAAATGCAAGCTGGGATATCAAAACTAAAGCTGAATACTACAAACTTGCATCAAATTTTTTCATCAATGAAAAAGAAATTGATAATGCGCTTTCACATTTGAGAATGTGGGTATGGGCACAAACCAAAATTGGTAACTCAAAAGAGCTTGCAAGAGCGCTGTTTGAGCTTGGCGTAGCGCTTGATGCAAAAAGTTTAATAAAAGAAGCCCAGACAATAATTGAAAGATCGCGAAGGGTTGCTGAGGAAGTTTCTGACCAGCAAACGGTGGGCAGAGCTTTGGTTTATACTGGAGACTATTACCTTTTAAACAACCTTGCTGACCAGGCACTGGTCAGTTTTGAAAGGGCCGAAAAAATCCTTGGCGATATTCAGGACAAGGAATACCTATGCAAAGTCTATGAAAAACTTGGTAAAATGTGGCTCTCATCGTCAGAGATTGAGAGAGCAAGAAAATATGCAAAATTGCTCAAAGACCTCGTGCAGGATTCCTCCGATCAAGTCCAAGAAACAACTTATCTAAAATTGAGTGGTGCTCTCGCTGCTTTCCAGGAAAAATTTGAGAAAGCAGAAGAATATTATCTTAAAGCACAGGATATTTTTGAGAGACAGAAAATTTGGCGGGAGCTAAATCTGCTAAAGATTGAATTGGCTGACATTTTTGTAAAACAGGGTGAATATTTTAGGGCGCTAACGAAATTGTCGGAAGCCAGATTGTATTTTGAGGAACAGGGTTCTGGCAAAGAAATAAAGAAAATAAGGAACGCAGAACTTTCGATCGATAAAGAGCTTGGCAAATATGGTGAAGATTACCGTAATTTGCGCATGCTTCTCGAAATATCAAAGGCTTTATCACAAATTGGGGATGTGGATGAACTTTTGCCGATGATAGTTGATATGGCTATTAAGGTTTCTGGTGCAGAAAGGGGTTTTGTGATGCTCCTTACGCCATCGGGCAAGCTTGAATTCTCAATAGGAAGAAACCAGAAAAAGGAAGATTTGACAAAAGAAAGATTTGATTTTTCAACCACGGTAACTGATATTGCTCTTTCAGAAAGAAAGCTTGTGTGTATCACTGATACTGCCACTGATGAAAAATTTAGGGCCAAAGAATCTATTGTTGGGCTCTCCCTCCGTTCGATTATGTGTGCGCCACTCCATGTTGGTGATGATGTGCTTGGATTAATATACGTTGATAGCCAGGTACCCACATTCTATTTTTCAAGAAAAAATGCCGAATTTTTCGAAGCACTCTGTTCGCATGCAGCTATTGCGCTACACCAGGCCAGATTGCACCATCAATCGATAGAAGATGTCAGACTTTTTGAGGAGAATCGTGCGACCAGAGAGCTTGAGAAACAAAAAAAAGAATTTGTATTCAAATTTTTTGAAAAGATCTCGGGACCAATGGACCAGATTTATGATATTCTTGACAAGGTAGCCGGTAACATGGTTCATACTGAAGATTTAACTGCCCTTTCAAACCAGGCGAAAAACAATATTGTATTAATAAAAGACATGATTGATCAATCCATGAAATCATAGGAAAACAGGCAAAATGATTGGAAGAACCTTAGGCAACAGATATAAAATTTATGACAAGGTTGGTGGTGGTGGAATGGCCGAAGTTTTTTTGGCCAGAGACACCAAGACAGGTGAAATCGTTGCATTAAAAATCCTCAGAGACCAGTACACAGAAGGTGCTGACTACGTCGAGCGCTTCCAGCGCGAAGCCAAGTCTGCGATGAAGCTTTCCCATCCAAATATCTGTATGGTCAAAGATTTTGGAGATGATGACCATACTTACTATATGGTTTTGGAATTTATTGAGGGAAAAACACTTTCCAGCGTCATAGAGGAAAAAGGGCCTTTACCGGTGGACGTTGCTGTTTCTTATATAAAGCAGGCCGCACTTGCGCTGGGTGAGGCATACAGGTCAGGGATTATTGCTCACAGAGATGTCAAAAGCCAAAACATAATGGTCAATCCGAATGGCCAGATCAAGATGATGGATTTTGGTATTGCAAAATCCAGGGATTTTGCAACGATGACCACCGCAGGTTCTTTTGTTGGAACACCTGAATACATGTCGCCCGAACAAGCCCAGGGTGGCAAGGTAGATTCAAGATCGGACATGTATTCCCTTGGTGTAGTGCTCTATGAAATGCTTGCAGGTGAAGTACCTTTTGAGGCTGATACGCCATGGGGTGTCCTTAATATGCACATCTCCAAAGAAGCCTTCCCACTAACAAACCTCCGCAGTGATATACCTGAGGGTCTTGTAGAAATCATCAAGAGAATGATGGCCAAGGATCCTGATTGCAGATTCCAGAACCCCAATGAGCTTGTGCAGGCTCTTGACATCGTTATGAAATCGTACAGGACGCCGAGAAGCGAAAGAATCAAAAGCAAAAAGATTCCAAGATCGAATCCAAAGCTCAAGAGGAAAGTAAGAAATATAGCAATCGGTGTAATATCTGCGGTAGTTATTGCAGAACTCGGATATGTGTTTTTTATGCTAAGTTCTCCAAGTCCTGCCTCTGCATTCATCAAGTCTGAGCCAAAGGGTGCTTCTGTGTTCCTAAAGGGGCCAGATGATGATGAATTTCAAAAGTTGTCCAATGCAGATTCCGAGATAAAAAACCTTTATCCGGGCAAGTACATCCTGAAACTTGAACTTGATGGTTATAAAACTCATGAACAGCAATTTAGAATGGAATCGGGCAAAAATCTTGATCTTGGAACCATAAAACTTGCAAAACAGGGATTGATGAAAGTTCTTACAAGTAAAGTTGATTGGGGTAAGGTTTCTGAGGTACCTGGTGCTTTCTCTGTTTCTATTACAAACACTGGTGAATCGGAGATTGAAATTGAAAGATCATTTACAGGTGACTGGATAATTTTTGACCAGGAACCGTTTACCATACAGCCAAATGAGCAAAAGCAGATAAGAGTGGCTGTTAATCCGGAGAAAGTTTTGCCTGGCAAAAACTACTCTGCTGCAGTGATTTTCAAACCTAAGAATTCATCCTCAAAGGAAATTTCGGTCCCTATTACTATGGAGTATTTGCAATCTCAGGGACGTCCTTCATCAATTACAGATAATAACCCACCACCTGCTTCAAATCAGACTGACACAAAACCAAAGCCGGGTGATAGTGGAAAAAATTCCGGGAATTCTGATTCGGCCACGCCACCTCTACCTGTAAAAACTACTGCTACTGTTTATATAACATCGAATGTGCCAGGGGCTTTTATTTATATCGATGGTTCGGCGAAGGGAACGACACCTTCTAATGTGACGCTTGCGCCGGGCACACACAAAATTGAAGTGAGGATGGCCAGGTTCAAATCATACTCTGAGACAATAAATGTTTCTGCTGGTGATGAAAAAACTGTCAATGCGGTGCTGAGGAACAAATAGATTGAAAAAATGCCTTTCATTTCTGCTTGTTTTGTGTTTTGTGCTTCCGGTGGTTTCCGCCCAGGAATCAGCAGGAACGCTGATAAGAGGGGGGATTGCCGCAGACAGATTATTGTTTCCAACACTTGCCAAAGCTGACAAGGAAGGCAATCTTTATGTTTATTCCAAAGGGACGAAAGAACTGCTTTCCTACAACAAAGATTTGAAACTCAGATATAGAGTGGGTGGTTTTGGGGACGATGCTGGCTATTTTACGGATCCCTCGGACCTCATTGTGTTCAAGGAAGATATTGTTATTTCTGATGTTGGAGCGTTGCTAGTTTTTGATTTGAAGGGCAACTTCAAAAAAAGAATTGCAAAAATTGGTAATATTGACCTCAAGAAACCATTGGGTCTATCCCTGGACTACAAAAACAGACTGTATGTGTCTGATCCCGAAGTTGGAGCCGTGCTTATTTGTGAAGATGATTTCGAGCTCTGGCGGCAGATACCAAAACTTGACAAACCTGCCCAGTGCTACCTCATGCAAAACTCAAATTATCTCGTACTCGAGCTTGGCACTAAAAAATTGACCATCTTGTCGTCTTTTTATTCAAAAATTAAGAGTTTTGGTGAATTAACTTCCCCCCACTCTGTATGGACAGACCTTTCCCAGAAAATAGTGGTCCTCGATGATGATTCGATAAAGACTTTTGGTATGGACTCGAAATTACTGGAAAAAACAAATTTTGCACCAAAGCGTCCTAGCGAGGGATATTGTTCATTTGCACCATTTGAAGATGGTTTTGTGTTCACCTCATTTCTTGACCACGAGCTTGTGAAAATCAACAAAGCAGGAAAAGTTTCAGTCCTTATATCAAAGGATGATTCGGGATTGCTGGTTCCATCGGGCCTTGATGTTGATAGTAATGGAAGGATCTATGCTGCTGATGAGGCCGAAAACATTGTAAAAGTGATGGAT
>JAKIZT010000022.1 GCA_022707885.1 Caldisericales bacterium | reverse complement strand
ACTTTCTCAACTGATGAACTGCCTGGCATATTTGCACCTCTGTACATAATGTACATATTGTACATGAAAGGTCAAGTGTGTAGATTTCTCAAACTCGAATAATAATATAAAAACAGTATATTTTTATAATGCATTTAGTTCCCATTACAAATAATGTTTTCCGATTTACAAAATCAGATGTAGTGTAAAATACGGATGGTTGCGTATAATGCTCTTATATGGAAATATGTAAAATTTATCGCATTGATTACAGTTCTGACATAACTCTGGAACTCATAAGCAATCGTATTCAAGCCGGCTTTCCATCTCCTGCTGAAGATTTCGAGGTTGAGAAACTAAGTCTTGCTGATTTGATGGTCAAACATCCCAATGCAACATACCTCATGCGGGTTAAAGGAAACTCAATGGAACCTGAGATACATTCTGGGGATATAGTTGTTGTTGACCGATCAATTGAGCCAAGAAATGGAATGATAATAATAACATCACTGGATGGCGAGTTTGTTTTGAAAAGATTGAAAATAAGCAAACCTTGTGTTTATCTTGTTGCAGACAACCCCAATTATAGTCCGATAGAACTCAAAAAAGGACAAGAACTCAGAGTTTGGGGTGTAGTCATTGGAATAGCAAGGGTTTACCAGTAATGAATTACATATTTCTTGTTGACTGCAACAGTTTTTATGCATCCTGCGAGATGATCTTCAGACCAGATCTTGCAGGAAAACCAGTTGTAGTGCTTTCAAATAATGACGGTTTTATTATCGCTGCCAATTCACAAGCAAAATCACTTGGGTATAAAACTATTGAGAAGCCTTTTTTTATGTTGGAACAACAGCTCATCAAAGACAAAGTTGAGATATTTAGTGCCAATTTTGAGCTGTATGGGGCCATTTCCAAACGAGTAATGAGGTTGCTTTCTGAATTATCCAATAGAATTGAGGTTTACTCTATTGATGAAGCGTTTCTGGAAGTGTCTTTCAACGAGAACCAGCTCCTTGACATCGCTTTTTACCTTCGAAAAAGGATTCTGGATGAAATTGGAGTGCCAGTATCAGTAGGGATTTCAATGACCAAGACACTGGCAAAAGCTGCAATGGAAATTGCAAAAAAAAGACGTGAAGGTGTTTTTTACTTAAAGCCTGATCAACATGACGTTTTAAGCTCGATACCAGTTAATGATGTATGGGGTGTAGGACAAAAGTATGGTGAAAAGCTGATAAAAAAAGGTGTAAAAACAGCCCTGGACCTGTCAAGGCTTCAAGAGCTGTGGGCAAGGGAGCACATGACCGTTGTTGGTTTAAGGTGTGTGAAGGAACTCAATGGTGTACCATGTATCAAATTCGATTCTGTTCCACAAACCAGGAAAACAATCCAGCGCTCTGCAAGTTTTGGGCACCTTGTGTTTACGCTCTCAGATTTAAAAAAAGCCATTTCGATACACTGCGAAAGAGCAGGAGAAAAGTTGAGGGAAGACAAACTGCTTTCTTTGGGCATCCTTGTGCACATCCATACAAATCCACATCTTGAAGAGCCACAGTACGGTCGTAGTGCAGCAACCAATTTTGCCATCCCGACTGCAGACACCCCAACCCTGATAAAATATGCCCACAAATTGCTTGAAGAGGTCTATTTGCCAGGATATCGATACTTGAAAACAGGTGTGCTTCTTTTTGATCTTATTGAAGAAGACATGGCACCTGGCAACCTGTTCAGGCAACCTTACATTGACTCCAAAGAGCAGAAGCTTATGAATTCACTGGATGCAGTTAATACAGGTCTTGAGCAAGGAACGCTAGCATTTGCTTCATCTGGTATTGGTGAGAACCCAAACAAAATGAGGCAATCCAAAAGATCTCCAAGATATCTGACAAGATGGAGTGAAATTCCAGAGGTGAAAGCCAAGTAACATGTGTGGAAGGCTAACAATAACAAGCAGCAAGGATGAAATTGAAGCACATTTGAAAATCAAGATGCCAGATGATTTTGTTCCAAGCTACAATGTTGCACCAACCCAGAATGTTGTTGCTGTGCTCAACATTGATCCGGCTGTTGGGAAAATTGCAAAGTGGGGACTTGTTCCTTCATGGTCAAAAGACCAGTCAATTGGTATGCGGCTTTTCAATGCCAGAGCTGAGACAATTTCTGAAAAACCATTGTTCAGGAACTTGTTCAAAAAGAAACGCTGTTTTATTGTTGCTGATGGGTTCTTTGAATGGAAAAAGGAGGGCAAATTAAAAAGACCCTACTTTATACATCTCAAAGGTGGAGAACCTTTTTCTTTTGCCGGTCTCTGGGATGAATGGAAAACACCAAATGGAATCAATCTTCTAACCTGCACAATCATTACAACAACTCCGAATCCCATGGTAGGTCAATTACACGACAGGATGCCCGTTGTTCTTGACAATGCCATAAGAACCCTTTGGTTGTCTGAATCATCTGACACAACTTTGCTTAACTCCCTTATGGGTCCATTTGACGAAACAAAAATGGAAATGTATGAAGTGTCAAAACTTTGCAACAAGGCTGGTTATGATTCTCCAGAGTGCATACTTCCGGTGTAGGGCGGCAACACCATAGTTTTATTTAATAATGCAATATTGCTTCAATAAAGCATCATGCCGGAATGGCAATAAACGTTGTGTTAATATATATATATTTATTTATGGTGAGAAACAATTCATGTTTTTTGACCTGTGGTTTTGCCAAAAATCGTACACCTGATCATAATTTATAAAATGATGGAAATACTGCTGGTTTCACATTTATATGGCTAAATCACCAATACATAAATTTTATTTCAAAACATAATTTAATCCACTTTTGATCTGGCTACCATGGGAAGTAAACGCATAAAATGTCAATGCGTATTTTTTTGCTAAATTCATTTGAGTGCGTACATCCAGTTTTGTATAGAAACGGTGTAAAGTTACTTGTGATGGTGCTTTGTTTAGATAATTAACTTGTTTTATTAGCAAAATTTGACAATATTGGAAATATTGAAATAAACTCAGGTTGCATCTATATCGTTACGGTGAATGCCAAATATAGCAAAATACGGCATCAAACATAGTGTTTATATATATCCTTACGGTGAGTAACGATTGATTTTCTTTTACCAATTCATGCACCTCAATTTGTTTTGGCCGATGTTGGAGTCTTGTTCCTTTTTCTTTCATCAGTCCTCCCAAATGTGGCGGGTTTTAAAGACAACATCCTGCCTCAATATTCATTTTATGTTTCTATTTGATCTTGCCTTTGGCCACATCGTCATAGGCACGCAAAGCGGCATCCTTGACCTCCTGGGCGACGATTGGGAATGTGGAGAGGATGTGCTGGAATTCCTCACGGGTGACACCATAAAGATGGGCCACAAGCCCGTCCAGCTCTGAGCGGAGCTTTGCACGCTCTGCAGGATCGGTGATGCCGTTTTTGTGAGAGCCAAGCCCAACCTCGCTGGCAAGCTCGTCAAACTCGGGGGTGGTGCAGATGAGCCTTGCCGCACGGCTGACGAGGGGCATAAACTGCGGGTCTTTTTTGGTGAGACGAGGGATTGGGAGTTGATAAATATAGAACATATTTATATTTGTTGTTACTTTCTGCCGCAAGAAATAATCTATTGTAAATGAATTGAATATCACCATATTGAATAACAATATACTTTTATCATCAATTTCTGCAATATTAAGAGAATTGCCTGTGAAACATGGGGGTATTACAGTACATACAAAAGATCTTTCATTCGTGTTAGATGCAATTGAACGATATGCAATTCTATATTTCTCATAACCGATTTTTTGTTTTTTATCAACAATATTACCTAAGATTGCTTTTCTACCCTCATCTTTTTCAATCCAAAAACGTGGTCCAGATAGTAAATGAGTGAAATGCCATATCATCTTGCCTTCATAAAGTGGCAGTCTGCCAGGGCCTGGCTCTGTTTTGAACAGATAACTGTCGTTTGTCATATGAAATTCAGTTGCAAGTTTCACATTCCATTTGTCGGGTATTTCCTCTCCCAGCAAAGGATATTTCAACATCTTTTCAGCAATTTTAATGTCTATGTCTTTTTTGAACTCCATAACAGAGAGCGAATCAGGCGAGAGCCTTTTGACCAGGCCAACGTCCATTTCAATTGACCCTTGCTTTGGGAATGCCTGGAGCTCTGAGACTTCATGCCTCATGAAGGCGGCAGGGAATTGGGCTGTTTTGCCACCTTTTTCAAATGTTAGCACGACAAATTTGAAGCGTGAATCCACATTTTCGAATATGCCTTTTCTATTCTCAAAGCAGAAAAGCCCTGTTATCTGGGTTTTGTCAAAAAGCATCTGGCGGAGCTGTTTTGTGCCAAGATCGGTATAGATTCCACTTGGGATGACAATTCCGCAGTAACCACCCATTTTGAGAAGATTGTAACACTGCTCTACAAACAATTTATATAAGTTTATGTCTGTTCCTTGCTTCTTTTCATCTACAATAGATATTTGATTTGGAAACTGTGGTGATTTCCGGAAATATGATGACAAATGAGGAAAACTGCTACAATAGCCAAGCCATGCTTTTAACACTGCAGGATCAGCCAAAAGCTTGCTTTGCTCTTTCTCAAACTCTTTGATAGTCATTTTCTTTTTTGAAACAGCATCGGAATAACTTTCAAAAAATTCTTTTCCATTAGGTTTGAAAATGTCCCATGGCGGGTTTGTAATTATGGCGTCAAACCCTCCTTTGGCGTTTATAATCTCGTCAAACTCAAAACCCCAGTGGAAAGGCTGGAGCTTTTCGATGTCTTCGACAGTTACTGCCCGCTTGACGGGTTTGCCTTCCTTGTTTTTTACCTGGTCCCAGATGGCCTGTTCAAATTTGATGCCCAGGTTGTCAAACTCGCTTTTAAGGATTTCATTGAGAGTTTTTTGTGCATTCTGTTTTATGACTGCAATGCCATCCCTCAGGCTGGTAAGGTCCTCAGCATAGGTTGTTGCATGCCTGAAGCTTTCTATTTGCCTGTTTTTCTCATCAAGGATTTCCTGGTAGGATTTTCTGAAAAGGTTTTTGTTTCTGTTCTCAAACTCTACATCATCAACTCTCATAAGCCCTATCAAGGAATTGCCTGGCAGTATGTTGAAGTCAATGTTTGGCAGAGGCTCAAGCTCTGATGCGCTTGACACAGATGAGACAAGGGCAAGGAAAAGCCTTAGTTTGGCAATCTCCACGGCCTCCTCCATTATGTCCACGCCGAAAAGATTGTCTGTGATTATTTTTTTCTTGATATAATAATTGATGCCTGGATGCTTTGCTTTGATGTCCTTCAACCATGCTTTCAAATTGGAGTCTGAAAGGAAATCTATTCTGCCAATCACAGCTGAATAAACATCCACGAGTTTTTTCATGGCCTGGACAAGGAAAGCCCCCGAACCACAAGCAGGATCAAGCAGGCGCATGTTTGGCAGAACTTCATGGATGAGCTTTTTGCACAAAGGCGCATCCAGGCGCAGGATGAGTTCACCAATGTTTTCGAAATTGATGGCAGGGAACACTCCGGGGTGCCCTGGGTTGTTTATGCTGTCCAGCACCAGCTTGTGGATTGTCTGGCTGCAAAGGTATTCCGTGATCTCTGGTCTTGTGTAGTAGGCCCCAAAAGATTTCTGGTTGATGTATTTTTCAAAGATATAGCCAAGCACGTCTGGGTTTATTTCGTCTGCTTTGCCTCCTATGGTGTCATTGAGATTCCAGGAGTAGGAAGAAAAAAGCTTGAGCAGGTTTTCAAAAGCAATGTCCGGGATTTTAATATCCTTATATTCGATTTCTATCCTGTGCCTCAAGAACAATCCGCCGTTTAGATACTTTATCTTGCCCAGTAAATCTTTGGTTTCTTTTGACCTTTTGTCCTCGGGTTTTGCAAAACCTTCAAAAAACAATGCTTTGAGAAACACCTCATAAAAGATATCTTTGCCTTTTTCTTTGGACTGTTCAAGTTTGTTTTGCAAATAACGGGCGTCTCCGTTGTCAAGGAAAAGTTTGCCTTGAAGAAAATAAATGAACATGAGCCGGTTTAGAAGCACTGAAGCATACCAGCGCCTGTCTTTTTCGTCATCTATGCCTTCAATCAGACTCAAAAACTCCAGGTGCATTTTTTGGAAATCCTGATAGAATCTTTTTGTGACCCTTTCGACATCTAGAGCATCTACAAGTCTTTTTGTAACATCTGAAAGTGGGACACGGCCTTCTTTGGAAAAATCGGAGAAATCAAAATGCAAAGATTTAAGCTTGGAAAGGAAAAGATCGGCAGGTTGACCTTTAATAAAAATATGCTCTCTTGGATATGCCTTGCCGTTTTCGGTCTTTACCCAGAGCCAGAGGCTTTGGGTTTTGGCGTTATCTGTAAAAATTAGAATATTCTCTGTATATAGCTCTGATAGTTTTTTGCTTATTTGCTGTCTGGTTTTTTGGTCAGGAATGTCCGTTTTTTGCGGAAGGTGCAGCACAAACACCCCGGACAACTCTGCAATTTTATAGTAGTCAAAACTACCGGCATTAGTGCTTATGTTTTTCAAACCTGTAGAAGTTGGGTGGCTCCAGCCGAGTTGACCAATGAAAAGCTCTGAAAAGTCAAAATTCTCAAGATTGTTTTTTATCTTTTCAAGATCAAGTGACATACTTTATCTCCTTTTATTGGCCAATCAGTCCAAGTGTACATTTTATTCTGGGTTCAATATCCATTGGTACATCTGATATGGCACAAAGCCTTTCTTCCTGGCTCATGACAATAACCATATCTGCCAGTTCTTTATCTCCTATTCCTGAGCGGAGCTGTCTGTTAATCGTCTCCTCAGCCACACTTTGCAAAGGATACATATAGATTTCTTCAATCGCTTTGTTCAAAGCTTCTCTATCAACTATTTCTGCAACACTGTTTTGCATGAAATGCCTGAGACGCATATATGTCTTGTGTCTTGCTTTCCTTTTTGGACCAAGCGAATTACCATCATGTTCGTTTTGCTCCATGATTTTCTTCACTGCCAATTCAACAAGATCGTGGTGATTGTCCAACCTTGGCATTGCCGGAGTGTTGATTGAACATTCAGCCAGCTTCAAAATATCATGTTGTGATTGAGTGATAATTTGCCCTTTGTCGTCTATCAATGCAAGAGAGTCTGTGTCATCAGGAGCTTTTATATAAACAACCACTCCATTATGAAAATTTTGTGATTTTGAGCCCATCTTTGTTGAGTAAACAACGTCTGGCAGTTTTTTGATTTTATATTCCAGATCGGGGTTGGCACTTATTGCACTTTTCCAAATTTGATAGGCATATGACGACAAATCAACTTCGGTGTCTGTTTCTGTTTCCAGGACTCCTGCTTTTTCGTTGTAAAGATCTTTCATTTGCTCTTTGTTGAGTCCATCTTCAAAAAATTGTTCGTCAGTTCCTATCACTTCTGCATTCTCACTGAGTCTTTGAGCAAGTCTAGATCTCAATTTGATAATTTTTTCCACACCATCTGCAGGGATAAATGAATACGCTAGAATATTCTCTGCTCTCTGACCTATTCTGTCCACACGCCCCACTCTTTGGATGAGTCTTATTATTGCCCAAGGAAGGTCAAAGTTGATTATTATTGAGCAATCCTGAAGATTTTGACCTTCGCTTAGCACATCAGTTGCAATCAAGATCCTCAGCTCTTCATTTGGATTTATTTTGTTTTTTGCGTTGTTGCTTTCAGGACTAAATTTCCAAACCAAATTTGAAGGATCCTCTGATTTGCCTGTAACTCCTGAAAAATATTCCAGACCTTTTTTACCAAGCTCTGTTTGAAGGTAAGCAACTGTATCTGCAAACTGTGTGAATATCAAAATTTTCTTGTCAGGGTGAGTTTTACTAATCAACTCGAACAAATACTTTAATTTATTGTCTTTTTTGGGATCCCATGTTCCAATTTTGGACAGCAGTGATTCAAGAGCCTGATTGTCATCATTTAGGTGTTGCATTAGAAGAGTTTTAAACAGATTTGAGCGAACCCATCTAAAGGATTTACCTCCTTTGTTTTTATAAAGTCCATAGATATTTGAAGCTTCTTTTTTGAGATTACTTTTTACATATTTGTCTTGAACTTCATTTACAAACTCATTGTTTTCAATCTCGTTATCATTGGCATCATTGATAAAATCATATTCTTGATCAGACAAGACTGGATCAAAAATGCCCAGATCCTGAGTGCCAATTGGTAATGGAAGATTTTGCTCCAGGGCATATAAAAACACATAATTTCTAAGTATGTGTCTTTCTACTGATTTTATAAAAACATAGCCACTGCTTTCCAGCCTTTTAAACAAACTTGTCCTGCAAAAACCTTTTAATCTTTGACCTGCTCTTGAAAGGTTTTCAATTATTTCTTTTTCTTCGGAATTCAATTTCATATTTTTTATGTCTGAAAGATATGAACCTAATCCATAACGGGCCAAATGAAGGTTGCTTATAATATCTACAACCTCTTGTGAAAAAAGTTTTGAGTACTGGTCTTCTGTTGTTTCATCGAAGCTGTATTTTATTGTTTTTGGTTGTCTTGTTGGAAAGTATGATTTTTGTCCATCTTCCAAATCAAGGTATTTCCTTCCATTTGAAAGATCTGTTTTTGCATAATGCTGTTGTATAAAACCCCTTGTGCGTCTAACTAGAAAAAGCCTCATCAAGTCACGCCAATCATCTGCATTGTCACTTTTTTCAAATGCTGATATTGACTCTGGGGCAAAACCATACTTTTGAACAAATTTGGTTATACCGCCATCTTGACGTATTTGTTTTTCTGGTTTTATTCCTAACATATCATCATCTTGAATGAATAGCCTAAGCTGGGCAGAAAGATCAATAAATGATTTATTGTAAGGCGTGGCTGATAAAAGTATGCATTTACTATCATTTTTTTCGATGTACTCTTTTATAACCTTATATCTTTTGCCCTTTGGGTTTCTCAAATTATGACTTTCGTCTATCAAAACCTGTCTAAATCTTTGCATTGTAGGTAGCTCAGTGATTACTTTACTGAATGGTAACACTTTTGCTCTGAGTCTATATTTCAGTCTGTAATCTTCCCACATATTCTCAAGATTTTTAGGGCAAATAATCAATGTTTCAATACCTAAATCATCCTCCATAATCCTTGCTACAGCTGTAGCCATAAGTGTTTTTCCCAATCCAACCACATCACCGATAAAAACACCACCTCTTTTATTAAGGTATTGAGTGGCAATTTGCACCGCAGCTTTCTGGAAAGCAAACAATCGGTTGCCAAAATCAGCTGGGATTGAGAATTCTTGAATACCTGAACGGGCTTCTTTTGAAAGATGATAGATTATTTTCATGTAAATGTTGTATGGCAAATCACCATTTACCCAGCTTTCATTTATAGCAGATATCAAGTCATCGCTTACATCCAAACAAAAGTTGTCTTCCCATCTTTGTTGAAACCAAGAAGCAAGTTTTTTGCAAGCGTCTTGGTCCGTGATGTCAATATTGAGCTCTCCATGATTTGACAAACCAGAAGAAGTTAAATTGCTACTGCCAAGATATGCAATAACAGGTGATACTGGATCATTACGATAGAGAAGATACAACTTTGCATGTAAACTTCCTTTTGTTAAAAGTCTAATTATGACCTTTTTTTCCTGGAGCTGGATTGATAAGTTTTTTAAGGCCTCCTCGTGTCTATTAGTTGGTATACCTTGAATAAGCTGATTTTTCAAATCCTGTATTGTTTTTTGTTTTAAAACAATCGCTTTTGACCTATCAAGTGATTCACCATATTTATTAATCGAGTTAATCCTCCGAATTTCTTCTTCTGGTGAACAATGCATGCCAATAAGTAATCTTGCACAATTTCCTTCACAACCGTCCCATACATTGACAATCTCGGAAAGTTGCTCCCAACCCTTTAGATTAAAATAGGCTATGCAAAAATCAGCTTTATATGATAATTTTGCTGTTTCTTTTAGCGCATCAATCAGATTATTCTCAATATTGTCATATATGTTCGGCAAAGTTTTCTCCTATCAGAAATCTTCAATGAAAACAAGAAACAACTCTATTTTAAAACCATTCTCTTTTCACTAAGTTCTGTAAGTCGATCCATTTTATGTCTTTCTGAAGTTCACTTGATACCATTTGCACCAACCAGATCATTGACCTTTTGGAACTGTCAGAATCATTTGTTGAATTCACCAGACCAACATCCGGGTTGTTCAATCTTCCCGAATTATTATGTTTGTAATCTTCTATCCTTTTACCCATTGGCTACCTCCAAGAAATCTAAAACCAAAAATCAGTACACGTAATAAACACAGTTTTATTATTTTATTAGAAAAAGATTTTATTATTACGTGTACTATGAAAAGGGATAAGAATGAAAATATAAAAGAGAGGGTATCAGCTAGTTTCGAGTATCTTGCTTGAAAGACAGAAAGTTGTTGACTTCCCACGTATACCCTCCATTCTCATTGTTCCCTTTTTTATTGTAATTATACCACGATTTTCAAGAGAGATGCAAGCTTTTTTGGGCCCAAGTTTCGAGTTTGGATCAATGCCAATATAAGTTGCAAGCTGACCATAAGAACAGAAAAATTCGAGTGTATTAAGTTGATGTGCAATAGAGACAAGAACCCTAAGTATTTTATCAGGTTGTGAATTACCGATGATTGTATTGTAGTATTTAGACAAAGCAGGTCTTATTTTAAGGTTCCAGACATTATTAAGTGTGTTCTCAAGGTAATCCTTTCTGTGGTGGCCGTATTCGATGTAATGACCAGGGGAGTATATTTCAAAAACGCTGAAAATTTCATCGAAAGAATAACCACAGGAATCAAGCCTTGTAATAACTGCAAATTCTGCTTCAGAACGTGAACTCCAGCTGTGTTTGTCACATCTCAGATAGTGACCTTTAGGGTGGTTTTTCAGGATATCAAGAGTACTAAACACCCATGGTTCTACATTTGTCTTGAAGTATCTTGGTAAAGGATTAGAGATTGTAGAAGCAAGATTATCATTGTATGTCGTATAGTGGGCTATGTCGGACCAATGGATGGTTGGAAGGTCACCAAAACGAATGTAGCTGTCACCTTCCCAAAAATATCGGTGATCGTCTACCTGGGAATCTGGAATAAGAGAGTAACAGTTTCTGAATCTTGCCTCTCCTTTACCAATTGAACTTTTCCAGTTTTTGATATCGATATTTTCGGGCACGGAGTCAACTTTTACAAAATGATGCCATCCTCTTTTTGATTTACATTTAGGAATGTCGTGTAAACCAAGTTCATACAGTCTCTTCGAGATGAAAGATTCGGAAACCAAGTCGTCACTCTCAAAATCTGCAAGTTTTCCGGGACCAAGCCGGATTGCAATGTTGCAGGACTTTGGAGCATTCTTCCAGAGCTCTTCAACAGGTTTGGTTTGCCAACCAGGTGCTGGTGGAAATTTCTGTCCCTGAGGAATGGGCAATGTTTCTAAACCCAGCTCATCATAGAACTTGTGAATTTCTTGTTGTGCCATTGCCAGAATTTGAGGCAATAGGGTATTGACACGACCAACTGATGTACTATACTGTCAATTGTTGTCAATCAATGTCATAACAGTACAATAGTCGTTTAAAAGAGGGCCCTCTGCAAAGGGCTTTCTTTATTTTATACCCCTGTTACGTTTGCCCAATAAGACCTCCTTTCCATATTTGATGATTGATACTATTAATGTTATTTCCTATAGCACCTCTTTTCAATAGGTTTAAATTATTGCATTTAAATATTCAAAAGAGATGTTAAATACTATCTTTGTATTTCTTCAGCAAAACGAATATAAAATCATTTAACTTTTCTAATTCTTTTAC
>JAKIZT010000021.1 GCA_022707885.1 Caldisericales bacterium | reverse complement strand
ACGCTTGCTCTGTAGTGTGCGGCACAACCAACATAACCATAATCACTGTTTACTCCCATTGCTCCCGGGCACGGCCACTCTGTTTCAATTTTCCAGGCAAGTCTGCCAGTATTAAGATTGTATTTATAGGCCCGACCGGTTGTCTCGTGGGTGGTGAAATACATCCACTTCCCGCCATGGTCGTCCCTGTAGACGGTTGGGGATGAAATGTTGCTCCCAACGTCTCCATTGTACCACCTGACCTCCCCGTTTGCTGTCGAAAGCCCAAGGAGCCTGTTGTTCATTGGCGCAATGACAGTGTCACCCAATATGGCACAGCTTCCTGCGACCGGTGAGGAGACCTCGAAACTCCATAAGATATTTCCTGTAAAAACATCAATGCAATATATTTTGTCAGAGTCTCCGATAAAAAGCCTGCCCTGATCAACAACAGGGTTTCTCCCCCTGCTCTCGACACCTTTCAGGCCAAGCTTCCAGGATTCCTTGTCATATGTATTGAAATCCCATTGCCCAAGCGCATTTGATGAGTGCATGTGGTCAGAAGCATACTGTGTCCAAGGCTTTGGCCCCTCATCTTCAACTCTGGATGCAAAAGCTACCTGGCCAAATAAAATCTGGGCAGACAACAAAAAAACCAGCACTTTTGTAAAACGTCCCATGCATATAAATACCGAAATTTTGAAGAAAAAGTTGAGTCTTTTAAACAAAAAAGGGCAGAGGTTTCCCTCTGCCCTTTGGTTCATCTTTTTTTATCTTGTCAGCTTTGGCAGAAGCTCATTGAGCTCTGCATCTCCATTCAGCCTTGTGGAATCGAGCTGACCAACAACCTTTGAGGAAGAGTTGACAGCAAGCAGGGAGGGAGTTGAATCAAAGAGCATCAGAGAGGCAAGCTCTTTCTTCAAATCGATGAAGAGGTGTGAACCCTTGACTTGGTTTGGGAACTCTTCAAGCTTTGCCTTCTCCGATGACGACAGGAAAATTACCTGATCAGGCCCTATCCCAAATTTGCCAAGGATGTTTGCTACTTCCCTTGCCCTCTTCCTGCAGGACGCACACGAAGAAACAAAAATGACCACATAAGGCCTGCCTTTGAAATAGGCCCCGCTTATCTCTTTTCCACTATCAGTCTTCATCTTTGGAAGAACGAAAAGGGTGCCCGGATGGAATGAAAGGATCCCATAGGGATACTTTTTCTGATAGGCAGGATAACCCTGCTTGTCTATAATAAACAGTTTTACGGCACTCGCAACGGCAGACCTGACAGCCATTGCATAAGGTGTAAATTTATCGTTTTGTGGGATTCTCGCATTCAGGAAAGCCAGCTGGTCGGGAGTGGCGTTATTGTATGGGTCGAAAATAATTTGGCCATATTGGAGTATTGTTGGATCAGGTGATTTGCTGGTAGATACCGGTCTAACATACCTTATCTTCATATCATCGTCGATTGCGACAACGATTGTTTTTGTGTAGACGTTCGTCATGACTGCAGACCAGTATTTGTGTTTATAGTTGTTGTCAAAGATTTCAAAAAAGGTGACCGCCTTGGTTTGCGACGATGGCTCCGGATCGGCAACAATCTTTGCCTCCGGTGACGGGAATTCACCCTGGTCAATAACACTTGCCGCCCAGTGTGCCATTGGTGGATCACCCATGTCCAGCACAAGTTTTCTTTGTCCCCCATCCGTCTTTGCAACAACAAAATCAACAGTGTTTGTTTGGGAGAATTCCATTGCAAAAGGAAATGCAGATGGCGGATCAGCCTTTGATGCGAAAGTAACCCTCAGGGTTACCTTGTTTGCTCCCTCAAGCATCTGGCCTCTGTATGTCCAGGAATCCTGACCTTTCTCGTCAACCACTTCAAAGGTTGCGCCTTTGAAAAACTCCGATAGGGCCTTCGCATGATACGGCATCTGCAGGACAAACTCATTCTTGTTTTGGGTATAAAGGCAAGCTGGGTGAAGATTGTTAAACACGGCATCCCACTTCCCCTCGCCAATAACTTTTAGCGTGTCGATGGCCATTTTGGCATCACTGGAGCTTCCACAGCCTGCAAAAGAAAGGCAGGAGAGGGAAATTAAAAGACAAAATATGACTGACAATATTTTCTTCATTTTGACCTCATTTTATTCGTACAAGCACAAAATCTTTTGATTCACTTACAGCACCAAATGGCTTCTCCGAGTATGATAGAAGGTTTTCTGTGATTTTCACCATAAACGGGACTGTGGAATGGTTGTCACCTGTAACCTGGAGATAGTATGTTCCACGCTTAATGCCATTGAGCAATTTTCCAAAATCCAGATACTCCCCTGGCAAAACATTTTTCATGTCCTGCTGATAGACAAGCCTCCACATTTCATCCCTGAAGGTCACCCTGAGCGACCTGATGGGGCTTGTTGTCCTGACAGTAACCTTGATGTACTCCTGGGCCTGTTCCGGAACATAGGCCTTGAAGTTTGGAGCAGACAGTTTTTCGATGCGGCAACCAAAAAGGGGTCTTTTTGAAACAAAAAGATAGTCTTCCCTATCAGGTTTCCTGCTCTCGCCAACGTCCTCTTCGCCCCTGCTCTTTCTGATTGCAAAAGTTTTTCTGTCCCAGTCATAGAAAAACACGCCAACAGGATCACCTGTTGCATACGTTGCCCAGAACCTCAATCCATGCCTTGCGTAAAGGTTTTCCTTTATGGACTGGTCAAATGGCGAGATAAAAGCTGAAAGATCGGAGAGCTGCTCTTCGGTTATGATCGGCTTGCCAGTTTTTGCATATTTTATCGCCGTGCTCTGATAGCCTGCCATCAGGAAGACGCAAAGGGCAACAAGAACAGCCGCTATTGTTTTTTGCAGTTTTTCCTTAAAAAGCAACCCTGATGCCTCGTAAAAACCAAGACCCATCATCATTGACAGGGGAACAAGCATCGTCATAACATTCCTGCCCTGCCACTCATATTTTGCGAGAAAACACGACAAGACAAATATTCCTGCCAGAAAACCGAGTGACCAGAGGGTAAATTTCTTCCATCCAGCCCTGGCGCAAAAAGCAAGCCCAAAAACCGGCACAGTAGCCAGGAGCCAGTCAAATCCCCTGAAATCGACACTCTGTTCAAATCTGAAGGCAAAAAGGCCTTTCAGGTAGATCGCAATCGTGCTGTACCCTTTCGGGTCGATCTGGATCATCTTCTTAGCAAGGATGGGTAGTGTCCATGGGGTGGAGGCCAGACCGAGAACAAAGAGGATCAGCATTGAAAAACCAAATATTTTTTGGGTTTTTGTTTCACTAAAAGCCAGCATGATTGCTGCAATGACATACGATGAAGCCAGCAGGGCCAGAAAAGACGGGGAATGCGAGAGATAGACAAGTGGAAAGGAAAGCGCAAAAAACAGCCCCCACAAAAGCTTTTTCTTCTCGGTAAACAGAAGATACAGCGACATCAGCCCACCGACAAGAAAAGGCAGGGCAACTGTTTGTTTAAGGTAACCCATCGGGTAGGTAACAATGGCCGTGCTGACACACCAGCCTGCGAGAGCGGCTATTGCAGCAATATCATCACCCGTAATTTTTCTGACAAACAGGTATATCAGAAGACCAACTGCAACAAGCGACATTGTCACTACAATCTTTATGCCAATGCTGGCCGATGAGAACATGAGGCCAAAAATGGCCGAGAGGGCAAAAGGCACTGGCGGGGAGCCATCGTAAGGCATGGATTTGAAAGACATCAGCGCCTTTACATTCGCCGCGTTGTAGCCGCCATCCATGTTAAGCACCAGTGGGAACCTGAACTGAAGGAACAGCAAAAAACCTGTTAGTACCAACAAAATAAAAACCATCACAAGGTGTTTTTTCAAATTGCCCCCTTAAAGAACTGGACAACTTCTTTGGCTTTGCCGCAGGACTGTCTTCCTTCCCTGCACTCTCCCCAGCGATAGCATGACGGACCGGATTTCTCAAAAATTATCGGTGCGACCTTTTTGGCTGCCCCAAGCATTTTCATTGCGTAGTCTCTTATCTCCCACTGCGCCCTGTTGCAGCACCTGAGACTGAAGAAGTGGTGCAGTTCCCTGGCGTTCATTGTCGTGACAACATCCATGGTTTGCCCGGAAAGATAGGCGTAGACCCTGTTTTCCTGGGGGACCTGGAACCTCTCCATCGCCTCCCAGAACGACTTTTGTGAAGAAACAGCAGAATTAAAAACAGCCAGCGCCTCCGGGTTGTTGCCGATAGTTGGCGGGCAAATAATCTCTGGCGATTTTCCTGCCTGGGCAAGGGTTGGCACTATTATAGACTGCATTCTGTGGCGGGTCAGATGGGTAAGCATCGGCAAGCTCATACCGGAAAGCCTGAATGTGAAGATGGCCTGTTCAAGTTCCCTTGCATGGCCATTCTCGCAGACCGCCCTTATGGTCTCAATTTCGGCCTCTTTTGTGAGCGCTTTTTCAATCTGTGGGGCCGTTGCCCTGGATGCGCCCATTAGCGCAGAAACTGCAACCGCCCTGTCAGGGTCCGGTGTGTGCCAGAGGAGCTGGACTCTCTCTTCGGAATAGTTTCTTTCAAGACCAAGTTTTGAAGACACGGAAGCAAGCCTCTGGTCTTTCTCGTAGCTCAACCTTTCTATGTCATCAATCCTCGTAAAGAATGCTGGCGCCACCTTCGAAAGCATCTCCTGGAGCTTCGTTCCGATCCAATGTATTTCTGAGTAGTTTTTGCCCAACCCATTCTTGGCCGAATGGATCAAGTGTATCCACGATCTTGCATTTCCTGTAACAATGAAATTTGACTTGAAAGAATACGGAAGAACAAATCTGGCGTCCTCTGCCGGTATTCCAAGCTCGAGGAGCCTCTTGTAGGCCATAAAAAGCCCTTCGCAAAAATGCAGGTATCTCTGGCTCAGCGGCCCATAGAATTCTGGCCCTATGTATGGCTTGTCGTCACCACCAAAAAGATCGGGACCACCCTCTGGCGCCATATAGGGAACAACATATCCGGCCTCATCGTGCGGAACATACCGCCTGGATTTGACCGTGAATGAAAAAAGCCTGAAACCAATTACAAACTGTTCCACAAAAACCGATACGTTTTCAAATGCCACCGTGAAGTTGGCATGCTCCATCACTGAATGATGGCCCATCGAGAGTATGCGCCTGAGGTAGTCCGGGTAGCCACCCTCCGGTGTCTCGTCGAGTATTTTTGTCGGGGAACCTGGAAGGCTGGAAAGCCTGGCCGCACTGGAACAAATCCTCTGCGGATCAGGTGTATGAGAAAGAAGAACCAGCCTTGTGGCATTGCTCATTTCTATAGCCCCAGTTCCTTGCTGATACCTTTCATTGCCTCAAGCCCCAACGACACAAACTCTTCGAGGGAAAGACCAATTCCACAGCAAGAGGCTATCTGTTCCCTGTTTGCACCAGCAGCAAAGCGTTTTTCCTTGAACCTGCTAAGCACAAATTCCGTGTCTATTGATGAAAGCTTTTTATCAGGATGAATGAGCGCGCAGGCCACTATCAGGCCGGTAAGCGGATCTGAAACATACAGCGCTTTGTCCATCAGGGTTTCCATTATGGAGCCATTCTCGGGATTGTGCGCCATTACGGCCTGGGAAACTTCTTTTGGATATCCCAGTTCGGAAAGCAATTTGGCACCTATTTTGGCATGGTTTTTGGGGTCTTTTTCAGTCTGGACATAATCCACATCATGGACAAGCCCGGCCAAACCCCATAATTCCTCATTTTCACTGAATTTTTTTGCCAGGGCCCTCATTATGGCCTCGGCTGAAAGCATGTGTTTTACAAGATTTTTATTGTCCACTTTGGATTTGACCAAAGCGAGCGCGTCTTCCCTTGTCGGCATTTTACACCTTCCTGTTACGTGAAGTTTAGCAGATGGGGCCTGCCGGTCAAGAACTTTTGCTGTGTATTTTTTGCACGAAAATGACATATAAAATGCAATTTTTCAAAAAAACCGTATTTTTGTTTTTCAGTCAAAAGAAAGCCCCTTGTTGAAAGATTTGGGCATGAAATACAATAAACAATTTTTGTTCAATTTTTGGTTAAATAAACCTATTGACAAGCCCATAAATCATCTTAACTTGTAAAAAAGGGGAAGTGTAACCTAAGAAAGGAAAGTGCGATGGCCGTCAAGAAGGTTCTTCGTGGAACAACTGTTATGCTGCGGCCCATGGTCGAGCAGGACCTGACCACAAGGGCACACTGGCTGCTTGATTCAGAGATCAGGCAAAGCCTTGGTTTGCCTGATCGTCCCAGTTACACTTACCAAACCGCACTTGCAGACAGCCACAGATGGCTTTCTGACCGAAAATCTTCCGGTGATCTTCTCTGGGCCATTGATGTGGATGGAAAACTAATAGGGGATGTAACCGCACACATAACTGATTTTGAGCGCAAGGGCGAGATGGTCATATCAATAGGCGACAAGGCAATGTGGGGAAAAGGCTATGGAAAAGAGGCCTGCAGCCTTGTCCTGGACGAGATGTTCAGGGAATCGGAAATCTATTATGTAGACACATACGTTGTGCTCGGGAACAACAGAAGTTTCTCGCTTGCCCTCTCGCTTGGCTTTACGCCTGTCGGGACACAAACAGGTGGCACAAGGGTGCTCAGGCTCATCCGGAAGGCCTGGATGGCACGCCGCAAGGCCGAGCTGGCAAGTTAGCTTTTCTTTCATAAAAACAAAGAAATCTATCTATCCACAGACACTTTTTAGGTTTGCATTTTTGGTGAATAACTCATAAACTCCCTTATAGAGGATAAAAAATGATTGGGCCAGGAGGGTTTTATGGGCAGGAAATTCTTCGCTTTTTTGCTTTCTTTAGTAATTTCAATCCAGTTTATTGTTTTCCCGGGTAATTCACTGTCAGAGGAATGCAGGACAGGATTTCAAAGGGGCAACATGGCAAGAACGGGCTGCTATCCGGATTCCTGTGCACCTGCGACCGACGAGGTCTCTCTGAGTTGGTCTTATCAAGCTGATTCCAGCGCATCCGCAAGCACAAACATCGCGCCAGTTGCACTTGATAATATGGTTTTTCTTGCAGTAAACAATGATGATATAACAGGAAACAGGGGACATATTTATGCTATCAATCCACAAAACGGAACTCTGGTCTGGGAAGAAAAATCTACCGATCAAACGGATCAATTTACTGTAGCTGGGGGGAGATTAATTGCATTACGCAATGGAGGAATCCACTCTTTTGATTATTCAAATGGCACTAAAATGTGGAGCTATTCCTCTACAGATAAGGAATATGATCAAATAAACGGTTCACCACTCGTCAATTCTGGCAAGATATATGCCACATCAAGTGAAGGGTATGTTTATTGTCTCGATTTTGCAAATGGTAAAAAAATTTGGGAACATGCTTCGGATGAAACAATTATAACCTGGCATTCCATATCCGATGGGAAAATTTATTATGGTACCCATGATCCCTGGGTTATCCACTGCATTGACCAATCTAAGGGATCACAAATCTGGCGATCTGAAATGGATTTCCACTTTTACGAAAATACTTACCCTATAATAGACCAAGGGAAAATATATCTTATCGGCCATGACGAAGAAAACGGGGAGCCTTATTTGTATTGCTTGAGCACTGATAAATGCAAGAAGATATTTTCATTTCCGGTAGAGGGCAGGGAACTCCTAAATCCTGTAATAGTAGAAGGTAAAATTTACTTGGCAACAAAAGATGGTGGGATCAAGTGTTTGCAAGCAAACAATGGAAATATGATTTGGGAAAAAGATTACAATGGAGCAATCCTGTGTTCTCCAACTTCATCAAATGGCAGGTTATTTTTTGTTGCAGGCAAAAGCCTGATTGTTGCCTCATGCGCAGATGGTAATATTCTTTATGAAGAAGAAATTGGGGTTCAATCTAATATTGATGTAATTCCGTCGATGGGGAGATTATTTGTTTTGACAAAAAATGCAAGATTGTTATCTTTTGTTTCTCAAGGCAAAATCAGTATTGATAAATTCGCAATGAGATTTGGGCTTTTGGAAGCCAATAAAAATACATCAAAGGACATCAAAATAAAAAACAATGGCGATGAAAATATCGAGATGACGGCCGCAAAAACAGGGCCAGTTAAGCTTTCATCGGAAAAATTTACCATTGCCCCAAAATCAAACTACAAATTGACGGTTACCCCAAATCTGGACCTGGTAAAACTCGGCCAGTCAAATGGGGAAATAGCGCTCTCCTGGGGTGATAGCTCCAAAAAGATACCATTCACCTTCTGCAAAACTGCAGGGGATTCTTTTACGTACACAAACAACAGAAGCAATGTGGAAGGCAAAAAATATGTGCCTGCAAACCAGCTTCCAAAAAGAACGATGCTTAAAAAAATATGGGATGGCAACCCAAGTATCCACTCGAATAAATTTTGGGATAAGAGCCCAGATGCATACTGGAACGGATTCTTTTACAAATTCATAGATACCAATATATCAGTGATAGACCCAGAAAGTGGAAAAATAGTATTGGAAAGAGACCTTGGAAAAAAGATAGAAAGATTCTATTTTGATGGCGACAAAATGTTTCTGGATGCAAGTTATTGGATTTTTTGTGTAGACCCTTATACACTCAAAGTAATTTGGAGCCAAACCAAAAGGCAGGATTCACAATCTATATGCGCCAAAAATGGGAAAATTGCCATCGAATCAATTCGTAGTGGCAGTGTTAAAGGAACCCAGAACATATACATTGATGTTTTTGACCAGAGCACAGGCAAAAAAACATACAATGACAAAATAATCCTCAAAGAGACTGGACCAATTGAATATGGGATAGCTATAAATCTTAATCTTTTGTACTACAGTGCCGACAGGTTATATTGCATGAACATCAATACAGGAAAAATAATCTGGAAAACAGGGAGTTTTGGTGGGGATCCAATCATTATGCCCGAAGGGGTAATTTCCAATGCGGCAGAGACTGGCAAAAAAGAAACTTTTGTAAGATGCTCGGACCCAAATACAGGGAAAAAATTGTGGCTTTTCGAGGGTAAATTATTATGCGTCGGCAACAAGAGAGTCGTTTCAGAAAAAAATGGCCAGCTGTCATGCCTGGATGCATCAAACGGAAAATTGCTGTGGTCGAAACCACTAAATGACAACACTCCGGAATCAGTCATGATAATGGGCAACAGTGTGGTCATGAGCAATGGCAAAAAAATGCTCTACTATAATATTTCGAATGGGAATCTGACTGGTTTTTTTGAAGTGCCTGGCATTCCGGTTTGCGCTGGTGGAGGGAAAATAATTATTGGCGATTTAATAAATATCAGTTTTCAAAAAACGTACACGCCCTATTGTTACAGAGATTTTGACAGCATTGAAATAGACACCCCCTCGCTGGATTTTGGAACAAAACTTTCAAAACTCTCGTTTGAGCTCACAAATTACACGGGCAAGACAAAAAATATCACGGCAGAAGCAGATGATGGCAGTATTTCTTTCAAGCCAGACCAGTTCTCCCTGGAGCCAGAAAAAAAGATTCAGATCGAGGCAACAATTGGTAGAGTTGATACTACCCCGGGAACAAAGGTGGTCCCGGTAAAAATAAAATGGGACGACGGTCTGATAGGTCTCAATGCCATTTCATACAAAGACGCCGGTCTGCCATCATGGCCAAACGAGGACGGCGACGGAGGTGGAAGGACACCAACAAGCTCCAATCTGGATCTAAACAAGTTAACGTTATTATGGAAACATGGGCCAGGCAACAATGAGGAGAGCAATAAAGATGCCCATATAGGGTTTAAAATACCAACTGGGGTATTATGTGGCGATGGAAAGCTGTTCACTTATGACAAGATTACCGATAACGAAAAATCTTCCAATATCATAAGAAAGATTCATTATTTAAGATGTTTTGATTCATCAAGCGGCAAGCTTGACTGGGAGAGGGAGTTCTATACAGAGAATATGATTTGGTACAATGGAAAATTGTATGCCAAAATAAGACATACGTTGACGTGCCTTTTGGGGGCAACGGGTGAAACACTGTGGAGCAATTTCGTTCCTGATAACTCTAATTTCATGGTGTATGATGGATTGCTCTATTCCCAAAATGGCTGTTATGACACAAAAGATGGAAAAAAGCTGTGGGAAACTAAAAGCAACAAGTTTGCTGTTGGTGATGGAAAATATTTCTCATATTATTACGATTATATAAAAATAAAAAAACTGACCTGTCTGGATGCCAGGACTGGAAAAAAGATCTGGGAAAACGATCCATCAAAATTAGGCGCGGATGATTCGAATATGTTTTGTACAAATGGCATCTTGATATGCGGCAACATCTCAGGAATAGGAATAGATGGGGCGACTGGCAAAAAATTGTGGGAAACATCTATTAATCATGCTATAGGTTATGAAGCTCCATCAATGTTTGCCGCGAATGGATTTCTTGTGACAATTGGCATTGTACCTGGTGATGTTTTTTTAAACAGAGCTGGCACAGAAGACTATTATGATAAATATCAAAAATATCCTTATTACAATGTTAACATTGTAAATGCTTTCAACGGGGAAATTATAAGGAAACTGGAACTAAGGATATCAAGTTACCCAATGATTGCCAGGGACAAAATCTATTTTCTCAGCGCAATGAATTTGTTTGGTTTCAATACAAAATCAGGCTCTTTCCAGGAAAACTCCACACCGAACTGGAGATTTTGGACCCCAAACGGGTTTGGATCAGGGCTAATAGCCTGTGCCGGCGACAAACTCTTTGTAGTTAAAGACAATGGGAGCGTTTATTGCTATTCCAGCGGCGATGGGTTTCTGCTGGATGAAAATTTTTATGATTTCAGGACGGTTGCCCCCGGAACAAAAAAGGACATCTGGGCTACAATTGAAAACCTCTCAAAAAACCAGGTGAAAACAACCATCGAGGTCACAACTCCATCGGTGACGGCAGAAACAAGCGAGCTCGCCTTTGAACCTGGCGAAAAGAAAAAGCTCAAACTGACAATGGACCTTTCGGGAAACACACCGCCAGAGAATGGAAAGGTGCTCAGGGGGGAACTGGTAATCAGGTGGCCGGGGCCAGAAAAACGTTTCCAGTTGAGGGGTTATGTTGAAAACAAAAAACCAGAAATGGCATGCACAGATTCTTTCCTGGAAAACGAGATCAATCACCTGTTCATTTACCCGGAAGCATGCGGGCCAAAGAAGAACTTGAAAAAAGTGATGGCCTGGCCAGACGCCTATCTCACAAAGGACAAGGTTGTTGCACTAAACAATGGTGCCCTGGAAAATTACAGCCTTGATGGTTTGAAGAAAACAATATTCATCAAGTCACCGGAATGCAAAACGCTTGGCACCCCGGACCATGAAGGTGCTTTTTATGTTGCAGATGGAAAACAGGTGCACAAATATGACGAGGCAAGAGGGAAAAAGCTCTGGACAGCTGGTAATTTTAAAATGGATCCGGAAGTAAAAGTTGATAAAATCTATTACTACAAAGGAAAGGTCTTTGTTTTCGTTGGAGATTTGTATTGCCTGGATTCCAAAACAGGCAAGACGCTCTGGATGGCACAAACAAAACGCAAGGAAAGCAAAAATTATAATAATAGTGACGGAGACCTTATTTTCCAAATAGCGTTTGACTCAAACAGAGTATATTTATGCCGACCAGAAGGCAGGAAAAACATTGGTGATGGACATCCAGATGAAGGTATCTCATTAATACTGTCATGTCTTGATGCTACAAATGGTAAGCTGATCTGGGAACAAAGATTTTTTAATCCAGATGAAACAAATCAGGCTCTTTACGGCACATCAAGATATATGAAAGCTGGCAATATTTTTATAAAAAATAACATTGTGTGTGCACAAATTGAATGCCATACTTACTATTATCATTGGGAGGGCCTATGCTGTTTTGATGCATCCAGCGGTAAAAAACTCTACTCACTGCCACTTTATTGCGATGAAAACCCGCTTTCTGATGGCAAGCTCAGATGTAGAGATATGTTCATTGACATAGAAACTGGCGAATGCATCTGGGAAGACAAATCATATATGAATTGCTACGCAAGGTCCGGGGACTACGCTTACGCAAACAACTATTCTTCCCTGGATTCTTCCTTCTTTGAGAGTAGCAACCTCGAAATATTCAACACCTTGACAAACACGCGAACAGGAAGTTTTGATTTCTGTGTTGACGGCAGTAGCGACTATAAAACCTCGTACATCAGCCGCAGGTCTTTCGTCGTGCCCATAAAAGACTATCTCTTCGTGGTCAACAAACCAAACTCTCTCTATTGCCTTTCCGAAGGTGCAGCAAAAAAGCTGGAATTCCAGATTGGCAGCAGCAAATTCAAGGCTGACGGAGCAGAGCAGGACATGGGAGTAAAACTCCAGACAATCGGTGGAGTCACATACCTGCCTGCGAAATTTGTGGCCGAACCAATGGGTGGCGACACACTATGGAAAGACGAATGGAAACAAATCACAGTTACACTAAATGGCAACACGATCAGAATGAGGATTGGTTATGAAAAAGCGACTGTCAACGCGAAAGAAATCCAGATAGACCCCAAAAATCCCAAGGTGGTGCCAATAATCTCTGGTGGAAGGACACTTGTCCCGATGAGGTTCCTTGCCGAAAACCTCGGCTGCAAACTTGATTACGACCAGAAAACCAAAAAAATAACCATCACCTCGGGTGTCAAATAGGATACAAACCCAAGTTTTGGTTTGCATGGGTGTTTGGGTAGGCAAAAAAGCAGCTGGAGGCACAAAAAATGAGCGCAGTTGGGCAAACAGGGGCAAGGGCAAACAAATATTTGATTTACTGGGTGGCAATAATTCTGGTGTTTGGCTCGCTGGTTTCGGCCGCGATAATTCTTGATCCGGGGCGTGCAAAACTCAAGCTGGTGGCAAGCAACACCGACAGGGAAATCGTCGGCTATCTGTACGGGGACCCCAAAGACACAAGCAGGAGGTATTTGCCGGTTGTCTTTGACAAATCAGACGGCGGCCTGCGCATTTTCACGGAAGACCTCAAAGAAACGCTGACCAAAATAGGATCTTCTGATAAACTTCTAAGCATAAATATCAAAAAAGACCCGATTCCAGGCAGTCATGACACCAGTACAACCAACATTGCGGCCATTTTTGAAAGTTACACAAGCAACGTTCTTGTTTTCTATAAGGTTGAAAATGTCCACACGGTTTTTTCTGACTACTACAAGTATTTTGAGAAAGCTTTTTATGTGGAGACATACGCAGACACAATAATTGGCCGGTACCTGCCATTTGATGACAACAAAACAATCATTCTCTGCACAAACAAACGAGGGGAAGTTTTCCATTACAGCAACACCGGCGAGCTCTTGGCATCATACTCGCTTGGGCCCAAAACCATTTTTGCGGAAAATTACAAAAACGGCTCCGGCGACCTGATCGGCTACGATGGCACAAACCTGATTTTTTACACCGTGTTCAGGGAAAAAATAACCCCGTACAAAAAAATCCCGCTTGGAACCAGGGGTGACATCGAAAAATCCTTCATCTGCGGAAACACCAAAAACCCAGACAGGGGAATCATCTCAATCTATGACGGCCAAAAGCTGTTTTTGTTCGACCAGATGGAATCCAGGTTCGTATTCTCGATAAAACATGACGGTGTGCGCCCTGGCCTCGCGAACATGCTCTTTCCTTTTGACAGGGGCCTGTTTTTCGTGAATGGCTGTGTGTCCTATTATGGCGGGAAACAGCAAGCACCCCAGAAAGCTGTATACCTGGCTTATGATGACATCAGCCAGACGAAAAATGCAAAATTGCTGGCCTGTACGAGTTTTAATGAAAACGGCGGAGAAAATATCATTTTCATCGTCAGCTACGAATCTCTCGGCAAACACAAGATCTCAGCCTTCAAAACAAGGGTTTTTGACTACTTCACAAGCGAAATCCATTACCTTTCAAAGATAGATTTTGAAGACACACCAGAAGAGGTTGAGGCGGCATTTTTCGACTCCAAAGTTGAGAATTGCACGCTCTATTCAAAAAACTCCGTCTGGTCATTCAATGTTGTCGAAGCCTTCAAAAACCAGGCTCCTGTGACACTGTACCACAGGGTGTGTAAATATCTGGAAGAAAAGTGACAACCTCAAAACAATCGAACCCATAACCCTTTGAACTTCTGACTACGCCTGCCTGTTTACTTCAGAAATTCAATGGAACCGTTTGCAATTACAAACTTGTATCTGCGAGTCTCGCCAGTTGATGGAATCACCATCTCCAGCAACAAAGATTCTCCGTTATCGGTTATTTCATAGTGCTTCACCCATCCGCCCAGATTCTTGTGCAATGAATAAATGGGTTCGGCAAGACCTGGGGCAAAAAGCGCAAAGCCTTGCCTGACACCCCTTGAAAAGCTCTGTTCAGTTGGCAAGGTGACAATTCCGTGTTTTGTAAAAACAATTTCCGACCAGTTGTATGGAACCAGATATTCATAAGGCTCCAGAAGTCCGGTTTTCAGGTCGACGGCTTCAAACCGGAGAAGCGGCCCCTCGTCCTTTTCCCCAAAAACCATGTTCTGGAAATAGTACTTGTAGCCATCATATTCCCCGGCTTCCCCGCCAGAACCAAATCTCCAGAGTGTTTTCCAGGTGGCCGTATCAACTGCACCGCAATCAAACCAGGACTGATAATAAAGAACATTACCAAAGAAATTGGCAGCTTCCGGATAAAACGGCCTCTCAAAAGCGACCTTCCCAATTCTTGCATCAATGACCACAAACTTCTGTGGATCAATCGTAGCAAATGACAAGAGATAACCTCTCGCATCAATCACTTCGTTTGTTGCCAGCTCAAACACA
>JAKIZT010000020.1 GCA_022707885.1 Caldisericales bacterium | reverse complement strand
CGTTGAGTGTGTAGTCATAAACTACATCTTGCAGGCCTGGCACAGTTTTCTTTGTGAGCCTTCCCGAGGCATTGTATTGGTACGCCACCGAGCTGAGCAGTTCCGGTGGCTTGAAACCAGTTAATCTCCTGTTTGTGTAGCTGTAAGTGTAGTTTCCCCTGGGGTTGGTTTTTGAAGTCAGAAGTGCGCCGCTACCCCTTGTGTAATCGACCTGCCAGTTGTATGGCGAGACGTATCTTGTCAGTTCGCCGCTGGCCGCATAGGTGAATGAATGTGTGCCAAGCGGCTCCGTGATCGAGGTAATATCGCCAGTCAATTGGCTGAAGGCATAGGTTATGGTCGAGGAATCGGAATGAGTGACACCTGACATGCGTTTTAGGAGGTCATAGGTGAACTGCATCTCCTGGCTCTCGCCATTTGTAAACGATGTTTTGAGGCTATCATTCGTGAACTCGGAGACCTCTGGTTCCTGGACCCCAGGCCAGTAGACGTTTGTTGGCCTCTGCCAGTCGTCGTATGTGTATGTAGTTTCATGATTTTTCGGATCAGTTTTCTTTATGAGGTTGCCGTCCTGATAGGTATAGGACCAGACTTTTCCCTTTGCATCAGTTACAGATGATATTCTGCCTGCATCGTCATAAGTGTAGCTGGCAGTATTCCCCAAGTCATTTTCGACTTCCGAGATGCCACAGGGATTGTATGTTAGATTTGTCTGGGCACCGTTGGGCGCCTCAACTTTGGTCATCCTTCCAGCGTTGTCATATGTGTAATTGGTTGTCTTCCCCATTTCATCAGAGGTTGATGCGACCAGATTAGTCAGATTTTTGTAAGTGCGGTCCTGGTGATTGCCATTGGGGTCAGTCAATCTTGTTGGACGGCCCCAATCATCGTATGTTGCAGCAAGATAGTAACCATCTTCCCAAGAGACTTTGTTTATTCTGCCGTTATCAGTGTATTCAAGAGTGATCAGATGCCCATCTGGAGGCACATACCTGTTTATCCTGCCATTTTGGTCTTTTAGCCATTCTTCCGTGCGGTTTCCCGGGTGGACAATCTTTTTTATCGTTGAATCATCGTTGTAGTAAATGTTGGTTTCTTTGCCTTGAGGATCAGTCGTTTTTTTCAACAGGCCGGTCTCGCTCAGGTACTCATAGCTTGAAGTCTGATTATCTTTTGTGATTGATGAGACTCTCCCTTTTGTGTCATAATTGAAGCTAGATGTAACAGTGTGATTTGTCGGACCTTCAACAATCTGCGAGATTTGCCCTTTTGTATTATACGAGAATTCGGCCGGATAAGTGCCGGTGACTTTTGACAATCTGTCCTTCTGGTCATAAATAAAATTGTAGTCCTCTCCTGTTGGATAATTGATTCCCAATGGTTTCCCGTCATCGGTCCACGTCATTGTGGTTTCAATTGTTCCGCTACCACAAGAGCTTGATTTTAGCTTTATTGGCTGATTTGAAGCGTCATACTCAATTTCTCTTGTTTCACCCGTTGGATGGTTAACCCTCCTTGGCAATCCATTATCATAATATTCGTAGGTAGTTTCAGAACCATTCCCATTTTTGGATTTCATCATGTTTCCGCATTGATCAGTATATTCGTATGTAGTCTCCGGTCTTTGCTTGTTTAATGGAGCATCATACTGGACTTTTGCAACCTGACCCGTGTGTGATGGAGATCCTTCAACTTCATAGTCATACGTGTATGTTGTACCTTGAAATTCACATCCTTTTATGATGCTCTTGAGATCACCATAATCGTTGTATGTGTAGGTCCAAAGTTTTACCAAATCACAAGTAGGATTGGTTGGATAATCACACCAGACCACTTCTTCAAGCGGATCTCCCTTATATCCTATGCCCAATACGTTGTCCTCAGTCGTTTTTGTTGTGTATTGATCATAAAAGTAGTGGCAATCTTGCGATTGGTGAATTCGCCAGTGCCATCTTTGCACTGATTCTTCCTGGTTGTTCGGTATGTGGTGGTCTGTGAACTCTACTTTCCCCGGTTCCCCTTGTTTGTATTCGATATTCAAACCCTTTGGTTTCATCTCTCCAAGCTGAGTGTATTCAATATCTTCGTAAACATAGACGCCATTTAATTTTATGTTCTTCAGATAGGTAAGCCCGCTTGGGTAAGTTCCATACTCAAATTCGCAATCAGTAGGATCTGTTGTATTATCCCTGACTTTCACCAATCTGGTTGTTCCAGGGAGATAGAAGAATTCCAGATTTCTGCTCGAATAATCATTCCTTACATTAGTCAAAAGCCCGTCTAGAGAGTAATAAAGATAGAAATATCTCCCCTGACAATCCAGGTATTTCACTGGCAGATAATTGCCACCTGGCATCAACTTGAATTCAATCTTTGTGCCATCCTTGTGGTGTAATCTTATCCACGGATTACTCTCCTCATCAAAGAATTCTTCAGCCATGAGGTGCGATTTTTCTGCTTTCCATGACCTGGGGGTTGTGCCCTGACTGGCAAGCCTTGTGAGCGTGCCAGTTGATCCACGCAATATAAGATAATCCTCACACCACGGGGTCAATCTCACCTGATAATTGTGTACCCATCCCCAGCCAACACCAGTATCAATATAGGATTGCGAATTATATGTAATCGAGAAATTCATCGACAAAGCAGATGACCCTTTGACCGGCAGCGAGAACGGACTGAAATCAGTAATAAAATTCAGGTTGGCAGTATTCAGAAGGTGGTTTCCATCATTCAGCTCTTCATAAAATGTCTGGTGCTCTTTGCCGATGTCATTTCCAAGGCAGTCTCCATTCCAATTTGCTTGTATATAGCTGCCAAGTGTTTCATCTGGTTCGTAATAGACATACTTTATTGTCATGACCGGCAAAGGTTGGTTTACAATACAAAGTGTTGATGCAATATCTTGTTGCTTGAAACCAAGCCCAATGATTGCTGAAGTGCTACTGGCTTCTCTAACAGCAGCTGTTATGTCAAGAATCCCACACCCTGATGGGCACTGGAATGTATCTATCAGATATCCCTGGGGCTGGTTCTCCCATTTTATGTCTTGCCCATTCCAGTTTGTGCCAACATTTAATATTCCAATATTTGTGCTAACACATGAATTGATAACATTGGAAAAATCAAGGGCGGCCTCCGTTATGTAAACATTTTGCAAGTTGCCAAACTCATAGTTTATGTATGTATTGGAAATAATGCTCTGTGGTGGCTCCTGAATAACATAATTCGTCACATCCAGTCTTGTATTTGGAAGGACATACTTTGTTACCTGGCCGTTATCGTTCACAAGTGAGGCAAAATCAGCTACCGCCGGGATGTTTGTTTCAACTGGGCTTGTAGCCACTGATTTCATAGGATTTATGGTCATGGTGTGCACTCTTCCAAATTCATTTTTGGCTGGCCCTGGTTTAATGACAGTATCTTCTTCTGAAGCATTGGTAATGTTGATTACAACACCAGAATCTTTGTTTTGCATGATTTCTCGTGCCGCTTTAGAGAGATCAACGCTCCCGGCTGGCTGGAAATACTCTTCATAAGTGATCGAGTCATCACAAAAATTGTAAATATTACCAACATGGCATGTCCCAACCCTCACAAAAATATTGTCGTCACCTGAAAATTTTACTTTCGATGGCCCTTTGTATCCAGGGCTGAGAAGTTTTACTTGCTGGCCAACACCTACCTTGAAACCATTATCATCCATCTTTTTCCAGTTAAAATTCTTGTTATCTAACACATAGAATGTGTCAGATGCCAAAAAACCGCTATTTATTGATGAAAGATTGTAAATACTCTGACTCAATGTCGATGGAGGTACTGTACGAGCTGTTTGTAATTGTGTTTTTGAATCATCCCCGTTATCTTTGCTCACCGCAAAACTAACCTGTGAGAATATCAAAATGATCGCCAGTGCTGGAACAACAAATTTGCGCATATCCCACCCCCAATGTTATTTATTTTTCATGGATAAATATAAATCTATCCTCCAGGTAACATCAACTACACTGCATGAATCAATAGTAAATCAAATATCAATTTGATGCCTGGATTTTGTTAATTGTAGTTTCGTAAAAAAGATGGTCGAAAAAATGTATGATGGGTTTTGAAAATATTGCACAATCAAATACTATTCAACGCTATTTTTGGAAGACATCGTTTTTTGTGTTTGTGGTTTTCAATCTTTTTTGCCTATTTTAATATTTTCGAAAATCTAAACGAAGGGTTGTGACAAAATGCTGTCACAGGTCATGTGTATAAATGGAAAAGCTATTTTGAATAATGATTTAATGTGTTGTTGATTATATGGACATGTTGAGTTGATGAAAAAAGGTGCTATAATATTTTTGTATAATATCATCTATAACATTTAGATAGTGGAGATAAACTGTGAAAAAATCATTGCTTTTTTGGGGGAAAACTCTTCAGGAAAAAGATGCAACAAATAACAGTGTTGTAATAAAAAAAAGCCACCCCTTGCTCTTCCATATGGTTGATGTCGCCAGTGTTGCAGAAAAGATGTTTGAGAGAGTAGTTAGTGGCCACGCAAAAAAGAATTTGAAAACATTGTATCAAAATGAGGATGATCTTTTCCTATCCTCAAAGATTGCCTTTCTTGCAGGATTGCATGATTTGGGAAAAGCTACCCCGCCATTCCAGGGACTTTGGCTTGAGGGAGCAAAAAAACTCTCGGCTGAGGGTTTGAAATTTCCTCCCGTAAACGACAAGACAAAAAATCATGGATCAATGACCTCTTCATTGATTTTTTCAGAGTTTGAGTCCACAAAAGACAAGGACAGACTAATAAATCAAATTGGGAGGAAGATAGCCATATCTCTTGGTGGACATCACGGACTGATGAGTGATTGCTATGTCTGGCAAGATTTTGCTGGCCACAAGTTTTTCTCTGGATCTGCATCGTGGTTGGAAGCACGCAAAGAGCTACTGTCCGATTACTACAAGTGCATCTATGGGATGAACATGGGTGAAAAAACACTCAAGGAAGCGATACTGGAAGCCCTCCCAAAAGATGAATCATTGAAAACCCTTCAATTAAATGACTCATTTTTTGCATTTCTCTCCGGCCTTGTTTCTGTTGCTGACTGGGTTGGTTCATCAACCAGCTGGTTTGAATTTTATGAGCCCGATGACTCCACAAGCGCAATTGATGATTACCTAAATCACTCCAAAGAGTCGGCTGCAAGAGCCGTTGATAATGTATGGCCTGAAGAAACCGGCGAGCAAAAAATGTTTGCGAATGGCGAAGAACTTTTTTCATACATATTCCCAGAGATTAGTCAGGGTCCGAGACCACTTCAGAAAAAGTGTATTGATATTGCCCCCACCTCTAATGATGGGAAAATGGATTCAAACCAGATAGTAATAATCGAAGCACCAACTGGAGAAGGGAAAACTGAAGCAGCATTCTACCTCTTTGATTCCTGGCAAAGACAAAATGTTGCTCATGGTGCCTATATTGCTTTGCCAACTATGGCAACATCAAACCAGATGTTTTCGCGTTTCAAAAATTTCCTCTCGAGGGGTCATGGAGAAAAGATTACCTTAAATCTTTTGCACTCAATGAAGTTTTTTAATGAAGATTTCAGGGAGCTCAAGATAATTGGGGCAAATGACCAGGGCTACTCTGACACGATCGTTGCCAATTCGTGGTTCCAAAAATCCAAGAAAGGACTTATAACACCTTATGCCGTAGGGACAATTGACCAGTCCCTGATGGGTGTGCTTCAAGTGAAACACATGTTTGTGAGACTTTTTGGGGTAGCTGGGAAAACGGTAATCTTTGATGAAGTTCACGCATATGATACATACATGAGCAATTTGCTTGACATGCTCATAAGCTGGCTTTCAGAGTTGGGCTCTTCAGTAATAATTCTTTCAGCAACCCTTCCGGAAAAAAGAAAGAGGGAGCTATTAAAAGCTTTTTGTGGAGATAATGTAAAGGGAGAGGCCAAAAATACTTATCCTGCAATAACTTATGCCAGCAAAAACAGAAAAATTGAATCTGCCACATTCCAGTCAAACAAGGAGGTGAGGCCGGTTGTGACATTCAAAAAAACTGAATCCAGCATCCAGGAGACTGCCGACACAATCATGAGTCTAATCGACCAGGGCGGTTGTGCGGCTTGGATATGCAACACCGTAAACCAGTCTCAGGAAGTTTTTCGCTACTTAAAAGAAAAAACACCTGCCGATGTGGAACTTGTTCTCTTCCATGCAAGATTTACTGCCTCAGACAGGCTTGGCATTGAAGATCGCGTTCTTTCAATGATGGGCAAAGGTCAGCAAGCAAAAAGGCCCAAAAAAGCCATTGTCGTTTCAACTCAGGTCATCGAGCAAAGCCTTGATCTTGATTTTGATGTTATGGTGAGCGAATTTTCTCCAATCGATCTCCTTGTTCAAAGAGCTGGAAGGCTTCACAGACACAGGAGAGAACAAAGACCATTAAAGGTTTCTGAGCCTGTGATGTTTATCCAGTTTCCGGAAAAAAAGGATGGAATCCCCGATTTTGGCCCCAGCAAATATGTTTATGAAGAGTATGTTCTGGTAAAAACGCTGCTTACTCTAGAAAACAGAATGAAAGACGATTCGTATACTTTCTCTGACAGGGACGATACTGTAAAAAAGCTGGTCGAGGAAGTTTATGGGGATTCGGGGCCGGATGCCGCGAAACTCGAGGGGCACCTGAAAAAACTCAAAAAGAAATTTGACGAAGAAAACCAGGAGATAGAATCAAAAGCCAGAGGGATAATTATTGACTGCCCGGTACAAATTCCGGCCGGGAAAAAACAGGCTGATGATTTCAGGTTTGCCTTCATAAACTACAGGGCACCGGACGATGATGATCCAGACAACCCAAAAAAATTTACCCCATTAACAAGGCTTTCCGATGGTCCATCCTTTAAGGCGGTTTGCCTTTTTGAGGATGGAGGAAAAACATATCTGGATGTTGAAACAAAACAGGTTGTTGATATCTCCAGGCCACCCGAAAACACCCATGCAATTGGCAGATTGACCCAAAACTCTTTAACAATTACGGGCTGGAGAAATTTTGAATTATTGAAATCTCTTTCTAAACCCGAATCTTGGGCCAATGTGCCTTCCCTGAAGGAAATGCCAGTAGTAATCTTCAAGAAAACCGGTGGGGTTTGGGTTTCTGCTGCAGATGCAAAATTCCGTTATTCCAGAGAGCTCGGGCTCGAGATTGCAAAGGAGGGAAATTGATGGAAGCAAAGGAATTCAACCTCCAGGATGAGCCATGGATCTGGTGCACCCTGAATGGGGAATCCAAAGAACTAAACCTGAAAGATATATTCAAAATGAGCCAGAACATCGGAGAAATCACAGATGTTTCTCCGATGGTTGCAATCAGCATCTACAGATTTCTTCTGGCCATAATGTACTCAGCATTCAGAGAGGAGAGGCGTTGGCCCGGGAAGCATGAAATCTGGTCGATTGATGACTGGAAAAACATTCATGCCGATCCTGGCGGCGCAATTGAACAAATACTTGCCTACCTTGAAACTGTCCATGAAAGGATGTGGCTTTTTCACCCAGAATATCCATTTTACCAGAAACCTGACCTGAAGCTGAAGGAATCAAAAGACCCCGAAGATGGCAAGATGCCAATCGGAAAAATGAGGATGTATGCCGCAAATAGCAGTCAGGGAACACTTTTTGACCACACTGTCGAATCGGATTCCTCTTCCACAAAATCTGTTTATCCTGATGAAGCGGCAAGACTATTGCTTGCATTCCAAAATTTTGACATAGGCACGGCAGGTACTGCAGAGTATCATGATGATGGTCAAGAAACAAAGTATTTAAAAGATTCATTATTGAGAGGAGAGGCTGTTAATTTTTGGCAAGGTAACTCCCTCTTTCAAACACTCCTGCTGAATCTGGTTCCACTGCATGAGCTGGATGTTTTGTCAAAATTTGAATATCCTGCAGAAAATTTATCCGATCGGCCCAGTTTTGAGGTTGATCCTGACTATTTATGGAAGGAGCCGGGCTGTAGGCAAAAAACTGAAAAAGGTGATTTTGTATACATAAAAAAAGTTGAAGGGATAATCGACTACCTGACTTGGCAAAGCAGAAAAACCAAACTTTTCAGAAACGAGCAAAATATTATAGTTTCATTTGCAAGAACAAAGGGACTGGTTTTTCCTGGAAATGAAAATATCCTCGATCCATTTGTAATTTATAATTACAGGGAGGGGAAAAAACCTGGCGAGGGTGGCTGGAAAAGCAAAATAAGACTGGATCCTGAAAAACAGATCTGGAGAAGTCTGGATGTTCTTCTTGCCCGGATAATACCATCGAAGCATGATTTTCTGCCAGCTCTCACGACAAAATTTCTCTCAGAGACTTATTCAAAAGAAATTTCAAACGGGGATGTCAAGATTTCTCTTTTCAGCCATTACCAGGAAGCCAACCAGAGAATAAAAGACTGGTCACAACAAACCTTCCCCATACCAGCCACTTATATGAAAAACGAAAGCTTTGTTGATGGCATCGAAATTATTTTAAATATGGGTAAGGAAATAAGCTGGGGCTTAAAAAGATCATCACAAACAATTGTAGAAGAGCTCCTCGCTGGGAAAGAAAAATCAGTTCAAATCGATCTTGAAGCCGATTTCTGGCCACTACTGCAAATACCTTTTGCCAAGTTTGTAAATGATCTTGGGCAATATGATGAAGATGCCTTTTGGGATGATGCCTCCCAGATAAAAATCAGGGAGATCTTCAGCAACTGGCAAAATACGGTCATATCAATGGCAAGGGATGTTTTTAACAGGGCCACAACAAAAATAAGATTTAACGCAAGCGGCATAAATGCAATCATAAAAGGCCAGCAAGTTCTTGAAAGGTCAATAGCCAAACTGAAAAATAAATATGAAATTGACAATGGAGGCGAGCAATGATACCTGAAAGTAAGAAAATCACAGCAAAATCTGCTTTTGTGGAATCACTGGAATATCTAGTAGAAAAAAGTGACAGGGCAGGGCTTGCTACATTAAGAAAAGGCCTTGGCAAGGAACCGGGCACGGTCACTGAAATGTACAAATATGTTTATTCCAGGATACCCGGCCAGACAAACCTTTTTGATGAGAAGATTTATTTTTTGACAGCTTCCCTGTTTGCTCTCTGGTACCAAGGAAAACAAGATTTAGTGAAAGATTTTGAAGGAGACTTGGGAAAAACCTTCAACCAAATAAATAAAAACTCTAAGTCTGAGTCAATAGAAAAACGTTTTACTGCAATCATCAATTCACATTTTGACGATTTGCCAAATCACCTGCGGCACGCCGTATCGCTTGCAAAATCAAAAGATGTTCCAGTTAACTGGAGCTTTCTTCTCGAAGACCTGAAATGGTGGAACAACGATGACAAGCGTGTTCAGAAAAAATGGATGAAATCTTTCTTGCAGGAAGAAAGAACGGAACTTTCACAGACAAAAGGAACACAGAAAGAGGAGGAACAAAATGAAGATTGAGCTTCACATACTGCAGAATTTTGCGCCATCAAACCTGAACCGTGACGACACCAATGCCCCAAAGGATTGCGAGTTTGGTGGAGTCAGGCGTGCCAGGGTTTCCAGCCAGTGCCTTAAAAGGGCAATCAGGACAAATGAGACTTTTTCAAATGCCCTGAAATCTGATGACTTGGAACAGAATGCATCTGTTGGAAAAAGGACCCGTCTCTTAAAAGATCAGATTATTGCAATACTTGGCTTGCAGGAAGATCTCAAAGATGTTCAAAAAACTTCTGATAAGGAAAAAACAGCCAAAACCGAAAACTCAAAAAAACTGGATGATTTTATCAAAGCTGCGGTCAAAACAGCTATTGATGACAGCGATGCAACAAAGATGCTCATTCATTATGATGATTCCGAAATAAAGATGCTTGCAAACCTGTTCTCCAAAGTTCTTTCTGGTGAAAAGAAGCCAGAGGAGGCGGCAAAAGAGTTTAAACCTAAATCAAAAGCCTCCGACATAGCGCTTTTTGGCAGGATGGTTGCGGAAAATACAGATTTCAATGTCGATGCGGCCTGTCAGGTTGCCCATGCAATTTCCACCAACAAAGTCAGCATGGAGATGGATTATTTCACTGCCATTGACGATCTGAAGAAAGATTTTGCTTCTGAAGATGCTGGTGCGGGTATGATAGGTACTGTTGAATTCAATTCGGCCTGTTTCTATCGATATTCCGTAGTTGACACCAACCAGCTCAAGGCGAATCTTGATGGGGACAACGAACTTTCCAAAAAAACTGTCCGTGCATTTATTGAATCTTCAATTGCCGCAATCCCGACAGGCAAACAAAACAGCATGGCAGCGCAAAATCCTCCCAGTTTTGTAATGGCTGTCGTGAAAGACTCCTGTGCTCCGTGGTCTCTTGCAAATGCGTTTGAAAAACCGGTTGGCCCCGGCCAGAATGGTCTTGTTGTTTCATCAATAGAACGCTTTGATGATTATTGGGGAAGGCTTGTGTCTGTCTATTCGAACGATGGCGTCAAAACAGCCGTCCTTTTCACAACTGAAAATGTTGATCTCAAAAATCTTGCTTCTTCCAGAGTTTCTGGCAAAAAGGAACTTGTTGAAAAAATCATTGGAGCCATTTAGTAATGGATTCCTCAAACAAGTTTGCCCTGGTTTTGAGGCTTGCCGGCCCAATGCAGGCCTGGGGCATACAAAGCCGGTTTGAATACAGGGATACAGGAATCGAGCCTTCCAGATCGGGTGTGATAGGTCTGCTTGGCTGCTCTCTTGGAATTGGCAGGGAGGATAAAGAATTCCTCTCCAGATGCATGGGGCTGGAGATGGGTGTACTTGTCCTCAAGGAAGGCGCTGTTTTAAGGGACTATCATGTTTCCGGTGGTGGCAAATGGAAAGGCAGGGAATATGGTGTTGCTACTGCAAACGGCAAATCGACAACTGTAGTTTCAAACCGGTATTACCTTTCAGATGCCGATTTCCTGGTTGGATTGATAGGAGAGCCCGGTTTTATTGAACAATTGTCTGCCGGGGTCAAGTCACCCGTCTGGCCAATCTTTCTTGGAAGAAAGGCTTTTGTGCCGTCGCATCCAGTTTTTGTTGCCACCCTTCAACTCCATGATATGAAGGAGGTTCTTCTGGAGGGCCTTTCAAGGCTGGCTGCAAAAGAAGGCTGGCTGCAGGATAGCAGCTCTGGAAGCTCATCAAATCCTATTCTCTCAAATCTTCCTTGGCTTGCTGGCTCCAGACAGGAAGCTCATTTTTTGAGAATGCAAACCGAGTGCGACCAGGATGCTGGGACCGAAAAAAATGATGTTCCGCTGAGTTTCAGCAAGCTCGACAAGAGATACATGAAGCGTTATGTTTCCAATACATACATTGATCCAGCAGCCATTCTTGGCAAAGGAAAGGCATAAAAAATATGGACGAGATTTATTTCTCAAAAATCAGGCCGGATTTTCGCAATCACGATGCACGAAATGCAATGTCTGATACTGAAAAACTGCATAAATTGCTTATGTCCGCTTTCCCAGATTTTGGAGGGAACGGCAGGGAGAAAACAAACCTTCTTTTCCGGGTGGAAACAGACGGGTACATAATTGCTTCATCAACTGTAAAACCAGACTGGTCTTTTTTAGGTCCCGGATTTATGGTTGAGAGTACAAATGTGCTTGATCTTTCCACAACCCAATTTGCTGGTGCCGATTTTGCCTTTCGTCTTGTTGCGAATCCAACATACAAAAAATCTGGATCAAAAAATGTTGTCCCTCTTCGCGAGTATTACACGCAGAATTTTCTGGATAAGTACAAAATGGCAAAAAATCCGCCAACTGTCTTTGAATGGATGGAGCGAAAAGCAAATAATTCTGGTTTTCAAATCCGCCAGCTTTCTGCAGTTGGATTGAATTATCGTCCTGATGGTTCATCAAGACGTTCCATAAACTTCAAGATGTACCTCTTTGAGGGGCAATTGCGGGTTGTTGATGTCCCCCTTTTTGCCCGAACCTTGAAAACTGGAATAGGCAGAGAAAAAGCTTTTGGTTGTGGCCTTCTTTCAATAGCGCCCATAAAAGGTTAGAAAAATAAAAGATCTTCATGAGCTGAGCAGGTTTGAGGATTGCCTCGCACATGTCTATGTCGAGCACTGCGTTGTCGAGCAGGACGCAAAGTCGATTGCCATATTTGATTTGAATGGCAAAACGCCAATTCCTGTTGCCAACCTTTCTGTCCTCTTCCTTGGTCCGGGCACAAAGATAAGTCATCAGGCCATAAAAAATCTGGCTGACTCAGGATGTATTGTTTTCTGGACTGGGGAAGAGGGCGTAAGGTTCTATGCTTGCGGTGTTGGCAAGGGCAGGTCTTCACGCAATCTCCTTCTTCAGGCGAAGCTTGTTTCAAATCCGGAAGCAAGACTCAAGGTTGTCCGAAAAATGTATGAAAAGCGTTTTGAAGAACTGCTTGACCCTTCCCTGACGCTTCGGCAGATAAGGGGTAAAGAGGGTGCCAGAATGAGGGATACATACGCCATGCAAAGCGCTGCAACCGGTGTTCCCTGGTCTGGCCGGGAATATGACCCAAAAAAATTTGATTTTTCAAACCCGATCAATCGTGCCCTGACCTCAGCAAATGCGTGCCTTTATGGAATTTGCCATGCCGCAATCGTTTCTGCTGGTTACTCGCCTGGTCTTGGTTTCATCCACACCGGCCTCCAGCTGTCTTTTGTGTATGATGTGGCAGACTTATACAAAACTGAAACGGCAATTCCCATTTCTTTCAAGGTTATCTCCGAGGGAGACTATGAGGTTGAGAGGCGTGTCAGGATTGCAATGCGCGATTCCTTCAAGGCGACAAAACTGATGGGTCGCATTATTGCAGACATGAAAGAATGTCTTGCTGTTCCGGATTACATTTCCGAAATACCTGAAACTTTTGATCTTGACCCCCAAAACTTTATTTGGGACCCGGAAGAGGGTGTTCTTTCTGGTGGAATAAACTACAACTCGGACTTGTAAACCATCATTTTCCATTGTTCTAGGGAGGTTTTGATGAAAAAAATGACAACACTGATAATGCTGGTCTTGGTTATGGCCATGGTCGGTGCCGTTCAATTCCAGAGGGTCACAATGCGACCTCATGAAACAAAGTTTTGGTGCGATGAGAATACAGTCATCAATATAAACTGGACTGTAGACGCACCATCGGATACTGTTGAGGAGGGCCTATTTCTGATTGTATATTCAGAAGATGAGGGCCTTCAATATGCAGATTACTTTGACCTGCTAGAAATGAGTGAGTTTGTTGATGATAAAGGTCAGGGTACATTCGCAGTTGGTGGTTTGCAGAAAGCTAGATATACAGTCATGATTATGGACTATATGTTGCCAGAACATCGCTTTGACGCAGAGATTACTGTAGCGCCAGAAACAGGTGAAGAAGGAGTGGAAGGACACACTATAAAGCTTGATGGAATAAGGCATACTGACCCTCAACAACACATTTTGAAAATGAAAACCATTTTAAAAGCAGAAAAACAGGAATGATTCCAAAGGCCAGTCGATAAATGGTTGTAATGGTCCTTGAAAAAGTCCCTGCATCGCTCAGGGGAGATTTGACCAGATGGCTGCTGGAACTCAAAACAGGGGTTTTTGTGGGCAATATATCTGCTCTTGTCAGGGAAAAACTCTGGGAAAAAGCTTGTGGAGGCTGCAAGGGTGGAGCTGCAATGATGCTTTTTTCCGCATCCACCGAACAAGGTTTTGATATCCGTTTTTGGGGAAAAACCAGCAGGCTGGTTCAGGATTTTGAAGGTGTAAAGCTCATCACGATACCAGAAAAAACACAAACAAAAAGCGCCATTTCTGAGGTGCCAGGTGATGAGCATAACACTGGTGAAGCTGACCTCGAAGAAATATAGGTTTTTCCAATTGTTTATTTGTTTGTGAAACAAATGTAGACTAGAACAGGTTTTATTACTTAAACAAGATTTTCTTTATTTCAGGGTAGGCTGCATATCATTTTCTTTAGTCTCTTCCCCACACACGTGGGGGTGTCCCCAGTGTTTGGCAAGACTTGAAAAGGAATTTTTTCTCTTCCCCACACACGTGGGGGTGTCCCTACTTGGTCCCTCTCCCCAGTAGTTGGGATTTACTCTTCCCCACACACGTGGGGGTGTCCCCCTTGGCACCAGAAGAACTACAGAAGGTAATGGCTCTTCCCCACACACGTGGGGGTGTCCCTGAATCAGGATCAAATCAAAGCCATGCTTGTGGCTCTTCCCCACACACGTGGGGGTGTCCCTTTATTTGCCGCTGATAGTTGTGCTTGCGACTGCTCTTCCCCACACACGTGGGGGTGTCCCTATATTTTGCACTATACCCAGTGGGGGTATATACTCTTCCCCACACACGTGGGGGTGTCCCTCATGAAAGACTCAAAAATATCATGAAATTGATCTCTTCCCCACACACGTGGGGGTGTCCCTATAGTATGAGGACTTAAACTTGGCTGGGAACACTCTTCCCCACACACGTGGGGGTGTCCCTCAAATGGCTACTCGGAACAACTCCAAAGAACTCTCTTCCCCACACACGTGGGGGTGTCCCCAGGCACCTGGGTAAAGCCCGTTAAGCAATAAACTCTTCCCCACACACGTGGGGGTGTCCCTCTAGCGGGGGACAATCATAAAAATCTGGTTCTCTCTTCCCCACACACGTGGGGGTGTCCCTGGGACAAACTGACTATTACACGGGGACTTTTCCTCTTCCCCACACACGTGGGGGTGTCCCCTTTGAACAGGCGGCCGCTCAGTACAATCTGCACTCTTCCCCACACACGTGGGGGTGTCCCCATTCGCAAACAGCCATATTCTGGAGATGTACA